>CAYOQJ010000035.1:0-3521 GCA_964406095.1 uncultured Lentisphaeraceae bacterium
TCAATCATGTCTAAAAACCGCAAATTGGCTCTGAGAGCCAACGCTACAGCGGCGGGGGGGGGGACCCGCCCTACACAGCGGGCATCTTTGGGGGCCGGGGGGGCCCCCCGGCCCCACAGATGCACGCTGTGTGGGGCGGGTGCCCTCCCCCGCCGCTGTAGCGTTGGCTCTCAGAGCCAATTTGCGGTTTTAGACAGGATTAACAGGATTAAAGTGCTTTTAACGCGAAGTTCGCGAGATTACGCGGCTGTCACCTCTGCCTCACTCTCCAACTTTAGCAATCTCGCATTGTAGCACTTCTTTAACCCTCTTCCCTATGCCTGAAATTTTCACATCTATCTCCTGGCAAGCCTGGCTGACAATCGGTGTCATCTTTGCTGTTTTTTTGGTTCAACTACTGACCAAACTGCCCGCGGATTTCACATTTATGGGTGCTTTGGCCACTTTGTGTGTCGCCGGTGTGCTCGACATTAAAGAGAGCTTCGACGGCTTTTCTTCGTCGGGTGTTGTCACTGTCGGAATGCTGTATGTTGTCGTGGCTGGCATTCAGGGCACCGGCGGATTGAACTGGGTAGTCAAAAGATTGTTGGGTACTCCGCGAACCGTTGCCGCCGCGCAGTTGCGCATGATGCTGCCCATCGCCGGATTGAGTGCGTTTCTAAACAACACACCGGTTGTGGCGCTCTTTATTCCAGTTATAAAAAAGTGGGGGGCTGCTATAAATATCTCTCCCTCTAAATTGTTGATACCCCTGAGTTACGCTTCGATTTTCGGCGGTATCTGCACCTTGATCGGCACCAGCACCAATGTCGTGATCAACGGTATGTATCACGAACGGTTTCATGAATCGCTGACAATGTTCGGCATCGCCGCCCTTGGAGTGCCGTGTCTGATAGCAGGTGTGCTTTTCATGGTGATGTTCTCCGGCAAACTGCTGCCGGAACGCGGCGGCAGTGCGCAGGCATTCGGCAATGCGCGCGAATATATGCTGGAAATGATTGTCGCAACCGATGGTGCCGTGGCCGGAAGAAGCATCACCGCTGCCCGACTGCGCAATTTGTCCAACGGCTTCCTCGTCGAGATCATCCGTGATAATCAGCTTATCTCCGCCCCGCCACCCAGTGAAATCATTCAAAACGGCGATCGGTTGGTCTTTGCCGGCGGCGTCGGTCTGGTTCAGGAGCTACGTGATTTCGCGGGACTGCACACCGCCGATGAGCAGATATTCAATTTAAACGCGCCTCTGCGCGACCGCTGTCTGGTTGAATGCGTTGTTTCCAATACCTGCCCGTTGGTTGGGGTGAGCATCAAAGCAGGGGGTTTCCGCAATCGTTATAACGCGGTTGTGCTGGCTGTCGCACGTAACGGCGAGAGACTCTCAGGCAAGATAGGCGACATTGTGCTGCGTCCCGGCGATACTCTGCTGATTGAGTCACACGCCGGATTCATCCCGCGCCAGAAGGACTCGAAAGACTTCTATCTTATCAGCGAGGTAGACGATTCAACACCGGTCGACAAAAAAAAGGCGCCAATGGCTGTCAGTATTATCGCCCTTATGGTGCTGCTGGTCGCCTGCGGAGTAGTATCCATGTTAAAAGCCGCCATGATTGCGGCCTTTCTGATGATTGCTTTCGGCTGTTGTTCTATTGGCCGCGCCCGACGCAGTGTCGAGTGGAACGTCTTGATCGTGATCGCCGCCGCACTCGGTCTGGGGGTGGCGTTGCAGAAAAGCGGTGCTGCTTTGGCGCTGGCTAATATGTTGCTTTCACTCTGCGGTGGTATGCCCTGGGCGGCTTTAACGGCAATTTGTTTTGCAACAGTGATGCTTACGATTTTTATCACTAACAACGCCGCCGCCGCTCTGATGTTTCCAATTGCGGTTTCAACCGCGGCGCGGTTGGAAGTAAACCCGCTGCCCTTTATTTACGCTCTCATGGTGGCGGCATCCTGTTCGTTCGCTTCACCGATCGGCTACCAGACTAACCTGATGGTTTATGGTCCCGGCGGCTACCGTTTCAGCGACTACCTGTGCGTCGGTATCCCGCTGAGTCTGCTCCTGCTCGCACTTATTGTCATTCTCGCTCCCCTCATCTGGCGGTTCTGATCTTTAACACTGAGGCACTGAGGCACAGAGAGGGAAGTTCTACTTCGAGATTCACCCTGATATGACTGAAAATGAAATAGGAACGATTATTATTGGTGCGGCTATAGAGGTTCATAGCATTCTTGGTGGGTCCGGTTTGCTGGAGTCGATATACGAGGAAGCCTTATGTCAAGAGTTGATAGATCACGGATTAATAGTTGAAAAGCAGAAGAGCGTGCCCGTTTTATATAAAGGTAAAGTTCTCAAGAATGATTTACGATTGGATATGCTTATTGAGAACAAGGTCATTGTTGAGGTTAAAGCCACTACGCAATATAACAAAGTATTTGAATCTCAGGTTTTAACATATATGCGACTTAGCGGAATGAAACTGGGATATGTCATCAATTTTGGAGAAGCTAAAGTTAAAAACGGTATACATCGAGTCATAAATGGTGTTTTATGACAAGCGTTAGCTTGACATAAAAGAACTCTGTGTCCCTGTGTCTCCGTGTTAAAATTAATTGGATCTGTAATGCAAAGTTATAATTTATCTCATTTAAAACAGCTTGAAGCTGAAAGTATTCACATAATTCGTGAAGTCGCGGCGGAGTTCCACAACCCTGTGATGCTCTACTCAATCGGCAAAGACTCATCGGTTATGCTCCACCTGGCGCACAAAGCGTTTGCGCCCGGGCGCATTCCATTCCCGTTGATGCACGTCGACACCCAATGGAAATTCAGGGAGATGTACAAATTTCGTACCCTGATGGCGGAGAAATATAAAGTCGATGTCAAGGTCTGGATCAACCCCGACGGCAAAGACAAGAGCAACCCGTTTATTCACGGCTCAGAAAATCATACTCATCTGATGAAAACAGTTGGACTTAAACAGGCGCTTAATCATTATAAATTCGACGCGGCTTTTGGCGGGGCGCGTCGCGATGAAGAGAAGTCGCGCGCCAAAGAGCGCGTCTACAGCTTCCGTAATCAGTTCCATCAGTGGGATCCGAAAAATCAGCGCCCTGAACTCTGGAATCTCTACAACGCCAAAGTCAATAAGGGCGAGTCAATCAGAGTTTTTCCGCTATCCAACTGGACCGAGCTGGATATCTGGCTCTATCTCCTGCGCGAGGAAATTCCGATTGTGCCGCTCTACTTCGCCGCTGAGCGTCCTGTGGTGGAACGCGAAGGTACGCTGATTCTGGTGGACGACGAACGTTTGCCGTTGAGAGAGGGCGAAAAGCCGATGATGAAAAAGGTGCGCTTCCGTACACTCGGCTGCTATCCGCTTACCGGCGCGGTCGAATCCAACGCCGAAACTCTCGAAGAGATTGTGCAGGAGATGCTGCTCACAACCACCTCCGAACGCCAGGGCCGCGTCATCGACGCCGACAACTCCTCGATGGAGGATAAGAAGAAGGATGGCTATTTCTAA
>CAYOQJ010000036.1:0-131177 GCA_964406095.1 uncultured Lentisphaeraceae bacterium
TCCCCATTACCTCGATGCGTAATATGATAGATGGTGCCGGGAAATTCAACTCTCAATTCTTTAACCATGATAAAAGAGTATCAGAAAGCAAAAACACCCATCAATCGCTATTTTCTATTATTAGGTTTGACCCCGACGCAATACAATCGCTATTTTCTATTATTAGGTTTGACCCCGACGCAATAAGCTTCGCAGGCACAGGTGAAAGCCTCGATCAGCGCGGCGCATCCTCCCTTCATATCGGCAGTACCCAGACCGTAGCAGAGTCCGTCTCGCTCATTAAAACTATACTGCTCAATGTCATAGGCGGGAACCGTATCAATATGACCCAGAAAAAGCATTGACGGCTGTTCTCCCGAACTGATTATCAGATTACTGCGTACTTCATCCACCGGCTGAAGTTTCACTGGCAATCCGTTTGTCGTCAAAGCTTCATGCAGAAAAGATGTAATCTCCTCCTCCTTATTGGAGGGACTATAGATATCCACCATCTTGTGAAACAGAGAAAGCAGCCTTTTGCGGTTAATGGCGTAATCGGGCATCAGTTATCCTTTTCTAAATTTAGAGTCATATAAATGTGATCGGTCGGATTTTCAAATCCCTTGCGGCAAAAGAAGTCGATCGCCGGTTTGTTATCGGCCTGTGTATCCACCAGCATCATCCGCACCCCCTGACTTTGAAATTCCTGACGGAACCGGTCAAACAATAAGCTTCCAATCCCCAACCGCGCATATTCGGGATCGATGCACAGCCAGAGCAGATGCCCGTAATTCCAGGCCGAGCGCGCCTTTTCAATAGTTGTACCAAGAGCGAAGCCAACTACATTGCCCTCAGTTTCCGCCACCAGCAGCAGTTCAGGATTGCAATTGAACAGAGTGGTTACCTCATACTCATCCCAAGTACGGTAAAGATTAGCCGCCGCTTGAGATGTGAACACTTTTTCACCCAGATGAAAAATTGCAGCCAGATCATCAATATTCGCGGTTCTAATATCAATCGCAGGAAGATCATTCATGCGGTCTCCATTTCTAATTGAAACGATTTAAATTTAATCTCTTAAGTAGTTTATTCAGCGATCAATCGCAAATGGCGCGGCTGTTCAAGACACTTGTACAGAAATTCTCCGATATGATCAAATGAAAAAATTTATCGGAATCATACCGCGCGTTGCCTGCCCGAAATTTATAGTTTAGTTCGATATTGTTTTTTGTGCATTGCTGTTTTACGGCGTTATGTTACGATTACAACACGATATGAGGAGTATTGCGCTCCATTCAATCTGATTATGGTTTCAGCATTTAATCTTGTCAAAGGGAGAAAAGATATGGAAAACAGAAGATCATTCATCAGAAAAAGCGGGATGGGGATAGCAGCGGCAATTACGACACCGACGATCATTCCGGCATCGGTTCTCGGACAAACCGCGCCCAGCAAAGTGATTACAATCGGAATGGTGGGAAGCGGGCGGCAGGCGGTACTAGCCAATCTTAACAATGGATTTTTAAACATTAAAAATTGCAGAGTTGTAGCGGTTAATGATGTTGATACCTGGCGGATGGAAAACTGTGAAGCTGTTGTAAACGAAAACTATGGTAGCTCAAATGCCGTTACAAAGTATGATGATTACAGGGATTTGATAGCCGACAAGGGAGTTGATGCAATCATGTGCTCCACAACCGACCATTGGCATGTACCGGTGGGCATTACCGCCGCCATGGCTGGCAAACCCATCTGCATGGAGAAAGCTCTTTCGATCAGTTTCAGCCACAGCAAGGCACTGATCGAAGCGGTCAAGGTACACAAAGTTGCCAACCGGCTTGACAGTGAATTCCGATCAATCGCTGCCATGGCCAAGGTTGCTCAGGGGGTGCGTAACGGAGTACTGGGTAAGCTGACCGGTGTGACGGTGGGAGTGCCTAAAGAGTTGAACGGAGCGTCGATTGGAGCGCAGAAAACAATGCCGGTGCCCAAGGAATTGAATTATGACATGTGGCTCGGTCCCGCCTTTGAAGCACCGTACACGCTGAAGCGTGTGCATAACTCAAAAAATCTCAGAAGCCGACCAGGCTGGCTACGTATCCACGACTATTGCAACGGCATGATCACCAACTGGGGTGCGCATCTTTGGGATATCGCACTATGGGGGATTGATCGCGAATATGAGATGCCATTAACGGTTGAAGGCAGAGGAGAGTTTGGCAAAGGACTGTGGAACACACTCGAGCAATTCGAATTAAAGTATACTTACAAAGATGGCTTTGTAGCCAACTACCATATTGACAAACCTTACGTCAGATTCGAGGGAGAAAAGGGCTGGTTACAGATAATATATCCTAGAAAGATACATTCCAGCGATCCGGCATTAATCAAAGCACTGGATGAGCCTGGGAAGTTTGATTTTTCCGGAATACTTTCCGATAAATCTGATTTCCTAAGCTCAATCGAGACCGGCAAACCTTCGCTGGAACCGCTTGAGGTTGGTCACAATATCTATGCTATCTGCTACATGGGACTCTGCTGCGCAACACTCGGACGCAAGTTGATCTGGGACAGCGCGAACGACCGCTTTGCAGGTGACAACGCCGCCAACGCGATGCTGAGCCGTCCTTTTCGTGACAAGTGGATCAACCAGGATGTTGCTAACTGGATGCGTAAATTTCAAAGTGTGCCCCTGAGATAAAGGAGGATCAATTGAAAAAGTTCATATCCGTTTTTATGTTATTCGTATGCTGCTCTCTGCGCGCTGAACGAAAGTTCTTCGCCTTCGACAACGGAGTTACCTCGATCAAGAGCGTCGAGGAACAAGCCACTCTGTTAAAAAAGCTCGGCTACGACGGCATCTGTACTCGGCCTGCAAACTGCACGGATGAACTGCTGGGCGCTTTTGACCGCCATGGTGTTGCTATCATGGCAAGCTATGTGGTGCTAAAAATCGGTGAGAAGCACGACGGTGTGCCGGAATCGATTATAAGCCATTTCCGTAAATTGAAAGGGCGCAAGACGATCATCTGGCTCTCGTTGAACAACAGGAAGACGACGATGGAAGCGGCCGTAGAACTGACCCGCAGTGTCTGCGACCATGCGGCGGAGTGCGATCTTGATGTCGTTTTATATCCGCATGTCGGATGCTTTACGGAGAGAATACCCACCTGCATGCAGATACTCAAGCTGGCCGAGCGGAAAAATCTCGGTCTGAGCTTCACGCTCTGTCATTTTCTGGCACTGAATCCGCATCAGGGTTTGGAAAACATGCTGAAAAGCATGGGCTCTGATTTAAAAGTTGTGCTGATCAACGGTGCCAATGAGCTGGCAGCACCCAAGGCCGACTGGAAGGAGTTGATCCAGCCACTGGGAAAGGGAACGCTGGATATCGGACGGGTTATTCGCTGTCTAAATGAAATCGGATACGACGGACCTGTGGGACTGCAATGCTATAAAGTGCCCGGCCCGCCGCAAGATCATCTAAAAATGTCGATGAACGCTTGGAAGCGACTTAACCGATGAACAAAAAAATCGTTAAAGTGGTTGAAACTGCGTAGTATTTTCCTTTAACTTTTTCAACATTTTCAACTCTTTTAATCATACTAAAACAGCGATGATTAAAACTCTACTGTTCTTTTGTTAACCCTAAAAACGGGAATGATCTAACCACGAAATACACGAAACACACGAAAACACTGTTCGAACTATTGATTTGTAACCTAAAGCTGCTTTCAGCCGCAACCAAACTTAGATCATCGAATGAGCGTATTCATAATTTCAAATAGTCTGGTTGTGTTTTTCTCGCCGCAGCTTTAGTAAAAAACGCTGCGCGTTTTAAGAAACGGGTTTAAAAGAGCGCCGAAATCCCCTTACAATAAGTGTTTTTCAAGCAAACCATAAGAGGCACGGCGCATGAACACACTTATACAGAAATTTTCGGATGTTATCAACGGCTATATTTCGGGATTCGACAGAATTGTATTCAAAGCTCGCTACGATAAAACTGCCGGTTTCCCCCGGCTTTCAAGACATTGGGGCAAATGCAAACACCTTTACTTCTACTACGATCACGAGGATTACGGTTTTATGAACATCCGTCTTCAGACGTGGTTCCCGTATCACATCCAGATCGCGATGAACGGACGGGAGTGGCTGAGACGCTCTCTTGAAAAGCTCGGCAGGTTAACGACCGCTTTATGAACCATCTGGCTCAGTGTAAGGATGACACACCGGCCACGAAAATCTTCACCAAAGTCAGCCGTCAATTACGGATGCTCAGAGATCATGGACTCATCAAGAAGATGCCGAGGCAGAACAGGTATCAACTCACCCCAAAAGGCCAGCAGTTGACGGCAGTTTTAAATGCCACATTAGCCGCTTCCACTCAACAACTTACGAAAATGGCCGCTTAACTTTCTTGTTTTTCATGACAGGAGTTGAGAGAATAGCGACTAACACAACAGATTTCATACAGGTTAGGCCGAAATTGACTTTTTGATTAGGCGTTTATTGAAGATTCTTTCCCAAAGGAATCAGCCATGCGGCGCACATTGCAATCAACGCCGCAGATAAGTGTCGATTTCAAGGGCGGCAGCTCTGCCTTCGGCCACGCAGCGCACCACCGAATCGCCGCCGTTGATCAACGCTCCGCCCGCAAAGACACCCGATATACTGCAACTGAATGAATCAGCCGCAACGCTATTCAACAGTCCGATCTCCGTGAACTGCAGCGAGGCAAGTGCATCTCTGGTGGAATCTTCTATTTGCAAACCCATAGCTTCGATAACCAGTTGTGTTTCGATAATCTCTTCCGGCTCACCCTCTGCTGCAGATTGTCGGAGCAAGCGATTGCGCACGCGGATTGCGCACAGCACTCCGGCAGCGTCAGACAGATACTCCAAGGGGCGGGTCATAGTTAAAAAATGCACCCCGGACGTACGGAACCAGGCATCGGGCATATGCCAGTGCATCTGCGCCAGTGGGTCGGCGAACACAATCAGCAGTTCTCTGCAGCCGAGTTCCATACAGAAACGGGCGCAATCCATGGCACTGTCGCCGCCGGCAAGCAGAACAACCCGGTGCGGGACTGTTCTAATTTTACCGCTTCCTGCCTGCAGCAGGAAATCAACGCCCGGAATGACGCCTGGCAGAACTCCTAATCGTTTTTCTCCCCACAGACCTGTTGCCAAAAAAAGCGCATCATGATTATTCTGCAGCTCTGACAGAGATAGCTTGTCCCCCAGCTCACAACCATATTTAACAACCAGACGGCCCTGAAGAAGTGCCGGTTTGAGGAGTGCTTCGACCTCTGACGCAGCCCCGTAAAAACGTGAGGGGCTGATCAGCAGCTCAGGCGTTCCGCCCATACGTGTTGAACGTTCATAAATGATGACGCAGTGGCCGCGTTCAAGCAACTCAGTGGCACAGGCTACTCCGGCCGGTCCGGCGCCGACCACGCCGACGCTCGAACCGCTCGTATCCTGCGGTAAGCGCACACCGATTATGCCGGCTGCCGCGGCCTCACGGCAGATCACATACTGAATTGTATGAATCGGGATGCTTCTTCCGTCGAGAATTCCTGCCACACAGGCACCCTCGCACAGCGCATTCACCGGGCAGAGCTGCGCGCACATAGCGGGCAGAACATTACGACATCGCAGAGTTTCGTAAGCGCTGATGATATCATTTTTCAAAAAAGCCCGGATGAAGCCCGGAACATCGATATCGGCCGGACACCCCTGGCGGCATGGTGCCGGAACGCACATACGGCACCTTTCAGCCTCGCTTTTCAGATAATCGGTTGCTATCGAGCGGTGGGCGCGATACTCGGCGGCATAAATCGCGTTATCCATTACAACGCACCCGGCAGCTCCGCCGTCTTTTAAAAGCTGGATGCAGGCATTGCAATTCAGACAGCAGCACTCCGGACGCAAAGTGCCGTTGTTGACAAGATCGGCTACCATATCGGGATAGGCCAGTGCGGCCCGTCCGACACCAATCAAATCCGCTGCACCCGACTCCACCAAACCGGCGGCGAGCGGCGGTAGCAGCTGTCGAAAGCGGCTCAGACCGCCGAGCACAAAGGCGATATCCGGCAGAGAGGAGCGCAGCCCTTTCATCAGACGTGCACTCTGATCCAAAGTACGTAGGGCTACATATTCAGTTGACGCATCCTCGACTGTAGTGATCTGTGGCACAGCATTGATCAATACTGCCCCCGCGGAGTGTAGCGATCTGATCAACTCAATGGTTTCCGCGGGATAATCAGTGCGCACATTCAGACGTGAAGCGATCAGAGCATCGGGTTGATGCGCCTTTATGCCTGCAATGATTTCACGCAGCAAACGGCTGCGATTGTTCAGTGAACCGCCGAAGCGTCCCGGACGGTTGAAACTCTGCAATAGATTGGCGAGCAGATCATCATAGCAGGCTTTGATATCCACCCCGTCAAAGCCGAGTTCCAAAGCGAGTTCGGCGGCTTGGACAAAGCTGTGTTGAAGAAGCTCCAGCTGATCATCTGAAATCAGGGGGGCTGGTGCTGCCGGAGATACTGCTCTCTTTGTATTCTGTGGAGCATCGGCAAAAACCGGCTGAGCCGATCCTGCCAGGGCGCAATAGCGACCTGGATGTGCAAGTTGGATGATCAAGCGCAATTCATGGCCCCAGCGTGCCCGGGCGCATTCGCGCAGTGTGCGCGCAAATGCTGAAAAAGCCGCGGCATTGGCGCGGGTTAAACACAACTGACGCGGAGCAGAGCGGAGTTCCGGTTTGATTGCGACCGCTTCGATCCAGAGCGTGCCAAAGCCACCCTCCGCGTAACGGCGATAGCGCCGGAGGGTCAAATCTCCCGGGGTGCCGTTGATATCGGCGTCATTACCTTCAAGCGGCTGAACACAGAGACGGTTCGGTAATGTAATATCGGCAATTTTAAAAGATTCAAACAGCCGGGTGTGGCTGCCAGCTAAGCTCAGATTGAGGGATAGCTGCCCGATCGTGGCGCGCAACTCATCGATAGAGTTGAAATCAAAGGATAAACTGCCTGTTTCTGTATTTTTCAACACGGCTGTTCAATCTTCTTTTTCCGGTTTACCGACTGCAGCCATATAGATGGCGAACTCCTCTTTGCCATCCACACCGAGCAATCTGTCGAGCATCGCCTGATTGTATCCCAGGGAGGCGCAGACTCCGATGCGGACGGACTCAGCGGCCAGATAGAGATTCTGGCATAGATGTCCCGCCTCGATCGCCACCATTTTCTGAGCGATAGCTCCATATTTCCATTCGGTACGGTAAGGAACAGCGCACCAGATGAAATTGACTGCCGCATCCGCGACAAAATCTTGGGCGTAGCAGACCTCTTTAAGGTGTGTACTGATATGCGCATCGCGCTTGAGCTCAAGCAACTGATGTTCGACCGCGAGATAACGGTACAAGCCGGGTTTGACTCCAGTGACGCGCGTGACGGCCAAATAGGTTTCAAAGGGGTGTCGTCCGCCGCCGGAGGGTACAGTTCTATAATGCGCGAATATCCGGTTATTGGAATCTCGATCAATCTTGGAGATGCCCTGGGTGGCCCACAGCAGGTAGCTGAACTCCTCGAGAGAAAGCGATTCAGTGGAAAAACTACGGCGGCTTCTGCGACGGTCGACGGCCTGTTTAACCTTTGCCGTATTGATCTTCAAATCCTGTGGGTTGACAAGCGGTATACGCACGGCGTTTGCGGGGCAGCTTTTTTGAATCGGAGGAGGCGGAAGACCGCGTGAAAAATCGGTATCGGTTCTCCAGTCCGCAAGTAATCCTCGCAGAAAGGCGCGTCGCTGTTCGACTGTAAGCGCGGCCACTCCGCGCAGAGGGGGTTGTTCCGCAACATCGACGGTTTTTTCTTTAGCGAACGCTGTGCTAAGAGTTAACAGTGCTACCACACCGAGCGGCACCGGCCATCGGATCGCGGTGCGGCAATGGCCTGTCCGACAAATTCTATCCGTTTTATTCGTAACTTTCCTCACCCGGTTCTTTGATCTCTTCGATCAGACGTTTAACTATATCGATGGAATTGATACCCTCGGAATCAGCCGAGAAGTTTGTAAGGATACGATGCCGCAGCACAGGGAAGGCGGCTTTACGCACATCATTGCAACTCACATGGATACGCCCCTCAAGAACAGCGCGCGCTTTGGCAGCCAGGATCAGATACTGCCCGGCACGCGGTCCGGCACCGGTGGAGACGTACTTCTTTGTGAACTCCGGCGCCAGCTCATCTGAAGGACGTGTAGAGCGTACCAGATGAACTGCAAAGCTGATCACATGCCGGGAGACCGGAATCTTGCGTACAACCTGCTGCAAATGAATGACCGCCTGCTTATCTATGACAACCTGCGGTTCGGTATCTGATGCCATGGTGGTACGGGTTATCACCTCAATTTCCTCATCAAGCTGCGGATAATCGACGAAGATATTGAACATGAAGCGGTCAAGCTGTGCCTCCGGCAGCGGGTAGGTACCTTCCTGTTCAATGGGATTCTGGGTAGCCAGCACAAAGAAGGGTTTATCGAGTTTATAGACCTCCTTGCCGACACTGACCTGTTTTTCCTGCATCGCCTCGAGCAGGGCCGCCTGAGTTTTTGGCGGAGTTCGGTTGATTTCGTCGGCCAGCAGCATATTGCAGAAGATCGGACCTTGCATAAAGCGGAACTCCTTCTGCTGGGTTGTTTTATCGGTCTCGAGCACCTCGGTGCCGGTGATATCGGAAGGCATCAGATCAGGGGTGAACTGAATCCGTTTGAATTTCATATTAAGCACTTTAGCGATTGTATTGACGGTCAGGGTTTTTGCCAGGCCCGGCAAACCGATCAGCAATGCGTGTCCTCCGGCGATAACGCACATCAGAATTTCATCAAGCACCTCCTGCTGGCCGATGATCACCTTACCGACCTCTTTACGTATGGCGTCCATGGACTGGCGCATCTGCCTGACCAGTTTGAGGTCTGAATCGGTGGTCATGATCTTCTGCTCCGGAGCATCGGCGCCGCTCTGGGCCGTCGGTGATTCGGCGGTCTCTTCTGCGACATCGTCGATTTGAAAGGCGAAGGTTGTTTCACCGATCGCGACAAGATCATTCTGCTGCAGAGGTGCAATCGAGACTTCAGTCTCATTCAGGATGGTACCGTTGGCACTGTCGAGATCGGCCAAGCACCAGACACCCTCTTCATTGCGGTAAATTTTCGCATGGTGTCGCGAGACCTTGGAGTCATTCTGCAGAGTGATGGCGCAGTCGTCATCACGTCCGATCACTATTTCCTCATCGGTGAGTTCAAAGGACTGACCCTCGAACTGACCTTTTGTTACAAACAGAGTTGCCATATTGCAAACTTCCTTTCATCACCCTTAACGGGCGGATTTCTTTGCTTTACCGAGATCAATTTCACCCAAATTCTTAATGCGGTTTGTTACACGGATATTATTCAGCTCTTCGGCATAGTAGTGCTGCGGTGTAAGCAGTTTACGACTAACCGTAACCGGATATAGGTCGCGTTTCTGTACAATCTGCCAGCCGACTCCGACATCCTTGAGCCAGATCAGTTTGAAGGTTCTGCGTCCCAGCTCGCCGCTAAGCTTCTTATAAACAGCCGTAACTGTACCCGGACCGTCGCGATACTGCGTCACCAGACAGCGGGCCGGATTACCGCGCCCGGTGGTTCCGGCGACACGATGGATGATTTTTTTATTGAAGAACGGGTCTGAGGCATTGACAATATCGGAGATTTTCCGGCGATCCTTGTCGGTCAGAGAATCAGTTTCGATTGAAAGCCGCAATCCCTCATAGAAGCGGTCGGCATAGATTACAATCAGATCATATTTAGCCATCGGCAGATTCTCGAAGCTGAAACTCTGCCGTTCATCCCCATAAACCAACCCCTGATAGACAAAGCGCGGTTCATCGGGCGGAATAGCCAGAATCTGTTCAATTGGCAGTTCAGGTTTCACGATAACACCTTTGACACCTCCTGGCGCCGCGGGATCGGCGGGGGTATAGAGCCGCTCACGTTCTTTCAGCCCTTCGGGACCTGGTGATATCGCACTCTGAGCCGGCAATTGCAGTGTCCACAGAGAGCTCAGTACGCACAAGGATGCTTTTTTCAGCAGATCAATCATTGTCTTTTCCATAACTCATTATTCCGTTCCACCGCCGAAAACCGTTCGTTTGAGTATTTCCTGCTCATACTTTTCGATCTCGGCAGCTGGTTCGTGCATTTCCATCATACAGCGTTTGACCTTGTTCATAGCCTCCGGGAGAAAGTTGGAGAGGTCAATCTGCTCACAGTAGGCGCTCAGAATAATACGCGCTCGTTTGAAATCACCGAGAGCCATATAAAGATCGGCCTCGCGCAGCAGATAGTCGCCACTGATTTTAGCCATCGGAAAAGCGCGCTCCCAAATCTGCAGAGCCTGATAGGCTTCGAGGTAAAATCCCTGTTCCAGTAGCCTGGCCACATTTTCGGAGGCGGCAACATCGCGAATGGCGGAGAGTTTCCAATTCTCTACATTGGCGGGTGCTTCCAGCGGGACAAAGGTATTCTGCTCTTCTGTCTTAGGCATATTTCTTCGTCGGTTGCGTCCAGGTCTATCCTGCGCGATCTCCACTGGCTCAGCGAATTTTGGCAGCAGACGGTCTGGCAGAACAACCTGCGTTCTAGTTTTGGATTGGCTCTGCACCTCGCCGTAGCGTTGTATCGCGGCATTGAGGTTACCGGTGATAAATTCGAGGTCACCCTTTTTTATTTTAGCCAGTTCACTTCCCTCACCGCTACTCAGAAGCAGCGGGGCGATCTCTTTGTCAGCCCCTTGGGGATCATCGAGATAGTACATCTTAATATCAGCCGCACGCAGTTTAAAGGAAGCCGAACGCGCGGTGGAAAATTCATCGGACCCGAAGGTTTCGCACCATTTCAGTGCCTCCCGTGGTTTACGCGAGCTCAGAGTGCAGAGAAAAATATCCTGCACCAGGGCCTTGCGTTCAGGAGCGAGCTTCTTCTTGAGATGATCCCAGCTTTCGGTGATCATAAACTCCAGCAGTGCATTAGCGCTGTTCAACTCCTGCACCCTGAAAAAATTATTCCACATTGCATCATTCCACTTTGCATACGGGTCATTTCCGGGCAGGTAGGCTTTAATCATGTGATAGCAGGCCAGTTTGAATTCCTGCCGGGTTGTTTGATTATCGATACTGCTGGAATTCTCGGTATATGGCAGAAAAACATAACTGCAGGCGGCACTTTTGCGTCCCACTTCTACCGACATTGTCACACGGGTGTACTTTTCTCCGCTGAAAAGCCAGCTTATCTCGCTGCCCTGCGGCAGGGCATCGCCATTCTGTTCAATCTTCCAGGTATAAACCGCATCAGCGGGATTACGGCCCTTCCAAGCCTTCATACGATAGGCAAGCAGATCATCCTCGTTGGGGAAAGCGAAAAGTTCGGTACACTTGAAGTCGAACGCCGCAACCAATCCGGAACGCGCGGTAACATCCAGGATGGTGCAGTGTCCGGACTTGAGAACATTTTCAGCATCTATCGAACAGCTCTCTCCCATTGAGGTGCCTGGATATTTCAGATCGGGTGGGCGTTCGCCGCCGAGCTGGTCGATCGAAGTTTTAGGAGTCCGCCAGGCGAACATCATTGGGCCGACCACTCGATTATTGTGGCTGTAGCCGTAGAGCTCCACGCGATGCAGACCCTTTGAGAGCTCGATTTCGGCACCCACGCCGCCGACTTTATCATTCTTTTTTCGCTTTTTAAGCATTTTACCGTTTATGGCCACATCCATCTCACCGGAGCGCGATAGCGGCCCGATCCATATCCGTCCCGGATCGGTCACCTCGATATGAGCCAGCATATACATAGCGCTGCCATTGTCCATATAACGTTCCCACAGGGCCAGCGGGATTGAGTTGCCCTTCCAGTTGCCGGCATTCCAAGCCTGGTTGCTGATATGGACATCAGAGCTTACAGAGCCTAAATTCGCGAGTTTGAGGGCAGCTGATTTCTCGCGTGTGCCGGTTACCTGAGTTAGAATCGCGCTGGGTGTGAGTCCGCTCTCCGGTTTCCAGAAAGCTGGCTTCTGCACTCCGCGGAAATAGATTGTCACATCGCCGTCACGCTGCGGAGTCTCAAAAATCATAGCGCACTGCGTATCTTTGCAATGCCAGAGCACCGCGCTTTTCAACAGCTTACCGGCAGCATCGTAAACCACCGGCTCGGGACGCGGAGATGGCAGGGTTCCGCCATCGGGAATGGAGACGAAATAGCCAGCACTCGCGTGGCTTGGTTTGACGCTCAACTGCACTGTGTAGCGAACGGTCGCATCCTTGACCTGCCAATTGTCGTTTGCACTCTGCGCCGCGGAGGTACCCGTTAGAAACGCGCTGACAACCAGATATAAATGAATTTTTCGCATAATTTTAATGTTTATCAATTTGTTATCTTTATACATGGTTTTTTCTCTTAAAACCGGCATTGGCAGCGAGGGCGGGTAGAAGAGTGAGTCTCTCCGAGTCCCTTCAGTGCCTTAATCTCCACCTGCCGCAAATTTTCATCACTTTTCAAATGTGCCTACATCGCTTCATTCAATTTTTTATAGTACTCAGCGTTGAGGCTACGGTACTTCTCGGGCGAGACCTCCTTATCGGCCTCGATCACATCACTCAGCGTGGATGCAAAATTCTCTCCGTCCAGATTGACCACACTGCCCTCACCCAGTTCCACTTTGGCTTTTTTTAGCATACCGAGAGCCTTGCGACGCAGCTCGGCTATCTGCTGAATCGGGACATTGCGGGCCACAGCATCCGCCGCCTGGCGAATGTGATGCGCAGCCGCCTCGAGAGAATCGGTACGCAAACCTTTAAGTGATGCCTGAGCGTATGCCTGTTCGGTCTTACGCGACATATTTTCAAGTGCCTGTGCCCATGAACCGGCCTCACTGGCGTCCATCCGGTCGGTGCCGCCGGTATCGCCCCAGTCATCCCCCTTGCCGGATCCGAGTTTGCCACCGCCGGTCGCCTTTGTATCGGCCTCGCCCTCGGCGGTCACCTGTCCCGACTGGGTGGGGTCTTGGGTCCGTCGTGCCTCGATATCGTCATCGCCCTCGCTGATTGTGCCGGATCCGGCGGCGCTTTCGCCGCTGGACATACCTTGACGTCCGACATTTGAACGTCCATCCTGCTCTTTATGGTCGGGAGTTTCGTTACCGGACTTACCTTTAGCCGAGAAGGTAGTTGTATCGCCCTCGGTTATCTCGGCACCGATAGCGGCATCATCGGGAACCGCGGCGTTGATTGCGCCGTCATCGGCCTCCTGTTCGAGTTCCTCATCGATCTCCTGCAGATCGCCGATAATATCCTCCATTGAGGTTTGTAGCGGAGTCAGAGCGACACCTTCGGGCATTTCTTCCTGATCCATGGCCTCCACGGTGACCTTGGTGCTATCGGGATCGTCGCCCAGCCACATTTCATAGGTATCAAACAATTCATCGGCCCGCTCCATTACCTCATCGAGATACTCGCGCTTGATGACGGCCTTTTCTTTGACGGGTTCATTCTCGATGCTTTTCGTCTCGCTTTCGGCCTCCTGTTCAACCTCTTCAAAGATTGAATAGACATCTTCGACAATATCGTTGCCTACATTCAGGTGCGCGAAAATCTCCAGATCACGCGGAATTTGCAATAGCGCATCTTCGATGGTTTTTTCAATCTCTGCGGCTTCATCTTCGATGATGTCGAAATCTTCGGTATTTTTATCGGGGTTTTCAACGATTTTATCCATCTCTTCGCGTAGCCGTTTCTCGACCGATCTCAATTTATCCAGTTTAGCGCCGGCAAGTTGCAGGGCGTCGATCATCTCTTCGCGCGTCTCCTTTTCGGCTTGTGTCTGCACCTCTTCGAATTTACGGCGGGCGGTTTGAAGTTTAGAGAGTGCGCCGCGCTGATATCCGAGTGCTTTATCCAGGGTATTTTCTTCCATACTCTCGGCGGCAAGCAGCATGTCATCATTTATCCCGGCCTGTTCACAGTAGGCAGCCACCGATTCCAGAAAGGCGCTCTGGCTTTTATCCTCTCCCTGGCTGGCCGAGGCCTGCGAACGACAGGCCCGTGCAAAGGCGATAATCTCGGAACTAAGCATATCCTGATCATCGATCAGCGACTCAGCCACCTCGACTTTCTGCGTTGCACAGCGCACAGTGGTGGTGATGATCTTCGACTGGCCGGTAATGATTGCGTCCAGCATACCAATCAGCTCACCGCTGTTTTGACTGGTCTGTGTGGTTTTGGCTGCTTCGCCGGCAAAGGTCAACTGACGTAATATCTTCTCTTGCATCGCGATGGCCCGTCGCACCTGACTTTCCTGTTCACTTTTCCCATGCAGTGTCGGCACCCGTTTCAAGGCGGGAATCACCTCGAACATCTCTTTGACATAGAGCTTCTTGACCGATGCAACCAGATTGCCGAAGACACGCGCGCCACCCTTTTCGACGAGCAACCGTACAATTTTGCGGATAGTCTCCTGCTCTCTGGCCAGAGCATTCCACTGTTCAGCGGTCGAATCCGTAAGACTCTGTTGCAATTGGCGGGTCTGAACAATTGTCTCACGCTGCAGGTCGATCACACGATTCAACCCTTCCAGGTTTTTTTTGGCACTTTCCCGCTGTTCTTTCGCCAGCGTGGAGCTTTGATCCAGTTCATATATCAAGGTAGGGGAAACAGTTGTATGGGCACCTTCGGCGCGATTATCACGTGCTACAACCCGCAGCCGCAGCGTGCCGGAATCCGAAAGGCGGCGTTTTTCACCGGTCCAGAGAAGATTTACCTGCTTGCTGGCGATCTCGGAGCCGCTGTAACTTTTGAGTACCTTGGCCTCGGCCTTATCGCCGTCCGCTGCTGGAAGCTGCTCGACTGTCACTGCACTGAGGCCGAAATCGTCGCTGACTGTAAAATCGATAACCGGAGCACTCCCTGGTGGCAGTGCGACCGGATGTCGAGGTGCTTTGACACTCAACTGAGGCGGGCGATCGGGAATCAGATTAAAGGCCAGCGTAGTTTCAGCCTTTTCTCCGGAAGCTGCAACTGCGCTTAGAGTCATGGACAACCCGTTTGTTACAAGCAGGGTTGCTGTACCGCCTCTGCCACCGCCATCAAGATCGAGTTCGATCGGAGAAATTGGACCGGAGAGTATCAGTCTTTGCAGAGCGGTGTTGCATGCGCTGCTTACGGTGACCTTTGAGCCGGAGGGTATATCGATCGACTCCGAATACGCATCATAACTGCTGGTGGGCAGCTGCATGTAAGGCGGCGGTTCGACCGTCAGTTGCAGTGCGTCAAAGGCCAGCGGCGGACGCAATGTTATGGCATGCCAGCCCTCGACATAGGCGTCGCCGGCCCGGAAACGGTATTTAAAGGGCATTGTCAGTTTGAACATGTCGTGGGTGAAAACCTGCTCTTCCGCACTGCGCAGCGATCCAAGGCGGTAGCTCTTTTCTTCTCCGTCTGTCGTATGGATATCGAGCAGCACCTCGTGACCGGTGTGCCCCTGCACCGTGCAGGCCAGTTGCAGATTGCCGCCTTGGGGCACCACAGCATCACCTGGTCTGACCTCCACAATACTGGTCAGGCTCACCGGAGCCAATTCGGCAAAGGGATTCAGAATCCGTTGCATGGCCACACTCCAGGCCTGTCCGATAAAGGGCAGCGGAGCCAACAACAGCAGGGTGGCTACTCCGAGCGCAAGCTGCGCCCGCCGCAGATTGCGGCGATCTTTCATCTGCGAAAGATCCAGCTCATTCCAATGCGGAATATCCATCCGCACGTAGGCTGCAGTGAACGCATCCTTGACCGCTTCCCTGGAGAACTGCAGAAAGTTGATCAGGTGATTGTCCAGTTCAGGGAAACAGCTCTCCACACGCACCGCCACAGCCTCGGGTGAACGGCGGCGTGCCAATGTTTTTAAAACGATAAATGTTAAAGCCGTGCAGAGAGCGACAAGCACACCCCAGGCGGTAAAACGCGCGCTGCGTCCGTAGCGCGTCATGAAATCAATCATGGCCAATACAAACAGCAGCAGCAGAACAGCGGAGAGGCCGATCATCAGACGCAGCTCCGCCAGCCAGCGATTAAGCCGACTGCCGATTTTTTTCAGTTGTTCAACTAAAACTGCAAGTGCCATGTCGCACCTCTACTATCAATCATTACATCATTCGATCGCACGGTAACCACCCGCCACTCGCCACTTACTTCTTGATCTTCACCTCGCCCGGCAGCTTGGTAATACGCATATTGGCGATATAAAAATTGCCGGTACCGTATGTCGCACCGGGCACATAGGTGAGCATCGAGATATAGCGCACCTTTTTCAGGTGTCTGAAAGCCGTTGCTGAAAGCTGGGTATTATTAGGAAAATCCATACTTACTTTACGCCAGCCACCCTTTTTAACATCGATTTGTTCGGTTCTGAAGGTTGGCCGCATATCCTGAAGTTGCGGTTTTTCATAGGGCCGGATACCGGGCTTGAAGTTATAGCCATTGATGCGGGCCTTCATATTCACACTATCCACATAGATATCGAAGGTGCAACGATAACGTTCCCCGGCTACATAGGCCACCAGTGGTGTTTCGACCTTCGACTCGTAATCCTTGGGCACAATCATCTTGAGAACATTTTTTTTGCCGAGATAGATTGGCAGATAGGAGACATTCAGATGATTCCCCTGCCAGTGGCTGTTACCGGTCCAATCAAAATCCAGATTCCAACCGTCAAAGTGCCCTTTTTCGGATGAAAAATCGTGGTTATAGCATAGATTACGGTCGGTACTTTGTGCTATTGCAAACGATGTTATGCAGAGTAGCGTGCTTAAAACCAGATATCTTTTTCGCATAAAAACTCCTTTGTTCAATTTCAAGTCGTATCTATTCGCATCCATTCGCGATTCCATCTTTCTTCTCGCAAAACGTCTGTCTGATTAGTTACGATTAACAGTTAAAAAAATCCTTAATTCAGGTCAGATTGCGCAGTTTTCTGACAATCCACTCCAAAGCGATCAGTATCAAAAGCATAGCAAGTATCGACCAGCGTTGCCAGTAGGTTTTATGCTCCGAGACCTCCTGTTCGATTTGCCTGGGTTGCAGATTGATCAAGGCGCGGTTCAGTTGATCGGGTTCATCGAAGAATTTGCCTTCGCTGTTCAGCGCGATAGCCTTGAGTGTTTCGACATCCGGCGGACGTGGTCTTGATTCGGGTGAGTAAGGCTTGACGGAAAAATACACGGCTTCCGACTCCACTCTTTTGCCGCTATCGTCGGAGAGTGCGACAACAGTGTACATGCCCGGAGCTTCACCCTTGAACATCACACTGTAGGCCGCAACTGTGCGTCCCTCGACCGCCTGACCGGCCTGCTGCTGCAACGCATAGGGTTGTCGGCGCTTATCGGGAGCGGTGATTTCAGCTTTGACCGCACTACTCTCAGGCGGTTGACCATCACCGATCCAGCGGGCGGTTATTTCGATTTCCTCGCCAAGGAAGCACTCTTCGCGATCCAGGAAAATATCCCACTGCCGTCCGCTGATTTCATCGGCTTTAGGCGAAAGCCAGGAGAGCAACTGATGCCAGAAGCGGGGATAGGGTTTGGTTGTCAGTGCATCGGCACTCAACTGCCACTTCCAGAGCGAATCAGAAAATATCGCGACCACCTTGCCCTGGCCGAAATCTTGTGACAGAATCATCGGCTGTCTGCCGGTATCGGTTTGCGCTTCCACCAGCACTCTGGCGGAGGCGGTGGGCGTGACACCGTGAAAGAATGAAAGTACCGAGGGCACTTTGTGCCAGAACTCGGCATCCCCGCTGAAAGCGGCATGGGAACGCCCCTGGTCGGTCAGTGTCACGGGATACTGGCCCTCCCTGATTTTGCCGGAAAAACGGCGGGCGGGCAACAGCTCTCTGAGCGGAGTCTGCCCAAAGCCCTCCTCGGACCAGCCCTTGCTGCCTCCCAGCAGCACCAGGCTACCGCCGGACTCCACAAATTTAACCAGTGCACGGGCGCGATCGTCACCCAGCTCCTCGCCACTCAGATTGCCGATTACCACAATTTTATAGAGCGCAAGTTGTGCTTCGCTCATATCCGGTTTTTCATCCTTAGCCACGCCGAAGGTCACAAACCTGCCCTGCGGTCCCCGCAGGAAAATTGCCGGATTAACCTGTTTACTCTCACGCAGAACCCGTGAAAGATACTTAGACTCCCATCGCGGCGCTCCCTCAACATACATCAGACGGTTTTTAGCATCCTGGACTTGAACGACCACGGAAGACTCATTATCGTCAACCGGTTTCTCACCGGGGAGTTCCGGGAGCAGAATACGATAGGTGTTGATGCCGACTTCGGGATGATCGAGTTTGAAGCTGACCTCTCTGGAGCCGCCTCCTTCGGGAATCTGACTCTCAAGCTGCTGATGCAGTTGCTCATTGCGGTAGAGCTTTACGGGGAAGGGCTTACCTCTGGTGCCCTGCCCTGAGATCACCACTTTCAGCTCTGACTGCCAGCCGACCGTCACGCGACGCGGTGTGCTGACCGCCTCAATTCGCAGATCCGGCTCCTCTTCCCAGGTAAGCCCTTTTTCCAATGCCAGCGAATAGATTGGGAACGCGCGTTGTTCAAGGGCCCACTCTTTAAAGGCCTCACGGGTGTCGAGACCGTCGCTCAGCAGCAGGCAGCCGCTGACATCCAGTCCGGAATAACGTCCATCCGTTTTTTTGAGTGCTTCACGCAGCAGAGTGTATTCACCGTCTGCTTCCAGCTGTAGCATCTCATCCAGAGTTATTTTGGGGCCCAATTCATTCGCGAAGGCGTACAGATCAAGATCGCACTTATTTGCCATATCGGCAACCCATGGCATTCTCAGTATGGTCAGTGCCTCCTGCCAGCGGTTGGTCGCATCCGCAACCGGTGTCATGGTCATACTCCGCGATTTATCCAGCAGAACAATAAAGCGGCTTTTCATCTGCAGAGTTTCAACCGAGCGCGAGCCGGGCAGCAGCAGACACCATCCCAGAAGAAGCAGAAAGAGCATTCGCAACAGCAACAGCGGCACCAGATGCCAGTCGTGTTTGACAAAAAACCAGTAGGCTACAGTACTGATTGCCAGAGCGGTTAAAATCCCCGTTACAATCACAGGCATGGGAACTATATGGTCATAGATGATCACACTTGCTTTTCCTTGACTCTACCCGAAGGAGCTACCTTGAGTTTATCGGTTAATCTGCAATTTTTTCGTAGCAGAAAATTGGAATAAAAGACCTCGGCGACTGCAACCAGCAGGGCCAGCCACAGTAGAGTTTCACCCAGCGACCGTCCGATGCGGAAATCTTCTATCTTTTTCAGCAGATCATCCCGTCCGACAGCCACATGCAGTGCGGCAATCCCCAGAATCTCAGATATATCCTGCGCTGTGAGTGCGGTAAGTTCTGATTCTCGCCGGGGCATATTGACCGCCAGCGCATTTTGTGCTGCGGCATCACCGGGATTACGCAGCGTATAATGACCAGGTGTCCACACACCCTCGGCGTAAGTGAGCACTTCGCCGCTCTCGGCCACAGAGGTGCGAATGACTATCGGCTTACCTTCGGGCGAGACTATCGCGGAGTCCCGTCCGGCCTCAGGCAGATGTTCGGCGAGCGAGATGCTAGCATCGGCCCAGAGATAAGGATGTCCGGCGCCGATGCTGGCGGCATACTGGCAGAGCTGGTGCATCAGAGGCAGGAAGTAGGGTGAAAGCGGAAAATCACTCCAGGTGCGATCCGCCGCCACAGCGCAAAGTAGCACTGCACCGCGTCCATGTTCCCGAGCGACAAGAAAGGGTTCACCGGCTCCGATTGAGATGATGGTTTCGCTATTTTCGCCGATCTTTCCGAAGCGGAGCCGGCGTTTGACAACCAGCGACGGATTGACCCCCTTTTCGGCAATTTCCCAAAGCACGGGATGCTGCGGTTTATCCCAGGTCAGCAGTTGCTTACGCCGTGCCACCGGCAACTCGACAATGGCGGTTGGTTCAGCTGGCAGTATTGACCAGAGCGCGTAATCTTCGATCGTACTGCGGTCACCCGGCATGACAACCAGCAACCCTCCCGCCGCGACAAACTTCTCCACCAGCTTGATCTGCTGCCCGGAGAGGCGGACTGAATTGCATAGAAACACACACGAACAGCCACGCAGTTTTTCATCTGAAAGCTCTTCCGGTGTAATCAGAGCGGCGTTAATCGCCGCGTCGCTCCCGCCATCGGCATCAAGTGCGGTTTTAAGAAAAACGGTACCTCCCTGATCACCGACACACAGCACCGGCAGATGTTCACGAACTCTGATCAGAAAGTAGAAGAGATCATCATCTTTCAGGCTGTCCTGCGCCGTTTCGATTTTAGCCGCATGCACGCCGCTGTTCAAAGCCGGCAGCACAAATTGAATCTGATCGGCGCCGCCCTCTCCCAATGTTACAGAGCGCCGTACCACCTCGGCATCATCGACAACAAGCGACACAGCGCTCTCCACTTCCGGGCCGGAGCGCAGCACTCTGGCCGTAACCTGACATGGCATGCCGGCGGTTATCAGAGGTGGCTTAAGTTCGATATCGGTCACAGCGGTATTCTCTGGTTCGGGAGCACCCAGCAGGGTGACAAAGCAGGTTGTATTATCACTGACCTCGGTGGGTTCCCACATCATCGCCTGTGCGCCGCTGCGCGTCGAACTCTCTTCAGCACGGGCGGTTGCCGTTGTGTCAGCGCGGAAGCTTTCCCAAGGCAGAGCCTGAAAATCAGAGATGATATGCAGCTCCCGCTCACCACGCCGCGAATCCCGTTCAAGGGCATCCAGTGCCGCCATAACCGCCGGAGCAAGTTTGGATGAACCGGGAGGTCTGCTTAATGCTTTCAAGCGGGCGACCGCCTCCTCTTTTTTGTCGGTCATCTGTTCATAAACAGGGGTGACCTGATCACCGGCCAGATAAACACAGAACTTATCGTTATCGCCCAAGCCCTCGACAATAGTCGTCGCCAGCTCAACGGCCTGATTCCAAATCACCTGTTGCGTAACTTCGTAATTCATACTGTAGGAGCCATCGATCACAATCGCCACATCTCTGGCCGTACCGCTGAGCAGCTTGCCAAATTTTTTTGTGCGGACAATCGGCATTGCGAATGCCAATGCCAGCAGTGTCAGGAGCAGAAAACGCAACAGCATCAGCAGAAAGTTCTCCATCTTGATCCGACGGGAGGAGCGTTTGGTGGCTATTTTGAGAAAACGCACGGTGCTGAAAGGCAGCCGTTCTGTCCGACTGGATTGAATAAAATGCAGGATTAGCGGAATCGACAGTGCCGCCAGAGCCCACAAAAAAATAGGATTCAGAAAGGAAATCATAATCGGTTATCGCAATCTCCTGCGCTCTTCCAGATACGCCCTGACATAAGTATCAACTGGCTGGTCACTCTTAACCAGACGATAATCAACTTTCATAGCCTCGCAAGATATGCGGTAGTATTCCAGAAATTTATCCAGTTCCTGCTGGTACTCCCGGGCGATACCGCGCGGATCGACGGTCAGCTTTTCACCGGTCTCCATATCTTCGAACTCAAATCCCTGTTTAAGCGAAAGATTGATCTCCACCGGATCGAGCACATGCAGAACAATTACATCGTGCATATGTTTGCGGAAATGCGCAAGTGCCTGAATAATTTCGCGCTCATCATCCAACAGATCGGAGATCAACACCACCAGTGCTCGCTTATGGATACTTTCTGCTATCTGATGCAGAGTATCCGCGGTTTTTGTGGCTGAAGCTGGCTCGACATCCTGCAGCCTTTTAAGAGTATTATGCAGATGATTGAGTGAGTTACGCGGTTCGATCTGCATATCCAGCTTATTGGAATAAAGAAACAATCCCACGGAATCGCGCGCTTTGACGGTGACATAACCGAGTGCTGCCGCCAGCTGACAGGCAAAGTCATATTTACGCAAACCGGCACTGCCGTAGGCCATTGAGTTACTGCGGTCGAGAATCAGATAGACCCGCAAATTGGTTTCATCTTCATAACGTTTTATGTAGTAGCGGTCGGTACGTCCAAAAACCTTCCAGTCGATATGCTTAGGATCATCGCCGATGCCATAGGCCTTGTGATCGGCAAACTCCGAACTGGCACCCTTCAGCGGGCTGCGGTGCGCACCGGCGAGGTTACCCTCGACGACATAGCGTGACTGCAGTAGCAGACGGCTAAGCTTGTGCAGTTGTTCGGCATTGAGAAAGGCTTTGATTCCCTCTTCGCCCGGGGCTCTGGTCTTTTGAGCCGCAGCATTTTCCGCTTTGAATTTCGGTTTTTTCGCCATACAAAAAACTTTCGTTGGGCCCTATAGCTTTTGACATGCCACTCTTCACTCTTCACTCTTCTGACAAGCATTCCGTTTGGTGCGTTCCTCTTTATCGCGGCGGGCAATTTCGCGCAGCAGATACTCGGCCCAGCCATCCTTGCCGAGTTTTTTTATCATCTCTTTTTCATTCACCACAAGGTCCTGATCACGACGGGAGACATTGACCGGTTTTCGTCCGCCGGTGAATGAATAGACGATAGCCGAGGAGTCCAATTCGGAGAGCATCTCTTTTCCGGCCTTGGGTGTCGCGCGATCCTTATAGCGTACAATCACGGGATTTAGCACAATTGATTTTTTTTGAGGTTCAACGCGTTCAATCACTCCGAGAACCGCCAACGCATCCCCGACCTGCGTAGCAGGCTCTTCCTGCAGAATAGCCAGTGAATTACTCTTCTGCACCAGAAATTTCACAATCATATCGGAGCTCGGCTCGCGTGTCTTCAAGCCTATGACCGGAGCTCCGTTATTCTGCCCTTTTTTTATGTCGAGAACCTCCAGGTAGCGGAAGAAATGTTTACGTCCGACTCCCTCATCCAAGATGGATTTAATTTCCGCAACGTTCTGTGCTTCCACCAGACTGAGTGCATACTCATTGCCGTTGGGCACCCCGGCAGCGGTGGCAAAAGATGGACACAAAAGCCAAATCACAAGGCAGGCTACCGACAAAAATATTCGCATGGTTATTTCCTCTTTCCTCAAAACCTATTATATCGCGGAAATTTATTGATTCGGAGAAACCGATTTTATTTAGCTCACACATTCGCGCAACTCTCTCATTACCCCTCTACTGCGTCACGGAGTACATCAGAATATTCTGTCCCAGACGCTGCGAACTGACGTCATCGTAACCGCGAGCGTAGGGACTTTGCGACATTTCCCAGCCACCAGCCAAGGCATAGGGGCTGTAGATCACGGCCATATGTCCGTTGATCTCAACGCCCTCCAGTCGCGGGCGGGTGACAGCGGAGCCAAGAGCCTGTTGCAATGCCGGTGTAACTCCCACCCGTTGGACATCGTTGGGCATAGTGAAAATAACATTATCCTGCGGAATGGGCCTGAGTGGCGAAGCGGGAAAAAGAGCCTTCATTATCTTGCGAAAGGCAAGATCGAACCCCTTGCGCCCACAACAGGCCTCAGCCAGCATAAACCCGCCGTTCTCAAGATATTTTTTGAGTTGAACTGCCTCAGCTCTGTTGAGCGTGAAAAACTCGTGGCCGGTTAGATAGAGCAGGGGTGCATTGAAAACAGCCGGGTTTGAGAGACGCATCTCCTTGACCGTATATTTAACTGGAACGTCGGTTTTCAGATTGAAGGTCTGCAGAATAACCGAAAGTCCAGCGTGACGGGTTTTCCAGACTCCATCGTAGATCACCTGCACCATCGCCACCTTGTCGGCACTGGACTCCGGCTTGTCGACAAACTTGATGGCATGCGCCTGGCTCTTGGCCCAGGCACGCATGGCGGATGAATATGAGAAGATGTTGACGCCCAGTCGTTTAGCTGAAACCGGTTCGTAGGCCTGGTACTCGGGCAGCACATTATCCTCCCACCCGACTGCCATTCCCCAACGTGATATAAGTGCCACCACACGGCAGTTGATCTCGACCGCGTCGAACCAGGGCTCATCTCCTACGTAGCCTGCGGCTTTGACGCCGGGGCAGTAGCGCACACGGTCGACATCATAATAGGAGTGAAAGATTGGATGGTCGGAGGAGAGTCGCTGTACCGGCTGTTCCGGAAAAATCTTGTTGAGCTCCCGAACAGCGGAGCGGTAGAAAGGGGCGGAACCTAGTCCGGTGTTGTAAATTATCATTCCACCGGCCAGACAGTACTCGCGGAGACGTTTACGCTGGGCGGCGTTGTACTGAAAATTGTAGTGACCGCTACGATATAGAATTGGATTCTTTGCGGGATCAACATCAACTTCACTCAGCGTGGCAACCTGCACGCTATAGTTGACATCAATCATCTCCTTCATGCTTTTAAGGAGATTGTTGACATCGTTGGGTGTAGCGTTCCAGTCAATATCATCCTGCGCCAGCAACGCAAGAGGAAAAAGAAAAAGAGAGAACGTTGCACGCAAATAATAATTCATATACATCATTCCTGACGGCAGAGCCATTCGCCCTCACCGTCGTCCGGCGACACCGCCTGCGGCGTAACAGTTATTTTTTAAAACGCACAGTGTTTTTTATGAAACAGCGACGGTTAAAAGCCGTTTTATTCTGAAGATTGGGAATCTTCTGATTTCAGCTTGGTGATCAGCACTGGCGGTTGCGGCGGCTTCTTGGCTTCAGTTCGAGCCTGCGGCGTAACCGGACAGCAGCAGCAGGGATCGTAGGTCTCAGCCGATGATATTGTGCGCGGAGGTGCCGGAGGTGGCTGGCGGTTTTTGGGTGGCGGCACAAAGCCAGGCTCATTGGAGCCGTCACCTGCAGCCAAACCCGTTCCCATACACAGAGTCGAAGCAACCAGTGCCATTCCGGCCGTCACGGTTGTATTGAGTTCTTTCCTTTTCATGATCCGCTCCAATCCTTACGTTGTCATTTTTTATAGTATCAATCGCAATCGTCTATGTCTACCGAAAATATCTATTTTTTTCACTAGCATCCCCTCATTCGCGGTTGTGGATAAAGCTTCGAAGCACGACTCGAGCAAAGCGGAAAACATCTGTGTGAACCTTAAGAAAGGCGATATTCTGCTTGCCGAGGAGACCGGTCGCTTTCTCAAAGCAGCTGTATTTAAAGGGTTTTGAGCCGAACACCAGCAATCCTACGGGACAACCATAGCCGGAAAATCCTCGAAATACAAGACTCCCTGAAAATTAAGCGACAAACCCCTGTAAATAAAGGGGGCAAGGGGGAGAACTATCGAAATTTAGCAACCTATGGGAGGGTAATGTATTATTTTGATTTTCGCGTTGACAAAAAATGCCGTGTTTGGCAATTTTAGATGGCTGGCGGGGCTGAACAATCACCTTGTATTTCTTTCTACCCGATATCAGCAGTTAAGAAAAATCTAAAGTTTTGGTCTTGCACCGGAAAGCACTGTTATGGAACTGAAAAAATTTGACGGCAATCTGGATTCAATTGATATTTTCAACCTGTTGATGCTCGACATCCGTGGTGACCTACGGCTGGTTACAATTCCCAAAGAGTATCTTTCGGACAAGGTTATTAAAGAGGGCATCGGTTTTGACGCATCCAATCTGGGTTTTGCGAAGGTGACGGACTCTGATATGGTTGCAATCCCTGATTTGTCAACCGGTTTCATTGAAACCGCCGATGGTGGTATGGCGCTGAACTGCCTGTGTGATGTTTTCACCACTGACGGCGAATCCTACATGCAATATCCCCGAGCGGTAGCCCGTAAAACCGGCGAATATATTGAGGAGACCGGAATTGCCGACGATGCCCGGATGCTGGTGGAGCTTGAATTTTATCTATTCTCGGAGGTAAACTATGAAATCGGCAACGGGCACAGCTTTTATCGCGTGCAATGTCCCGAGGGTATTGGTGAAAACTATCGTACGCCGCCGCGTTTCGGAATTCAGCAGGGATATCACCGACCGCCGCCGCAGGATCGCTTTTACCACTTCCGCAACAAGGTGGTTGCGACAATGGGTGCCATCGGCATACCGGTTAAATACCACCATCACGAGGTGGCCGCCGGGCAGCTTGAGATTGAGCTGGACTTCATGTCGTTGCTGAACGCTGCCGACGGTGTAACCCTCGCCAAATGGATCATCAAAAAAACTGCTGCTGAAGAGGGCTTGTGTGTGACCTTCATGCCCAAACCGCTTTATAAAACTGCGGGCTCGGGTATGCACGTACACCAGTATCTCGAAAAAGATGGCCGATCGCTCTTTCCTGGCGATGCGCAGCTCAATCTTACTCCGTTGGCCCACTCCTATCTGTGCGGAATACTCGAGCACTCATTAACCGGCTCTCTGCTTGCTCTGACGAATCCTTCGACCAACTCCTACAAGCGCCTGGTTCCCGGCTTCGAGGCGCCGGTCAACGCCAGCTTCGCCAAAGCTTCACGCGCCGCCGCCATTCGGATTCCCGGCTATCTGAAAGGTGATGATGTGCGCATTGAATTTCGCACCGGAGATGCCACCGCCAACATCTATTACATGCTCTCGGCCATGGTGCTGGCCGGTCTGGACGGCATCCAACGCGGTGCGGATCCCTATAAGATGGAGTTCGATTCCACCCATAAACCCAAGAGCTTCCCGCTCAACCTCAATCTGACGCTCAACGGGCTGGCCTCTGATCGTGAATATCTGGCACCGGCCTTTCCTGAGTCTCTGCTTGATCTGTGGATCAGAATCAAGCGCGAAGAGGCGCTGTATGTTTATAACGCCCCCACGCCGCAAGAGTACGAACTCTACTTCTAAAGTTGCCCCGCTGAGCAGGAGTGCAGCCATAATTTCAGAAAATCTGATTCTGATGAGTTGTTGTTATAGCGGCTGGAGGTTGTTTTCGACCACCGAATCAAGGCAGCCTTTTAAACGGACAGAGTGCGGGCCGCAACCGCTGATAAAGTTATTCGTAACCGTTATGTTCCGATGCAAATCAAGCGATATTTCCCGACGCTTTTCACCGTAAGCACCGGCCTGGATCGCGGCTGCGCCGTTTTCAATATAACCTTTTGTGTATCCGCACCCGCTGATCCGATTGCCGCGCACCATTACATCGGCAACATGCAGCCCTTCACGTGGAAAAACACCGATATGCAGGGCGCAGGAGGCGCAGCGCTCGAAGGTGTTGTTTTCGATAACACCGAACTCCGATCCCAGCAGTACGCCGAAACGGGAGTTGTTGCGAATCAGGTTATCGGCAACATAAAAGGAGCGATTATTTTTGGTCAGATTGTAAACACAGGTGACACCGCCTTTTTTGTCACCGTCGGGCACCACTATACCGATTCTGTCGGCAAAGCTCACAACTCTGGATTTAACATCTCTCTTCACCACCTTTGTGCGGAGCGGCAAAGCACCTTCGATCGCCGTCCACAACGCCACCTGATCACCGGGATCAAGACGCATCACCGCATAGGGTTTAAGCTTCACAGAAAAATCATCGACTGCGGTGGCAATCGGATCTCCGACTGAATGAAAATTCATGCAGTCATCACCATTGGCGACAAATTCGCAACTCTGTACCCAGGGGCCGATCTCATTGCGACGCACATAGACGCAGTCGGCGGTGACCGATGAATAACGTCCCGGCTTGAGCAGAACCGCGCAATGCGCGACAACCAGGGCTGAACCGTCTATACAGCTGACAAACTGACTTGGACTTGCGAAGGCCGTGACCGTGCTGATGCAGAGAGAGACCGACTTGACCGCGCGCAGAATGTTGCGGCTGTCCCAGCGGGCAACCCGCAACATAAGATCGCCGACTTCGAAATCCGATGTCTTGAACCAGGCCGGATTGAGCTGAATCAGGTGCAGCAACTCGCCGTTGCGCACAAAACTTCTCAGATAACTCTGCTTGCCATCATGAATATAGGTCTCCGAACGCGGTTTTATCGCGCCGGGGCTGGAGCGATCCAGCTGGCGCATATGGGTTCTGTCAGCGGCCAGCATCCGCGGATCATTCAATTCCAGCCCATTACCACCGGCATCACAAACCGATTTAAGCGTCATCTTATTACTGCCGGCATCGCGAGAGCGCACCTCGCAGAGAACGTAGGGCAGCGGGTCGTAATCCACCGTAAAATTCCGCAGCACCACATTGGTGCAGCAATCCAGATGGAAAAGACGGTTAGCCGGATTAGTCACGATTATGTTGTGTCCATCGCCGTCGAACATCAGATCGCGAGTTTGGTACAGTTTCATGATATCGATATCCGCGCAACCCCACCACACATCCTCGGTCAGGCGCACGGTGGCTGGAGCGGTTTTACGTGCCAGATCGAAGGCGTAGCGCACATCTTTGATCGAGTAACTTGCATCAATCGTGATGATGTTACGATCAAACATCGCCACTCTGAAACTCTGCGGTTCACTCCACCCGGCATTGGGATTAAGACGCGAGCGCACCCGCCAGTGGTAGGTTGCTCCCTGCTCAAAGCAATGCCCGACCGCAACAAAACGGTTGAGCGGCGTACGGCTCTGTATCTCTGGTCGGTCAAAATTCCGATTGGCGGCAATCTGCACCTCATAGCCCGGAAAAGCGGCGTCGGCATGCTGCCGCAGCCAGATCAGGTCGGGACAGATACCCGTAAGTTGCACATCTCTTGCGTACAGACCCGAAGTAAGTGCGGATATAAATAAAATTGGCCTCAGAAACTGCATGCCCGGGATTGTAACATGCCGACAAATCGGAAACACTCTTTTTCGGATTTAAATCACTGCCTTTACAGGGATATTTCATCTGGAATATACATATAGCAACCCAAAACCGCCATGGCGGATCAATTGCCAAATGTCAATTTCCTCGACCAGGATTTACAGCTTCTCTCTTTTGTTTTACCTTGAGCCAATAATACTTCTTGAGTCGCAACAGCGAAATTGCGGAGAGTTGCCATTGCGTGCGCTTTCCTACTGGCAGTGCATGGCATCTGCCGTCACGATTAGTGATGTGAGTTTGGCAGACGGCGCAGAAGCACGGGGATATCAAAACAGCCTGTACCCTGAAATTACAAGCGCCCACTTGCCAGGACGCGAACCCTCTGCCCGGCGAAATCAGTATTTTTCATTTTTCATTGTTTTCAGGCGTGATGAGGTTTATAATCAGGTGTTGTATGTCTGGCGGACGATGTTGTTGCAAAAATGACAGGTAATTGCAGGCTGAAGTATCGCCATAGTTGTCCGACTATGTCGGAAAAAATTTTAGGAGCCTTCGATGAAAAGAGTGCGTACATCTCTAGGAATCATTACAATTCTGTCCGGTCTGGCCTACGCGACGGTGTCAGCCGGTCAGGATCGGCCCAACATCTTGTGGATAACCAGCGAAGACAACGGCTGTTTTCTGGGTTGCTACGGAGACAGCAACGCCAGCACACCAAATCTGGACGCTTTGGCGGAGCGCGGCGTACGTTATGAAAACTGCTTTGCCAACGCCCCGGTCTGCGCCGTTGCGCGCAGTTCCTGGATTCTCAGTCTGCCGGCCGTTTCATCCGGTATTCATCACATGCGCTGTAAGTACAGGCTCCCGAAAGAGCTGATTCCTTATCCGACACTTTTCAAGCGGGCTGGCTATTATGTAACCAACAATAGCAAAACCGATTACAACACCCGATCGTTTCACAAAGAAATCTGGGACGAATGCCACGGACGGGCACACTACAAAAACCGCAAGCCGGGGCAGCCTTTTTTTGCAATCTTTAATATTGGCACAAGTCATGAGAGCAGCATCTTTCCGAAAGTGGTGGAACGCCGGGTCAAACAGGGAGCAATACCTGAGAAGCCCCAGGTGGCGGCGGAAAACATCAAACTGCCGCCCTATCAGGTACGGGCTCCCGAGACCATTCAAGACTGGCAGCGCATGTATGATTCCATCAAGCTGATGGATCGAGAGGTCGGGCGGGTGATCAGAGAGTTGGAAAAATCCGGCGAAGCGGACAACACAATCATAATTTACAACTCTGATCATGGTGGCATTACTCTGCGCAGCAAACGTTATCTGCATGACAGCGGAACTCGTGTACCGCTCATCGTTTATTTTCCGGAAAAATGGCGACATCTGGCACCGGGTCGGGCGGGATCGGTCAGTGATCGTCTGGTACAGTTTATTGATATGCCCCGCACATTTCTATCACTATGCGGCATAGATATTCCGCAGCACTACGCCGGCAGGGTTTTTTTGGGGTCCGGTGTAGAGCCTGCTCCTGAGTATGTTTTTCTCTTCTCGAACCGCTTTGATGAGTGTCCCGACATGCGGCGGGCCATTACCGACGGACGCTGGAAATACATCCGCAACTATCAACCGGATCGTCCCCGTTATCAGATGCTACGCTACATCTGGTTTCAGGAAGGGCAGCAGTCGCAATACCACGCCTACAAAGCGGGACGCACCAGCGAAGCTCAAGCGGCGCACTACCGTGATCAACCACCGGAGGAACTCTACGACACCAGCACTGATCCGCATGAGATCAGGAATCTTGCCACCGAGAGCAATTTCAAAGAGAAGTTGCAAGCTATGCGCGGTCGGCTGAACAGTGAAATTCTAGCAACCCGGGATATCGGCTTCCTACCTGAGCCCCTGATGGCGGCAATCGACGCGGACAACGCGGGAGAAACCATTTATGAGTTCGCCCGCGACGAGAGCAACTATCCATTGGAAGATATTCTGAAGCTGGCTAATCTTGCGCACCAGCGCAATCCAGCCGCTATACCGGCATACATTCAAGCCCTCGGCCATTCGACGGAGACGATCCGTTGCTGGGGCATGATGGGACTACGTATGCTCGGGACACAAGCCGCACCGGTTAAAGCGCAGATCGAGCGGGCTCTCAAAGACTCTGACGCCAGCGTACGCATCAACGCAGCCATCACCCTGGGCAATCTTGGTGAAAAAGAACGGGCATGTGCTTTGCTGATTGAGGAAGCACGCTCCGCGACAACCGATCCGCACGGTCTCTGGGCGTTGGACGGCATCAAATATCTGGGCATGGCGCAGGTTGTCGGGACTCTCGATAAGAAAGATATTGTGAAAAAGGGCAGAAACTATACCGAACGAACCTGGAAATTGCTCATAACAGGCGGTGATATGCACACTCCCGGCGACAAGGGCTGGTAGGAACTGAAACATTGCCCAACCTGTATCAACTGCCATACGAACCAAAACAATTTGTGCATGGAACCATTATAAGGGATGATTTTTATCTTTAACCGTGCATCTACATAAACAGAATCAACACAATAACAAGGAAGTACACATGCAGAAAATAAAGTCGTTGGCAGTTTTGAGCATCCTTTGCAGCAGTTCTCTTTGCGCCGATACCGTAATCTTTAAAGGTGGTGACCGCCTGAGCGGCAGCGTAACCAAGGTCAAAGAGGGCAAAATGATCTTTGAATCCAAGGTGGCCGGAACCCTGACCCTGGACATGCAGGATATTCAAACCTTTGAAACTGAGCAGGCGATAACCATTGAAAAACCTGACGGTACGCGTGTTGAAAGCCGCAGCTTTGCCAGTGAGGCCGGCAACATCACGCTGGCTACGGACAAAACGTCATTGCCGTTGAGTGAGATCATCCAGATCAACCCTGACAAGCCAACCTGGCACGGCAAAATAACGGCAGGCGCTATTCTGGCACGCGGCAATACACACAGCGAAACCGCCAATGCCGGAGCTCAGGCATCTTTACGCCGCGAGAATGACCGGATCTCACTGGCTGCCGGGTATCTCTTCGCCCGTCAGCGTGACACCTCTACCGGAGAGGACGACACCACCGAAGATCGTTGGTTCCTGAGCGGCAAATACGACTATTTTCTAAGTAACCAAATGTATCTGTATGGCAACACCATGTACGAAAAAGACCGCATCGCCAATCTTGATATGCGTGTAACTCCCGGCGGCGGTGTCGGCTATCAATGGATTGAACGCGATGATTTCAATTTCAACACCGAGGCCGGTTTGAACTGGGTGCATGAAGAGTACTCAAATCCCAGTGAAACCCGTGATCATATAGCGATCAGGCTTGCTTACCATCTGGACAAAACTCTGTGGGAGAGTGTCAAGGCCTTCCACAACGTAACTTTTCTGCCCAGCACTGAACGCAGCGACGTCTATTTGGTTTATGCCGACGCCGGACTGGAAACCAGAGTTGTCGGCAACTGGATACTGGAGGCTAAAGCCGAACTGCAACACGACTCCACACCGGCGGACGCTCTTGACAAAACAGACTACCGCTACATTTTGGGAGTAGGCTACACTTTCTAAAGCTGAGTTAAATGATTGTTAATAAGGAATTTGTTAATTTTAGGATAATCCGGTTACAAACCTGATTTATGCCGGACGGCAATGTGTTTAAAATCAAAATGCGGGGGTAGCCGCAGTAATTCATCCATTTTTGAAATCGGTCAGATGTCCGATCAGAGAGCGGAAGCCACGCCAGTAAAATTTGAGATCGGCTTTGAGATCACGAGTTGTCAACAGGCGCCGGATAATTGTCTCTGGATGTATGAAAGCTTTATATACACGGCGTACCGCCTCTTTGGTGTACGCCTCGGGAACATCGCTTTTCATTACCTGACGTCGCATATCATAGTCGTTCCAGTCAAGGGTTAACAGCAGCTCATTTTCCGAGAGTTCTTTAAACAGCGGAGTACCGGGATACGGAATCATCATCGTACACTGCAGGGTATAAGCGTCGCCCTTGCGTAGCAGACGGCGCGCAAGGGCGACGGTATTTTCTATATCAGCTTCATGTTCCCAGGGGTAGCCGAACATGATTGTGACATGCACATCCAGACCGGCGCGGGCGGCGTTATGTGCGCCGCTGATGATATCTTCGACCTGTAAATTTTTATTGAGTTTGTCAAGAGTCGGCTGGTTAGCCGACTCGACGCCGAAGAGCACCAATCGGAAACCGGCTTCGCGCATCAGAAGATAATCATCGTAGCTCAAGTGACCAAAGCGCATATTACAGTCGATGCGTATCCTTTTATTATAACCGCGATTGATCATCTCGTGGCAGAATGTACTCAGCCAGCTGCCGACAGGCAGGCAACCGGTGTCATCCATTATCTCGCGAATACCGTATTTTTCAATCAGTTCGCCGATCTCATTAACACAGCTGATTGGGTCACGTGTGCGAAATGAGGGGTAGAGAGTTGTCCAGGAACAAAATGTGCACTTGCCATGCCAACAGTCACGACCGGCCATGATATAGGTGCCGGGAGTTTCACGGTAATTACCGTTTTTTTCAGAGTAAAGCTCCCAATGCGTAAGCTCGCGGTCAATCCAGGGAATGGAATTCAGGTTGTGATCCAGCTTGAAGGGGCCGCTGTTTTTGATTTCATAACCCTCACGCCAATATACACCACCCTCCAGACGGACTGTATCCAGCTCACCGGATGACAAAGCTACAAGCAGATTAAGCAGCAGAAAATCGTAATCGCCGCCGGTCAGGATATAATCAACCGGCGACTCCGCGAAGCTTTCATTGGGTAGCGCGGTCACATGGTCGCCCACCAGCACAACGATCACTTCGGGTTTTTTATTTTTCAGTTCTCTGATATACTCCCAATGTAACTTTACTACCGGCGTTTTGGTTTCCAGCACCACAACATCCGGTTTGAATTCAGCGAGCTGTCGTGCAAACTCATTCAAGCTCCACTCAAAAGCGATGCCATCCAGCCAACCGACCTCGTGTCCGGCACGTTTAAGCATAGTGGCCATCTGGGCCGGCACCACCGGATAGATATAAGTCGGTCGCGAGAACCATTGAAACTGACGGTTCTGTGTTAAAAGAGGCACCCCTTTTTCAGATTCAAACGGTGGATAGGCAATTGCTACTCTCAAAACAAACTCCTTCTGCTTGATTAACTGACGGTTGGTATTTAAGCACAAACGCCCTGTTGTAACGAGACATTTCACCGCAATTTACGGTAACGCGGCAAGCCTGCGGTCTGTCCCGGCATCTCTGTACCTCGATGTTAAACATCATCTTATCCCGCGCTTACATGGTTGGCGAATGTTCCGGTTCTATATGGATAGAGATAAAGGCGGATTCACCGAAACGTTCCGTAATTTCTGATTCAATCTTTTTTGTGATTGCATGTGCGGCATCTACCCGCATAGCGGATGGCACACGAATATGAAAGTCGACGGCAATATCGGAACCGATGCGTCTGGTGCGCAGATTATGCGGGTGTGTTACCTCCGGAACAGATGCGGCAATCCGCATAATCTCAGCCTCCACCTCGGTGCTCAGTGACTCTTCAACCAGCTCTCTGAGACTCTCTGAAAGCAGGGAGGCAGCTATTTTGAAGATAAACAAGCTAACCACAACAGCTGCCAAAGGATCAAGAACATGCCACCTCTCCCCCAAAAATATAGCACCTCCAATTCCCGCAAGAGTGCCGACTGATGTCAAGGCATCCGAGCGATGATGCCAAGCATTGGCAATGACAGCTCTGCTTCTGATCTGCCGGCCTTTCGCCGCCGTATAGTGGTAGAGAGACTCTTTTATGATAATGCTGAGAGCGGCGGCGATCATCGCCACAATGCCAGGTGCTTGAAGACTCTCTCCTTGCAGGCTACGCCATATTTTAATGGTGCCCTCTTTGAAAACACCCGCTCCGGCAATCATCAGCACAGCGGCTACGACCACCGTCGCGAGTGTCTCATACTTACCGTGGCCATATTTATGTTCTTTATCTGCAGGTTTGGCGGAAAATCTAAAGCTGACAAGGATGACAACATCGGTAGCGCAATCCGATAGCGAATGCAGGGCATCGGCTGTCATCGCGCCGCTGTGTCCGACCACCCCTGCCACCAATTTAAAGAGCGTCAGTAAAAAATTGACCGCGAGCCCAATCCAGGTGACACTGCTAGCCGCTATGGCACGTTTATTCAAAACATTCACTCCTCTGTTCAGCGACATCACTGCGCTTTCTGCGGTGGTGAAGCCTTACGTACAACTGCACCGAGATCATCGCTTAAAACCAGCACTGCGAATTTCGCGACATTGTCGATCTGATTGCTGTTAAGCGAAGCATAGTCAAAGCGTCCGCGCAGATCGGTGTAACCGTCTTTATAGAAACTGATCGCTCCGTCGTTCATGCGAGCATAAACCTTGACATAAACGCCTGGTAGCAGAGCGCCGCTTTCGGAATGTCGCACACTCAAGACACCGTAACGATCAACCATTTGCAGCTCAATTGAGTTCGCGTAGCAAGCCTGCGCACATCTGACTCCAGCGGCGGTTGCCTCAACCATAACATTGCCTTTAGCAAAGCGCGATGGCAGCGGAACACTGATCCATCGGTCATCATTCGGTATTGAAACTGTCTGTTGCAGGGCTGGTCGCACAGTCGAGAAATCTGCGCTGCTGGCCTCCACAAAGGGAGCTCGTGAAAAGAGCGGTTCAATATCCATCGGGTAGAAGTTCAACTCGCAGAGTTTTACATTCACTCCCTTGAGTTTAATGATGTCTTTTTCAATCTCCATATTCAGGAGCGGTTCAGTGCCGGCCAGAAGGGCGAGAACCTGATCGCGACTGCGTGCATCAACTGCGGCTGCGGGTACATTGCCCGCGATTTCGCCAACCTGTGCCAACACCGACTCGAATTTCAGGCGCCATTTTTCCACCGGGTATTGTTCATAACCGGAAGCGATATTTCGCGCACGTTTAATATCTCCGCGATAAAAAGCGAGGTAGGCATCAAGATAATCATACTGCACCTGCTCGGCGACATGTTGACGCTCAACTCGGTCAAACCATTCAAGTGCCTCACTAACTCTGTCCTGCAGTGTCATTGCCCAGGCTACTGCCAATTCATCTTCATCTTCCAGTTGCGGTTTAAAGGCGAGGATCTCCATAAACTTTTCATAATTCGCACGAAACCGCGTATTCAAAATCTTGTGTTCCACCCCGACTTTATGCGCTCGAGGATTGACCAGCGGCGCATATTCCAGGTGTTCATAGAACTCATGTTGAACCGGATTTATCCTCAACAACGGCGCATCCAGCCACAGGCCGCACTGCCCGGCCAGTGTTGAACGCTCCAGATACTCCGCAATTTCGGCTGGTGTGTTGTGAAAGATACTGTATGACCAGAGCGTGCTATTGTAAACACCGCGTTCAGCGAGTAGATCAATAATCCGGGTAAAGAGCTGCAGTTCCTTCATACGCCAAGCGATATCATCCAGTGCAACGCGATAAATATTGTTGACATTCAGGTACTCCAGCACCTGCTCAGCGGTACCATACTGCGCAATCCAGCTCCATGAATTTTTGTCTTCAGCGGTCAAACGGTCAACGACATTGAAGAGCAGCGGATCAGCCTTGGCGACCACCCCGGCATCACTCGCAACTGTTACCGGATAATGAGAATATCTGCCACTCTCCGGGAAATAGAAGTGATATTCACTTGTTTCTGTCGCATACGGCTCAAGCGACAAAAATGAACCTTTGGTGTAAAAACCGCCGGCAATCGGAACGGCACCCTGCGGTATCTGCAAAAGCTGACGCACCTTCATACGGCCCTCTGTCGGGTTGGTCAGCACAACACGGGCACCATAAACAACGCCTTTCAAAAACTCATCGGTAACGATTTTGTCAAAACGCTGACTACCTTCATAGCGGTAACGATCATCCATTCTGAAAAAGCTCTGCGCAACCAAAGCGGTCGCAGACGGCGCTCTGTCGGCAGGCTGAATGCGGCGATAAAAAACAAGTGCCGGGGAATTGACAGTAAAACTTAATTTGTCTTTAGCTGTCATCTCTTTATGCGGCTGTGCCTGAAAGGGCAGATCGGTCACCGCCAGAGCCAGCATTATTTCGGCGAATGAATTTGCCGCCAGCGTCACACTGCCGCTGAGAAAATTTGTTAGAGTGGCATGTTCTGCAAACTCTTGCCAGAACAGATTGGGTTTGATCAGTTCGGCATTCTGTTTTTCGACAGGTAATTCATAGTAATTGTTCTCAGCCCACTCACGGGTGTTATTCAGTTTCTGATAGAGTCGCCGAGTCTGTTTGCGCGCCTCCAGCTCAGCGGTGCGATGGGCATCTGTGGTGATGACGGATTTGCCCGCCCGCAGCATCATGTCGTCAACATCCGCTTTTTTTAAAGCTTTGGCACTCTCAGCTTTAGATTTCAGCGGTCTGCGTCCGCCGAAGGTTGCCAGCGCAGGTGCCGCATCTGGTGGCCCATCTATGCGGTTGCGCATCATAAGTGCAACACTCTGCCTGGTCGAAGCATTCAAGGCTCCGCCCTGCAACGCGGTTTCAAAGAGCCGGTTAAGTCTTTCCTGATCGACCGGCAGCACCTCCACCTGCTCACGCAGAGCGCGTGCCAGCAAATTTTTCCTGCCAGATGCTTCATGTGCCAGCAAAGCCCGTTCAGCCGCATTCAAGCGCGCAAAAGTCAAGCCGCGCATATATTTACTCAAGTCATTGCCGAGCAGCCAGTCATCGATGAATCGTTTATCGCGTTTGTTGGCGACAAAGGTTTTTACCACCCGGTTGAAAAACTCGCGGTCTTTAAAGCGCAGAAAAAGATTCAGCTCATGACAGACGTAACGAGAGTAAAGTTCCTTCTTGCGTTTGATCGGCAATCGGTTCCACTCTGTGATAAAGGCAAACTCCCGCAGAGTCTGATCCTGACTTAACGCGACAAACAGATGATAGAGTTTCGCGACTGAATCATAAATTTTGTACTGTGCTGACCGCTGGGAGCTGATCTCAAACTGCTCCCCTGTCTGCAGAATTGCGACCTGCTGACTCTCCGCAAAATCGTGATCATGTGGTAGCGCTGATATCAGGCGGCGTTCACGTGTTGCAAACTTTGCAGCCGGAAGCACTGATTCACGGATAACGAAGAACCCGGGATTTACTGCGGCTATTCGCACAAAGGGATGTCCCTGAAGTTTGTTCAGCGAAACTCTGACAACCCCATTCGTATCCGGTTTCAGATTGTACAAGGTTACGGCCGGTTGTGCGATGAAATCGCAGGAACAGCCGGAATCTGATGCACCTTGCAACTCATGGGCCACCCGATCCCGCACCTTTGAGCTACGCGAAGTCGCAATGGGCATCTTATCGGCTGCGGACTCATACTCGCCGCCTTCGGCCAACTCTTCACGTTCTGATGCGCTCTCCTGTCTGGCCCAGGGAGAAATAAGCAAACCGGGACGCTCCAGCATATTACCCGGATAGCTGTGCGCATTGCGACGTTCAAGAATGTAGCGATGTTCATCGCCGATATCCCGACCCGATTTGTAATAGGAGCCGGGAGTTGTCCATGTTGCCGAAGTCAGCGCTTCGGCGGGTGTTGCAAGCGCATCAAACAGGTTGAACTCCGGCAGGTAGCGGGTGGCGACGATATGCACCCGCGTTGCAGGAGAAGTCGTAGCCAAGCTGATCGTCAATTCGTTACTACTCCTGATAATAGAGGTGATGATGGGTGGTTCAAACTCAGGCTTTTCAAGCATTATCCGGTCAGAGATTAAAAAGCGTCCGTCATTTTCAGCAGTGGTGATTCTGACTGTTACAGTGCGATTTTCAGGTTTTATAAAGAGTTCATAGGTTCCGGCAGGCAACCCTTCAAGAGAGAGATATCCGTCTTTAAGAGCCAGTGCATTCTGTCGGTTTGCCGTATAAACGCCGCCACGCGTTTCCAGCAGAGATACATCCTCGTTTAAATTAAAGTCGCTACTGACCGGCACTCTGAGAACATCATCGGTACGACCATGCAGGTTGTTAAATGGCGCAGCACCTTCAACATTCAGATTCCAGAGGCGGTATCGCTTGTCGCTTTCACCCCATGAAGCCCTGACACTGCTGATTTCATTCAGTTCTCCAAGCCGCACAATTCCATTTTTATCACTTTTAACATCAACTTGAATCTCACGCACAAAAAGCGAATGTTTCAAATTAAGGTGAACTGCCATGCCGGAGATCGGCTCACCGTTTTTACCACGCACCTCCAGCGCATAGCCGTCGGTGTGCTGTCTAAGCAAAAGCCGACTCACTGCGAACTGCCTTCGTTCACCGGTATTTAAGGCAAATGTTTTCTCAGCGCTCAGTTTTTGTTCCTCGTTCAACGCCACGTTTTCAATCTTTGCCTCAAGATTAAATTTCAAAGCAGCACAGCGTTCAGGGACACGAAATTGGTGCACATATTCCGCAAGCTCATCGATTTTTTCAATCGAGGTCACACTGCGGGAAGGCACACCGTCGAAATCGATTGCAACCAGCGTCAGGGAGACATCCTTCAATAAACTTAAAGGAGTTCGGCAGCCATTGATTCTGAGCGAGGGACGCACGATCACCTCCGCCGATTCACCGGGTATCAGTGCTTCACGATCAACATAAAAACCAGTATGTAAAGTGTAGGTTTCAGGTCGGTGATTGAAGTGCTTGAAGGTTGCGAAACCGCCGTTACTGACCACCAGTGCAGCACTGTCAAACGGACGGATCGCTTTCTTTTTATCGGCGGCAAAGGGGATATAGATTCTTCCGTCATCACGTGCCCGGAAAAGGGCTCCGTTAAACCAGCCGTCGCAATCCTTGAGCTGAACATTGTTTTCATCGTACACTGAAAAAGCGTGACCTGCAGCGGTAATCTCTTCAACAACCTTCAAATGGCCTTGCTGAATCAAAGCGCGGCTACTTTTGCCATTACCAATCAATTCAATAATGTAAGCACCCCGCTGCTGCTGCAGCTCGGGGAATGTGAATTCGTGACGTGTGCGCAGAATGTCGGGCTGATTGTACTTATAAATCTGTTCGTAGGTCGCAACCAGTCCGTTAAGATTCATTGCAAGATTCAGCGGTGCCGGGTTATCACGGTAACAATTCAAAGTGTTGAGCTCGTAGACCTTGACAGTTAGTGACTCGACATTTTTTATATATGCACTAAGCGTAACCGAATCAGTGGGAGCCAGAACAGAGGGGTTATCATCGGCAAAATCAACATCAACGCGTCGTTTGAGCTCATCATACTGAGAACGACTCATCCACTTGCGCCACTGACCGGGATCACCCGCACCCGCTGTTAATTTAGCCTCGGCAAACACCGAGCGCAGATATTCGGTTTTGAGCAGATTTTCAAACTCGCTGAAATCATCGGCGTCTTTGAAAATCTTCAGCAGAATCCTGTGAACCAGGGGCTTTTCATCGACAATCGGCGGCAGCCATTTAGTCCCGAAATCCCGGGTGAAATCCAGTGTCTGGCTGTTATTGCTGTTTAAAGGTTTCGGAGCGTAAGCAGTACGACGTGGCAGTTTAAGGTATTCTTTGAAGTGATCCTTGTCCAATTTCCCGAGTTTCAGATCGTTCCGAAGCCAATTATAAAGAAGATTCGCTTTCAAAGAATTAAAATTTGGTGTAAGCGTCGCGGCGAACTTCCAGACACGCTGATAGTAAGCATCCAGCTCTATCGGTTCGGTGTTCGTATTGACCTCATCAAGCGGTGCAAGACGGGCGATGCAGGCATTAACGAAGATTTCGCTACGCCGAAGTTCGGGCAGCTCTGCCGCAAGCCTTTCGATTTGAGCCAAAGTCAGCGCAGAGTGAATCGGCAGTTCACCGAACCGGGCTCCCCGGCGTTGCCGCAGATCGCTGATAATCATATTCGTCAGGCCATTGAAATCGGGGTGTCGCAATTTTTTCAGCAGGTCAAAGCGCTGTTCATTCGTTAAAGCGGCGTTCTGGAGCAGGTGATAGCCGCAAGGCTCGATGAGAGCGACATCTGCTGGGTGTTCGCTCAGACTTTTTTGTAGCAACGCTTCGCGACTTATCAGCCTGCGGTCAAGCTTTGCGGGCAGTTCAGCGGCAGATGCGTCGTCTTTGCGGGTGTGGTTAAAGCGCAGATCAAGTTGTCGGCGCAGATAGTTCAGTGATCGTTGCGGATCATTCTCGTATCTCAGAAGCGCCTCGCGATTCAGCAGCTGCCGCGCCCTTTCAGGCGGCCAGTTATGTATACGTTCACGCTGCCAGCTATCCATGACAGTTTGATACTCGACAAAATTTTTACGGTTTAAGGCATGCAGAGCGCGGTAGTAGAAAGCATCGTCGCCGCCCGGCAGCAACTCTGACAGCACTTCGGAGCGATCATCCACCAGGGCGAAACGCTCCTTGAAACCGATCGCACACGCGTATGCGGACACACAGATCAAACCAATCAGAAGATACCATTTTTTCATAAAACACCCTCCCGCGATATTTTGTTACAACCTGCAAAGCGGTATGTTGAGAGTTTAAGTTTTAACAGCATCCGGGTAAAGATAAAACGTGCGAGTTGACTCCAGGGGAAGCTTTGCGCGCGCTCAACCTCATTGAGAGCTATAGCGACCGGTCGGCGTTTGAGCGCGCAGAAAGACTTAAAAAATGGCTGTCACAGCCCCCAGGCAGAACTACTGAATCTTATTCCTTGGCAAGAGGCACCTATAAAGAGAACTGTATTTTGTCGATGAAGGTGAACATGTAAAGGCCATTAAAAAAAATACCACCTTGTTTCTTTCAGCGATTGGTGTACAATGACTGCAAGTTAAGAAGTTAAGAAAATGGGGGGGAGTCCTTTCTTTCATGGAACAGGGCTTTGTATCATGCAAAAGGTTGTTCAGATTTTTTTATTTGGCCTGTCCGCCTGCATTCTGTTTACATTTAACCTGCATGCAGCCTGGCATGTGGATGATGCACATTTCCGCAGGGAGCTTAAAGTTGAAGGTGAGGGCAATTCGTCTATCTGCGTTACGACGACTGTATTTACGAACGATCGATTCGGCGGATTCACTCTTTTTGATGCCCGGGGTCAACCGCGTACGTTTTATCTGCTCAACCGTACGGGCAGTCGTGTCAGCATCTATTTTACCGGCGTGCCGGGCGAGACCCTTTATCTTTATCCTTCCAACAGGATTGCTCTGCCTGAACAGGGAGGGCCGGTTCCTATTACAGGATTGCGGCAGGAGACACGCAGCTATGACGGTAGCACGGTTACCTCCTCCGCTCAGTTCAGCGAACTTTGGGAGCAAGCAACCTTTCTGGGAGCCGGTTTTACCGATCGTGTTTACTCATCCTACAATCCTTTCGGTAAGAATGCGGGTGCACTTCATCGATATGACGGTACTCTTCTGATACAAAAGCCAGGCACAACCATATTCTGTACTGCCTCCACGGATGCTTCATTTATGTTTATCAACGGAGTGGAGATCACAGCATGGCCGGGGAAGCATGGTGTGAGGGAGGGTCTGGATGGCAGCAAACGGGGCAGCTTAAATCTTAAAGCCGGGCCCTGCCGTTTTACATACCTGCATGCCAACAGCGGCAACACATCATATGCAATTGCCGCCATGGTGCCTCCAGGTGACAGGCAGCACTATGTTTTCAGCCCGGATATGTTTACGCCGGTGGCTTACGCTTATGTGGGAGCGTTAAAAAACCGCAATGATGAAAAGCAGGCTGATTTCATCTGGGAAAACAGCTATATGGTTACGATCCATGAGCATGCACTACATGAAATGGTTTTTGAAGCAGCAGAGATCGGCGAAAAGAATGCGGTTTACGAGTGGGTGTTTGACGATGGTGTCCACCGAACAGGCAGGAAGGTGAAACATCTTGTTTTCCGGCACGGGGATTTTCCGGTTAAACTCACTGTTAGCAGAGGCAATGTTCAAACAATCTGCTCTCAGGTCGTGCATGTTGCGCCGCGCTACGGACAGAGCGAGAGGGATGACAAAAGGGCACTTGCCCTGCTGGAACAGGCTGTAAAACAGGAGAAAGATTTGGCAATTCAACCGGAAGGATATGCTCTGATATCACGTGGCTGGTTCTTCTTCCTGCGAGAGGAGGAGGCCACTGCCTTTGCCCCGAGGGTATTGGCGGCTGTTGACCGTATGCCCGAAGATCAGTTGAACGAGGTGCTGATTGAACTGGCAATGGGTGTGCAGCAGGCAGGAGAGCGATATGATCTGGCTGAAAAATGCTTCAGGCTTATTATTGAAAAGGTCAATGATTCCAAGGCACGGGCCTTTGCCGCTCTGCACTGTAGCGGAATGCTGAATCTCTGTCTGAACCGTCCGGAAGATGCTCGGAAGATGCAGGAGTCGATAAACCGCAACGATCTCGATCCGGGCGATCAGCGTCTACTGGATATCTATCTGGCCGACACCGCCCTAGTGCTGGATGATTTTGCTACAGCTGAAAAAATGTACCGTGCTATACCACGCCCGCTTTCACCTCTAACTGACGACAAACTCAACCGGGATGTGATTTTTGAATATAATAGCCGCTTTTTTCGTCTTAGGAATCTATTGAGCCAGAAGTTATATCGGGAGAGCCTTGAGGCGGTGGATATGATAGAATGGGATATTCCTGAGGAGCGTGCATCGCCCCGTATGAACCTTTTAAAGGTGCAGGCACTCATCGGCAACGATCAGCCTAAAAAGGCGGTGGTCTGTCTGAAACGCGCTCTGCTTGCTGAGGTTGAAGACACCTACACCCCGAAATTACGGTTGGAGCTTGCACGTCTCTACGTGAAGATGAACAGCTTCGCACAGGCTCAGCATCAGATAAATATTCTGAGGAAGGAGAGTCCATGGAGCCGGGAGGAGCTTGAAGCCCGCGAGCTGCTGAAGACAATGGAAAAGAGGATGCAGGATATCTAGCGTACTAATAATACAGACGGCGTGAACGCCGTCGCTGAAACTGGATTACTATGTTTTATACACAAACCACTTTTACTCAACTCAATCCAGTAGCAGGAGCCGCGTTTACGCGGGTGGGGTGTATCCCATGATCGCTCGTTACCTGCCTAGCTATGAACAGAGCCTGTTCTCAAATCGCACAAACAACATTTGGCACCCCGGCGGAAGCGAAGAATTAAGAGGATCAATTGAACTGATATGGAATGTTATGTACTTCATTATTTGTGATATAATTCCAATGAATCAAGGAGGGTTCAAGATGAAAGACAAATTGACAATAATCGCAATCGCAACTCTGCTACTGTCGATTGCACATGCGGGCGAGGATGACTTCCTGCGTCCGGTGGGGCTGCCCCCGAAAGCCAAGCCTCAGATGCGTCAGGGAGGCGAAGCGTTACCCCCGCTGCCATTGCCTGCCACACCATTACGCCGTTCAGAGAAAAAACGTCCGCCAAGCCCTTCAGCGCTTATCGGTAAGGTGATATGGGGCTCCTATCTGGATTACAAGTGGAAAAACGGCAATGTAACGCGTGTCTATGACTGGAATATGGTGCCGGCGGATTGTCAGTCGCTGTTACGGTCAGCGTACAAGCACCTGCGGATGGATTACAAAGTGCAGGCAACTTCGCTTGACGGGTTTGATTCAACTCCAGCTGAAATCCCGGTTCTGTATTTTTCCGGCGGACGCTCTCTGAGACTGACCGATGCAAATCGTGAGGTCTTACGTAAGTATGTGCTTTCCGGAGGCATGATCTGGTTTGACTCTGTTGTGGGATCGCCCTACTTCTACAAATCCGCCCTGACGGAACTCGGACGTATCCTGCCGGAGGTACAGATACGCCGCCTGCCGGAGGATCACCCCGTCTTTCATATGGTGGATGACACCGTCAGCCTGAAAACGAAGTCGAAGGAAGAGCAGATGCCGGTTCTGGATGCAGTCTACATCGGATCTCGCGTCGCTGCGGTTGTTTCGGCTTACGGCATGGGAGCCGGGTGGGATAACACACGTCCGGATCTGGTAACTATGGCTGAGTATTATGATCCCGCCTCGGCAACTCGGCTGGGGTTGAATCTCGTTGCCTATGCCATGGGCTATTTTCGGGTGGGGCAGTCGCATGCTCGCGCTCAGGTTTATCGTCCTGAGGACGCCACTGACAACAGCGACCCGATTGTGTTTGCTCAAATTCGCACCCGGGGTGTGTGGAACACCGAACCGGGCGGGGCCAACAACCTGTTGCGGTTCATGAAACGTAATCTGAGTGTTAACGCCAACTATGTGGTACGGACAGTCCGGCTGGATAAGGATCCGCTTGTGGACTACAGTTTTCTGTATCTTTCGGGAATAAGTGATTTCCAGCTGAATGATGCTGAACGCGGTGCCCTGCACAAGTATCTGAAAGAGGGCGGTTATCTGATCATCGATAACTCTCTGGGACTTTCAGAATTCGGCAAGGCGGTTTATCGTGAAATCGGTACTATCTTCCCCGGCAACACTTTTAAGAATGTGCCCTCGCACCACCCGTTGTTTAAAGAAGGCCCCTTTAAAATTGAAAGGGTTCGTTTCACCCTGGCCGCCCGGGCAAAATATCCCTCTTTGACATCGCCCGTTATCGAAAGTATCCGGCTTGACAGGGAGGATCGCGTTTTCTACAGCCCATTTGATATGGCTGCGGGATGGCAGGGTGATGACCATCCGCTTTCCTATGGCTATGCCCCGGGGGATTCACTGCTGCTGGGTGCGAATATGCTTACGTACTGTCTCACACACTGATTTTTTTTGACAGGCTTACAGGATTAACATGATTGGATATGGTGCATGTTTATAACCACAGACAAGATTGAAGAGTGATGAGGATAAAGGTGCAAGGTTGTAAGTCCTGATTATGCAAGCTAACGACCTTGTACATTTAACCTATTTACGGCATTTGAAATTCAGAAACTGAGCTAAATGATTGTTAATAAGGAATTTGTTAATTTTACAACATTATCCACACTCAGTTATGATGGCAGGATCTAATTAATCCTGATAATCCTGTTATCCTGTCAAAAAAAATATGAAGCAATGATACGAAGTAAAAGGAAACTAAATGAACGAGAAATTATTGGATAACCTGAAAAAAATTGCTGATGCCCACCAGTTGATAAAATCCGAGATAGCCAATGTGATTGTCGGGCAGGAAGAGGTGATTGACCAAGTGCTGATTGCCATTCTCTCCCGCGGTCATTGCCTGTTGCTCGGCGTACCCGGCCTAGCCAAAACCCTGTTGGTTCACTCGCTAGGTGAGGTGCTGAACCTTGATTTCAACCGGGTGCAGTTCACACCGGATCTGATGCCATCGGATATTACCGGCACGGAGATTCTGGATGAAGAACAGGGCAGCAGCCACCGCACTCTCCGGTTTGTCAAGGGACCGGTGTTCACCAATCTGCTGTTGGCCGACGAAATCAATCGCACCCCGCCCAAAACCCAAGCGGCACTGCTGGAGGCAATGCAGGAGAACGTCGTAACTACAAGCGGCCGATCATTTGAGCTGCCTCAACCGTTTTTTGTTCTTGCAACCCAGAACCCAATTGAGCAGGAGGGAACCTATCCTTTGCCGGAGGCGCAACTCGATCGCTTTATGTTCCTTGTACGCATGAATTACCCTAAACGCGATGAAGAAATTCAGATCCTTCGGCAGACAACAGCCAACCGGGAATTCAAACTGGATAAGCTCCTGAACGGTTCAGAGATCATTGAGTTGCAACGTTGCGTTCGTGACATTCCTGTAAGTGAACATGTGCTAGCCTACTGTATTGATCTGGTACGCATGACGCGCCCGGAAGAAATGGACTCTCCCGGTTTTATCAAGGATAATCTGACCTTCGGTGCCGGTCCACGCGCCGGGCAGTATCTGGTGCTGGCCGCTAAAGCTCGCGCTGCGTTGGACGGACGCATCAATGTGAGCTGTGCCGACGTGCGCCGCAATGCCCAGGCGGTTCTTTCGCATCGAATCGCCTGTAACTTTCATGCTGCTGGTGAAGGAATTGATGCCACACAGATTATTGACAAACTGGTAGACTACGTCCCCGAACCCGATAGCGATGGCGGCATTGCCGCAGGGGTTTAGGCTGTTCGACTATTCGGGTGAGAGGAAATAGCAATGTGAGATGATTAATAGTTGATACAATTAACGTTGCCAACAGGCTGACGTTGACGAACTAATGGTTGCCGATACGGAATAAATTCTTGCATCCCTTTTAAGATAATGCAAAATCCCTAACAGCCTAATCGCTGAGGTAAATTTATGGCGGAAAATACCAATAGAGAGAGAGGACACTCAACCGCGTATCTGACACCACGGACACTTGATGCTCTCAGAAATATCGAAATGGTTGCGCGCTCCATGGTAGAGGGAACCCTGACCGGGTTGCACCGTTCGCCGTATCACGGTTTTTCCTCGGAGTTTTCTGAGTATCGCAAATATTGCCCCGGTGACTCTGTCAAATATGTGGACTGGCAGGCCTATGCCCGGACTGACCGCTATTATGTCAAGCAGTTCGAGGACGAAACCAACACACGAACCTATATCGTACTCGATAAATCCGGTTCCATGGGGTTTGGTGCGCCCAAATTTCATAAGTTCAACTATGCCTGTTATCTGGCTGCCGCTTTTATCTATCTGATGCACCGTCAGAAGGATGCTGTCGGACTCTTCACTTATACCGATACCATTCAGGATTATTTTCCCGCTCAGTGCTCACGTCTACACATGCTGACTCTGCTGGCGCACTTGGAGAGTTTAAATCCGCATGGACAATCCAATGCCGCACCCTGCTTTCACCGAGTTGCTGACGAGGTCAATCGTCGTTCCATCATTCTCATCTTTTCCGATTTCTTCGATCCCAATTACGAATTCCTGAGCAGCCTGCGACACTTTCAGCATAAGAGCTGCGAGGTCATACTCTTTCAAGTGATTGATCCAATGGAAACGGATTTTCCTTTCCGGGGTCTAATTGAATTTCGCGACATGGAAACCGGCGAGTTTCTTGAGGTCGAGAGCGAGGATTGCCGCGCGTCGTATCTGGAGGAGTTGAACAGTTCGATTGCCCGCATGAAGCAACTCTGCGCCCGCATGAAAATGAACTTTGAAACACTCAACACGGGAACTGCTTTTGATCACGCACTCCTCGCCTACTTCCACAAACGCGAAAAGATGTTTTAGCAGGGGTGTCGCTGTGGGTGTTTAGGCTGTTCAGCTATTAGACTGTTCGACTGTTCGGTTTACTGCAGTTCAGATGAAAGAAAGGTGTAATGAGAGACCATACAAAGCTGAGAGTATTTAAGCTTGCCAATGAATCAGATGCCGTTACCTGTGAGGAGTTTTTCGTGGATACTGGTAAAGTTCTTGCATCCCTTATAAGATCTTTAAGAAAATCCTAACAGCCTAAACAATGAATTTTGGTAATCCGATATTTTTATGGGGACTATTAGCAGTTCCACTGCCGATTCTGCTACACCTCTTTTTTAAGAGGCGTAAGGCACGGATAGCGTTCTCAACGCTACAGTTTTTTCAGCAGAACAGACGTTACCTTGCCCACAGGCGACGCCTGCGCGAATTGTTATTACTGCTGATCCGCACACTGGCACTGCTTTTCCTGGTGCTGGCTCTGGCGCGCATGATGTTTCAACGCATGCCTTACGCTTTTGCCGCTCGTTCCGATGTTGTTGTAATCCTGGACGACACTCTTTCGATGGACAGGAAACTGGCATCAGGGGAGAGTGCTTATCAACTTGGTGTCCGTAAAGTACGTGAGATTTTAAATACGCTTTCTGACGGTGATGCGGCGGCGCTGGTTTTTATTTCCGGGCGCCAAGGTATTGATCTGACACGCAGACGCCCGATTGTGCAGCAGCTTCTTGATGAATCACATGTGACAGCGGCGACCGGCTCGTTCAGTGCGGCAATTAAACAGGCAGCAACTGTTCTTGAGACAGGTGCCAATTTCAATCGTGAGATATTTGTTATTTCGGATTTTCAGAGTAATCAGGCACCATCCAAAGCACTTGATTTGGATTCTGCGCAGGATGTCCGCATATACTTCCTGCCGATTTCAGGCGGTGAGGATAATCTTTCCGTTGAAAGAATCTCACTTCCAAGCCGTCCGCTTATGGCTGGCAGGTCTATGAAGATTCCTTTTGCCATCTGCAACCACGGACGAAATGACCGGGAAACACAGGTTGCCCTGTGGATTGACGAAGAAAAACTTAACAGCATCAACCTGAAAATTCCCTCCGATGATTCTGTGGAGGGCTGTTTTGAAATGGTTCCCGCCAAGGCTGGCTTCATTTCCGGGGAAATTCGAATAGAAGACCGCAACCTTGCAATGGACAACAGTCGCCGTTTTGCATTGAATGTAAGCGATAACATCCATGTTCTTCTGCTGGAGAGCGATGTTCTGAGCCGGGTGCGACCATACCATTTTCTGAAACTTGCACTTGATCCTGATAATGGCGGAGCTGTTAACGGAATTCTGACAGAGCCGGGTTTTGTCCAGGAGCTTTCTTTAAGACAGATTGAAAAATTCCATGTTGTCGTTCTCTCCAATCCGCTACCGATCGGCATTGAAGCAGCTGCCGTTTTAACCCGCTATATGCAGAATGGCGGTGCCGTTATGATTTTTGCCGGGATTAAAACTGGAACGGAAACCCTTGCCGCTTTTGCTGATGAACGCATCAGCAGAATATTCGGTCCGCGTATAGACAGCGATTTCAACGGACTCGTTTTCAAGGCTTCTCTGGAACCGCTCAACGAGCTTCTGCAAATGAATCTTTTCTCGGGCCGACGTTTTTACACATTGAAATTATCACCATCGGCAGAGGTGCTGGCCGAGAGCAGAGGAAAACCGGTTCTGGTCGCTGAGAAAGTCGGCACCGGAATCTTTATTGCCTGCGCTTTCTCATCGCGACGGGATATGAGCAACTGGCCGGAATTAAAATCATATCCTATTGCCATGATCAATCTCTTTACCTTTGCGGCCCACGATCCGCAGCGCAACAGTGGAGTAGAGTGCGGCCGCCTGCTGCGGCTGCGCCGACAGAATAAAGATGACAAAGAACTGCAGGTTGGTCACAGTAATGGCAGATCGTTTACTTTACCAGTCAAAGAAGAAGAAGCGCTTTTTGTTGAAACCTGGCAACCCGGATTTGTGACAGCCGAACGGGCATCACCCCGCATAACCGCTTTAAATCCACCGACAGAAGAGAGCGACCTTACCTCACTGGGTCAGTTCCGCCTGACATCAATCGTAAAAGGGAAAGTGAATATGTTGAAAACCGGTGCCGCACTTGAACCGCAATTGCGTAATACAAGACGCGGTAGCGACCTGACCGGCCTCTTTCTTTTCCTGCTTGTTCTTTTATTGATTTGCGAAATTATTCTGGGCAATCCCTAAAACAATGTTTTCATTCTACCCCATATTACCGATCTGGTTGATACTGCCGATGCTGGCCATCTCAGCAGGCGTGGCAATCTGGTCCTGTCGGCATAGCAATCCCGCCGTTAAACACTGGCAGCACCGACTGCTTTTGGCGTTGCGCATGCTGACACTTTTTCTGATATTGATCATGTTGCTTTGTCCGGGCCGAATGATTGAAGAGCGCAACGTGGAAAAGTCACACATTGTTTTTCTGCTCGACAAATCGGCATCCATGGCCACGGAGGATTTGCCCGCGCGGGAATCAAGACTTGAACGTGCTTTGCGCTTCTTGAAAGAGAACCGTTTTAAATCTCTTGCCGATTATCCTTTTGCAACCTATGCGTTTAATAATCAGGCGGAAAGATACGATTGGCCCGGTGCCCCTGACGGATTAAAAGCTGAAGGTGGAACTGATTTCAAGCAGGCAGTGGCCAGAATCGATAAAGATATCGGACTGAACCGTATCTCGGCTTTGGTTCTTCTGAGTGATGGCCTGGATTACTCTGAATTCCGCGGCAGTTCCGTTTCCGTGCCCATCATGAGTGTAATGATGGGCACCGATATGAGTAAAGTCAGGGATCTTGGCATCGAGCCCTTTAAATGCCCGGTCAAGGTGAGCGAAGGCGAGGAAATCTTACTTGAGATTCCCATCTTGTTGCAGGGTTACTCCCGCGAAAAGCAGAGCCGCTTTGAAGTGAAGGTTGACAGCAAACCTGTTCATTCGCTTGATCTGACACTTGGCAGCGGGCGCCTGCACACGGAGAAGGTGAAAATAAACCTGATGGGCACCGGCATCCACATTATATCAATTGACTGTGAATATCTTCCAAATGAGGTCTCCACTCTGAACAACCGCCGCGAACTGGCGGTAGAAGTGGTCAAAGCCAAGGAGGAGGTCGCCGTCTATTTTCCCGTTTTAAACAACAGCTTCCGTCCCCTGTTGCGTGAATTCACTAAAGATGACAACAGTGTGTTTACCGCGGTTTATAAGGTTTCAGAAGGGAACTACCGACTGCGCGGCGTAAAGATAAATCAGTCATTTAAAGAGGGTCTGCCAGCTACAAGCGAGATGCTCGCAAATGTGACCTGTCTTATACTGGGTTCGCACAACAAAGAGATATTATCCGCCGCGGAAATGCTGGTGTTGGAGCAATATGTGCGCAAGGGAGGCACCTTGGTCTGTCTGGCCGGCCCTGACTCCTTCGGAGAGCTGCCAACGGGTTCACCTATGCAGCGTCTGCTGCCGGTGGTTACTATGGAGAATTCCTATGAACCGGGAACTTTCAGGGTTGAAAGCGATCAATCGATTGATGATGCTTTTGCTGATCAAATTGAGGAAATAATCCAGAACAACAATGATTCAGCAGATTTTATGCTGAGCGGCATCAACACTGTTCAGGATGTCAAAGCCAATGCCCACGTAATGCTTTGGGCTGTTGAAAAACGCCGTCTGCCGCTGATGGTATATCACTCTTACGGGCGCGGCAAAGTCGTTGCACTGCTTAGCAATACATTCCATCAGTGGGGGTCTCCCGAGCAACGCGATGAAAATTTCAGCCGTTTCTGGCGTCAACTGGTTGCCTTTTCAAGAAATCCCGATGAGGATGCCGATTTACTGAAGGTAGCCCTTTCCAAAAGTGAGCTATCCGCTGGAGAGAGTGTGGATATAACCGCAATTGCACGTCATCCTGCGTATGCCGGCAAAAAAAACACTCCGACATTGACTGTCAAGGCGGATCTTTTTGCCGGAGAAAGTGACACCCCTGCTTCAACAATGGAGCTGGAGAGAAAAAGCGGCTGTTATATGGGAACCCTGCCGGGTCTGAATGCGGGACGTTATGTTCTGCGGGTGAGCTCACAGGATGGAAGTGAAATTCTACGTACCCGTTATAAATTTTTGCTTATCGGTGATGTCCTGATGGAAAACACACGCATACGCTGTGATCGCGAAAACTTCCGTGCTGTCAGCAACGAGAAAAATATATTTGAAGCTGATGAAGCCGAACGGCTGCAAAACTCTCTGCGTGAGGCGGTTCGCAGAAATATCATCCGCCGCGAAAGCTTTCTTATTTTCGAAACTCCCTGGTTTTTTATCGCAGTTGTCACTCTGCTGCTGACTGAATGGATATTGCGAAGGAGATTCAATCTGTTTTAGGATTTAACCACCCGGCGGCGTCCCACAAGTGGAACTACGCCGGGTGGTCAAAAAAACAGCAAGGATAAAATGAAAACACATTCCACATCCTACATTCTACTTTCTACAGTAGCAATCGCGCTTTGCGCTATGCCACTCCATGCCGCGAACTACACTCCGGCAGTCATTACGCTGAACGATAGAACTGTTATCTCAGGCAATATCCGTTTCATCGGGGCACGTCCTTTAACCATGGTGCCGGATGGCGATAACCGTCAGCACAAGTTTCAACTCTCTGACATTGTGGCTATAGATCACTTTCCCGAAAATGCCTCCATGCAGAAACCCTGGGTTTTCAAAGAGTCGGGCCGTGCCGAGAAGGTCTATCTTGACGGGGAATACCCTCTGGTAAATTTAAAAACCCGTATATCTCTTGTCAACGGGAAACAGATCACCGGCCACATTATTTCTGTCGGACTGTACTTTAAATCGGAGCAGGTTAAACGCAAGTTTTTCCTGAAACGGCAGATCAAGGGCAGTAAAACACAAAAACTAGAAGATGTGATTTATATCCGCAATATAAGAATGACATCCAATCAGGTACAAGATGGCGGCAATATCAGTGGTATGGTGCAGAATTTCGGACGCGTGATATCGGTCAGTGCTCTGGATAACGCCCGTGAACAGGTGATCTTTGCCACTGTCGCAGCAGACGGAAGCTTTGATTTTGGAACGGTTCTGCCAGGCAGTTATGATATCTGCATACTCACCGACACCCATGTGCTCACCGGACTCTCTGATGAAACACCGGCAGAACGCCGGGGAGATCCTCTGCAGTCTGGGGATATTGATGGCATCAGGGAGAAATTTCCGCTGGCAGATGATTTTTTCAATGACCGCTGGGTTGTGCGCCTGCGTGGCAACCGTAATTTCGCAAAATCTCTTGTATATAAACGTCGGGCGGACTACTATGAGTCCGAAAGATGGACTCCAGGTGGATTTCTCTGGCATCTTGAGATATGGAGCTGGCATTTGGCCGGTGAAGAATGGAAGGTTGATCGACGCAGCATTCTGATCCGTCATAAACAAAAGAGCGGCGAGCATAACCGCAAACTACTTGTCGGCGATCTTCTGAGTGCCGTCTGCCCAGGAAAAAAGCTTCAGCTAAAAGGAGGTGAGGACAATGAAAAATGGAGTTTTATACGCGACCTTGAATAAAGCGGCTCTGCTCCGCAGAGTTAGCCTCACGCTACGCATGCTACTGCTGACTTGCGCCTGGTTATTTGCCGCCATCAGCATAGCGCTTGCTACGGACAATCTTTTCAACCTCTCTGCCACAACCAGAGCTGTTGCCGCACTTATGTTTGCCGGGTCTATGCTTTTTATTCTTGTCAGAGTTTTCCTGCGCTACTGGAGTAAACCGGTTGACAGTGCGAAAATGGCAGTCTATCTGGAACAGCGCTACGGCATCAATGACAACCGGCTTATCAATGCGGTTCATTTCGAGAAAGAGAATGAACTGCCGGACTATATCAAGGATATATTTATCGGTTCAGCAGAGTCGGCCTGCGGAGGTTTTAAACTTGGCAGGGTATGGCAGCATGCCCGCCTTAAACCGGCCGCTCTCTGGTCGGCGGCAGGACTGCTCGTATTCCTAGCTTATGTCGTTCCATTCTCTTCCCATGCGAAGAATGCGTTTGTCCGGTTTCTGAATCCTACCACGTCGGTTACCCCCCTTAACTTCACCCAGTTCAGTGTGGAGCCCGGTGACGTTGAACTGATCGAAGGCAGCTCGTGCCTGATAAAAGCGGCAGCCTCAAAGTCAGGTCGTGCGGCGTCGGAACTCGAAATAGTCATACAGGAGGGTGGCGCACCTTTGCTTTATCCGATGCGTTCGGGCGGAGATGGATTTGTTTTTGAATTGCATGATTTAACCCACACCACCCAATACCTGCTGCGTAACGGCAATGATCGCAGTAAAGAATATACAATCAAGATCATACCCAGGCCACGATTGAAAAAACTGAAGGTCACTGTAACACCTCCAGAGTATTCAGGAGAGGAATCCTGGACAGTTGAATCGCTTAAACATGAAGTGAAGATTCTCAAAGGATCGCGCGTCGTTGTCAGCAGCGGAGTTTCCGGCAGGCAGGAGGCATTTATCTTCAGGGATAACAAAAAAGCCACCGATGCAAACAGTGATCTCGCATTTACAATGAATGATGACACAACGGTTTCGATTGATGTCAAGGATGAGCGGGGGCTACTGCATGCCGGGGTCTGGAAATGCCGGATGGCCATGGCGGAAGACAGAAATCCTCAGGTGCGGTTTCTCAACCGTGAACTGAATGTTGAGGCGACTGCTGGACAGAGCCTGCCGCTGACACTGGAGGAACGTGATGATTTCGGCGTTACCTCGCTGGAGCTCTTTACTGTGAAAAATGGACAGGAACAGATTGTCAAGAAAATCAACTATCGCGATGTCCGTCGCGAACGAAAGGGTGTAACCGCGCTTTCAGTTGATGAGGATGTCTTTGCCCGCAATGCAAGCTATAAGGTTTGGGCAAGGGTTTTTGATAATCACTCTCCTTCACAGCCGGGAGTCGCGCCAGTTCCGCTGACGTTGCATATTATCGATCCTGTGCAGAAAATGGATGTCGAGGACAAAGACAATTCTTATGTCCGGCTCTATGCTCTGCTCACCGAAGCACTGGAAAAACAGATACCTCTGTGCAACTGGGTAGCAGCACGTATCGATAGAGATCGGAACAGCCAGGTCTCTGCGACATTGCCGAAGCAACAGAATGAGGTGCATTCCAAAATAACTCAGGGGGCAACCCTGGCTGCTGGATTGCTTGAAAGAAAGAAAATCCGCAAAGCACTGAATGACAGTATCGCCGAGTTGAAAACCGATCACTCGTATCCCCTGATATTGCGGATTCCTCAGGTTGTTAAGTTTCACGGTGATGCGCGCCAGGCCGGATTGAATGAGGTTGTCCTGAAACAGAGCGATATCATTACAGTGCTGCAACGTATTCTCGGGGCTGTCAGCAAGCAAAAAACTCTCGCAGATATTGAGGAGCAGAGGCTTGCCGAGGAGGAGCAGGAACAGGAGCTTTTCAAAAAACTGAAGGCTTTGAAGGAAGATATTTCCAAGTTCAGGGAAGAACAGCGCAAAATAATCGCTGATACAGAGGCTATCGATAAAAAGGAACCCGAGGACTGGACAGAGGAAGAGGAAAAACTTCTCGGTGACCTGGCTGCAAAGGAACAGGACTTTGCAAAATTCTTCCAGGCGGCATTCAACGACCTTTCCAAAGTTGAAAATCAGGATTTTTCGAATTCAACCATGGCCGATGAGTTTGTGGAGATGATTGAGGAACTGCAGAAGGCAGGAGCCGCTCTCGAGAAGAAACATATTGAAATTGCAACTGTCAACGAAGAGCTTCTCGGGCAACAGGCTGAGAGCATAGAAGCCAATCTCGAACGTTGGCTTGCGGATGCCAAAGATCACATTAAATGGGTGGGAGAAGAGTCGGGCATCATGCCGGATGTGCCGCTTCAGGATTTGCCGGACGAACTGACCGATATCATCGGTGAGCTGATTGACAGTCTTGATGATATGGAGGATGTCGAGGACTCCACCGGGTCTTCGCTCAGTTCCTTTGATGAAGGCATCGGTTGGGGTGTTGGCGACGGCAATATGGATGATATGTCGGCCAAAGGCATCACCGGTAATGTGATGCCGAATAACAACGAGGTCGGTGGTCGTTCGGGTGAAGGACGTTCCGGCAAATCCTCCGGACAGTTTGTCGAGCAAGAGGCGCATGGCAAGGGAGGACGTGACACCCCGACTCGCCTGGTGCAGTCACCTTTTGAAAAGGGAACGGTCAAGGATTACTCCAAGGATCCTCAGGGCGGTGCCACCGGAGGCGGTAAACAGTCCGGAGTGGGTGGCGATGGATTGCGTGGAATTACTCCGGATCAGAAACCTAATCTACAGCAGCGTCTGCCAGGTAAACAGGCTGAGATGAAGCAGAAGGCCGAAGCGCTGTTGCGTGAACTTAATGTGCGCAATCTGCCGACCGGCGATCTGGAAGAGGCGGTCAACAAGATGGAACATATTCAGAAGTTCAGCACAACCGGAAGCGGGCTGCAGGTGCGCCAGGTTCAGAGTGAGCTGATATCCTCGCTCAGGGATGCGCGTATGGCAATCAGATCCAGCGCTGCTGGAGGAATAGAACGCAGCGAGGTGCGCGGCCTGAAGGTTTCAACCATACACCATCCCGAAAATGAATCCACCCCGGTCGGGTATGAAGAGAGTGTCGATGCTTACTTCCGCGCACTGGCGGAGTAGGCGTTTAGGCTGTAGGTGGTTAGAGGCTAATCAGGAAAGACATAGCGCTGTCACATCTTCAAAATAATACTCATCATAAAACGTGAAATTCACGCCCCGGCCAGCGCAGTTAAGTCGATATTGCCAGATCAAAAGAAGAACCAGAACAGCGTCGCTTTTTCCGAATGAAGAATCACTGCTGAGACTGGTGACCGCCGTGGTCAGTGAAATCAGTGATGAATGGGAAGCGAGAGATGTCTATTTGAATGTAAAAGGAATGATACTTTGACCACCTTTTTTTAATTTTACAGAAAAATTGTGGCTTTGCCGCGCGATATGTATCCTCTATAAATCGTCGATCCAGAGCTTCATTATGATTTATGCCGATTCTTAACGAAAAAAAGCTTTTCAGTTGATGTTGTGTCATGTTTTCAATACAATGTAAGAACATTTTAATAATGGTTACTGCGACAATAACAAGTAAGGGGCAGATTACCATACCGACAAACATTCGGATCTCTCTTCATTTAAATACGGGCGACAAGGTTGCCTTTGTTCTTCAGTCTAATGGAGAAACTGTGCTGAAACCGATTACTACATGAAAACACATCCCACATCCTACCTCCTACTTTCCACATTGTTTGCTATGCCTCTCCTGGCTGGCGAGAACCTGGTTAAGAACGGCAGTTTTGATGAGGGTACTGAGTATGCCCTGCACTGGGAGCGGGCGGATGGGCTGACCTCTTTCTTTGAGATGGAGGAGGGACGCGGGCGTATCGTTAAAATGGATACCCAGGTTGAACGCCAGCAGGCTCTGGAATGGAATAAGAAGTTTAAGGCTGATTCCACACTCAAGCCCCCGCAGAAGAAACCGATATCCAGAAAAAGCTACGGCACGATCGGAGGCGTTGAGGGCGTTATGCTGGACTCCGAGCTGATTGATGTCAAGCCAGGGCAGGATTACAAACTTACGGTTGATTTCAAGGGGGCGGGAAAACCTTTTGTCTGGATCAAGGGCTTTCTGATGCATCCCCGACGCAAGGTTCTGGTGGATGGTTATCAGACACGCCTGGAACCGCACTCGCCAAGTAAGACTGAGTGGCGCACTTTTTCGATCGGTTTCAACCCCACGACAAAATCACCGCGGGTTACCAGGATGAAGGTACGCCTCTATTCATACTGGCCTAATGGACTCTATTATTTCGATAATGTGAAGGTGGAAGAGATCACAAAAGAGGAGATGTCCGCGCTGGTTGCCAAACGAACAGAAGTTTATTAAACCTATTTACGGCATTTGAAATTCAGAAACTGAGTTAAATGATTGTTAATCAGGAATTTGTTAATTTTATCCTAGAAAAATCAATTAAATCACGAAAGACATGAATTTAAGTGTCTTATATATAACCAGTTATAAGAATAAGATGAAAAAAACCATATTCACCTCATGGGTTAGGTTACAAATCAATAGTTCGAACAGTATTTTCGTATGTTTCGTGTATTTCGTGGTTAGATCATTCCCGTTTTTAGGATAAGAAGAACCGCAGAGTGATTAACATGCAAAAAAGCACTCGGACCGAAGTCCGGGTGCTTTTTAATTAAACTCCACATGGCAAATCTATCGTCTGCCTCGCAAAGTGCCATGCTTTAAAAACCCGTCATAATTGCGCATCAACAGAAATGACTCCATCTGGCGCAGAGTGTCAAGAGCCACACCCACGATAATCAGCAGCGAAGTTCCTCCAAAAAACGAAGCCATCGCCCAAGGCAAACTCATCCACCCACGTAAAACCTGAGGTACCAGCGCGACAACCAACAGCCCGACACCGCCGATCAGCGTAACACGGGTCATCAGAGCATCCAGATATTCAGCAGTAGCCATTCCCGGACGAACACCGGGAACATAGGAACCGTCTCGCTTGAGCCCCTCGGAAATGCGTATCGCATTGAACTGGGTTGCTACCCAGAAAAAGGCAAAGAACATAATCAACAGTGCATAGATGCTCAGATGAAATGGACTGGTCATATCGCCGAGATTAGCACCTATTTTGCGCAACCAGATCGAAAAGACGTTATCGCCGGGCATTTTACTTAGAGCAATAGCCGGAAACTGAATCAGGGGGCCGGCAAAGATTATCGGCATAACTCCGGTGTAATTAACACGCAGCGGCATATAGGTCTGCTGCATGCGACCGTAGGCACCCGAGCCGCCGGCCGCCTTGCGCGTCGAATGAATCGGTACCTTGCGCACACCTTGAGTCAACATAACCGTTCCCATTGTAACCGCGAATCCGAAGAGTAAAAGCAGTAGCAACTCGACCGGTGAATTTGTGGCCTCAGTCCCGCGCAATCCGAAATATCGTACCCAGGCAGAACCGATCGCATCAGGCAGACGGGAGGTTATGTTGATCATAATGATCAGCGAAGTACCGTTACCGATGCCGCGCTGACTGATCTGATCTGCAATCCACATGACCAGCAAAGATGCGGCCGTCATACATATTGCCGTTATGATGTTGAACGATATCCCCGGTCGGGTAACAATTGTGATATCGCCCAACCCCATGCTGGCGGGATGTTGCAAAGCGGTAGCCAATCCGAAAGCCTGAAACATACAGATAGCTATTGTGAGATAACGCGTGTACTGATTGATCTTCATGCGTCCGGTTTCACCCTCACGAGCCAATCGCTCAAGCTGCGGAATCACAGCGGTCATCAGCTGAATGATAATTGAGGCACTGATATACGGCCATATACTCAGAAAACCAACAGAACACTGATCAAGCGCACCACCGCTGAACACATTAAACCAGTCCATCAATCCGCCGCCCACACCAGATTGCTCACGCAGCCTGGCAAGCTCAGTCTGTAAAGTCAGCCAGTCAACTCCCGGTGTAGGCACCATCGAGATCAAGCGACAGACAAACACCAGCGCAAGAGTTAACAGGATGCGTTTCCTGAGATCAGGAATCTTGAATGTATTCGCAAATGTAGCAAGCATGGGCATGGTGACATCCCTTAGACTAGTTCAACACTGCCACCGGCAGCTTCAATTTTCGCTTTTGCGGACGCACTGACCCCATTGACCTTTACAACCAGTTTTTTGGTCAAATCGCCGCATCCAAGAATTTTAACACCGGCAAATTTATTTGAGTAAATGCCGTTCTTTTTCAAAAACTCCAGCGTGATTTCAGTGCCATCTTCGAAGTTTTCAAGTCTGCTCACATTAACCGGGCAGTATTCCACTCTTGTCGGATTGTTGAAACCACGTTTGGGCAGACGCCTCATAAGCGGCATCTGACCGCCTTCAAATCCCAGTTTGCGTTTATGTCCCTTGCGGGCCATCTGACCCTTGTGTCCGTGTGAAGAGGTCTTGCCGGTGCCGGAAGCCCGGCCCCGTCCGAGACGTTTGCGTGATTTACGCGATCCCGGCGTGTTTTTAAGTGTTGATAAATCCATGGTACCCTCCTATTGGAGATGAATTGTCAGTTACAATAAAGTCAACCCTTAACGGCGAATGCCGCCGGGTAAAAACCAAATCAAGCGCGACTCGCCGCAATCTCTTCGGCGGAACGCAGTTTCATTAAAGCATCAATCGTGGCCTTAACCACATTCAGGCGGTTTTTACTGCCAAGCGATTTACCGACGGCATCACGCACACCGGCCGCTTCAAGCACCGGACGCATACCACCACCGACAATCAAACCGGTACCTTCAGGAGCCGGCTTCAGCAGAATATAACCGCCATCACACTCACCGGTTACCTCATGCGGAATGGTTTTGCCCTTGAGTTTAACCGCCATCATATCCTTGCGGGCCGCTTCACCACCTTTGCGAATGGCGTCACTGACCTCATTGGCCTTACCGAAACCAAAACCGACACGACCGTCGCGATCACCGACAACCACCACAGCGCTGAAGCTGAAACGGCGTCCACCTTTGACAACCTTGGCGCAACGGTTCACGAATACGACACGCTCGTCATACTCACTCTGTTTCTCATCGCGAGAGTATCTTTCTTCAGCAATCATTTCGCCTCCTTAGCGTTTTCCTTCTTATCCTTGAGGCTAACCACCAGACCGTTCTCGACTGCGGAGTCCACAATATGTTTCACTCGACCATGGAAGGAAAAACCACCACGGTCAACAACTACCGCTGAAATGCCCTTGGATATAGCAGCTTCAGCAGCGCTGGCACCCACCAGCCTAGCTGTTTCCATATTACAGTTTCTGCCGTCCTTCAATGTAGAGATGGAAGCAATGGTTTGCATGGCAATGTCGTCTATGAACTGCACATACATGTGCTTGTTCGACACAAAGATTGCCATGCGCGGACGCTCAGCCGTGCCCTTGATACGCTGTCTGATGCGCAGATGACGGCGATTACGTTGTTCTTTACGATTAAAACTCATTCTTTTCAGCTCCGTTCAGGCATTATGCAACTGTTTTACCCTGCTTGCGACGAATAACTTCGTTAGCATACTTGATCCCCTTACCCTTGTAAGGCTCGGCCGGATAGTAACTGCGAATACGGGCGGCCGCCTGGCCGACAAGCTCCTTGCTAATACCCTCAACGGCCAGCTTGACTCCGTTATTCTCCACGGTAACTGTGACCCCATCAGGTATCACATACTCCTTGGCGTAAGCGAAACCAAGATTAAGACTTAGTATTTTGCCATTATTTGCAGCTTTGAAACCGGTGCCCTCAATTGTCAGCTCTTTTTTATAGCCCTTGCTAACACCCTCGACCATATTGAAGATCAAAGAGCGGCTTAAGCCATGACAACTGCGCAGCTTGCGTGAATCATCGGCACGAGCCACATTCACAGTGTTTCCATCAACCTTCACGCTGATTCCTTCGACAAGATCGCGACTGAGTTCACCCAGTTTACCTTTGACTGTGACCGTTGAGCCATCAACTGTCACAGAGGCCCCCTCGGGTATAGCGATCGGTTTATTACCAATTCTTGACATTATTCAAGCCCTCTTACCAGATTGTGCAGATTAACTCTCCGCCCAGCTTGCGCCTGCGGGCCTCTTTGCCGCTCAGGACTCCGCTAGATGTGCTCAGAACAGCTACACCCAAACCACCCAGAACATACGGTATTTCCTGAACTCCGCAGAATTTGCGCAGTCCGGGACGACTCTCGCGCCGCAGCCCGCGAATAGCTGGCTCAGCATCATCATCATATTTCAGTTCAATACTCAGAACGCGCGGCACTTCATTATTCAAAGCGTAATCCAGAATGTAACCCTCATCTTTAAGAACACGAGCGATTTCACCCTTCAGTCGTGAACCGGGCATTTCTACACTGGGGTGACCGGCATTGAGCGCATTGCGAATGCGCAACAGCATATCAGCTATAGGATCTGACATCATTTTCTAATTTCTCCTTACCAGCTTGCTTTCGTCACACCGGGAATGTTACCAGCCAAAGCCTGCTCTCTGAAGCAGATACGGCATAACTGGAATTTACGAATATACGCATGCGGACGTCCGCAGCGTGAACACCGATAGTACTTGCGCGAAGAAAACTTCGGAGTACGCTTGGCTTTGACAATCATACAAGTTTTCGCCATGATCGAAATCCTTCCTTATCTGCCTGCAAAGGGCATACCTATGATATTCAGCAGCGCGCGGGCCTGCTCATCGTTAGAGGCAGTTGTCACGAATGTGACATCCAGCCCCACATCAACGGCGTTGTTACCATGATCAACAATCTCCGGAAAGATTGAATGCTCTTTTATCCCCAGAGTGTAATTGCCGCGATGATCAAAACCACGCTTGGGCACCCCGCGGAAGTCGCGGATGCGCGGCAGAGCACTGTTGATCATGCGGTCAAGAAACTCCCACATGCGCTCGCCGCGCAGTGTAACCTTGGCACCAATCACCATACCCTCCCGCAATTTGAAGTTAGAAATGCTCTTACGTGCCTTGCACAGCACCGGACGCTGCCCGGAAAAGGCGCCGAAATTCTCGATGATTTTCTGTTGAACATCCTTCTCCACAATACCAAATCCCATATTGAGAACTATTTTCTCTATCGTCGGTATCATCATTTTGTTGGTAACACCCAGCTGCTTCTGCAATGCGGGAGCCCACTCTTTAACATACTTATCTTTTAGTCTGGCCATAACGCTCCCCTCAGTCTAAAGACTTTCCTGATGCCTTGGATTTACGCACTTTCTTATCACCCTCGCGTACACGGCTGATGCGCACACCCTTCTTCTTGTCCGAATCATACGGCATAAGATTTGACATATGAATCGGAGCCTCGCGCTCAAGAAACCCGCCTTGCGGATAGGCTTCGGAAGGTCGCATGGCCTTTTTGATCATGTTAAGTCCCTCAACAATGGCCACATCCTTATCGACGTTGATTTTAAGGACTTTGCCTGTCAACCCGGCTGACTCACCAGTGGTGCAGTAAACCGTGTCACCTTTTTTTATTCTTGCAATACTCATGTTATTCCTAACTCGCGACCGTTTTGATCCGCCGCTCGCACGGTTTGTGTCATCAGCGTCGCGGCTCTGAAATTAAACCGGCTCAGACAACTTCCGGAGCCAGTGAAATAATCTTCATAAAGTTCTTATCACGCAATTCGCGGGCCACTGGCCCGAAAATACGCGAACCTATCGGATTAAGCTTACCATCGACAATCACACAGGCATTTTGATCAAACCTGACGAATGACCCATCTGAACGACGTATCGGGTGCCCGGTTCTGACTATAATGGCAGTCTGCACAGTACCCTTTTTGACAGCACCGGCCGGTGCCGCTTCTTTGATCGCTACACGAATTTTATCGCCTACATAAGCATACTTCTTACGCTGCCCCAGCACACGGAAACACATGGCCAGTTTGGCGCCGGTGTTGTCAGCCACTACTAACTCAGTCTGTTCCTGAACCATGGTTATTTCTCCTTCCCTTTGACAATGCGCCAGCGCTTGGTGGCGCTCAAAGGGCGTGTCTCAACAATCGTTACTTCATCGCCAACTGCGGCGCTATTATCTTCGTCGTGAGCATGATACTTCTTAAAACGACGGACAACTTTGCCGTAAAGCGGATGACGTTCGCGCCGTTCAGTACGAACGACTGCCGACTTATCACCACTTTTGCTTACAACCGTTCCTTTACGAACTTTACGGTTGCCGCGGATACTACCTGTTTCGGCCATAATTATTTAGCCTCCTGCTGAGCTTTAACGGTTTTGATACGGGCAATCTCACGGCGCAAAGTGCGAATACGAATCGGTTTTTCAACCCCGGCGCCTGATTTATGCCTGATACGCAAATCTGTCAACTCCTGAATCATAGCCTGGATGCGCTGATCCAGCTCCACAACCCCCATCTCTCTAAGCTCTCTTGCTTTCATCGCTGCTGTGCTCCTCTAATCGTGATGACGCGTAATTAAAATCGTGCGCAGGCCAAGCTTGGTATCTGCCAGACGCAGGCATTCACGCGCAACTGAGTCCGGAACACCGTCAACCTCGAACAATATCTTGCCGGGCTTTATAACCGCTACCCACATCTCCGGATTGCCCTTACCTCCACCCATACGAACTTCAATCGGTTTACGTGTAACCGGCTTGTCGGGAAACACTCGAATCCACAACTTGCCTTTGCGTTTCATGTGACGGTTAATCACAACGCGGCACGCCTCAATTTGGGTATTGGTCAGATAACCGCGATCCATCGACTTCAGACCGTACTCACCGTAGGCCAGTGTGTCACCCGAAGTGGCATACCCGGCACGATTACCCTTGTTATGTTTGCGGTGTTTAACCCTTTTAGGCATTAGAGGCATCTCTTCTCCTCCTCTGTCCACCGGTGCGTACCGGTTGGAAATCTTCTTTTTTACAAATCCATACTTTTATACCGATGCGCCCCGCTGTGGTGGCCGCTTCAGCCGTACCGTAATCGATATTGGCCCGCAGTGTATGCAGCGGCACCTTGCCTTGCTTGCTCCACTCAACCCGCGCTATCTCGGCACCGTTGATGCGACCCGCACAGCGGATTTTGATTCCATCAACACCCATATCCATGGCAACCTTCTCGGCCCGCTTCATGGCACGTTTGATAGCCACACGCCGTTCAACTTGCTGCGCTATGTTTTCGGCAACCAGCTGAGCATCAGCATCCGGATCACGCACCTCGTGAATCTCCAGATAAATTTCCTTGCCGGTTTTGGCTCCCAGCTCCTGACGTATCTTATCGACATCCTGCCCTTTGCGGCCGATGACCACTCCCGGACGGGCCGTGTAAAGATTCACTCGTACACGGTTGGCATATCTTTCGATGAGGATCTTAGTGATCGCTGCGCTCTCCAGACGCTTCTTAACCGTTTCACGAATCATCGAGTCTTCCGCAAGCAATTCACCGAACTGCTTCTTGTTGGCATACCAGCGGCTGCGCCACTGTTTGTTTACCGCGACTCGAAAACCAATTGGATTAACTTTCTGTCCCAACTTTACGCTCCTTAATTCCTGAAAAAGACGCCGGCCTACTGACCGTCGGTCAGGACCACCTTACAATGACACAGACGTTTCTTGATCGGACTCGCACTCCCGCGAGCTCTCGGCCAGAAACGACGCATACGCGCACCCTCATCAAACACACTGAGTTTGACCTTCAGCGAGTCCACATCAAGGTTCTCGTTGTTCTTCGCGTTGGCAACCGCCGATTTGAGCGTCGCGCTCAGAATCGTCGCGGCCTTGCGCGGCGAGAACTCAACTATCTTCAGAGCGTCGGCAACCAACAGCCCCTGAACCTCACGGGCCAGAGGACGTCCTTTCTGCGCCGACATTCTGCAATTACGTGTAACGGCAGTAACTTCCATTGTTCGCATCTCCCTTACTTACCGCTTCCACCATGTGCACGGAAGGTTCTGGTCGGAGCAAACTCGCCCAGACGGTGACCAACCATGTTTTCGGTTATGAAAATCGGTACATGCTGTTTGCCATTGTGTATGGCAAAGGTGTGTCCAACAAAATCCGGCAGAATCATGGATCGGCGCGACCATGTTTTGATCGGCTGTTTCCTGCCGGCGGCATTCATCTTCTCGACCTTTGCGAGCAGGCTCTTCTCAACATAAGGACCTTTTTTGATTGACCTTGCCATGCGTTACTTTCTCCTCTTAAGAATAAATCTGTTGCTGGCCTTTTTACGATTGCGCGTCTTGCCACCCTTGGAAAGTTTGCCCCAAGGTGAAACCGGATGACCGCCACCGGATGAGCGACCTTCACCACCACCCATCGGATGGTCGACCGGATTCATCGCGACACCGCGCACCGTGGGACGAACGCCCATCCAGCGCTTGCGCCCGGCTTTGCCAAGCTGCACATTACCCCAGTCTCCATTACCGACCGCCCCGATCGTCGCCATGCACTTGATGTTGATCATCCTAAGCTCACCGGAGGGCATGCGCAAAGTCGCGTATTGACCGTCACGCGCCATCAGCATGCAGTAATTACCCGCACTGCGAGCCATTTTACCGCCCTGCCCGGGAACAAGCTCAATGTTGTGAACCTGCATTCCCAGCGGGATGGAGGCCAGCGGCAGTGCATTTCCGACACTTGGCTCGGCTTCCGTGCCTGACATAACCGCGTCATCAACCTTCAACCCCGCCGGCGCCAGAATGTATCGCTTCTCTCCATCAACATATTTGAGCAGTGCCAGATTGGCAGAACGGTTGGGATCGTAAGCGATCGCTTCAACACGGGCTGGAATACCGATTTTGTCGCGACGAAAATCAACAACACGATAACGACGTTTAACACCGCCACCTCGGTGACGCGTCGTAATGCGCCCCTGGTTGTTGCGTCCCGCACTGCTCTTGCGAGCTTTGGTCAGCTTATGCAACGGTTTCTTTTCCGTGATCTCTTCCTGAGTCTGCGATACTCGGAAACGCAGTCCCTGACTTCTAGGTTTGTATGTTTTAAGCCCCATGGCTATTTCCTCCGGCGACGTTAAACAGTTTCAATGCGCTCACCCGGCTTGACCGTTACAATGGCGCGTTTCCAGATTTTCCCGGGCACCACACGACGGTTGCGTAGCATACGCATCTCGCCTTTATGTCTCTGCGTGTTGACAGCCAGCACATGCACACCAAACTGTTTTTCAACAGCCTGTTTGATCTCGATCTTGTTCGCTTTGGGAGCAACTTCGATCATGTATTTGTTGTCATAGGCGAGCTGCGTTCCCTTCTCGGTTATCATCACCCTGCGGATGATTCCTGCGTGCTTCATGCCTTAACCTCCATGCTCATCATACGTGCCGCCATTGCCTCAAATCCGGCTTTGCTGGCAACAACATTACGATACAAAAGCAGTGAATAAACACTCACCTCCGACGCGGTCGCCACCTCAACACCCGGCAGATTGCGAGCCGCCAGCACAAGTTTATCATCAATCTCATTAACAACTATTAGCACCGAACGGTCAAATCCCATTCTGGCCAACATCGCCTTGAGCAACTTCGTTTTCGCTTCGGCCAGATCAAAACGTTCGACAACCGCCAGTTGACCATCGTTAATCTTCTCGCTCAACGCCCGCGTATAGGCCAGTCTGGCCACCTTGCGATTGATCTTTTGAGAAAAATCACGGGGACGGGGACCGAAAGCCACACCGCCGCCACGCCACACAGGACTCTGGCGATAACCGGCACGGGCACGTCCCGTACCCTTCTGACGCCAAGGCTTTTTGTTGCTACCAGCAACCTCTCCCTTGCTTTTTGTGCTCGCTGTTCCGGCGCGTCCCGCATTGCGGTATGCCACCACCGTATCCTTGACCGCCTGCTCGCCCTTGTCCAGAACCAGCAGATCGTCAGCGAAGTCTATCTCTTTGGCAGCCTCTCCGGCTGAATTAAATGATCTGATCATGCTCATTTATTTACCCTCCGCCGCTGTTGTTCCGGCTGCCTGCCTGAGTGCCTTTTCAATAATCACAAGCCCCCCCCGGGGACCCGGCACGCAGCCGCGCACCAGCAGAAGGTTCTCCTCTCCACGCACCTGCACCACGGTCAGATTGCGGGCTTTGCGATTAACGCACCCCATATGACCCGGCATCTTCTTGCCTTTTTCAACCTCACCAGGAAATTCACAGGCACCGATTGATCCCACGCGGTGCTTGGAGTGTCCACCATGTGTCTTGTAACCGCCGCGAAAACGATAACGCCGAATAACACCGGCAAAACCGCGCCCTTTGGTAACCCCTGATACATCAACGTACTTGATACCGTCAAAGATATCAACCGTCACACTGCCTCCGGCTGCCAACTGTTCGCCCTCAAACAGCGGAAACTCCTTTAAAACCTTGCACGGCTTAACGCCGGCACTCTCAAAGCGTTTCAACTGAGCCTTGGTCACACGCTGCGGTTTCTGCTCCTCAAAACCAAGCTGGGCGGCACTGTATCCATCCCGCTCAACGGTTTTAATCTGCACCACCGGACATGGCCCTGCCTCAATCACCGTCACGGGAATTCTACGACCCTCATCATCAAAAATCTGGGTCATACCAACTTTCTTTCCAATCAAACCTTCCATCGTGTTCACCGTCCTTAAATTTTAATTGTGATGTCCACGCCAGCGGGCAGATTCAGTTTTTTAAGTTCCTCCACAGTCTTGCCTGTGGGGCCAACTATATCAAGCAGACGCTTGTGCGTGCGCATTTCAAACTGATCCATCGACTTCTTGTCTACATGCACGGAGCGGTTGACCGTAAAGCGCTCGATCCTCGTGGGTAGAGGAATCGGGCCGACGACCTGTGCACCTGTTCCGCGAGCTGTATCGATTATATCACCGACAGCCTGATCAAGTACTCTGTGATCGTACGCCTGTAAACGTATGCGTATTCTCTGACCTTGCATTCTAACGTTACCTGTTCAGTAGTTGTTCTTTTACAGTTCGTGGCACCACCGCAAACTCACCGGGCTGCATAGTGTAGCTGGCGCGGCCGCGTGAAAGCGACCGGATTACGGTTGAATACCCGAAAAGCTCTGCCAACGGGACGCGAGCACTGACAATCTGCATATCTCCACGCATTGTCATATCACTCACAGAACCGCGGCGCCCGTTTATATCCCCCATAATGTCACCGACATAGTCAGACGGCGTCTCAATATCAAGGGACATGATAGGCTCAAGTAGCTCCGCTCCAGCAGCCATGGCCGCCTCACGGAACCCCATCACAGCCGCAGTTCTGAACGCTACGTCTGTTGCCGTTTCATCTTCAGTAATTACGACATCCGTCACCCGCGCCAACACATCCGTCATCGGATAGCGCGCCAGTACACCAGTGAGAATGCCGTCCGTCAATCCTTGCTTTACGCTTTCGGCCAACTTCGCATCCGGCAGTTTGCGCTGAGCCGCTGAGCTGATATCTACAGCGTACCCTGCTCCCCGCCTGCGCGGAATAACCTCAACATCCACCCGTGCGTAATGACGCCTGCCACCCAGCTCACGGTCAAAGAGATAACTCGCTCTTCCCTCCGCTGCAACAGTTTCATAATACGACACCATCGGATGCCCGGTGTTGGCCTCACATCTGAACTCCCGACGCAGACGATCCACCAGAATCTCCAGGTGGAGCTCGCCCATGCCGCTCAAAATTGTCTGTCCAGTCTCCTTGTCAATCCGCACCTGGCAAGTGGGATCCTCCTCGGACAACAGCTTCATCGATTCAACCAGCTTGTCTTTGTCCGCCCGGGACTTGGGTTCAATCGCCATGAACATGACCGGCTCGGGTGCTGTAATGTTTTCCAGATAGACTGCCGCATTCTCAGCACATAACGTGTCGCCGGTGGTGGCATCCTTCAGCCCGACAATCGCGCCAATCTGCCCGGCACCCAGCTCATCAACTTCAATCTGAGTGTCGGCGAAAAGTTTTACGATCTTCATCACCCGCTCACGCTTCCTGGCTCGCGGATTGAAAACATTAATGCCCTTGCGGATAATACCACCGTAAATTCTCGTGAAAAACAGACGCCCTACAAACGGATCCGCGGCAATTTTGAAAACCAGTGCCGTCAAAGGGGCATCCGGAGTGTTAAGGCGCTCTACCCGCTCATCACTTTTCAAATCGGTGGCCATGACAACCGGACGATCAGCTGGCGAAGGCAGATACCATACAATCGCATCCAGCAACTGTTGGACACCCTTGTTGCGCAGGGCCGTGCCACACATAACCGGCACCAGCTTCCCGGCAATTACACCACGCCTGATTGCACCCCGTAATGTTTCCGCATCCAGATCAGGATTCTCCAGATAGAGCTCCAGCACAGACTCGTCACACTCCGCCACGGCCTCACATAACATTGCACGAGCCGTTGCAGCATCTTCAGCCAGCTCATTAGGAACGGGCTCGGTCTTGAAATCTCTGCCATCTTCACCCTCAGCCCTGACAGCGTGCATCTCCAGCAGATCAATAACACCTTCGAAATTATCAGCTTGCCCGATCGGCAGTTGAATACAGACGGCATTCGCTTTGAGACGTTTGCGGATTTCATCCACACACCGTCGGTAATCGGCCCCCATACGATCCATCTTGTTGATGAAGGCCACCCTTGGAACATTGTATCGATCGGCCTGCCGCCAGACCGTTTCAGATTGCGGCTGAACACCGCCCACAGCACAAAAAACACATACCGCCCCATCCAGCACACGCAGTGAACGCTCCACCTCAATGGTAAAATCCACATGTCCGGGCGTGTCAATCAAATTGATCTGCTTGCCACACCAATCACAGGTTATCGCAGCACTCACAATCGTTATGCCCCGCTCGCGCTCCTGCGCCATCCAGTCGGTAACAGTGTTGCCCTCGTCTACATTGCCGAGACGGTGCGTGCGCCCTGCGTAATAAAGTATGCGTTCGGTAGTGGTGGTCTTGCCCGCATCAATATGCGCGACAACCCCTATGTTGCGAATATCCCCGAGAGCTGTTCCGCCCCCACTCAATTGCGCGCCACTCACCGTTACACTGCTTTTTTTAGCCTTGTTATCCAAGACGCTCACCATTTACCTTGCTTTTCAAAGAACAAAGGGCGACATCCGTGCCGCCCCAGTGCACGAGCGGACAACGCCGCCCAATATCATCACCACGCATAGTGCGCAAAGGCCTTGTTGGCCTGCGCCATTCGGTGCGTGTCATCACGTTTTTTAATCACATTCCCCTGCTGATTGTAAGCATCCAGCAACTCCGCAGCAACCGCTTTTGGCATCTGCACTCCACGCCGTCCGCTAGCGGAGGCCGTCATCCAACGTAAAGCCAGAGAAAGCTGACGTGTAGAACGAATCTCAACCGGCACAGGATACGTCGTGCCACCGACTCGCCTCGACTTGACCTCAACCTTGGGCTTCATGTTGGAGATCGCCTGATCCAGCACCTCAATCGGGTCCTGACCTGACTTCTTCTCAATCTCTTCCAGCGCACCGTAAACAATACGCTCAGCGACCGTCTTTTTGCCGCTTTTCATCAGCGCTCGTATCACGCGCGACACAAGTTCACTGTTGTACTTCGGGTCAACCGGACGAACTCTTTTTTCAGCTCTACGCCTTCTTGCCATCTTTGCCTCAATAAATTTTAGGTTCGACGCAACATATCGCTACGCCTACTCTTAAGATTATTCCTTAGGACGTTTCACACCGTATTTAGAACGACCTCGTTTGCGTCCATTCACCCCAAGAGTGTCCAGACTGCCACGCACAATATGGTAACGTACACCCGGAAGGTCTTTGACACGACCGCCGCGCACCAGTACCACACTGTGCTCCTGCAAATTATGACCCTCTCCCGGTATGTAGGCCGACACCTCATAGCCGGATGTCAAACGCACACGGGCAACCTTGCGCAAAGCTGAGTTCGGCTTCTTGGGTGTCTGAGTCTTGACCACAAGACACACCCCGCGTCGCTGCGGACATGCTTTCAGCGCTGGCGACTTGCTCTTCTTACGCATCGGTGTACGACCTTTGCGCACTAACTGGTTAATAGTCGGCATCTATCTCTTCCTTCTATTTCAAACAAATGGACGCTTACCTTAACACAGTTATTCTGCTCTCTGCAAGTGTGTTTTAATTAAAATTTAATTTTTTATCTTTTTTGGGTGCCCAAAATTGCCAAACCCCGTTATAATTGCATCTCACAAGAGAAAGATGGCCCATGGATGGAAACAGTTTAATAGATACAGTCAGTAAATATCTTCACGTAAAACCGGTCACTATTCAAAATATCATTCTGTCTTTGACAACGATAGTCATCGTGATGTTGTTACGTCACCTGATGCTGCGAATTGCCCGCAGATCAATGCTCCCAGCACTTAGCCACCTGACCCAGACAAAATCCCATACCAGCTCTGGACACTAACCGCTTAACTCCTCTACCAAAAACATGAACCCCTCCACAAAAAACCGCTTATTGGTCTACACGCTGATTTATCTTCTTTTCGGCCTCTTTCTGTTTTTTCGCCAACGGAGCATGATCTATTTTCCCACACCGTTTAAAGCCCACCCGTATCTGGAAGAGACCTTCACCAACCATGGCGAAAAAATTCGCGTGATTGTACTGAACCCCGGAGCAACAGATGCCATAATGTACTTCGGAGGTAACGCCGAAAACGTGGTTTTCAGTGCCCACGATTTCGAAAAAACTTTCCCCACCTGTACCATCTACCTTTTCAACTACCGCGGCTACGGCGGTAGCAGCGGTCAACCTTCCGAAAAAAACATTTTTTCCGATGTACTGACCTTCTACGATATCTTTGCATCCCGCCACCGATCCGTCTCACTTCTAGGACGCAGCCTCGGCAGCGGAGTCGCCTGCTACCTGGCTTCCGAGCGCCCGGTGTCCAGACTGGCTCTTGTAACTCCGTTCGACAGCATCACTCGTCTAGCTCAGCGGCAGTTGCCCATCTATCCCATCCCCCTCCTGTTGCTGGATAAGTTTAACTCCATCAGCCGCGTCAGCAAGATTAAAGCTGATACTCTCATCATACGTGGCGGCAATGACCGCGTCATCAAAGCCCGCCACACACAACGCCTAGTCTCCGCTTTTCCCGAAGAGCAGATATCCGTGTTTACTATCGATAACGCCAGCCACAATGATATCCAGAACTTCCCTGAGTATTACCAGAAAATTAAAGAGTTTTTCAGCGTTGAAAACACGAAACAACTCTGAAACATTTCAACGAAAGAGTTCACGGTAGTTTAACCCTCTGCAACTCAGCGTCTCTCCGAAAAGCCCTTCAACAGAAAAACACCGACCGCAAAGGCGATCGGTGTTTTTAAATATCCACTGCGGAAAAGTCTAGGTCAAACTACGCCCTGATCCAGCATTGCGTCCGCAACCTTCACAAAACCGGCGATGTTAGCACCCATCACGTAGTTGCCCGGTTGACCATACTCCTCCGCCGCCGCCATGCACTGCTCATGCACCGCAACCATGATTCCGTTCAGCTTGTCGTCAATCTCTTGGCGCGACCATGTCAGACGCATCGAATTCTGCGACATCTCAAGCCCGGATGTCGCCACACCCCCGGCATTAGCCGCTTTACCAGGCCCGTAAAGAATCTTCTGTTCAACAAACAGGTCGACCGCCTCCGGCACACTCGGCATGTTGGCACCTTCAGAGATAACACAACATCCATTCTTCAAAAGAGTCTTGGCGTCCTCCAGATTGATCTCATTCTGCGTCGCACTGGGGAAAGCACAATCGCAGGGCGCCGACCAAGGCCTCTCATTCTCGCGATATTCGCAGTTGAATCTCTCAGCATACTCTTTGATCCGTCCGCGCTTGACATTTTTCAGTTCCATCACAAATGCCAATTTTTCGGCATCAATGCCATCCGGATCATAAATAAAACCAACTGAATCGGAGAGTGTCACACATTTGCCGCCTAGTTGCGTAACCTTCTCAACAGTGTACTGGGCGACATTGCCGGAACCCGAGACAGTACATATCTTACCCTCAAGAGTTTCACCGCGCGTTTTGAGCATCTCCTGTGCAAAATAAACCGAACCGTAACCAGTAGCCTCAGGACGAATCAGTGAACCGCCCCACCCCAACCCTTTACCGGTCAAAACACCAGTGAACTCGTTACGCAGACGCTTGTACTGACCGAACATATAACCGATTTCACGCCCACCAACCCCAATATCACCTGCCGGAACATCGGTCTCCGGCCCGATATGACGCTGCAGCTCGGTCATGAATGACTGACAGAAACGCATCACCTCCATATCTGATTTACCCTTGGGATCAAAGTCCGAGCCACCTTTACCACCACCCATCGGCAAAGTTGTCAGCGAGTTTTTAAAAACCTGCTCAAAAGCAAGAAATTTCAGAATCCCGAGATAAACACTGGGATGAAAACGCAGACCCCCTTTATAAGGGCCGATAGCGCTGTTGAATTCAATCCGGAAACCACGGTTTACCTGAACCTGGCCTTTGTCATCAATCCACGGCACACGAAACATGACCACTCGCTCAGGCTCAGTGATTCTCTCCAGAATTTTAGCCTCCTGATACTTGGAATGACGCTCAATTACCGGCTTAAGTGACTCCAGAACCTCCTTAGCTGCCTGATGAAACTCCGGTTCCGCCGGATTCTTACTGATAACCGTGTTTAAAACAGCATTGATGTACTCACTCATACCGATTTCCTCTCATTGCATTATTGGACTAGTATTATGGGCCGATAGACCCCAAAAAGTTTTTTATTAAACCATAAACGACACCCCAATGGAAATAATTTTATTTAAGTAAAATGTTTTGTTAAATCCAAATATCGCGTAGTCGGAATAACTTAAAAATCCTGCACCCTTACGGGATACAGGATTAAAATCAATCGAGTTGTCACTGGAAATTCTTCGAACCCCTAGTGAGGTCTTTATCGGAATATTATGTACAACAACATCGTGGCAACTATCACACAAATACCAGCTACTCTGGCGCCTTTTGAAGTTTCCAGATTCATCGTTGTGTTTGCTTTGAACTCAACCGGCTGGTCAAGTCGGAAGAAAAGTCCCATTACAAACATAATCACCAGAACTAACCCGAAGCAGAGTGCCATGCGGTTTAAGAAGTCCAACCCGGGACAGGCGTATTTCAGAATACCATAAAGCACCGGATTGGCCCATAGTCCAACTACACCAGTAATGCCAGCTGCCCTGCGATTCAACAGACCGAACACGAATACCGCCAGTATGCCGGGTGAAACATACCCCTGAAACTCCTGAATATAAGTGAATATACCCCCGAATTTCGGGTTGTCAAGTAGCGGAGAAACCACACAGCCAATCACTACGAATACACCTACGCATATACGACCGATCATCACAAGCTGCTTCTGCGTCGCCTGGCGATTTATGTAGGAGTGATAAATATCAATTGAAAAAATCGTTGAGGCGGCATTTAACACCGCCGCCAAAGATGAAATGATCGCACCCAGCAGGGCTGCCACAATAAAACCGAAAAGTCCTTTACCCTTGGGAATTAACCGCCCGATCAGCAACCCCAAAGCTGAATCGGATTTGTATTCAGCCTGCTCCTTGACTGTAATCTTTTTTCCACTCTTTTGTGCAACTGTCTCAACTCTGGCATTGTATTCAAAAACAGCCTGAGCCTTGTCAGGATTGGCGGCAACCCAGGTGTCGAGCGGTTTGAAAGTCATGGTTCCAATCTGTTGTTCAGCAGATATCGCATTAAAAGAACGCAGGAAATCCGCTTCAGCCTTCTGGGCCATATCCTTACTGTACAGATTGAATGCGATGATGCCCGGAAAAACAATTATAAATGGTATAATCAGTTTCAGAGCCGCCGCAAAAACAATCCCCTTCTGGCCTTCCGCCAGCGAAGATGACCCCAAAATACGCTGCGTGATATATTGGTTTAATCCCCAGTAATAAAAGTTTGGTATCCATAAACCGACACACAATGCGGTCCAGGGAATAATCTTATCAGTTTTAGGCAGAAACATATGCAACTTGCTGGAATTCAAATCAATAAACCGGGTTAAGCTACCGGCGCTGTCAGCAAGCCCGCTTACCGCAGCGCCGGTGCCATCCACTAACTCGGCAGCAGGTGCGGCCCCAAGTGCTTTGAATGCCAACCATGCGATAATCGCGCCTCCGATTATCAATGCCGTACCCTGAATCAGATCGGCCCATGCACATGCCTTCAGACCCCCCGCCGCCACATAAACCGCAGCCAACAAACCCATTGCCCAACAACACTGCCGCAAGGTCACATTCACCCCGTTCTCAATCAGTAAATCCCGCATTGGTAAAGCACCGGCATAAATAACTCCGGATAGTGATACCCCCACCAGAATGATCATCATGAAAATAGCCATCGATGAACGAGCAAAATGGTTATAGCGATGCTCCAAAAAACCCGGAATCGTGTAAATTCCGGTTTTCAGAAAATACGGCAGAAACGCAAAAGCCACCACCACCAGAGTTACCGCTGCCATCCACTCATAACTTGCAATCGCAATACCTAGATAAGAGGCTGCCTGTCCGGACATGCCTACAAACTGCTCGGCAGAGATATTCGCCGCAATCAGCGATACGCCGATCAGCCACCAAGTCAGACCACGACCGGCCAGAAAATAATCGGCCGCCCCTCCCTCGGCACTATGGGCACTTTTGCTCTTCCACAACCCCAAACCGACAACTCCTGCAATGAATGCTAAAAATACAACAATATCGACTATTCCCATTGTGTTCTCCTTCTTGACTTAAATCAAAAATTAAATTTTTTAACAGAAAAATTTCTCCCAACTCGTGGAAAAGTCATAATCCGACCGCATCAAGTCGTTCAGTTGCCAAAAATACGGCCCACAACGTAAAGCAGCAATACCCGCGTAAATAAAACTCATTTACCAACCGCAAAAGCCGCAAGACCCCTGCCGCGACGCAGATACATCACGCCATGCGCAACCACAGGCGAAGACCAATGCTGATCATTGCCATAGGTGATTTTGAACGTTCCGTTTACAGTGTAGCTGTTTTCATCAACTTTAAGCAACAAAACTTTTCCGCCTTTTTCGTCATATGTGATCATCATGCCATTACCCAAAATGCAGAATGATGTCTTGTTCGCTTCCTCCACAGTGTACACAGCCCTCCCACTCGAGGGATCAAAACACCAAAGCTTACCACCGCCGGATGAAAATATCCTCCCTTTGTAAAAGGCGACACCCTGAAAATGATTATCGGAGGCTTTCTCTTTCCAAAGCTGTTTAACATCATTGCCTTTAATTTCGATTACCTCAGCCCCATATTTATAACCGGAAGATATGAAAACACGATCCTGCCCCGCCAACACAGGTGTATTCGGATGAACCGCATGCCTGTTACGATAAGCGTATTTCCAAAGCACTCCGCCACTAGCAGCATCCAGCCCGACCGTATGGTCTTCAAGTGATGTCACAACCTGCCTTTTACCGTTGATCGTCAATAAGGCCGGTGAACAATAAGCACTTTTTTCACTTAACTCAGTAGTTTTCCAGATCAAATCACCATCGGTGATATCCAGTGCCACTACAGAAGCCTGTTCACCACCAGGCTGACAGATCAGGGTTCCATCGTAAATCAAAGGACTTTCCGCGATGCCCCAGGTGATGTTGCGCATGCCATATCTCTGCGCAGTATCCACCCGCCAGATAACCTTGCCGTCAGAAGCACTCATAGCCACAACCTCCCCCAACCCGCTGATAACATACAGCGTATCACCCAGATATGTGGGGGTGGTTCGTGCCCTCTCAAAATTCTTGCCCCACTCAGCTCCGTACTCACTATTCCATAAAGCCGATCCATCCTGCGCATTGAAACAATAAATCTTACCGCGCCGATCCTTTTTGTCACCAACATTGCCGGTAATATAAATTCTGCCGTCAACAATAATCGGCTCCGAATAACCGTCACCTTCCATCTCAATCTGCCAAAGTTGCCGAGGGCCGTCCTTCGGCCACGTTTCAGCCACAATTTCATCCGCTATCACTAAATCTCGATTGCTGCCACGCCACTGCGTCCAATCACCAGCCTGTAAAATCACCGCTGCCAGCAGTACGACAGAAACCAGTAAAACCATACGTAAACCCATAATAACCCCTCCATAAAGAATAAACTTAAATCTACTCGATGCTCCGCATTCTAAGCTATTCATAATTTGATACCAAGCGCAAACTACTTTTCTCACAGGAAAATACAATTTTCCGCAACACAGTTCCTCGCTCCGTCACCACTCCCCCCTGCACGATAGTGATAAATCCATCCCTCGACTGCTACCAACCGACAGTTACGAAAATCTGTCCAAATACCGAATTTTTTTGTTTGTGCACACCCGTACGCATGCGTTATATTGGACGCATAGTTTTAGAGATATTCTATACTCCTGTATTCCGCAAATGAATTTTGATATGAGTGAATTTTTGATATGAGTAATCAGTCAGACGACAATATAAACAACGGCACACTTGTGATAACCGAGAGCAAGGGACGTGACTGTCTGCGGGTTCGCAAGACAAAACTTCTCGTCATAAGCGGCTCTCTTCAAGGACGCGAATTCATTGTCAACCGCGATGTGTTCACGGTCGGCTCCGGAACGCACACCGACCTGCGCCTGGAAGATTCGACGGTTTCCAAGCGTCACTGTGAAATTTTAGTTGATGAAAACGGTTATCTTATCAAAGACCTCAACAGCACCAATGGCACTTTCGTCCAAGGCGTGCGAGTTGATTCAGCCCACCTGGCCCCAGGCTCTGAAATCCGCCTGGGCAAAGTCAGGATCGTATTTTGTCCGCTACAGGACTCCAGCGATATACCCCTCTCCCGTAACGAATCATTCGGGAAGATGCTCGGCAAGTCAGTGCCTATGCGACGCATTTTCTACATCGCCGAAACATACGCCCCATCCGATGCCACCATCATGATCACAGGTGAAACCGGCACTGGTAAAGAGATCCTGGCCGAAGAGATTCACAATCACTCAAATCGACGCAATAAACCCTTTATTGTAATTGATTGTGCCGCAATATCGAAGGAATTGATCGAAAGTGAACTGTTTGGACACATCAAGGGCTCTTTCACCGGCGCTAATGCTGATAGACAGGGTGCCTTTGAACTTGCCGATGGCGGCACCGTGTTTTTAGATGAGATCGGCGACCTATCCTCTGATCTGCAACCCAAGTTGCTGCGCGTCTTGGAAAAACGCGAAATTCGTCGCGTGGGCTGCAACAGAGTTCGTAAAATCAACGTTCGTATCATAAGTGCCACCAATCGCAACCTCGCGCAGGAGGTCAACGAAAACCGCTTTCGCGAAGACCTTTTTTATCGACTTTCTGTAGTCCACCTGGAACTGCCGGCTCTACGTCACAGACGTGATGACGTACCCCTGCTGGTCACCCGTTTTCTGACAGATATGCACGACGAAAAAGCCGTTGATCAGATTGCGGATTTTGAACGTACAATGAATATCCTGAAACGTTACGATTGGCCGGGAAATGTGCGCGAACTGCGCAATCTTATTGAACTCGCCTTCTACAGTGAACACCGCCCCGTCAATCTGAGTACATTCTTGAGCATAGGCCATCTGAAAGCAGGTTTTTCAAATGAACCGCCTGATATGAATTTTGACACCGAACGCCCTTTTAAAGATGCTAAAAACGAACTGATCGAAGATTTTGAAAAAGCATATCTGCGTGATCTTCTCGAACGTAACAAACAGAATATCTCACGTTCAGCGCGCGAGGCGGGTATTGAACGCGCCTACCTGCAAAGACTTGTTAGAAAATATGGACTACGCGAATAATAATGAAAACGATTCATGTCAAAACAACCACTAATACCGAATTGTTAAATGTAACCAATGCAGTGCGCAAACACATTCTTTGACGCATGAGGATTGTCATGGTTCAGCGATGGTCTTGAAAATATGCGGCGGTTTGAGAGTCATGATAATCTCTTCGCCCTTCTCTCCGAAGTATCCGCCCCAGCCTACTCTCACAGCCTTTACCCGCACGGGATTCAGCCGTACACCGCGTGTCCTGCCTTTTTCACCGAACATTCTGAACTGACTGAACAACACGTAGGCTCGTTTTTCACCCGCTTCATTTAGAAAACGTCCGCTGGAGGCCAAATAGCGCATTCCATCGACGGTTTCCAGAAAAACCAACATCTCAGCGGAAGTTGATTGTCCTTCAGGCACCGCAGCATCAATCACCAGACCGGCACTCCCGCTCAGATCAAGCGGATCTGAATAGTTGAAGCCCATAAAAAGATGGGTATCCACACCACCTTTTTTCAGTCGGGCGGCGGCCCGCCAACCGTTTTCCGCATCGCCCCGGATTTGAGCATTCACAAATTCGCCGTATCCCGCCCTCGGTTCCACCACCGGCAGAGCGACACATTGCAAAACACTGTCAATTTCAACTGGCAACTCCAGACGTGCGGCGGTGGCGGGTTCATCGGCACGGAACAACATCGCACGATACGCCCCGAGCTTGAGATCAACGCGGTTTTTATTCATCAACGGAGTCATACGTCCGGTGATCGGATTCCACTTTTCTCTGACACCCTGGGAGTTGAAACAGAGTGTTCCGTGCCATTCGTCGGCACTGTCATTGATGACAAAATAAACGGCATGATCATCCACAATCCGCTGTGTGATTCTGATCGGCGCATCCGGTTCCTGACTCCAAGCGGCTCTCTCCAACACACAGTCGACCATCTGCGGCACCAGAGAGATCATACTAGGCGGCAGATATATGCCCACCCCGCCGCTTCTATTGCGCACCGACGCGAATCCCTCTCGATCGCCGAACATCGTAGCTCCAAGTGCGGCTACCTCCTTCGAAGGCCACTGTTCGATGGAGTTAAGTGGCCGTGCGCCAGCTGCTATAACCACCCCACCTCTGCGCCAGAACTCGTGAATACGCCGCCAGGCCTGCAGTGGCAGGGTGTCGCACATCGGTAGCACAAGCACACGCCAACGCAGCTTGTTGTGCCACAGCTCTTTATTCTTAACCGATGCATCCAGCAGCGCACGGCTGTCGATATAATTAAACTCACGATCAGCCTGATACAGCTCGGGGCCAACGGTGTCAAACACACGCTCAATGCGGTAAGCATCCGCCTCGGCGGTCGCTCCCCTGTGAGCTGGCGCAAATTTAGGCCAGAGGCTTTCGATCGGATACAAAACGGCGATATCACAGAGGGCATAACCGCCAGCCAACATTGTGGAACAGCGTCCGATCTCGGTGTTCAGCCGCCGCAACTGCTGATCATTCAAATTCTTGAAACTGTAGTAACTGGTCAGAGTGGTGATACCTCCCCACAACAGACGATGGCAACTGCCACGTATCTGATCTTCGGTCACAGTCACAACCTGCCGTTTGTCGTCTGCCTTGCGATAATGCTGTTTATGATCTGAAACCTCGCACATCACCAGATTTCTTTCGCGCAGATCGGCCGCACTGCGCGCCAGCCGCGCCACATCCCAGGATACTTCGAAGGGCAGACTACTCAGGCAGTCAATGCCCGGCGCATCCATCCGCCGCAGACAGCGGAAGAGATCGCCGTAGAAAGAAACGTGTGAAACCAGACTTTCCTCCATTAGCAGATGTCCACCGGACGGCAGGTTGTGTTTACGGCACCAGCTTTGGATTTGGCCGAAATAATTTTCTGACACCAGCTCAGCTACCGTATCCCAGAACATACACCGTACACGGGCTCCCTGTGCACCGGCATTAGCCACCAGGGCAGGCAACAGCGGCAGCAGCTCGACGCCATGTCGTTCCGCAAATGCTCCGGGCAGATTGTCTGACCAGGGCAACACGCGATAGGGCATAGGATGAAACCAGTAACTCTGTAGCGAAGGCTCATCAGTGAAGGTCGCCGCAAAATACTTCCCCAGATCGCGACCTAAGTGTCGGGCATAACGCTCATGCGTAACCTCCAGAAAGCGAGCGGTAGGTTCCGGCATCAGCAGGTTGATGCAAGGCTTTTTGAAAGCCAGACTGATCGCCGCATGAGTATTTTCGTAGATCAGATCGTCGGTCATCACCGTCACAAACCACTCGCCTGCGGGAGCTTGCCATCGCAGAACGCCCGCTGTTATATTATTTTGCAGATCAATTGAATCTTCGATTGCCACCACGTCGCCACGCACTGGCAGCGCCACTGCGGCAACCGGATCGCCGGGGGGCAACTTCAGAGTTACGGCACCACCGCAGCTGTTGGTCTGCGCAATCAACAAACCGCGCGCCGCCCACTCAGGATGTCCACGCAGAGTGAGATCCCCGGCACTGCCCGAGGGATAGCCCTGCTCATCGTAAAGCCAGAGCGTCATGCCAGCATCTTTCGCCAGCTGCACACTGCGCACAAACGGCGGCCACTTTGTCGGGTCTTCCACATAGCCCTTGAAACTCACATTGCCAGCGAATCCTCCGAAACCCTGATCCGCAAGTTGCGTCAGAATCTGATTCTGACGCTGCGGGTCATCGGACTGATTATGGATGATTCGTAAAATCCGTGCCGAGGGCGGTGGATCGGCAAAACGTTCGACCAGAGTTCGCTGCTCAGCCGGCATACGTGGCAATGCGAACTTTTCCGTCTCCGCCATCGATTCTATTGCGAGCAGAGCACTCGCAGTCACTGCAAACCTGAAAATCCGGTTTGCTGCGACTGACAGAACACAACGCGGCAACAAAAAAGCTGATTTCTGATCTTGTAACATAGTTATCCCTCCCTTATGCAAACGCCCTTTAATCGAAAGAGTGCTTCTTTCACGCATCAAAACGCCCAACTTTCTTTTCTGAAGCTAGGGCGTTGAGAGACCCTCACATGTTTGAAAATTACGATTGCTCTAATTTACACCTTAGAACGTCATGTGGTTTGAAAGTAAAGTAGTATTGTACTATAAAATCAACTTCTATCATAAAAAATAAGAAGTTAAATCACTAGCATCGCATAGGTTGCTAAATTTCGGTAGTTCTCCCCCATACCCCCTTTATTTACAGGGGTTTGCGAGTGGATTTTACTCATTTCCGAGACAGGGGTTTGTCGCTTCCCGTGTTGAGGCACATGTGGGTTTTTGCCGCCGCTCTCTTACGGCGGTGTTTTGCCCAGTCAATGCAGTTGAGGGCTAATTGCAGAGTTGTTGAGTCTATTGCGAATATGCTGCGCTTGATTCGGGCGAGAAAACCTGTAGGTTTTTTGTCATACGCAAAGTCGGGATGCGTCTGCTCGATGTGATCAAGAACTTCCCAAAATATTTGCTCTGCGATAGCCGCATCCCTGGTGCGATTGGCGTTGGAAAAAGTGTCACGTTTTGGTGGAGTGGAGCTCTTGATTTTCGATAGTTCGGCGGAATGAAGTTTAAGCCCATCACCCTAGAAAAATCAATTAAACCACGAAAATCACTAAAGTCACAAATTTAAGTGTATTATATATAACCACTTATAAGAAAAAGATGAAAAAACATATTCACCTCATGGGTTAGGTTACAAATCAATAGTTCGAACAGTGTTTTCGTGTGTTTCGTGTATTTCGTGGTTAGATCATTCCCGTTTCTAGGGTTACTGTGGCGCGGCCCTACCGCCTTTTTTCCGCGGTCAAACCGGTTACTGTGGCGCGGCCCTACCCTACCGCCTTTTTTCCGCGGTCAAACCGGTTACTGTGGCGCGGCATTACCCTACCGCCTTTTTTCCGCAGTCAAACCGGTTACTGTGGCGCGGCATTATTGCCGCGCATTATTTCATGATCAAGGAAAAGAAGATACAAAAGAAATGGCAGATGGTGCCTGCCATTACAAACAGGTGCCAGACGGCATGATGAAATGGCATAAAGTGCCAGATATAGAAGATCGTGCCCAGCGTGTACAGTGCCCCGCCCAACACCAGCCACATGATACCCTGAGCATCCATTACCCTAATTATCGGACCGATGCCGATCACTGCAATCCACCCCATCGCGACATAGGCCAGCGTTGAGATCACTCTGTAGCGCCCGGTTGTGAAGAGTTTGAGCACAACTCCGACCAGAGCCATCCCCCAAACCACACCGAACATCGCCCAGGCGAGTACCGGATAGTGTGGACGCAGACCGACCAGAACAATGGGGGTATAGGAGCCAGCTATGAGAAAGTAGATTGCTATATGATCGCACACCTCCATCGCATTCTTGAAACGCGATTCCGGCAGTGCGTGATAGATGGAAGACATGGAATAAAGCAGAATAATGGTTGCCCCGAAAATAGAACCGCTGACAACCTTCCACACCCGCAAGCTTTCACTCTGGGCACCAAAGACAACCATCAGGGTCAGCATTGCCGCCCCCAGATGGCTACCGACCGCATGCGTGGCGCAGTGCACCATCTCTTCGACAGCAGAATAGTGATGTGGTTCATGTTGCAGCATAGTAAGGATTCCCAGATATCCACCGTGACACCTGAATCAACCTAGCAATTCAGATATCCCGGGTGTCATTAAAACCATTTTGAACTAAAGCTGTATCAACCGGCTAACCGGGCATTGATCGCCGTTGCCGCACGGCGGCCTTCGCCCATCGCCAGAATAACAGTGGCTGCGCCCAGAACAATATCACCACCGGCATAGACCCCCGCGATCGAACTCTGCCCGTTTTCATCAACCACAATGTTGCCCCAGCGATTGATCTCCAGGCCCTCTGTGGTTTGACTGATCAGCGGGTTGGAACCGTTGCCAATCGCGACAATCACGGTATCGAGCTCCATCATAAACTCGCTACCTTCAATCGGCACCGGACGACGTCGTCCGGAATCGTCGGGTTCGCCTAGTTCGTAACGCAAACACTCCATCGCAATCACACGGTCATTCTCATCCCCGATGATTCTGACAGCATTCTCAAGCAGATGGAAGATGACCCCCTCCTCTTTGGCATGGGCAACCTCCTCGACCCTGGCTGGCATCTCTTTTTCGGTGCGCCGATAAACCAGATGAACTTCATCGGCACCCAGACGTACCGCCGTGCGGGCAGCGTCCATGGCCACATTACCGCCGCCGAGCACCGCCACCTTGCGCGAGCTGTACATCGGGGTGTGTGCCCGTTCGGTATCATAGGATTTCATCAGATTGGAACGGGTCAGATATTCGTTAGCGGAAAAAACACCCACCAGGTTTTCACCGGGAATATTCATGAATTTTGGCAACCCGGCGCCGGTGCCGACAAAAATTGCGTCGAACCCATCTTTATCAATCAAATCCTGAAGCTTACGGGTGCGCCCAATCACAAAATTCGTCCGCACCTCAACCCCCATGGCACGCAGGGTGTCGATCTCATTTTTAACAATCGCTTTAGGCAGTCGGAATTCGGGTATGCCGTAGAGCAGCACGCCGCCCGGTTTATGAAAAGCTTCGAACATCGTCACGGCATGTCCCTCACGGCGCACATCGGCCGCTACGGTTATACTGGCTGGTCCGCTGCCGATAACCGCTAACTTTTTGCCGCTCTCCGGTTTAACTTCGGGTATAGACTGACCGGTCTCACTTTCACGTTGCAGATCAGCCACAAAACGTTCAACTCGTCCAATCGAAACCGATTTGTTGACATCTTTCAATATTTTGCCAACAGTGCAGTTAAGCTGACACTGACTCTCCTGCGGGCAAACTCGTCCGCAAACCGCCGGTAGCAGCGAATTTTCGCGGATAATCGCTATTGCATCAGCGAAGCGCCCTTCGGCAGCAGCCTTAAGAAAATCGGGAATGCGAATCGCCACCGGGCAACCGCTCACACATGGCGCGTTTTTGCACTGCAGACAGCGCATCGCCTCAAGCCTGGCCTGCTCAGCACAGTAACCCAGAGCAACCTCTTTCATATTTTTGCACCGCTCGAGCGGATTCTGCGCAGGCATCTCCTGCACAGGAATAGCCAGGCGCTTTTTCGGCTTCATTTCCACACCTTCAAGTTCCGCCAGTTTAGCAACGGCGGCGGCTTGAAGTTTTTCAGGGGCAACATGCATATTCAATCCTCACTCCAATCGTACTCTCAATCTGTTGAATCGGCATTGAACTTAGGGTCTGCCTTGATCTTGACTCAGACCGATAATTCAACGCCGTTTTCAGCTAAAATGTCGATCCAAGCGGCAGTGGTGTGCCTCGTGGTCTTTATTTTCGCGCTGTTTGTAGGCTCCCAGACGTTTGATCATATTGTCAAAATCAACCTGATGTCCGTCAAATTCCGGACCGTCAACACAGACAAATTTGGTTTCGCCACCCACCGTAACCCGGCAACCACCGCACATTCCGGTGCCGTCAATCATAATTGTATTCAATGACACGACGGTCGGAACAGCATACGGTCGGGTTGTTTCAGAACCGAATTTCATCATAATCGGCGGGCCGATTATAACGGCCATGTCCGGTTTCGGAGTTTGTTCGCAAAGCTCTTTGAGCGGCTCAGTGACCAGCCCTTTGCGTCCGTAAGAGCCGTCATCGGTCATAACTATAAGCTCATCGGCAATCGAACGCATCTCATCTTCCATTATGATCAGATTCTTGGAACGTGCACCGATGATTATGGTCACCTTGTTGCCAACGGCTTTCATAGCTTGCGCAATCGGGTGCAGCGGTGCCACGCCGATGCCTCCGCCCACGCAGACCACATGCCCGACCTTCTCAATATGTGTCGGTTGACCCAGCGGGCCGAGGAGATCTGGAATCCGATCGCCGACTTTCATCTCAGCCAGCAGATGGGTAGTGCGTCCCACACTCTGAAAAATCAAGGTGATGGTACCCATTTCCGCATCCGCATCGGCGATTGTCAAGGGGATACGCTCACCGAAGTCATCATCCACCTGCAGGATAATAAACTGACCGGGTTTACGCTCGGAGGCGATCAGAGGAGCCTCCACTTCCATCCGGTAAACTTCATCCGACAGCTGTTGTTTTTTAATTATCTTATTCATCACAATCCTGTATCTGATTTCATATATTCAGCCGCAAAGCAATTTTCGCAGCATACTTTCACGCACCTCGATGGACTCACACAAAGTAAATTGAACCCGGGCACGATGTAGATTCTGCTCCGGGAAACTGGTTTTGAAATATATATCGCCGGCGAGAAAATCCTGGAAGAATCGCAATCCCAGCTCAAATGTTATCAGCCGTACCGCATCGTAAAGATAGTTTTTGTCGGCGGAGCACATAAACATTTCCGCCTGTTCGAGATAACCCATGCAGAACGCTTCGCAAAGTTCAAGATCAAGATAAACCTTGCTGAGATTGGTTTCCTCCTCCCCGGCGGGGTTACAGATTGAACGGATCGCATCACCAAAATCGTAGTGAACCAATCCCGGACTGATTGTATCCAGATCAATCATGGCACTACCTTTACCAGTGAAATCATCGATCATGATGTTATTCACTTTGGGATCACCGTGCATCATACGTTTCTGCAGTTCACCACATACAAGCGCCTTCTGCAGGACGGTGGCGAACTCACGCCGTTTTTCAACAAAAGCGGCCATCCGACGCGCTTCCATCGACGCCGACAGCCGCCGTTTTGCCTCCGGCACTTCCTCCAGCACCCGGTCATAAGCCGCCAGATACCCCGAAGTTATATGAAAGCCGGGCAACGGATCGGCAACCCCCTCATGCGAAATATCCGAAAGCAGCCAATGGAAATAGCCCAGAACCGTACCGCATTCACGGGCATGCTCCACACCCTGAGCCTCATCGAACGCTGTGGCCGAAGGAATTTTCGTGATCACACGCCAGAAACCGTTGGCATTATCAACAAAAAAATCATTCCCGTGGCGGGTCTTGACAATTTTGGGCATCTGCCACACCCGGTCGGCACGCTCGCAATCCTTTTCCAGCTTCTGATGCACATGCGCGGTCACCTTGCGCAGATTATTCATGATCAAAGCCGGGTCTGGGAAAACCTTGGTGTTGATTCGTTGCAGAATAACCTGATACTCCTCGAAGGTATTACGGAATATCGCCAAATACGTGTCGTTCACATTACCGTTGCCAGTGGGCATCACAGTCACAAGTCTGCCACCTACATCAAATTCCTGCACTAGGTTAGATAAATCCATCCACACTCCCTTAAAAATATGAATTCAACTACTTACGCCGTATGCCCAGCCTTTGCTCCAGTTCAAAATCACGCTGCCCTCCAAGTTCAACCGAACGGCGGTAGTACATCTCGGGATCATCCAATTTTCCGGGATTCATCTGCAACAGCAACCAAGCCATATTAAGGTAGCCCTCTGGACGTTTCGGTGCCAATTTCAGGGCACGATCCAGTGTGGCCATCGCCTTGGGGTAACGCTGCAAAGCGGTGTACAATCCGGATGCAAGCAGCAAAACGCTTTCGTTATCGGCATAATCAGTCACCAGATCTTCGATTATAATCTGAGCATCGGTTAATTTGTTCTGCCTGGCGTGCACCAATGCCAGCAGGTAACGACCCTTGAAATTAGGGGGATCGGCGCGCAGCACCCGTATCAGCGAACGTTCAGCCTCATCAAATTTTTCCATTGCCAGCATATCAGCAACCCAGTCTAGCTCTACGGCAATGTCCAACTTGGTGTTGTCCGCACTTCGCGAACCCTCTTCCACTCTCTTCGCAACACCATCTTTTGCTTCTCTGCTCTCTTTGTCTGCCTCAACCGTTTTGGATTCAATAATACCGGAACCGGTTTTAGAGTTAAGTTTTGTGCTTATCTTGGCAAACCGATTGGTTGCAGCCTCATTTTTACGTTTTATCCGTTTTTTTTCAAGCTCCCGGGTATCCGTAACCGCGACACTGCGCGAAGCAATGCTGACCTGTTCCAGCAGGATGCGGTCAATCTCTGTTTCGCAAAGTGCCCGCCGGAAACGTAACGGTGCAAATTCGGATGATGTCACCCGGTCGGGATATCGAATTTCAATTTTTTTTATTTCCCCCAATGCTTTGCGATACAGCTCAACCGCCTTGTCTCCATCGCCATCAACATAAACATCCTGGGCCTCCGCCATGATTTTATTCACCTCTTCCAGCAGCGCAGAGACTTTTATCTCCTCTTTCTTTTCTCCGGCTGAAAGCACCTCCGGCGTAAACGCCAGACCCATGATCATGGCGGCAGTGACACAAAAAACTCTTATACGCATCTGTAACTCCAAATTTAGGCGGCATTTTAGCATAACCGCCGCCGTATAGTCCAGATGAACTGCGCTGCTTCGACATTACCGCGAATTGTAATATCAACCAGTGATGTTGTGCCACAGTTTATCAAGTCGCTTAGCCGAAACCGGACGCGCAGTTTTAAGTTCCTGTGCGAAGAGTGAAACGCGATACTCTTCGAGCATCCAGCGATACTCTTCAAGTATCTGACGATCCATATATACCGGTTTTTCTCTGTCAATCACATCTTTATACCGCTGCCAATGATGTACAAATTCAGCTGTTCGTCTGAGATCAGCATCTGGATTAAGGCGGACCCTCGCCACTCTTATGCGGCAGGCTTCAAAATAGCGCGAATACTTTTGCAGTACGTCATACGGAACCGATCCGGCAAATCCGGGAAAGACAAGCCAATCCAGTTGTTCCGTCATATCGGCCAGGGTTGTTGGCGGTAAATCCGTTGATTCAAGCAAACTCTGAAGCTGTGCGACTTCGCGCAGTGCGGCAACAACCCGTCGGGTTCGCTGGAGGTGAAGATCATGTAGTGCCGGATAGCAACTCTCGATCCTTCGTTCCAGTTCAGCTCGGCTGCGAATTGCCGGACGACCATCGGTAAAACATTGATGCAGAGCGGCAAAACCAATCTCCTCACCGATCTCATGCACACTCTGATTCAGATAAACAAGTTGATGTGCCGCGTCGCGTGGCAACGAAGGCGGCTGAAGATAACGTTTAAATACTTTACCAAGCATCAGAGCGATCAGGCGTCCTGTCCCGGCCCGATGCACACTCAAAGCGGTATTGCGTTCGGCGTAGAGGCGCAAATCGACGCAACTGCCCCTGTCAACCAGTGCGGGATATTGTATCAGCGGCCAACCACTGCAACCGACATCAACCTCTTCCGGTAAATCATTGCAATCCCACTCTTTCATTCCGCTCAGATTCCAAAGCTCATCAGCCTTTGCACCTCCCACTTCAATCTCTGCATCGCTGAATTTCCGCAACAGCGCATTTATGTCACGCCCGAAACCGAGAACTTCACCATCTTCAGAATAAACCAGAAAGCGTGCAATCAGATGAGGTGGCCAGTCAGTGCGCCGCCAAGTATCAGGCAACACTCGTACAGCACGTATCTGATAAAGCGCAGCCGCCACAGCATCATATAAACTGCCCTGCACCGGTCGCAAAAGAGAACGACACTCCGCTACAATCTCATCAAGTGGCTGCAGCACTCTGCGCTGCCTAGACGGCAGCACGCTGATCATCCAGCGCAATTTTTCATCCAGCATACCCGGCACCAGCCAATCGGCTGGCCACTGCGCCGCAATCTTCAGTTGCTCTACTGGAACCGCACAGGTCAGACCATCATCCTCGGCCCCGTGTTCAAAATAGTATGAAAGCTTGAATCGACAACCCTGAATTGTGATGTAATCGGGGAAATCTGCCGTCAGTTGCGGATCAGCAGGCAAATCCGCGTCGCTCATCATCAGAGTGTCACGCCCTTCTTTATCAAGAGAGTTCAACCATTTACGTAACGCCGCCGCATTGCAGATATGGGACGGCAATTTCCGCGCGTAAAAATTGCAATACGGTTCCGGATCAAAAAAAACTCCTGTACGACGGGTCTTGGCATCGGCATCCCGCAAAGCTCTGCAACAACTCAGATTGTGATGAAGAAACGCTGGCAACGGTCGGGGAAAATCACCATCCACCAAACCATCACGAATAAAAATTTCACGCGCCGCCTCTGGATCAATCCTTCCAAAATCGCGATTGCGTCCATCAGCAATGACCACCCCCTGGAATGTTACCCGCTCCTTGCAGGAGACAAAACCGCGCCTGCCATCCCAGTGGGCGGCCCAGTACTGGAATCTACAGTGGCCTTGCGCGGCATGCTCAATCCATTGCGGTGCCACGCAGGCCACCTGTCGTGCGAATAAACGCGATGTTTCCACCAGATCATCAGCCACAATCCAGTCATGTGAAAGCCGTACCCGATCCGCAGTTCTTAAGCCTGTCTCCTTTTTATGTTTGCTGCCTCTTTTAGCAGCCAGACCGCTGCCGGGATGAATCGCGAACCGCGTTCCACGGGTTCCCTGATACTCCCCTGTTTCCGGATCAAGCTTTCCGATGTTTGAAAGCAGGCCACTCAACAAAGCACGGTGCACACCGCTTTCGCCGCCCGCATGCGATTCAACATCAAGCTTCATGCCGAGACAAATCCGGCGTAATTGAGCATGTAAATCGATCCACTCACGCATCTTGGGATAGGAAAGAAAATTTTCGCTGCATAATCTGCGAGTGCGGCTCTGCGACAAACCGGAAACAGCTTCAGTGTACCAACGCCACAAATTCAACAAAGCCGAGAAATCGGATACCGGCGATAAAAAACGCGCATGACAACGATCCGCCTCGTCTCTTTTCTCAACCGGTCTGCGTTTTGGATTCTCGCATTCAAGTGCCGCGACAATAATCAGAATTTCACGCAAAGCCCTCTCCCTCTCTCCGGACAGAATAATCGCGCTCAGAACTGGCCCAACCGGGAAGCGTGCCATGCGCCTTCCCAGATGGGTCAGACGCCATACTCTGTGACCCTCCTCCCCCCCGGCAGCAAATTGTCTGATCGCCCCGAGAAGATGCAGTTTGCGATAACCCTCATTGACAATCGCGTTTGAGGGCGGCTCTATGAATGGAAATTCGTCAATAACACCCAGTTTTAAATCCATCATGGTCAGAATAACACTTGCCAGCGAGGTACGCAGAATTTCAGGCACAGTAAAATAATCACGCTTTTTGAAATCCTCTTCGTCATACAGACGGATACATATGCCTGGAGCAGTGCGTCCGCAACGTCCCATCCTTTGATCGGCACTGGCCTGAGATGTCCGCTCCACCAGCAGACGCTGAACCTGTGTTCGGTGACTGTAACGGTTGAGACGCACCAAACCGGAATCAATGACGTAACGAATCCCGGGCACAGTCACCGAGGTCTCCGCAACATTGGTTGACAGCACAATACGCCGGCCGGCGGAAAGCCTGAAGGCCCTGGCCTGTTCGGCGGACGGCAGAGATGCAAGCAACGGAATTATCTCCACCGAGCCTGAAAAACGTTTACGCAGTGTTTCGGTTGCATCGCGTATATCATGTTCGCCAGGCAGAAACACAAGAATATCTCCATCGCCTTCACACATCAACTCATCACAACTCTCAGCGATACAGCGGGATAAATCAGCATCTTCACCATCCAACGGTGGACGCCAGCGCAGCTCGATCGGATGCAGACGACCGGGAACCTGAACGACCGGTGCCTGATCAAAAAAATCCGAGAATCGTTGCACATCCAAAGTTGCCGAACTGATAATAATCTTCAACTCTCGCCGTTTGCGTGAAATCCGCTTTAGAATCCCCAACAGAAAATCAATATTCAATGAGCGTTCATGGGCTTCGTCGATAATCAAAGTGTCATAATTTTTCAGAAATCGGTCGCGCCGGGTCTCTGCCAGCAGGATGCCGTCGGTCATGAATTTTATTTTAGTCTGCCGCGACACCTTGTTTTCAAAGCGGTGCTGATAACCCACAAAACCGCCCGCTGCGCCGTTCAATTCCGCCGCAACACGGTTCGCCATAGCCTGCGTGGCCAAACGTCTTGGTTGTGTGCAACCTATCAAACCGGCAGACCCGCACCCCGCATTCATGGCTATCTTAGGCAACTGGGTTGTTTTTCCGGAACCTGTGTCGCCACTGACAATCACTACCGGATTGGAACGAATGGCCCGCATGATCTCGCCGGCATACTCCGATATAGGTAAATTTTGGGGCAACGACAATTTTTCACTCATTCGCGCTGAAAACCTCTGTTTTATTACATAAGATAATGGCATTCATGTTAGCAAGCTCAGGGTTGAAGTGCAATATCGCGCGGCGACGATTTGGCGGACTGCGAACCATTGTGGCAGAGCGAACTGGCTACGGAGATGATCCTTGACTCACTCCGCCGTGTATAGACCTAAAAACGGCAGTTGCCATTTTGTCGTAGCTGCAAGGCGCACGGTTTTCAGCTATAGTGACTATGCTGGAAGCTGTTTTAGGACAGATTGATATATTTCGTGATGGTATGCCCTCCGTGGTTTCAATAACGATTCCTGTTTTATGTCCACAAGACTCTATTACGTTCTTTAATTCCAGCAAGTGTTAATCTATAATCAGTCAAAGTGTTTAATAAAAGCGAACGCAATGTATAACACGGAGTCTGAGAATGAGTGAACCGGAGAAACTGGGTGGGGATTCGCTGGATGTGGCGGCAGAAAAACGGGCGGAGCTGAGACAGCTTTTTCCGGCTGCATTTACAGAGTCGGAGAATGAAAATGGCGAGCTGGTGGAGTCCGTTGATTTTGAACGGCTGAAGGCGGAGCTGGGACAATTCACCGAGCTCTTTGAACGGCGGCGCGAACGCTACGGCATGGAGTGGCCGGGCAAGACCGACTGCCTCAAGGTGATTCAGGAACCCTCCCGCGCCACCCTCAAACCCTGCCGTGAGGAGTCGGTGGATTTCGACGCCACCGGAAACCTGTTCATCGAGGGCGACAACCTCGAAGCGCTCAAACTTCTGCAGAAGAGCTATCACGGGCAGGTCAAGATGATCTACATCGATCCGCCCTACAACACCGGCAACGAATTCATCTATCCCGACAAGTTCGCGGAGTCGCTCGACACCTATCTCGAATATGCGGGACTGACCGATGACAAGGGCCGCCGTATTGAATCGAGGAAGAACAGCCGCGACGAGGGACGCTTCCACACCAAGTGGCTCAATATGATGTATCCGCGGCTCTACCTTGCCCGCAACCTGCTCCGCGATGACGGCGTGATCTTCATCTCTATCGACGACAACGAGGTCACTAATCTGCGTAAACTCTGCGATGAGGTGTTCGGGGATGAGAATTTTATAGAGCAAATAGCATGGAAAAACAAATACGGGTCTGGTGCATTAACTAAAGGTTTTGCAAATGTTCATGAGTATGTATTTGCCTACTCAAAAATACCAATTAAGAATATAGCAGCTCCATTAAGTGATGAACAAAAGGCTGCATATAAAAATAAGGACGAGAAATTTAGTGTTCGTGGCGGATATATAACGCAACCTCTTGCAACAACAAGCAAGGATGATCGACCCAATTTGATTTATCCAATTTATCACAAAGGTATAAAAATATTGCCGGAAAAACAATGGATTTGGGCTGAAGAACGCACAAAAAAAGCACAGGCAAATAATGAGTTGGTTATTAACGAAAAAAATGGCAAATTTAGTGTGCGCATGAAACAATATTTACGTGATGAAAATGGGGTCGAAAGATTAGGAAAACCAATTTCATTATTAAATGGGCCTTTTAATCAAGCGGGGACAAAAGAGGTTAAAGAACTATTTGAAGGGAAGGCAGTCTTTGATTTTCCTAAACCAAGTGACTTGATGCGTTATTTTTTTGCTTGCGTGGTCAACGATGAGCAAGATAATGAAGGAATTTATTTGGACTTTTTTGCTGGTTCATCAGTTTCCGCCCAAGCAGTAATGAAATTGAACAAAGAGGATGGCGGTAACCGCAGGTTCATCATGGTGCAGCTGCCGGAGCCGTGCGATGAGAAGAGCGAGGCCGCCAAGGCTGGTTACAGGACCATTGCGGACATCGGCAAGGAGCGTATCCGGCGGGTGATCAAGAAGATCGAAACGGAGGAAGCTGAAAAGGCCAAGGCAACTGAGGACGAGTTGAAACTGGGCGACAAAGAGAAGCCGGCCAAGCAGGATCTCGGCTTCCGTGTGCTGAAGCTGGATAAATCGAATTTCAAGGCGTGGCAGCCGCTGACCGCTGATGCAAGCGAGGAGCAGATCAAAGAGGCGTTGCAGGCTCACCTTTTCCATGTTGATGAAGGCTCGACACAGGAGGATATTCTGTTTGAAATCCTGCTGAAAGCCGGTTTCATGCCCTCAACGCGGATCGAGGCGTTGTCACTGGCGGGTGGAACGGTATACTCCGTGGGTGACGGAGCGCTCTTCATCTGCCTGGAGGATGATATCACCCGCGAGCTGATAGATGCCGTGGTGAAGGAGCATCCTCAACAGTTCATCTGTCTTGACCGGGGTTTCAAGGGCAACGATCAGCTCAAGGCCAACACCGTGCAGACCTTCAACGCGCTGAATGAGTCGAAAGAGAACTCTGCGAAAATCATCTTCCGAACGGTGTAAGGGGGGAACATGGGCGAATCAAATAAATCAGGTGTTAAAGATCTGACTGTATCGCAGGTGGATCGGCAGAATATTCTGAATAATCCTTATGCGTTGCAGGAGATTGAAAAGGCGGCATGTATCAGGGGCATTCCTTTTGAGGGGAAGAGCGTGGTGCTTAAGGAGCAGGTTGCCGCTTTTTTTGAGGTTGATATCCGAACACTTAACAATTATCTTGATCGAAATGGAGAAGAGCTGCGCCAAAACGGGTACGAGGTTATTCGCGGTAAACGATTGAAAGAGATAAAGTTAGCGATTTCGGAGAATTTTGGTAGTGAAACAGATTTCCTTACCAAAACCACTGTGCTTGGGGTGTTCGATTTCCGTGCATTTCTGAATCTTGCAATGTTGCTGCAGGAAAGCGAATCAGCCCGTTTGCTGCGTCAGGTTGCATTGGATATCATGATTGACACAATCAATCGACGTACCGGTGGAGGAACTAAGTATATCAATCAGAGGGATGAAGATTTCATCATTGCCTACTTCCAGGAAGAGAATTACCGTAAGGAGTTTACCGATGCGTTACGTGATTGTGTAGACATGGGTAATTTCAAATATCCTCTCTTTACCGATAAAATATATGCCAGTATTTTCAATGAGAATGCGCAGGAGTACCGGAGAATTCTACGCCTGCATGAAAAAGATAAGGTCCGTGATACGTTTTATTCTGAGTTTCTGGATCTGGTGGCGTCGTATGAATATGGATTTGGAAAGTTGCTTCGGATGGTTTGCGAGAAGAAAGAACGGAAACTGGATGCGATTGAGGCTGAGAAATTGTTTCGCGCGTTTGAAAAACAGCCGCACTGGAAACCATTGGTTGAAAGGGTCCGGAATAAAATGGCCAATCGGGACCTGGCATTCCGCGATGCGTTGCATCATCAGTTGAAGGATTATATTACACCGATAAACCGCGACGAGTTTGAGCGCTTTCTGGGTGAGAAGAGTAAGGAACTTGCAGAACGGTTGGATGAGGCAAAAGATGTGATGAAGCGGTTGAAGGAGCGCGAATAGTGCCACAACTGGTTTACATCTCAATAGAGCAGGCTGTTGAAACCCACCGGAAAACAGTGGAGGTGAGCGGTGGAGGGGAAATGGGGGCGATAGATCTTGGCCCATTAGAAAGTGTTCTGGAGCATATTCAGAACGATCTCTACTATCCGGGATTTGAGGATAAGCTGACTCACCTCTTTTTCAGTGCTAACAAGTTTCACTGCTTCCGGGATGGCAATAAGCGTATTGCGATTTCGTTAGGGGCTCAGTTTCTTCTTCTGAATGGATATGTGTTTATTGCATCACGCTTTATGCGTGAAATGGAAAATATCAGTTATCATGTTGCAAATGGAAACATCGATAAGGATTTGCTAAAAGAAATTATCCGTGCTGTTATTGAGGACCGCATGGATGATGAGGAACTTAAACTGAAAATTATTCATGCAATCGCTGAAGGGGAGGACTTATGAATCTGGATGTGGCCATAGGGTGTAGCAGTTATCTATGTACCGTGGTGGGGATGATCTGTGTAACTGGTGTGTAACTGATGAATCGTAATGCACTCTATTTAGTGGTGCGTGATAGTCAAAACACAACATATAGGTTTTTTGTGTGTAACTGGTGTGTAACTGCGCTGTTTGCCAAACCATTTGTGCGTGATGGAGATTTTGAATGAGCGGAACTGAAAACAGAGGGTTCAAGTATGAATCCGACCTGGAATATCAGCGTGAGGCCATTGACGCTGTGCTGAACCTTTTTGAGGGGATTCCGCCGAACCAGGGCGATTTCGAGGTTTCTTTCTGTGCCGGTGAGTTTCTGGGAACAAAGCAGATGGAGCTGGGGGTGGCCAATGCCCCGATTCTTGAAGGGGAGAAACGTTTGCTGGAAAATGAGCGTATGCTGGAAAATCTGCATGCTGTTCAGTTGGAGAATGTGATTCCTCTGTCAAAAGGGCTGGTTGATTACCCGACGGAGAAAGATAAACAGAAACGTGATTTTTATGCTTTTCCGAATTTTTCCATCGAGATGGAGACCGGCACCGGAAAAACCTATGTCTATCTGAGAACCATTTTCGAGTTGAACCAGAAGTACGGGCTGAAAAAGTTCATCATCGTGGTGCCGTCGGTCGCTGTACGTGAAGGGGTGCTTTCATCCATCAAACTGATGAAGGAGCATTTCAGAACTCTGTATAACAATACGCCGTTTGAGTCGTTTGTGTACGATTCTAAGAACGTTCATGAACTCAAGAACTTTGCCCGCAACAGCAATATCCAGATCATGATCATCAATATCCAGGCCTTTCAGAAGGATGCGGGAGACGGCGAGGATTATGCGGATCTCACCGAGGCGCAGATAAAGAAACTGAATGTGATACATCGCGATGATGATCAGTCCAATGGATACCGCTGGATTGAGTATGTTCAGCAGACCCGTCCGATACTTATTATTGATGAGCCGCAGAGTGTGGATAACACGCCGAAAGCCCGACGGGCGATAAACACCCTGCATCCGCAGCTCTGTCTGCGTTATTCCGCTACGCATATCAACCCCTACAATCTGCTTTACAAGCTTGATCCGATACGGGCTTATGAGATGAACCTGGTGAAGCAGATAGAGGTTGCCTCGATCAAGGCGGGTGACAGTTTCAACGAGGCTTATATCCGCCTCGACAGCGTGGAATATGCGAAGAACGCTAAGAGTCCACATGCGAAGGCGACAATTAATGAAACAAAGAACGGCGTATCCAGAACGAAATCCGTTGTTCTGCGTCCCGGTACGGATATCGCTAAACTCAGCAATCAGGATGGCTATGAGGGGTATGTTGTTTCAGGCATTTCCGCAGAGGCGGGGATGGAGCATGTTGAGTTTGCAAACACCAGGGTTCTGATGATCGGGCAGGAGCAGGGAGGTATCGGCGATGAAGTGCTCAAGGTGCAGGTTCGGTCTACGGTTGAGGAACACCTGAAAAAGGAGAGAAAGTTCAAGGATAAAGGCATCAAGGTTCTTTCGCTCTTCTTTATCGATAAAGTCTCCAACTACCGCGTCTATGATGAAGAGGGTAAACGTGCGGATGGTAAAATTGCCCAGTGGTTCGAGGAGGCTTACCGGGACCTGACACAGAAGCCTCTCTACAAGGATCTGATTCCTTTCGCCGCGAATGAAGTGCATGACGGTTATTTTTCGGCTGACCGTAAACGGGGCAAGGTGGTTGCCCTGAAGGACTCGTCAGGAAAATCCAAGGCGGATGAAGAAACCTATGAAAAGATAATGAAGGATAAGGAGCGGCTGCTTGACCTGAATGAACCGCTCCGCTTTATCTTCAGTCATTCGGCGTTGAAAGAGGGGTGGGATAACCCCAATGTTTTTCAGATCTGTACTTTGCGGGAGATAGGAACGGATCGCGAAAGGCGTCAGACTCTCGGTCGTGGGCTGCGCCTGCCGGTGAACAGCAATCTTGCGCGTATCTATGATACAAATATCAACCGGCTTACGGTTATCGCCAATGAATCGTTTGAGGATTATGCAGCTGGATTACAGACCGATATCGAACGTGACCTCGGAGGCGAATTCCGCTTCGGGCGGGTTCCGCCTATCGCTTTTACAAAGATAATCGATCTGTCAACAGAGCAGCCGATAGGGCAGAAGATTTCTGAGGAAATCTGGCAGATTCTGGTTGAACGAGGTTATCTTAATGCAGATGGCGACATCACTGCGGCATTCAAGCCTGAGGAGAAGTCGTTTAAGCTGAATCTTCCCTCAGAGCTTCGGCCGATACGCTCTGATATAACCGATGTGATGAAACGGTATATCTTTAAAAACCGTATTGTGAAGAGTGCCGCCGAAAAACCCACTCTGAAACTGAACCGCAAATGTATTGAACTGAATGAGGAATTCAAAACTCTCTGGGAGCGAATCAGTAAGAAAACCCGCTATTGCGTGGAGTTTAAAACCGATGACCTAGTTGCAAAGGCGGTCGATAAAATTTCGAAGATGGAGGCCATCCGACCGGTTCAGATTTTTTCAACAAAAACAGAAGTGGACATTAATGAAGCCGGTGTGGAAGCAGTGCGTGAAGTGGACAGTCATATTGATACGGTCAAAACGCACTCTGTATTGCCCGACCTTCTGGCCTTTATTCAGCGTGAGACTGAGCTGACTCGGGGAACTCTGGTTGAAATTCTGATGCGTTCCGGCCGCTTGAAGGAGTTTGCCGACAATCCTCAGGCGTTTATGACCGAGGTCGCCTGCATGATCAACCGCGCTCTTCATGAGATGGTGGTTGAGGGCATTAAGTATGAGCGGATTGATGACAGCTATGAGATGCGCCTTTTTGAAGAGGATGAGGTGCAGGAGTATCTGACGCGTCTTTACGAAGTGCAGAGTGCTGATAATCGGACCCTTTACAATTATGTTCCATTTGATTCTGAGGTGGAGCGGGAAGTGGCCGAAAAGCTGGACATGAATGAAAACGTCAGGTTCTATTGCAAGCTTCCTCGTTGGTTTAAAATTCCGACACCGGTCGGTTTTTACAATCCGGATTGGGCTGTTGTAACAGAAAACGGAGAAAAACTTTATCTGGTGCGTGAGACAAAAAGCACATATGACCGGGATAAAAGACGTGAAGCTGAAAACCGTAAGATCGACTGCGGCAAGGCACATTTTGAAGCCATTGGAGTAAACTTTAAAGTTGCCACCAATATTGCAGAGGTTCTGGCAGACTAAATATCAGATAACCTCTGCCGCGCATAGAAAACCAATGCGGACAACAAGTAGAGCAAGTCAATTTAAGATAAACTCCGGCAAATATCCGACTAATTCTGCAACTCACTTTTCTAACAAATTTCTAACATTTTTGGCCCCGGTGTGGTAACATTTTCAATCAAGTTGGATTTAGCCGAGGAATTGCCATGCCGGGGTTATATAAACGCAGAAGAGAAACAAAGGATTGGCTAACGCGTTATGAGGCCAAGTATGTTGTACCGGAAGCGTTGTGCACAGAAATCCGTACCTTCATAAAGCCTTTCTGCAAAGTTGACTCGCATGCCGCTGGCAACCCGCCGCAATACACCATCACAACGCTTCAGCTCGACACACCGGATTACGCACTGCACCACGCCAAAGAGTTTGAGGCGGTCAACCGGTTCAAACTTAGGGTGCGCACCTATGGTAGCATCGGCTCATCACCGGTCTTCCCCGAAGTGAAGGCAAAGCTGGAAAATACTATAATCAAAAATCGGGTGGCAATAGCTTTTGAACAGTGGTCGCCGCAGTGTGTTTACGCTCTGGAACTGCCGGAATCACTGAACAGCGGGCGTCAGATTCATGATTTTCTGCAGTTCCGCCGTCTGGTCTGGGAAACGCAGGCCAAACCGGTTGCCTTGATTCGATATCGACGGGAATCTTATGTCGGCGAAACGGACCATTACGCAAGAGTCACAATGGATCGCAAGCTTGAATATCAGATGACTGCTTCATGGGATGATTTCGGTCGCTCCGGTCGCTGGCGCTCAATGGACTCCACCGAAGCACAGGGTTTCGGGTTGTCCTACTCCGGCGTTATTCTCGAACTCAAAACGCTGGCACATGTTCCAATCTGGATTCAGGAGATGGTGGAACGCTTTGAGTTGAAGAAGTGCGGCAACTGTAAATACTCAACCGCAATCTGGCGTGAGGGCGGGTTCCGTGGTTATCCGGAAGCAGGCGATTTCGCTGAAGAGATACTAGGCGCAATTTAACATTTACATCAATAGCATTTACATCAATAGAAACGGCAAGAAAAAGTGAACGAATATCTGACAGCTTTTTTCGGTGCGCAGGAAGCGCTCACTCTACCGCAGATCATCGGAGCAATGATCCTGAGTTTTCTGCTTTCTATGGTTTTCGCCGTGGTTTATCAGGCAACCTTCCGCGGCTTCACCTATTCCCGCTCCTATATTCATACCATGGTCATCGGCAGCATGGTCACATGTATGCTGATTATGGCAGTCGGCAGTAATCTGGCCCGCGGTATGGGAATTCTAGGAACTTTGGCGATCATCCGATTCCGCACACCGGTGCGTGACCCTCGCGATGCCATGTTCTTGTTCGCCTGTTTGGGGGTTGGGATCGCCTGCGGATCGCGTATGCCAAGCGTCGCCCTGACCGGCACTGTTCTGATCAACCTCGCAGCTTGTATTCTGCACTGGATACCCTTTGCCTCCCGCCGTGAATACGAAGGTCTGCTGCGTTTCTCCGTTGCCGAGGAAAATCAGGAGGCCCGACAGCAGATTGACGATATCCTGATCAAATACTGCGACTCCTTCTATGCTCTGGGCGTACGTAAGTCCAACCAGGATCGGGCCACCGAATACTCCTATCAGCTCCGCCTAATTGACCCCAGCTACAAACACGACATCATCAAAGATTTTTCCAGTAATGAACGGTTTCATGATCCGGTGTTGATGATGCAACGTACCACCGTCGAACTTTAACGAGCTTAATAATGACAGCCCAATATAAACGTAAAAAAATACGCTCATCAAATGCGATGCTGGTTAAACGCCTTGCCCGATTCGCTCTGTTTGCTCTTTTAATTCTAATGATCCCGTTTTCTGCAATCTTTCTGATACGCAGCAATAACCCCAACCGATTTACCGGCATTGTGGAATCGGAAGGTGAAACAATCGGATCAGTCGAACCTTCCCGCATTGTGGCAATCACAGTATCAGCCGGTCAGAGTGTTGAATCGGGGGATGTGCTGGTACGGCTTGAACCTACAGAACGGACAATGGATATTGCAGTCAATGAAGCCAGACTGCTTGATTATGAGCACACTCTTTTACGCTATCGGGAGAATCAGCTACAGTATCTTCAGGCAATTGAGGAAAACATCCGTAAATATTGTCAGTTAATCGCCGAAGCAGCAGTTGAACTGGAACAGGAGAAAATGAACAGGGTACGCGATCAAGCCGAACTTGCCGGTTTGCACAAGGAATTGACACATCTGCAGACACTGATTAAAAAAGGTGTTGTCAGTGAAATTGAACTCGCCGATATCAGACCGCGTATAACTACGCTGGAACTGACCATAAAACAATATAAACCGCTGATCGAAGCACTGCAACAACGCCTGGATAGTGCACAACAAGGCTACAATGAAGTCTCATCACAAAAACAAACCTTCCAACAGAATCAAACTTACGCTCACTACGAAGCATCCCTCAAAAAAGCCCGTGAGGCCTACGCGAAGATCACCGTCGGCGAACCGACAGTTTTGCGGGCATCCAGAGCCGGTGTGGTTTCACGCATCCAACACCAAGCCGGTGATGTGGTCGCGGCTGGTGATCCTATTATCCGAATCGCCGCCAGATCGTCTATGTACATCATTGCCATGCTACCACAGGGCACCCATGAATTGCTCAGTGCCGGCGATCTTCTGCAAGTCAATCGTATCACAACACAACCGTCAAATAACGCCCCGCTACTGGCAGAGGTCGAAAACCTGGACCCCGAAGTAATGGATTTGATTGACCCCTTCAATCCCACACCTCGCATGCCACTGCGTGGCAGACGTGTGCGCCTGCGCATCATGACACAGACACATAATCTCATGCCCGGTGAAACAGTTTATCTGCACTCCGCCGAAAACTTCACCCTTTTCGATGAATTAAAACGCTGTTTCATGCCGCGTTCCGGCATCAAACAGCAAATTCTCTTCACTCAAAGCCGTTAATGAATATGCTACCTGCAAACTGCCCTGTACCGAAAAAATCTTTCTTTGTAACGCCGCTTTCAATCTTTTCACTCTTGCTTTGCCTGACTTGCGGCTGCATCACAAAGAAGAGTATGTCTGCACCGCCCGCAAATTCCAAACACTACTCCATTGCTCGTGCACCGAACCGAAGTTCCTCCAACACAGCGGCTGAAGACGACTCCGTTCCACCGCCGGGAGGATTCTCCTGGCACGATCTCGCGCTACGCGCCAGTCGACGCAGCGAAACAGCACAACTTACCGCGCTGAAAATCGAATGCTCCGATCTGGAGAATCTAACGGAACGCTCCTGGCGCGATCCTCAACTCCGCCTAAATTCTGACATGGTTTCTTCAAAAGAGTACGATCGCGGCGGAGCCAACTCACACGATGACAGCCATGAACACGGCGCATCTATACGTTTTTATATCAGCAACCCATTCGTTAACCGCTGGATAAAAAGTCTGAAACAACCTAATGCCCGCCTGATTCAAGCCAAAACACATGAACTGGCCTACGCCGTTTACTGCGAAACCAAAACTAAATGTATGGAAGCAACGGTTATTAAGGATGAAATTGATAAGCTCCGTAAAATTTCCGACCATCGCAAAAAAATGCGGGATCGTTACACCGAATTGCGGCGCGATGGATACGCCGCACCGGTTAAAATGCTCCGCAATGCCATTCGTCTTGCAAAAACCAGCATTAAACTCGAATGTAAACAGCGTGAGTATCGCGACACCCTGCAAATGATCGCCCTGCTGAGCGGAGTTGCCGTCGACAAAATCAAGCTGCTGGATATCAACCGGCAACAGTTACCCGACCCGCAATCCTTTCAGTTGGCAATGCTGGTCAGCCGGGCAGTCAACCAAAGGGCCGATATCGAATTGGCCCGGGCATCCAGTGCCGTGGCTGAAAACGAATTGAAAGCCGCCCGGGCCGCACAAATCCCCTGGTTTGAATTCGCCGAAGCCGGCTACAGCAGAAGCACATCCGACACCAGTGAATATACCTCTCCACGCACAACCCGCTCCGATGAAAATAGTGATGAATGGATGATCCGGACCGCCGTCACACTACCGCTTTTCAGTTGGCTGGGTAATGATGAAACTCAACTGCGGCGTGTGGCTCTGCGAGCGGCCAGAGCGCATGAAGCTGTAATCGTTGCCAGCCTCTACAATGAGATCAATTCCGCACTTCAAAACTATACCGATGCCTATCATACCCATATGAACGCCCAACAAAACGTCAGCAAACAAATTGATAAACTTAATCAAAGCATACGTGAAGTTGGGAGCTCAAAGACTGTTGTCGATACCGAAATCATGGAGCTACAGGAGGAACTCTATGATCTTAAATCCGAATTGCATACCCTGCTCTATGACTGCCTGGAGTCCCTGATTAATCTGGAGTCCATCACCGGCGGAACTTACTCCCATAAATTTACCGAAAGTGAGTAGCTCTATGAACAAAATCGCATCCATGATCGCTTTGACCACCTTTTTCTCGTTGGGCTCTCTGCACGCAGGTCTGATTATCAACGAACTCTGCTATGCTAACTCAACACTGGAAGATGAAACCGGCGACAGCTCTTCCGACTGGATTGAGCTCTATAATTCCGGTCCCGATGATCTTAATATTAATAATTACGGAGTTGCGGACCGCAACCCCTATGAAGAAGATAAAGGGGTCCGTTTACCGGATTACACCATTCCCGTTGGCGGCTATCTGCTGATATATGCCAACGGCGATCTGCCGGAGTACACACTCTGGACAAACGCGCCCGATGCGGCTCTCATCCCCGAAAACAGTTTCTGGCGCTACCGACACTCATTCGGCGCACCTGACACCAGCTGGAACAGCACAGCATATCTCGACAACAACTGGAAAGAAGGCATCTCCCCTCTCGGCTATAACGCCCAGCTGGCCAACATGGATTGCGCCACACCTATCGGCGACACCTCCGACCCCTCGACCCTCCATACCACCGCCTACTTTCGCAAAAAGTTCACCGTCCTGCAACCGGCCCTCATCACTAATCTGATCATGCGTGCAAGATTGAAGGACGGTATGATTGTCTATCTCAACGGAGCTGAGGTCTGTCGGTCTAACATGCCGCAGACGGCTATCGACCATACCACACTCGCCAACGCGCCGATGCCCTCTTTTAACTGGAACACCCGCACCCTTGACCATACATTGCTGGTGCGAGGAATAAACACACTGGCAGTTGAAATCCATAAGTTTTCCGCCACCGGCACCGCCCTTCTGCTGGATCTTTCACTCACCGCTCTCGTGGATCAACAAATCCCGATTGTGCACGGCCAATTCGGCCTTAATAAAAAGGGCGAAAAAGCTCATCTCTTCAATGCCTCCCTCGTCCGAATAGACGAATGCGAGGATCCCGGCTATGAAATCGGCGAAAACAAATCCTGGGGCACCGTTACGGACGGATTCACAACCACCTTCCAGATTTACAGCCAACCTACTCCGGGCTACGCAAATACAACCAGACAGAATCAATATCAGGAAATTTTAAGCTCGCAGATACCGACTTTCTCTCACGAATCAGGCGCCTACAACAATGCCCTGAATGTAACCATTTCATCTCTGACTCTCGGCTACCGTATCTTTTATACCCTCGACGGCTCCAATCCGCGTGATTCCGCAACTTTTGTTTACAGCGGCAGTACAATTGACATCGACGATCCTCCGGATGCAACCGGCGGTCCTGCCTGGCAACGAACCAATCCGATTGAAACCGAAATTAATGTAATCGGTACCGGATGGCTGCCGCCAATAGGAAACGTTGACCGTACGGTGGTACTCAGAGCTGTTACCGTTTCCCCGGACAACCGCTATTGCTCGCCCGAGAAACAGGCAACCTACTTCATCGGCCCTGAATATCAGAGTCGCTCGCTACCCGTTTTTTCACTGATTACAAACCCCGACAATCTTTTCGGATTTACTTCGGGACTCTATCATCCCGGTAAATACTATGCCGACTCCCCCGAAGGATATGGCTCCAATAAATGGGGCAAACCTTACGCCAATTACCACCAGGAAAACGACGACGAGCAGTGGGAACACGCGATCCACTTTGAACTTTTTGAACCTCAGTTGAACACGGTTTCTTTGAGAGCTGATATGGGGTTTGCAATGCACGGAGGAGGTTCTCGTTCTATCCCCCAAAAGTCACTCTACCTTATCGCCCGCAACTCAGTTTACGGTATGGATTACATCAATTATCCCCTATTCCCCGAACTGCCCGCCATCCAATATAAACGCTTTCTCCTGCGCAACAGCGGAAACGACTGGTATGGTGCCACATCCGCAAATGTCGCAACAATGCTCAAAGACGCTTCATTTCATGCCATCATTTCAAAACTTAACATCCAGTCCATGGCATATCGCCCCGCTCTGGTCTATCTGAACGGAATCTACTGGGGCATTCATAATCAGCGGGAGAGCTTCGATAAACATTATCTCAATTCACGCTACAACCTTGATCCTGACAATATCGACATACTGATGCATGTCGAGGGGGATAACGACGATGTCAGCATCAGTCGTATCGATGGTGATAAATCATCCGATGAAGAGTATGAAACTTTGCTCGCCTGGATTGACGCAAACCCCCTTTCTCTGCAAACCAATTTGCACCAGCTAACAAACCGAATCGACCTTAGTAATTACACCGACTACCTCATCGCTGAAACCTTTTTCGGCAATACCGACTGGCCCCAGAATAACTGCGACTTCTGGCGGGCTCACTCCAATCAGGTCGATGTGGCCGGCCAATACGGCGACCAACGCTGGCGCTGGATGTTATACGATCTCGACGTAGCCGGAGAAAACGGCGCCGATTACAACATGTTTAACTACCTTACTCAAAAAAGCATGCGTGATCTTGGTGAAGCAGCTTTTCTTATCAACGAACTCTGGTCGAACATGAGCTATCGCAACGATTTTATCTACCGCTATACCGATCTGCTCAACTCAACCTTTAAACCATCACACACCACCAACGCCATCGTCAATGCCGCCGCTCAGATCGAAAATGAAATTGAAACTCACTTCCGACGCTGGGGCCGATCAACCACTCAGGCTCAATGGCAAAGTGCTGTCAACAACTCTCTATGCAACTACCTGCAAGCACGTTGCGTGAACCTCTGGGAACATCTTAACTCGCACTTCGCTTTGGGCGGCACCGGAGTGCTTATTCTTAAAAACAATGACCCGTCAGGTAACGGCGGACACCTGATGGTTAATGGATTGGAGATCAAGAAGACCACCGAGGGTGTCGCAAACCCCGCTCAATGGGAAGGAACTTACTTTCGCAGTCTGCCCGTTACAGTGCGCGCCATCCCCTCCCCGGGTTACGAATTTGATGGATGGGTGGGAACATCTATCCTCAACACCGAACGTACACTTTTTGTGTCCGACTCTCCAACAACTCTGATCGCCCGCTTCCGCCTTGCCAACACACAACCCTACTCCGCTACAGGTTATCAGGCTTGGCTTCTAAAAAACTACTCCGAACAGCAGATCATCGAAGGCACTGCTACCACACCCGAAGCACCCTCAGGACAGGCCGGCATGAGTAATTTCACATTGTACGCCTTCGGCATGAATATCAATGACGGACTCAGCGATGCCCAACGTCTCGCGCGCGCATCACTTTCAATCAAATCACTGCCTGGCGACGGCCTTTATGTAGGATTCAACCAGCTCAATGATACATTCGATGATATCAATTACACCCTGAAAGCGACCGACACTCTAACTCCACCTGTTACCTGGCGTACCGCTGTGACCGAAGAGGACTATCTGTCTGTCTTTATCACAAATATCATCAACGATTCAACCTGGTTCCTGCAGAAAAAACTCAATCCACAGAATAAAACAGAACTTTTTCTTAAACTTGAAGTTACACCACTGAACTAAACTTTCATCCGAATTTCCACCTGCTTTCAATGCAATTTCTTAAAAAATTTCACAAAAAAGCACCGGAACTTAAGTTCCGGTGCATAATATCTTAATTAATTGAGATGGCAATTAAACATCTCTAATATATTAAGTTAAATTCAACTTTTCAAGGCACTGAGGACAAGTATGTTCAAACTCCACCTTAACCCCCAATCCAAGTGCCGCCGCCTTGTCACATAAATCACCATAACAACCTGCCAAATCACTGACTTCCAGATCAAAAACCCTTCCACACCGTACGCACCTCACATGTAGATGATCATCAACATTACCATCAAATCTCTTCACTTCCCCTTCCAACATCAATATCTGTCCCGCCGCACACAGCTGATCAAGATTACGGTAAACCGTTGCAATCCCAATAGTAGGCATCTCCTCTTTAACTATTAAATATAACTCTTCCGCTGTGGGATGTGTCGTTACACACCTCAGCTTTCTCAAAATAATATCCCTGTTTTTACTTCTGTATTTCATATTAAAAATGATAATTGCTTTCAATTGCTGTGAGGGTATCACTTCTCTCTCTCAAATACAACCCAATATTTTCAAATAAAAAATGATTCTAATCGTTTATTTAAAAACAACCTGTCAATTAAAACTGTAACGAGCTTAAATATGACACGAGAATTTCTTACCTCATTTACTGCCATGATCATGATCTGCCTGACTGTTCCGACATTGGCAGAAAATCTGCGTTTAAAAACCGCACAGTCCGAAGGATGCTCTTCAAAAATCCACCTGATCGCTATCGGTAAATCCAGAATTTATGACCCTCCAGCACAACAGCAGCGGGCCCTTGCTGCCGTAAGACTGGTAACCCAGTCAGCAATGAATTTTAACAACAAAATTAAAGTCGAAACCCTGACTGAAAAAATCACGCATCCTGATTCAAATGCACTTGGCAAACATAATCGACAAGTAAATACTGAATTGTTTAAAAGTAAATTAATTGATTTGCATTCAACCGTTGGTTCCAATGATACAGTGATAATCTATACCCATACCCATGGTATCAAAACCATTAAAAACAGAGCTGTTCAAAGAGCTGGAGGTATGATTTTGAATCCCGGCAAGAATAAATCTGAACGTGGAACGGTTTTCAGTTGGACTGAATTCGCTGACTTGGTTTTGAAAATACCGGCAAAAAAAGTTATTGTGCTGACAATGGCTTGTTATTCAGGTGGACTGGTCAAGTACTTTGATACACCCGAAGTCAAAAAACTCTGGCAGAACCGACTGACAAAGGAACATCGTGAATTCATCGCCATCTCATCCCAAAACAGTGAACTTATGTCCATGCCCATTGTCAAAAACGGAAGATTGATAAATCCCTTCACTCTGGCACTCTCCGATGCACTTTCCGGTAAAGCTGACGGATTCAAGATTGTTAACAAAACACCCATAACCGACAAATCAACGAAAGACTCAAAAATATCCGCAGGTGAATTGATTGATTTCATTCTTTATTTCACTGAAAACACCGCTAGCGAAGCTGCGGGACGAAGAAAAAACAATGCCGATCCCAAAATCACCGGTTGCTATGACCGCTCATCTATAATTCTCTAGTTTTAATCGTACATTACAGAAATTAATGACTGTCACCATTTAATCGTAACACCTGTAAAAATATATAAGAATTGTTAGTATTAATTAATTAATGCGCCTTTCCCAGCGAAGATATTGTCAAGGATGTGGCTATGTTGCGCATCGCTCCAACCTGTGCTTTCGATGCTGACCCAGCCGTTGTAGCCTGCTTTATCGATAGCCTGGCGCACACTTTTCCAGTTCACACTGCCCTTGCCAATCGGCACGAACTTACCGTCATTTTTAGCACCTCGTTCGATCAAAAAATCTTTGATATGGAGTTTTGCGATATTTTTACCGAATAAATCCAGCCATTTTTCAGCTCTGTCATAACGGGTATGGTTACCCAGGTCAAAATACTGCTTAACCCAGAAACTGTCGAAGGTGTTAAGAAAGGCCAAGGCCAATTCTGGTTTGACCCACATATTATTCCAGACATTTTCAATAGCAATCACAACACCTTCACGCGCTGCAATTGGGATCAACTCATTGATCGATCTGATGCAGTTAACGGTAGCATCGTTATGATCTTTGATATATTGGGCGAAGAGAGTGTTATCTCCTTTCACAACACTTTTGATCAAAAGTGTTTTATGATCGAAGTCAATATCAAACTCGGATGGTTTGGGCACTTGCCCGCCGAGACGATGAGGTACCAGAAGCATTGTCGAAGCACCATAGGCGGCACTCAAACGAATAAGCTTTTTGACCTCTTCGACCGCTACGGCGCGTTTGGTCGGATTTGTTTCTCCAAGTGAGCTCCATCCCGCCATAAAGGAGTGGATTTTCACGCCATGCTTTTCCGCAATCAAGCGCCCCTGCCGTGCTTCCGAAAGGGTGACGGTTTTGTCATTCAGCTCAACGCCAGGCAAATCGGCAGTTAAAAGCTGTTCGCAGAGTTCATCACTTATTCTAGGTTTGATATGCGCTTTGTAGAGCGTGGTTGCAAACTTAGTCGGGGAAGCTGTATCCGCCTCAAGAAGCACTGGGCTAACAATTGCTGTACCGGCCGTTATCGCAACATTTTTCATAAAATTTCGTCGATTTATCTTCATGTTTATCTTCCTGCTTTTTTTTTGCGGTTGATTTGTTTCTGATAAGCAGCACCACAGTTATTAGGCTTTGCCAGGCACAGGTGCGTCGCCCTCCGGTGGCAGAGGTACGTCTTCGCCGGACTCAAAATCAAGCGCGGTAAAGGAGTTGTTCATGTTGTAATACTTTGAATCAGCATTACTCAGCAGATCCGACATGCGCACAGTCCCGCCGGTATAGGCCGCCAAAACCCCCATCATTGTTGTAGCGGTTGCCATAGCGACCTGTTCACCTTCCTGCACAAAATTACCGCTAATCAAACCGGAGAGAAAATCGAAATGCTCCATTATGAGTCCGTTGCTGTCCCGCCCCTTGGTAGCCTCCTCATCATAGGCAATTTCTTTTCCGTCAAAGCGCTTGATTTTACCTAGCACATCGACAGTTCCTTTTTCGCCTGCCAGTGAGGTGCAACAGCGGTCGGAGCAACCGTTAATTTGTCGGGCAATGGCATGAATATGAAGATCATTATCATAGTTATAATCGACACTAAAACAATCATAGATATTGCCGATAACTCGGCGATGACGGGCACCGATACCCATAGCTGTTTTAGGGTAGCGTCCGATGAACCAATTAGCGAGGTCCACTTCATGAATTGCCTGCTCGGTGAAGTGGTCGCCGGACATCTCTTTAAACATATACCAGCTGGCGGCCATATAGGAAGCATTGGTATCTTCGGATCGACGTGGGTGCATATAGCCACTCTGGTTCATGCCTCCGTGGCAACGGTAAACGGTACCGCCGCGAATAGCACCGATGACACCATCACGAATAGGCTTGATCTGGCGCAATGCGCGATTATTGTGTCGATGCACTGTACCGGCCAGGATTGAAAGATTGGCCGCCTTGGCCTTTGCCACAACCCCGAGAAAAGCGCGTATTCCGGCTGGATCGGTGGCGATCGGTTTTTCGGCGAAAATATGTTTTCCTGCTTTGACACACGCCTCAGCGTGCAAGGCGCGAAAGATAGGCGGAGCTGCGAGCAAGACGATTTCGGCATCGCTTTCCATTACTTTCCGATAACCTGAGGCACCGCCAAATGCGTATTTATCATCACAGCCGTGCTGTTTGCAGATCTTTTGCGCTTTATCCACAAAAAAATCGGCGGCGGCAACCAGAACAGCTTTACACCCCATACGTTCTGCTGCCTTTGTTATATCACACACGGCTCCTGAACCACGTCCACCGCAGCCGACCACCGCAAATTTGAAAATTCTCTGATTCTGCCCCATCATAAACTGCGGAGCCGCAACTGTCATTCCGGTAGCGGCCACAAATGAACGTCGTGACAATTTCATTCTATTCCCTTTTTTTGGTTAATGTTCAGATAAATACTATGGTCTTGCGAAATATCGACAGGCAACAATCACTCAAACTGGTTAAATGCCAGATCACTGAGAATACCAAGAAGGATTATCATTTCTACACTGCTCTTATTATGTCGCGTAAAAGAGTAAAAGTCAAAAGCAATTTTGTACCTTTAATTTTTTAGAGAGAAGCGTTGCATTGATTTTTTAACCTGCTTCAATAGAATGTTGTTTAACAGCCGGGGTTGAAGTTTGTTTTTCGCTACGGCTCCTGCGAGATAGTATAAAAGCAGCGGGGTCTCTTTGTTGTTGTATAACAGTTAATTATGTGAGGTTGTTATGAGAAAGTTACAAAATGTAAGACAATCGTCTCTTAAAATCACCTTGATCGCAAGTGTAGCTCTAGCCGCAATCTGTTCTACGGCTCAGAATCTCTGGAACGGCAGTTTCAGTGGCGATTGGGGCAACGCCGCCAACTGGGACAACTCGTCAACCTTCGGCCCCGGCAAGCAGATTATCTTTCATACGTCCGATGCTACAAATCTGGAGACATACCTCGGCTCATCGGCCAGAACAATTGGAGGGTTGCTTTTCACCGCCGATGTCGACAGCGATGTGGCAGTGATCACCGCCTCAAGTGTAGCAACCGACGGCAGCAAGCGGATTCTCTTCTCACGCGCTCCAGACGGTACAATTATGCTGGTACGTTAAGATTGATTCGTAGTTGCACACACCACCGTGCTACGTTATAATTCAGAGGTCATGAGTTTAATACCCGGCAATACCACTTGGCAGCGGACAAATGTTTTCGTCGCCACTGGATTCGGAATCGGCCTGATCGCACCATTTGCACCAGGCACATTCGGAACGTTGCCGGGTGTCGCACTGGCCTACGTGCTGAGCACCCGGTCGGTTACGACTCAGGTAATAACAGCACTCGTACTGACTCTGCTGGCAATCCCCATCTGTCATGTTGCCGAAAAGGTGTTGCAGAAGAAGGATGACGGTCGAATCTGCGCTGATGAGTGGATGCTATTTCCTCTCTGTATCATCGGCATTCCCCTGCACCAAATGCTTCTGCTCCTACCGGTGTTTTTTGTTGTTGCCCGAATCTGCGACATCATCAAACCGCCGCCCGCCAACGTACTTCAGAAAATCAATGGCGGAGTGGGCATTGTGATCGACGATTTTGTCGCCTCATTCTATGCACTGGCACTTAACCATCTTATTTATCGCTGCTGGCTGATCTATTGACTGATTCTGCCATTCATCACTCTTCGTCCCGCATGTGCAGTGCCACGCACACCGCAATTGAGTTAGCGTAGAGTATTAGTGCGCAATTTTTCAATACACATGTATATTCTACCCTTTCTTTTATTTCAAAACATCTTCACCTCGACACTTCAGCTCCACTGGCGATCGTTGGCCCACTCTTTATCCCACGCATCGGTGGAGTTCCACGGCTCAGGGAAATCAAGATGGCGCTTAGCTTTAATTAATTCCTCATTGAGAGCCTCGATTCCGAGACCGGGAGCATGTGGCACATTGATGTATCCATCACTGATCAACGGTTTTGGCAATCCGGTTACGATATCATCCCACCAGGGCACATCCACTGAGTGCACCTCGAGCGCCGTGAAATTACGCGTAGCCGCCGCGACGTGCACCGCCGCCATACAGGTTATGGGACTCTCCGCCATGTGAATGGCCATTGCGACACCGAAATCCTCGGCCATGTCCCCCACCTTCTTGGTCTCCATAATGCCGCCGGCTGAAAGAAGATCGGGATGAATAACCGCCAGCGAGCCCGATTGCAGCAACGGCAAAAAATTCTCTTTGAGATAAATATCTTCACCGGTGCCAAGGGGCGTGCAGGTCGCCTGCGCCAAACGCGCATATTGACCGGTCATCTGCCACGGAAGCGGATCCTCCATCCATGCCAGGTTGAATTTTTCGAGTCGCCGCCCCAGCTTGATGCAATCTTCCAAAGGAATATGGCCGATATGGTCGATGGCCAATGGAATCTCATAACCGATCTCAGTACGCACATCCGCCATATACTGCTCGAGATAATCGAAGCCTTTTTCTGTAATGTGAATGCCGGTAAAGGGATGGGCTGTATTAAAAAGATCATAGGCCTCGCCCCGCATCGCGCGCGGATCGATTGATCCATGAGGAGTCGTGAAAACCGTGCGCTTGTATTCGCGCATCTTTTCAAGAAAGCCCAGAGGAGCACTCAAACAACCGGGCTGGTCGATCAGCATCTCAATTCCTAAATCCATCTTGAGAAAGGTAAAACCCTGAGCCATCCGATTTTTCAAGGCAAGCCCCATATCGCGTCCACCACCCTCGGAATCGGTATCGCAGTAAATGCGCACTTTATCGCGGAACTTACCGCCGAGCAGTTGCCAGACCGGCACTCCCCATGCTTTACCAGCCAGATCCCACAAGGCGACTTCGATGCCGCAGACTCCGCCAGCCTGTCGCGAATGCCCGCCGAACTGTTTGATGCGCCGAAATATTTTCTCCACATTGCAGGGATTCTCGCCGAGAATGCGGCTTTTCAGCATGGCCGCGTAGGTACGGCTGGATGCATCGCGCACCTCTCCGTAACCAATCAAACCCTGATTAGTGTAGAGCTTGATCAAAGTACAACGCTTGGGAGCGCCGTCGATATCCGCGAAGCGCATATCGGTTATTTTCAATGTAGATGGATCAATTTTTTTGGACATATAAATCCTTATTTTTAGTCTCACACGAACTTAGTTGTATCGCTAAAAATTCCCGATGCTCAAGTGTACGTTTGTCATTAGAGTTTCAGCGCTTGGTAATTTAAGTGATTAACGACCCCGCAACGCGGGGATAAAGTACCAAGTGCAATTTTCGCGGAGATTCGTGAAAAAACTCTTAGAAATAGCCGCCTTTTTCGGTAATCTCATGCACGGAATCGCCATCAGCCACCCAGCCGAAGATTTTTTTCTCGTTTGCGCGGATTTCCTCGGCACGCACCAACACTTCATAGGCGATATCACGCGGCACCACAACAACTCCGTCGCAATCGGCGAAGACCACATCACCCGGTTTGATCACAACATCGCCGATCTGAACCGGTATCTGATAGTGTGTGATCAGACAGCGTCCGAGTGAACCATTCGGTGAGCGATATTTATAATAAACTGGAAAATCCTTATCAAGTATCTGCTTGGTATCACGGATACCGCCGTCGATTACAGCGGCGCGCACACCCATGCCATGCGCGGTGGCGGTCATCACTCCGCCCCAGAGTGTCGCACGTTCGTCATTGGAGGTGTCCCATACAACAAAGGCATCCGCGTGCATCTCATCCAGCATCTGCGCACGAAAGGTCATCTCTCCGGTAATTTTGACATTAGGAGCGCTTTTAACAGTAAAGGCGATTCCCGCTTTAACATGCTCATCTTTGAGCGGACGCAGATAACCAGGCAGCGACTGATCAAGCAGGGCGTGTTCGCGCAACACATCGCTGATCGCTCCAGTGTAGAGCTGTTCATAACGCGCCAGCAACTCACTGACCGGAATTGGAAAATCGCGGATTGAGACGTATTCGCGCGCCGCGATCAGCCGTTCAAGATTCATCATCTTTGCTTCCTTTTGAAGCAATCCTTCCTCTTTTTTTCCTTCACTCATAAATACAACCTTTGTTTGTTTTAAATTCTCTCTTCTTGCTTCATAGAAGCAACCCTACAGCCTCCGGCGTTTAGTGCGAAGCAAATTCACATTCCACCTTCTACATTCCACTTCTCACAAAATCCCCACTCGCCATTTGCTTGCCACGGCGTAGTTCCGCTTGCGGGACGAAGACGGGCCATTTGCTTGCCACGGCGTAGTTCCGCTTGCGGGACGAAGACGGGCCACTTCTTATCACATAACCGCCATGCCGCCATCGACCGCGATGGTGGTGCCGTTGATATAGCGTCCGGCCTGCGAACAGAGCAGTAACGCCGCGCCGGCGGCATCACGCGGTTCCGCAAAATCTCGCACCGGAATCAGATTACGAACCTTTTCCGCATAATCTATATCTGACAACGCCGCATGATTGCGAATCGTATTGAAAACTCCCGGAGCGATATTGTTGACAGTAATTCCATCAGGAGCAGTTATCCGAGAAAGATTTCGCACCAAATTCTCCAATGCCGATTTACTGGCAGCGTATACCGGCATCTCAACGTGCGGTTTGCGCTCCTGAACACTGCCAATCGCAACCATGCGCCCCCATCCTTTCGCTTTCATAGCGGGATGGGCTAACTGAAACAGTTGCAACACCGAGTGGAAATTCACCTGCATCTGCGTCAGCGCATCATCAGGTGTTACATCAAGCCAGTGTTTGCGCATTTGCACAGATGCGTTGGCAATCACAATATCAGGTGCACCTATAGTTGCAACCGCATCCTGCAAAATTTTGGAGACCATACCCGCTTCACTCAAATTACCGATAACCGCACCGCTCCCGGGTGCAAATTGCCGCACCTCCTTTAAAGTGCTTTCAAGTGCCTCATCCAGACAGAGATCATGCAATATCACGGTGGCACCGTACTGCGCAAAAGCCAGTGCTATCCCATATCCAATGCCACGCGCTGATCCTGTTATAAGCGCTGTATGACCTTGCATAGAAAACATATTTTTATCCTTATCATTCATAGTTTCAACCTTCTCAAAACTGTCATTTTTGTGGACTCAGTGGACTTTATGGACATTCCATTCTGAACTTTCCATATCCTACAAACCTTCATCCCTTATAATTCATCCCTTATGATTCATCCTTAATAGCTCAAGCACTAACATCCTCAGCATCCGCATGATCGGCTTTAAACCAGAGTGAACGTCCGATGAGAATAATCAGACCACCGATAAGATAGGCCAGCGAAAGTGAACCAAGTCCTGTCGCGAGTCCGAGCGAACTTTTCATCATGCCTAGAATGGTCGGCGAAAACGCACCCACTAGAAAAGCGAAAGAGAGCATCAATCCGGTGGCAGAAGCGCGATATTGCGGCTTGATCACATCGAACAGTGATGCGAACAGATTTGAATCATAGATGCCCCGGAACAGACCAAAGATGCCCATCATCAGATAGCAGAGCGGTGCCGAACCGGTCAACGCCATGCCGAGGATGAACGGTGCCCCAAGCAGCAGCCCGAAAGCATTGGCTTCAAAACGGATTGTTTTGCGTACAACGGCCCAGCGATCGGTCAGTTTGCCGCCGATCAGCACACCGAAGAAGGCACAGATATAATGATAAAAAACCGAAGAGAAGCCCGCTTTCTCCAACGGCAGTTCCAAATTCTGATTCAGATAGGTTGGCATCCAAGTGTGAAAACCGACATTCACATAGACCATGCAACCAAAGGCCAGTGCCAGGGTAATGGCAGAGCGTTTACTCAGAATATGCCTAATTGTTTTACCGACCGGCATACGCACTGCACCGTCGACATGCTTTTCGTTCGGGGTGTTGCGCATAAAGATCAGTAGCACAAAGGCCCACAACACACCGATTCCTCCAAACAGAAAAAAAGGTGTCCGCCAGCCGAAACTTTTGCCTAAATAGGCCGAAAAGAAACCGCTGAAGGTTATTCCGGCATAGAGCGCGGTCTGATGAATCGAAAGAGCCATCGCCCGGCTGCTGTCATGAAAACGGCTCAGCAATGAGGTCGCCGGAGGATAGTAAAAAGCTTCACCGCCACCGGTGGCCATGCCGTAAAACACGATAAAAGCCAGCAGTCCGCCGCCCAGGCCAGTCAGCAGAGTGCCGGTGCTAAATACGATAATGCTGATAAGTATTTGTTTCTTACGTCGCATACGGTCACCCAAAAAACCGGCCAGCGGCACACAGATACCGTAGATCGCAATAAAGACACTCTGAACCAATCCAGCCTGGGTGTCGCTCAGCTCAAGCGAATCCTGAATCAAAGGTAAAACCGCGTTATAAATCTGCCGGTTCCCCTGATGCAGAAAGAAAGCGATCCATAACAGTGTGACAAGCAGCCATTTGTATGACGGAGGCGGTTCGCCTCCGTCATTGCGATTCGGTTTCATAAAAATCATATCAATCCCATCATTGTATTATGAACACTGTGCCGGACGGAAAGACACTCAAGCTCAGAGTTCCGCCATCCACGATAAATTTCTTCTCGAACGACTCATCCGCACCCTGCACGCTCCAGCCGTCAAAACCGGATGGTGCCAAAATCGAATCCGCGGAGAGCAGTGTCAGATGCCCGCTCACAAATCCGTCGGGCACCACCACGACACCCGCTGTCGGCAGGATCACATCTCCGGTTACGGTCAAGCCGCCCGACCCCGCACCGGCCGCGAAGCCGCCGCCTTCGCCGGTAACTGATCCTGAAAACAGCCCGCCGGTGCCATCGACTGTCAAACTTCCTGGGAAGAGCCCCTCTCCCAGATCAACGCCGCCTCCGCCACTCAGGGCTGCAACACTCTGCGATTCGCCGTTCAGATTTACCGATGCGCCGGAATTTACATTCAAAACGGTAGTCACAGGTAGCTTGTCCGCTCCAAAACGCATGACCGCAAGCACCTGCCGGTGTGTCAAAGGCGCATCAAAGATCTCAACTTCGTCGATGTTACCTCCAAACCGTTTATCGGCCGGCTGTTCCATGCGCCCGATATAAAAGTAATCCTGAGTAACAATAAGCGTTCTGGAATATATGTCTTGATTCACTGCGACTCCATCGATATACAGAGTTCGCATAGAAGTGGCAGGATCATAGACCGCCGCGACATGATGCCAGCCAGCCACACCCGTTCCAAAATTAAATCCATCCACATCATAACTTTCAAGCGCAACCCCCGCATTGGTATAACGCACACCTAATCTTCCATCAGAAGTGCGTGTCAATCTGATTACATGGCAGGCGCTGTGTTCCGTCTTGCCTAAAAACAGCGCAGCACTCTGAGGATCTGCTCCCCATGTCGGTTTTAGCCACATTGAGAAGGTTGCCGCCGAGTTGTTCATCGGCATTAAAGCGGGGAAGACGCTGTTAGTCCAGGCCAGATAACCCGATGCCAGGGCGCTACCCTGCCGTGCGTCAGGGGACACGGAGGCGTTTTCAAACGCCGTCAGATCGTAACCGTTGCCGCTGCTGTCCTGCCCGGGCTGAGACGCATTGTCAAAGCTGTACCGTGCAATTGGCGCGGGAATACCGAGCACACTTTGCAGACTCTGCACCTGTGACGCGCTCAGAACGCAATCAAAGATGGCCACCTCATCCATCAACCCGTCATAATAGTTCGCAGTGCTGTAGCCGGTGCCCCCCAGTTGAAAAAGCAGACTTGCAATGTTCAGATCCGTTGAGCGTGTGTCCATAGCTTTCAAGACACCGTCGATATAGACCTTTCGAGTACGGGTTAAACCGTCATAGGTGGAAACGATCAGGTGCCAGCCCGAGCTGACCGCGTCATCAAAGAGATCAACCCCGGCGTCTACAATGAGGTTGTTGCCTATGTTTGAAACAAGAATATTAGTAGTGGTATTGAAGCGGCATATGCAGCTTTCGCCACTTTTAGTGGTCGGATTACCCCAATGCAGAACTGCTCCCTGATAGTTGCCAATATCGGGATTACACCAGGCCGCAAAGGTATAGGAGCTGTTGCCGACCGGCATGGTCGCGGGAACTCCGGTCGGGTAGCGCAAACGATCCTGGTCAACCGATTCGAATTTCGCAGCTCCGCCGAGCAGACCAGTCGCACTGTATGCAGGCGAATTGACCGCATCCAGATCATAACCATTGCCGCTGCTGTCACGACCGAGATTGTTGGGGTCGTCAAAACGGTACCATGCGACCGGCGCGGGATAATCCGCATCATTCAGCGAAATGGTGCCTTCTATCACCTCTGTTGAGCCGGTATAGCTGCTGCCTCCCGCCAGTGTCAGATCATAATCCGCACCGCGTTTTTCAAAACGACCATTGCCGCAGATTGATGAATAAAAAACGGTCGATGTCGGGAAACCCGTACCTTGCACGGCAAAAACAGCATCATCGTCGAGTTCGATTGCCCCTGCCGCGCCCGCTCCCGCCAGAGTAGCGACACTCTGTTCACCGAAGAGTCGCAGCCGCCCATTGAAGCCCACCTCCACCATGGTATCTTCCGGCAGCATGTTGTTAAACCCCAGTAGATCCGGTGTCTGAGAGTCGACACGCACTGCGGCGAGTTGCGATGCACTCATAGCATAGTCGGCGATAACGAAATCATCGATCAACCCTTTATATAAATCATCCGACCAGCCCTTCCCAAGCGTAAAATTGTCGGGCTCAACATTAATAATTCCACCGACAAACGATTCCCACGACAACACACCGTCGATATAAAACATATAGCGTCCGCCGGTGTAAATCACCGCGAAGTGATGCCATCCACCATCCATCAGATTTCCAGCAAAAGGCACATATCTGTTATTTTTCCAGTTAGTATACAAAAACGGAGCTGCAGAAGACGGATCATCGAAGCGCATGCCATTACAAGCGTACCTGCCATAATACTGCCCCCAGCCGAAGAGCACTGCATTAAGTGGAATATCAGCGGCCGGTTTGAACCAGAACGCGATTGTGAATGGCATATTGTTAGTCGGAATCCCCTCAATTTTCTTTTCGGCTCCGACACCCCTCAGATAAGCTCCATTATCCAGCGCAAGCACCGCACCGCGCTCGGCATCCTGCACCTGCCATTGCGAGGGTGTTCCTTCCGGCACTAAATCGTTGCTCAAAGGTCCGCTGTCCTCTCCGATCTTCTGCGCATCTTCGAAGCGCCACCACGCCACAATGCGACCCTGATGTCTGCCCATCTCAAGCACGCCGTTTTCAAGTCGCGCTTGCATGTCACACTCCTGAGGATTCATCAGAGTAAGCGTTTCGCCGCGAACCATCGACAGCACACCGGTGCCGTTTAGCGTCCCAGTCCAGTCCACACCCTCCCTGCTGCCGCCTATGAGCAGTTCATGTCCGTTCATATCGATGTCAGTTTCAATTCCATCCGTCGCGGTCAAACCGCCGATCAGCGCATCGCCTTGCAATGACAGCTCAGCACTCTCTGATCCGATTACCACCATGCTGCGTCGCAACACCGTACCGTTGGTCAGAATCATTGTCCCCTCGTTCAACACTGTGCTTCCTGTATAATCATTCGTTCCGAAGATCATAAAAGCGCCGTCACCGCTTTTCAGCAATCCGTTGTCGGCCTGCGTAACAGGAGCGGATATTTTTAAAAGACCGTTGCTCACACAAATCTCACCACTCGAGAATGCCGGAGCAGCCGAAGTATTGTTAAAGATCATTCCAGCGCCACTTTCAGCGGCCAAAAACCATTTCGCGTCCGCCGCACCGTCAAATAGCAGAGCGCCGATCGGTGTGTCATTGGTGATTACCACCGATTCACCGTTGTCGAGAGCGGTGAAATCCGCAAGATTGGTTGATCCCGGTACTATGCCGCTCTGCCAATTAGACGCATCTGCCCAATAACCGCCGGCAGAGCCGGACCACACACCGTTGTCAGCCCGCACGACATTCGCCGTACACAGACATAGTATGGCGATCAATCCACTCAGTAACATTTGTTTCATTTTCATAACCTCCTAATTTAAACACATGACCTCTGTCTTTTCCTATCTCGATTTTTGCTGAATGCAAACCAAATTTACATCAGTCGACAACATATTAGTCCTGGCTCTAAGAGCAGGGCTTATTTAACACTCGCCGCGTCGGTCAAGTGATACTCCATTGTTCTCGGATTTCCAGAACCATCCTTGTAGCTCAAGCGATATTTACCCTTGAAACCGCGAAACTTCACAACCCCGTCTTGAGCGGCTTTAAGCGTAACGTGCGTCTTCCATTCATCATTAATCAATTTATTCAAAGCGAAATAAGCTGGTTTAGGCTGCATATCACGGGTGAAAAGTCCGGAAACCAAAGGTTCGCCGGGAGCGCCGCAGTCATCAACAACATTCCACCAGGTGATGCCCATCATCGGTTTGATACTGAACCAGACTCGATAGAGGTTACGGGTGATCACAGCTTGAATCGCGAAACCGCGCTCATCGCTGCCCGGCGAAGTAATTGTTATTTCACTCAGATGCAGCGGCAGACCGGCCTGAGCGAACATCGCCATGGTATCGCGGATTTGCTGCGGGGAATTGATCTTTTTCCCGACCGTTTTTCCGGCGGCGATGGCCAGACAATCCTGCAATTTAAAAAGGTGCATCTGTGAACCCATAATATCGATACGGCAACCGCGCGAGCGCAGATCGTTAACTTGATCAACGTAATACTGTCCGGTCGCGTAATCGTTAATATTAAGAAGCACACTTTTTGGAAAAAGCTCATCAGCCATCCGCATGTAGCGGAAGGTATAGTCACCGGGCATCAAACCATAATTACTGCTGCAGACCGGTGAGTCGGGAATCATACGCCCCTGACCAAAATCTCGCGCGCTCTCATTGACCACATCCCAACTGTGCAGGCGACCTTTGTAATACGCAGCGATCTCACGCATACGTTTATCGAAAAGCCGTTCCTGCTCTTTAAGGTAGACAGGTGCCACTGCGGCAATCTCGTCGGGTGTCATTTTTTTCAACTTCGCCGCCCCAAGCGCCAGCAGCGCTTTTTTTTCATGCTCGGGACAGTATTGATCAAAGAGCCACTTAGGGTGTTGCCACTTACGGTTACCCCAGCAGATAGTATGACCAAGCATTCGAACGCCTTTGCTTTCACAAAACTCAACTACTGGATCGGTTGCCGGTCGCCGCCAATGAGGTTCATTCTTGGGATCCTTGCACGCATTCCAGTAGGCGGCTGTATCGCGATATTCACCTTTGAAACGCGGCTTACCCGGTTCCAACTCAAACTTTTTCCAATAGAAAGCGATGGTTGCCGAATTGAAAAGCGTGCCGTAAAGCTCTTTGTATCTGCGGTTGTACTCATCCTTGCCGAGCTGGTCAAAATTAAAGATGTGCGCGCCAAAAACAAAGTCATGCGAAATCTGTTCGATTTTAACTTCGCAGCCCTCAAGCGCATCCGGCAGATTGATAACAGCATCCGCTTTGCGGTGCTGATCGATATCGCGATCAATTCGCGCCTGTTCCTCAGTATTCCAGATTTGCCAATAGGCATCGCTCATCACATCCGACTGTTCAAAGGCGCACGCTGTTATGCAACTTATCGTTATTAAACAGGCGACCGCTAAATTCACTCTCTTCATTGTTTTCCTCTCCTCTTATTTGGCCACATGACCACATATCTCTCTTCTTCACCTCTAACCACTAATCCCTCCAACTCCCTGACCACTACTTATCGCGCTTCCCCAGCTTTCCCCGCCCCTCTGTGTTACCTTGTGCTCCTTCTGCGACCGCCATAGCCGGAGGCGACGGCTGGTTGTGGTTTCAAACTCTCTTTTTAAGCAGCGGGTGAGGTCACCCGCCCTACAGTTACCTCCGTGCATCCGTGACCAACTTCCTACGTTCCACCTTTCACAACTCTTCCCCATGCCCCATGCTCCATGCCCTCTGCCCTCCACTTTCTTCCACACCCACACACACACTCACTCACCTCCGTGTCACCGTGACTCTGTGTTAAAATCTCCCCACACACTCCCACACCCACATACCTTACTCTTCTCTCACCTCAATCTCATACCAGATCGTCTGATACTCCGGTGCTATCGCGACGCGGCAACCCGATCCGTTGGCGGCAACCGGAACATCCATTTTACGCTCGCCATTAGGATCAAGCGCGTAGCAGCGTGTGCGCTCCGATCCTGACGGCAGATCAATCACCGCTGTAATTCCCTCCAGCAGATACGGTGCGCCACCCCACTCAGAGTTCTTCGCACGGACGCGTCCTGAGTCAACCGTTTCCAACTCCATACCGCTGTTGCCGGCCATGCCGGTCGCAGCCAGCAGAATGCGGGCACTTTCTCCGTTTTCGCCGAAACCGCTCTGTACCTCACGGGAAACAAGCGAAATCGTCGCCCAATTCAGGCGTGAGGGAGCAATCTTCAGCAGCACATCACCAAGTGTGATATCCCGACCTTGCGGGAAACCTGTGAACAATTTGGTGCCGGCGGTGTTCACAGTGAAATACGCGGCACCGGATTGCTCTCGGTTCCAACAAAGTTCACCGGTGTCGCTCAACATTATTTTAGACTCCGCAACTCCCTGGTTGACATCACTCGGGGCAGTGCCCGACCCGCCGCTCAAATCAATTCCCGTGCGATGTATCAACGTCAAAAATCTGTCAAACCCCGCATCCTTAATGCCGATTCGCGTAGCACCCGATGTGACCAGGCGCTCAAAAAAGGATTCATAATCCGCCGCCGCGGCAATTTTGCGCTGTGATTCTCGCACATCGCCGCGCAGATAGATAGCGGCGCAGGCTGGCATGTGCGCCAGAACATCGCTGCGCTCGCTGATGCTGAAAAAGTAGGAGTTCCAGCCGGGGCTGTATTTTTTGCGGTGATGCCAGGTGTACTCGAATACTCCGTCCCAGCCCTGCAGCGCGCCATACGCCCGCAGCATCGGCTGACCCTCCGCACCGTAGCAGTTGGGAAACGGATGGTTGTATTCACTGACTGTAAAAGGTTTACCGAAAATACGCTGCGAAGCAAAAGTCTGCATCAAACTCATTGAATTCACCATTGAACTGTTGCCTATCGTCCAATGTGTGCCAACCTTGGGATGACACCAATATGCGTGTGTATCAATATAATCCAATTCAGCCTGCAAAAATGGGGTGCTATATCCCAACTGCGTTCCAGAAACAGGCGCAATCGCTTTGAGTTCATGCTTAACATAATCGTCTATCTCGCGCCAATACGCCCGCCCGGTGTCGGTCAAAAACCGATAAAAATCGCGTTTGACCGCTACTGCTGCAAAGCCTTTGGATTTCAACGGAAGAACCGTGCCCTCTTCAATGTTCTGATCAGAAGTCAGTTCGCTTTCAGCGCCGCTTTGAAGGGACAAATCATCCAGCTCATAAACCCCCGGTTTAAAACGGGTCAATTGAAATTGCGCGTTCTTGCAGTCATCCGCTGCGACGAAAGAGGCATTCAGCGTTGTCCATTGAGGGTCGACTTTGATTCTGCGTAGCAATCCCATTGAACGCCAGCCGCCCCGTGTAACCGCGACCGCCGTGCCCAATTCAACACTATTCCGGGCATTCAAACGCCGGATCCTGAATGAAATTGTGTAAGGCTCGCCCTTCTTAAGCCTAATACCGTTGCGATACAATTTCGGGAAATACTCTTTGCCCTCGCTCTCAACCGTAATCCTCAGCACGCCATTATCTGCAGCAGCCGCCGCTTTGCCCGATCCAAGATCGAACGACCATAATCCGCCGTCCGCCTTGACCGCCTGATCAAAATCGCCTTCAACAATCTGCTCATTGCCCAGCGGAGTCGGCTTCCAGTTCCAAGCCTCGCGCATTGCTGCGGTGGCGCCATATTTTTTCTTCAACCAGTTATTCCATAAAACACGAAACTCAGTGGCGTAAGATTCCGGCAGATTGTCGAGGCGTCCGCTTAAATACTGACGAAACAACCCGTTCTCGTTGTTGATCTCGATCATCGCCACACTCGGCTCATGCGTGTATGCCAATCCAGTATAAGGATTAACCCGCGTCAACAACTCTTTTGCGAACTCCTTTTCGGCGACGATCATGCGCGATGAAATAAAACTGCGTCCCTTGGGAAAGCGGGCGACATGCAGATTCATGTTGACGTAGATGCCGCGTTTTTTCAGAGCGGCGATTAAATAATCCTGACGGTCAACAGACTCTTGATCAAAAGGAATTCTAATCGTCGGATCGGCGGAAAATGCCTTGGGCAGATTTTTACCGTTGCCATAAATACCCCGCTGATGATCCTCCCGGAAGTTACCATACCGAGAATCAAAGTAGTGCAGACGCACACAGTTGATGCCGAAACGCGCCAACCGATCAGCCAGACGGTCGGCATCGGCATGTGTTGGAAAATTTGCCGGGCCGGTCAGATTTGTCGCATTGAATTTTATCGGGCCCCTATCGGTTGCGAAACGTCCGTTTTCAACACGCACAAAACCATGTTTTCCGGCTGGCGCATCGAGCAGATGCGCCATGCTGGTCACATTTTCAGTTGCTTCATGTGATATGACAAAGGGGAAAAGCGGTGCGAAATCGGCCTGTGCCGCCATACTTTTAGAGGTTGTGAGAAATGCCGAAATTGTCGACACAAGTAACAGGTATTTGAACACGGTAAATCTCATAATAAATTTTCCTCGAATTGCAATTTGTTTTAAGCGTAACCTGAAGTGACAAATAATAATAGGGAAGTTTACGCAAAATTTTTTATCTCATTTGCGCAAAAAGGTATTGATCTGCCCCATGGATTATGCCATGATTGAAGCAATGATGTGTTTTATTAGAAACCTAAGTCACGCTAGAATCCGAGGTTATTGAGATGTCACCATCAAACCGCAAAACACCGCAGGTGGCTGTACTGCTGCCATCTTCGGTCAAGGTCTGCCGCGACATGCGTCGTGGCATTCTGCGTTATGTGCATCGACATGGTCCCTGGGGGCTGCATATCCTCGAAGGGCGCGACGGTGAGCAGAAGCTCTTTCATATGAAGGAGTGGGGCTGTACCGGTATTATTGGCAGACCAGACAGTGTTGGAATGCAGAGAATGGTGCAAAACGCACATGTTCCTGTTATTTTGATGGAAGACCCCAAGGGTGAATTTTTAAACAAAGCTCATCCGCTTCACCGATATTCGATTGTGCAGAGCGACACGGAGTCCATTGGTCAACTGGCCGCTGAATATTTCATGAAAAACAGCTTTCAAAACTTCGCCTTTGTCGGAGAAATCAACAATTTATGGTGGTCGGTCAAACGCGGCAAGGCATTCGCGCAACGACTTACCGATTGTGGTCATCATTGTCACATATATGCCGGTCTGCCTGAAGCTGGACAGCGGGATGCCGGCATCGAGCGTGAGCACCTATGCGAATGGTTGAGCAACCTACCGAAGCCTATCGCGCTGTTGGCGGCAATGGATAACCGCGCTCGTCAAGTTATCGATGCCTGCAACTGGTCGGATATCGCGGTGCCCCATGAAATTGCGGTACTCGGAGTCGATAACGACATTGATCTTTGTGAAAACGCCAATCCCTCCATGTCAAGCATTCTGCTGAACGCCGAAAGCGTCAGTTACGAAGCAGCCACTCATCTTGATCAGATGATGAAACACAATATCAGGGAACGTCACGTCTTCATTTACGGACCTTCACATGTAGTCTCACGCAATTCAACCGCGCATGTCAATTTAAACAACCCTCTTGTTAGCAATGCGCTTAACTATATCCGAACCAATGCCTGCTCAGCCATCAGTGTCAGTGATGTCGTCCGCCATGTTCGAGCTTCACGTCGTCTAACGGAGCTACGGTTCCGGGAAGCGTTGGGTCACACGATTTTGGATGAAATTCGCAAAGTGCGGCTGGAAAATGTCTGCTCGCTGCTGAAAGAGAGTGATCTGTCAATCGGCGAAATTACCACGCGATGCGGATTTGAATCCAACAGTTACCTCGGAGTTCTTTTCCGTCGCACCTATGATTGCACAATGCGTGACTACCGCACACGCACCTGCGCATCGGCAAAATAAATATCCCCGTCACACGGAGCCAGTGTGTGTGAAAGCGAACGCTTACCGGTCGCACGGCTGCTTCGAGGTTTATCGAAGGCAAACCACTTTTGTGTGCCCGATGATACCCGTGCTTGCCTGAAATGGTCAATCCAGCTAAAATACGGAGGTATGGGAGATTTATGGATTAAAAATGTCAGAGTTATCGATCCTGCCGTCGGGCGGGATGAGGTAGCTTCGCTTATCATACGTCGGGGAGTTATCCAGCCGCATGGCTCGCCGGTTGCGGGATTGCGGGAGATAGATGGCGACGGTTTGATCGCCGCTCCCGGATTCTGGGATGTGCATGTGCACTTCCGTGATCCCGGCAATTCACTGGCCGAAACGCAACTCTCTGGGGCCATGGCGGCGGCCTCGGGTGGCTTCACGCATGTGGTAACAATGCCGAACACCGTACCGGCAGTGGATTCACCCGAACAGCTCCGACGGCAGATCGATGAGTTGCTGCCGGTACGCATTCTGCCGTCGGCTTGTATTTCAGCTCAGCGCGGCGGGTATAAACTAGCCAACCTGACGGGACTGATCAACGCCGGCGCCGTAGCCTTGACCGACGATGGAGCCATGCTGGCGGATGATGATCTGATGCGCGAGGCTATGCGGCAAGCCAACGCGCTGAATTCGCTGATAATGGAACATGCGGTAATGCCATCTCTGGCAAACAGAGGCATTATCCGTGATTGTCCTCTGGCTCACCGTTATAATCTGCCGATATTTCCCCCTGAGGCCGAGATTGAAGCGGTGCGCCGCGACATCGCACTTTGTCGTGAAACCGGATGCCGCCTGCACATACAGCATATCTCCTGCGGCGAATCGGTTGAGCTTATCCGCCGGGCGCGTCGCGAGGGGTTGGCGGTAACCGGTGAGGCTTCTCCTCATCACATTGCCATCGCGGCAGAGGAGATCACTACCGATAACGGTAATTTCCGCATGAATCCGCCGCTGGGCAACCATAAGGATGTGCGTGCCATCCGTGACGGCATACTGGATGGCACCATCACAGTTTTGGCGACCGATCATGCTCCGCACACCGTAGAGACAAAATCGTATGGCTTTTTAAATGCGGCTTTCGGTGTTATTGGCCTTGAAACCGCAATCGGTGTTTCCTGGAAGATCATGGTGGAGCAGGAGCGGATGGATATCTCCCGCTGGGTGGAGTGCTGGAGCACAGCTCCCGCGCGGTTGCTCAATCAACCCGTACCATCACTGGTCGCCGGTCGCCGTGCTGACCTGGTGCTGATTGATCCGCAGAGCGAGTGGAGTGTGAACCCGGATGAATTCAAATCACTTTCGCGCAACACGCCATTCGGTGGATGGCGTTTGAAGGCCCGTGCGCTGCTGACAATCTGTGATGGGCGTCAGACACATTGCGCGCTACGTAATACGGGTAGGACAAGATCATGATTGATACTGAAATTTTCAAGTTGGCCATGCAATCCCTGCCTGGAACCGTATTGGAACGTGTACCGGAGTGCGGTTTCATCCTCGGTTCAGGTTGGAGCGAGGTACTGGAAACTGATCGGGAGATTTTACGTCTTTCTTACGCTGAGATTGCCGGTTTGGGAGCCGGCAAGGTACGCGGACACGCTGGTGAAATGTTGCTATTTGAGCGCCATAACCGGTTGATCTGCGCCTTCATGGGCCGTCGTCACTGGTACGAGGGATGCGGGTGGGAACCGGTTGTTCTGCCGGTTGAGATAATGCGTCGCATGGGAGTCACCACTCTACTGATAACCAATGCTTCCGGAGGGATCAATCCCGCGCTCACTCCGGGTCAGCTTGTGATCATAGGTGATCACATCAACACCTGTGGTATCAACCCTTTGATCGGTGAAGTCGTTAACGGCTGGGGAGTCCGTTTTCCTGATCAATCGAATGTTTATGACAAAAATCTCAGCGCATTACTGCGCAGGTCGGCGACGATGTGCGGTGCCACTGTGACTGATGGCATTTATGCATTCACTAGCGGTCCGGTTTACGAGACTCCGGCGGAGATTCGAGCTTATGCCGGCATGGGTGCGGATATTGTTGGCATGTCAACTGTACCGGAAGCGACAGTTGCGGCAGCTGCGGGCATCAGGCTGGCCGCTCTGAGCTGTGTAACGAACATGGCAGCGGGAATTAGCGGGCCTAAACTCTCGCATGAAGAGGTGATCGAACAGGCACACAGAAATACACCGGTCATGTCGGCGATTGTCGACTCTTTCATCGATAATCTTCCTGCCACACTCTGAGCAAACATTTTGACGAAAATCTAAAGATAGCGCTTTTCTGTCAGAAACGCATTGCATCGAGCCAGCGTTGTTGGTCATAACACAGTTTTTCGGATGCCACGACAGCCAAAGTCATGTTATCCTCACTTAAAATTTCCACCGCCAATTGATTGACATCCTCGATACCCACAGCGCGTATGCCTTCGAGCACCTCACGCGGTTCCCGGATATCACCGTAATTGACATAGGATTCGCCGAGGTACGTCATTCTGCTACTGGTGCTTTCCAATCCCAGTCGGAAGGTTCCCTGCAGATACTGTTTTGTTCGTTCGAGTTCATCGGATGTAACACCTTTATCAAGCAGAGAGCGCAACTCACTGGCGGTTAATTCGAGCGCGGCGTAAGCGCGACTCTCATCGAAACCGCCGCTGATTGAAAAAACACCGCAATCCGCAAAGAGCTGGTAGCCGCTTTGAATGGAGTAGCACAGGCCATGCTGTTCACGAACGCTTTGAAAGAGGCGCGAGCTCATATTTTCACCCAGCAGACCATTCAAAACCCGCAAAGCATAACGTCGTTGATCATGGCGTCCGAAGAGGCGGAATCCTGCGACCGCGTGTACCTGCCCGAGATCACGGACGCTCACTGTCAAAGAGTGTTGTTCATGGGTGGTTTCAACCGGAACGAGAACACGTCCGGTACCCGGAGGCAGATCACCAAGATGGCGTGCCGCCTGTGTCACACACTCGGCATGATCGACGCGACCGGCAAGAGCCATTACGGTGCAACCGGGTTGATAGCAGCTTTCTTTAAATATCCTGAGACGTTCATGGTCGAGTTCCGCCAAGGTTGTTGCGTTGCCAGCCAGGGGTCGTCCGATGGCATGATCGCGAAACATCGCTTCCTGCAACTTCTCCTGCACCAGATGATGTGGCAAATCCTGATACATTTTGATCTCTTCCAGCACCACCTCGCGTTCACGTGAGAGCTCGCGCTCGCTAAGCAGCGAATTGCGGTACATATCGGCGAGCACATCAATGCCTTCTGTAGCAAATTCGGATGGCAGGCGGAAGTAGTAGCAGGTGCTTTCCTCCTGAGTATAGGCATTCAGATATCCGCCGCGTCCCTCTATCTGGCTGGAAAGATCGACCGGGGATCTTGTCGAAGTGCCTTTAAAAAGCATGTGTTCCAAAAAATGGCTGTAGCCTGATTCTGAAGCTGCTTCATATCTGCCGCCGGCTTTGATCCAGATACCTCCCGAAACGCTCTCGGCGTCACGGTTTTCAGCTGTGATAATCGTCAAGCCATTGGGCAGCTGCGAGATATGGATTTCGTTTTTCGTGAACATGATATTTTCTCTGTTTTGATAATCCTAAAAACGGCAGTTGCCATTTTGTCGTAGATGCAAGGCGCACGGTTTTCAGCTATAGTGACTATGCTGGAAGCCGTACAACGCCGCAGATGCGG
>CAYOQJ010000037.1:0-37481 GCA_964406095.1 uncultured Lentisphaeraceae bacterium
GGATTCATCAGACGGGTTGCCGCTTCAATGCGGACGGTCTGTCCAGATGCCCAGAAGGCTGACAGCGTGAAATCACCGGCGGCGTTCCTGCCAGTTTGCCTTACATCCGGCAGCCATGGGGCTGTGGGGAGTCCGCCGTAAGTTGATGTCCATCCGGTAGTGCCGGGCAGATAGTAGAGAGTGGGGAAGTAATGAAAGGCATATAATCCTGATATCGGCGGATTGCCGGAAAAATAGACGCTGGTCAGGGCGGTGCAACCTTGGAACGCTCCGTCTCCGATGCTGCTGACGCTGTCTGGAATTGTCACGCTGGTCAGTGAGCGGCAGTTGTAGAACGCACCGCTCCTGATAGTGATGACGCTGTCGGGGATAATATAAGGTAAAACAGTGCCTGTCCCTAATTTTTTAATTTTCCCTCTTCGCTCGCAAATATCTGATGGGCGAACATTGGCCCAATCCGGTCGAATGGTTTGTGCTGATTCCCATCGCGTGTTTTTCGCTTTTCATGAGCTGGCAGGGTATCCGGTTAAGGGTGGCGAGTAAGAAAGCGTTTAAGTGTAAGCACTGTAACTCTTAACCGACCGGCTTAACCGCAACCCTTGCTCGGATACCCTTAGCCGACTTGCCACCTGCCACTTGCCACTTCACTCTGTGTCTCTGCGCCCTCCGTGTTAAATCTTTGTTAAACACCCGGCTTCGTCGCACTCTTCGTGTCTTTGTGGTGAGAATTTTGGGTTGCCTGCCTGCTGGTAGCTAGGCAGGCAGAATCGATGAGCAGAAAAACCGTCGGTAAGGCTGTTCGCATAATGGTGAATAATAAACGCAAATTGGCGTTCACGTCAAGGAATATGGGAGCTATTTTCGTCTTGAGAAAACAGCTCAATGCTGGCATACTATCGCCATGACTGTGCATGAGAGATACAGAGATAATGCTGCGACGACAGCCGTCCTGATGGAGGCTGGTATCGAGTTGATGAGACAGAACATCAGGCGTTCTCATCCCGCGTTGCCCCATGAACAAACAGAGGAACTTCTTTCATCATGGCTGTGGCGTGTGGACGACCCTATTCCGGGTGATACTGCTGGCGCTGTTCATGTCCGGGAGATGAAGCCATGAACCGGATCGAGGCGTTGTTGCGCCAAATTGCAACACTGCTCGAAAACCGACATCAGTCCTGGGCACTGATTGGCGGATTGGCAGTCTCCGTACGCTCAGAACCGCGCTTTACACGCGACTTGGATATTGCAGTGGCTGTGGCCGATGACACATCTGCGGAAAACTTAGTCAACAGTTTGAGCGTGGCAGGCTTTCGTGCCGTTGCAACGGTTGAACAGGATGCGACCCAGCGCCTATCGACCGCACGACTGGTCCCTTTGGGAGAGAGACCGCATGGCTTGATGCTTGATCTCCTTTTTGCCTCCTCAGGGATAGAAGCAGAAATCTGCGCAGAAGCAGAGATGCTTCATGTCTTTCAACAGTGCGTGATTCCAGTTGCCCGCATACATCATCTGATTGCGCTCAAAGCATTGGCGCGCGACGATCGCACACGTCCACAAGATGCCGCTGATCTTCGCCATTTAATTGCTGTTGCTGACGAAGCCGATCTTAAGGCGGCATGCGATGCCGCGCGTTTAATCGAGATGAGAGGATTCAACCGCGCACGCAATCTCGTCGAGGCTGTCATGCAGGCTTGGCATGAATTTCGAATCATCCCCTCGTGATTCTTTCGTTCGCAAAGTGGTTAATAAACGCCGTTTGCATTCACGTCAAGACAGATGTCATGGCCATGGCCTTCTAAATCTCATTGCAAAAACCGCAAAAAGATTGCGCGGCTTTTGCGGTAGCGGTTTTCGATGAACCGTGAAGAACTGGAATTCGGGGTTTATTGAATATGAAAAGAAAACGTGAATCGTTAGTCATCTATTTATTCATTATCTATTCATTATTTTAAAAAATATACTTTATTTTTCTTTAAATCAACGAGTTGTAAATGATACAATCTATTCATGAACAGGATAAATGAACACCTTTTGAGTTACCTTGGAAGCCACGGAGCCTGTACCGCATCAGAGTTGTCGGCGGCGATGAAAATCAGTCAGCCGACACTATCACGCGCTCTCACCTCTTTGGGACCGCAGCGCGTTCTGCGGATTTGTCGCGCGAGGGCTACCCGCTATGCGCGGCGTAGTGAACGCCCCGGGAATGAATGCCCGCTCTATCTGATTGACGAGTCCGGTCAGGCCGTTCATTTAGGCGTTTTGTATGAGCTTAGCCGAGGGGAGTGGCATTTTCAGCAGGGCTCCCCGTGGAAATCCCTGCGGGGTGATGTATTCAGGGACGGGTTATACCCCGGGCTGCCGTGGTTTTTACAGGACATGCGACCGTGCGGTTTTTTGGGGAGATGTTTTGCGCATTCGCATGCTCAGGCACTTCAAGCTTCACGCAATCCTGCGGATTGGTCAGATGCTTGTGTTCTGGAAGCACTGCGCCGTTTTGGTCAGGATATGCTCGGGGCTTTGATTGTCGGACGGGACATGCTGGAGCAGGTCCGCTGTTTAGCGGATCACGAACGTGAGTCACTCTCGGCAACAGAGATCCCTCAGGCATATCCGCAGAGGGCAGTCCAAGTACTTGCAGGTGAATGGCCTGGGTCATCAGCGGCTGGCGAACAGCCGAAATTCACGGCAACGGTTATTGGATCTGACGGTGAAATCCGTCATGTGCTGGTGAAATTCAGCGGGGATATGAAACTGCCCGAATCCCGGCGCTGGTCTGACCTCCTGCGGGCTGAGAATCTGGCCAATCGAGTGCTCTCTGAAGAGGGGCTGCGCTGTGCGCGGAGCAGGATTATCTGTTCTGCGGGGCGAACTTTTTTGGAATCGGATCGTTTTGATCGCTGCGGTACTGCGGGCCGTCGGGCGGTTGTCTCACTGGAGGCGTTGGATGCTGCTTACGTGGGGGTCAAGGGTCTGCCTTGGAATCGAGCTGCCGTCGCGCTGCGGGATGCCGGTTGGCTCAGTGCCGCAGATGCGGAACACCTGACCTTGCTCTGGTGGTTTGGTCTGTTGACTGGCAATACCGATATGCACTATGGCAACGTTGCTTTCTATCTTGATCCGAATCCGCCCCTGCGGCTTGCTCCTCTGTACGATATGGTGCCGATGTTCTATCGGCCCGGTTTTGAGGGAAAGCTTCCTTCCGATGCCCTGAAATTGGCGCCTCCGCCGCCCGAAGAGCTTCCAGTCTGGCGCGTTGCCGCTGATTCAGCACGGAAATATTGGGAGCAGATAGCTCATGATCATGATTTTTCCTCCGATTTCAGGGATATCGCCGCGAAGAACCGAGCAGAAGTGTCCGCAGTTATTGAACGGGGGGCGCAGCTCTGATTTGTTTGCCGGGAAGTGTCTGATGCCCTGAAGGTGACGAACATGACGCTGGATGTCACAGAGCTGGCATCGCTCGCCAGGGAGGGTAAAACAGTGCCGGTAAAAAAGTGCCTGTCCCTAATTTCCTAATTTCTCCCGGGCCGTTCAAGGCGACGAATGTCACAGCCCTGTGGAAGGTGACCTGCACGGATACGGAGGTGCGGCTGGGGTAAAACAGTGCCTGTCCCTAATTTCGATTCTGTCAGAAATTATTTTCTGTCCCTCAACGTTACAAATCACGGGCGGCGGCACACCGTACCGTGCATTTGTTTTGTTCGCTCACTTTGTCTTTACTTCTTTTTTGATAGTATTTAACTAGTTTGTGAGCGTCAAAATCACATTTTTTTGAAATGTTCTCTCTGGCATGCCAGATTCTTTCAAGTGTAGTATCAATCATCACTCTTCCTCCTTGCATAATGCCATTAAAGTTATTAATGAGGGAATGAACAATCCTAATCTCGTGTTGATGATCCGGATATGTTCAAATTTGTTTGCATTTGCAATATGTTTGCAATTCCATGTCAGTAAGAAGTCACATTTGTGATAAGAGCAAAGAGCAAGGTGTAACGCATCACCAACTCTGTCTTGCGGCATCAGTTTGTGTTCAACATATGTTTCAATTATATCTGCAATCTCATCAGTGATATCCAAGCGTATTATGCCATCCATTAAACCAATTGCATCCTTCTGCGTAGGATATGAGCCGTCCTCCAATTCAGCAATAACACCTTCGCTTGTGACCACATTATAGATGCCTGAATACTCAGACCACCACGCTCGTGTCCAGTTCCTCATAGCCACAAATTCCGGCTCACTACGTGTCTCATAGTAGTAAGACGGGATGGAGTCTCTATATACACCGTTTTCATGCCATTATTTTAGTATATGCTTATTATTCTTTCAAGTAGCGAACGTCTGCCATGACGCGCGAGGGATGGTGCAGAGCGACAGCGGCGCGCTATTCCTCGTCGCTGTCGATGGCTTTGTTGGGCTCGTATTTCTCCCGTTCTTCAAGGAGCATCATCTGTTGCGATGGTTCGGAATTCGGGAGTCCGTACATGGATTCTACTTCGTCCTCAAACTTCTCCACTGCATTCTCATGATGCGAACAGAAACAGTGCCTGTCCTATCCGACAAATGCGGAAAGAAACCCTGTTCAGGAGCATCCGGATACTCTGTCAGATAAACGGGTGGCTAAAATTGCCTGGATTCTGAAACTGGTGCGAGAGATTGATAATGTGCCCTCAAATTACTTTAAGAAACTGATCAATACCGATGACATTTGGGAGGTAAGAGTTGGTGTTGGAGGTAGCACTTTTCGACTTCTTGGATTCTTTTGCGGCAAGGAGCTTATTGTCTTAACCAACTCATTTCAAAAAAAGAGTCAAAAAACGCCAGCGGACGCGATTAAACTGGCCGAAAAGTGCAAACGTGACTATTTAACAAACGTGACTATTTAACGAGAAGTTAACGATTATGGATGATTTAGATAAATATATTGAGAACAGAAAAAAGAAAAGCCCGGCTTTTGCAAAAAACTTCGATAAAGGGTATGAGCAATTTAAAATTGGAGTTCTTCTCAAACAGGCGCGTCAGGAAGCGGGTTTGACTCAGGAGCAAGTTGCTGAACGATTGATTGCAAATAATCGAAGCAGCTACTTGACTTAAGGCTTAATTCTAAATATCATGAGTGCTTTGACTGAGTTAGGGCTGATTTGTGGTCGAAACTGAGAAGGGCTGAATGTTGCGTGGCGGAGTGGCGGTTGTTTTGTTCAGTTGATTTGAAAGGGACGGTACGCTGGCGACGTTTAATTGTAATAAGCGTTATCTTCTATTTTTGGGTTTGACCCCCACGCGTTTTTGGCCCACCCCGGACGAATTTATTATGTACGAATGGAACGCGCAACGCGCAAAAAAAGATTTTCTAGCGCTGGCTGACGGCACGGTCTATCCGGCCTGGTCATTCGGTGCTCCATGCGACCGCCTCGGCGAAGTGGTATTTAATACCGGCACACCGGGTTATGAGGAGATTCTGACCGACCCCTCATACGCAGGACAGATTGTAACGCTGACCGCTCCTGAAATCGGCAATACCGGTTTCAACTCGGATGACTATGAATCGATGATGCTTCGCCCTGAAGGGCTGATCGTGCATAATTACAGTGAACCCAGCAACTGGAGATCAGAAAAATCTCTGCGCACCGCACTGCAACAGGCCGGTGTCCCGGCACTGGCAGGTATCGACACCCGTGCCCTAACAATCAGATTACGCAACAGCGGCACACTGCGCGGCTTTATCTGCGCCTCCGGTGAGCTCAGTCACGAGCAGGGCATCGAAAAGGCTCGCGCATGGAAGGGCCTTGACGGACAAGACTACGCAGCGCGTGTAACCACCGACAAACCCTATTTTTTTGATCCGAACGACACTATGTCATCCTCCTGGGGTCTGCTGGAAAGTGATCTACCGACGGCTGATATTCCAATTGTGGTTTATGATTACGGCATAAAATTCAACATTCTGCGCCGATTGCGCCAGCAGGGCATGCGGTTGAGAGTGGTACCAGCCAAAACACCCGCTTCCGAGGTGCTGGCCATGCAACCGGCCGGTGTTTTCCTCTCCAACGGGCCAGCAGATCCGGCTGCCCTGCCGTATGCCATTGAGAACATCAGAGAGCTGATCGGACGAATTCCATTGATGGGCATCTGCTTGGGACATCAGTTGCTCGGCTGGGCACTTGGAGGACGCACCTGCCGTCTAAAGTTTGGGCACCACGGATGCAATCATCCGGTCAAAGAACTATCCACCGGCAAGGTTGAAATCACCTCGCAGAATCACAACTTTATGGTTGATATGGATTCACTGGATCAATCAGTCGTTGAAGTCACCCACATCAACCTGAACGATGAGACTATCGAAGGCATGCGTCACCGCACCGAACCGGTATTTTCAGTCCAGTACCATCCTGAGGCCGCACCTGGTTCGCATGATTCCCGCTATCTATTCAGCCGTTTTCGGCAGTTGATTGAAGAAGCGTAACACCATCATAATCAGTGTCGCCTGATCATTGGGTCACGGCTCTTTTCGCTTTGACCCCGAGTAGCGAATGCACCTCCGACGCAAAGCATCATCCCCCTCCATTCCAACGCGGGCGGTGATACTCAATATATGCCTCACGCCGACAACGAACTTTGAAAAGTTTAGGTCCCAGCAACTCGGAAATCTCACGAATCATATCCGTTGAAGGGTCCACAGCCAGATTCTCATCACCCCCAAGCAGCACCTTGCGTCCATCAGGATATATCAGGCAGGTACGCAACGGAAGTTTTCCGGGATACTTTAATGCCAGATTTCTCAAACCGATAAGTTTTTGTTTAAAGCTTTCATCGTTTGTACGTACAGCGCCGATAACTTTGGAACCGAAAAGTCGCAGTGCCTCATGCAGCGGATAAACCTCCTGTGCAATCAGTTTGGGTATCTGCTCTATCTGCTCTTCACCTTCGACAGCTTCGCCACCGCCACCCATACGATCGCGTTTATCAACTCTGCCGCAGATCAGCAAAGGAGTGTCCTCCTGACAAAACTCGGCATATTTTGCATAGGTCCGCGAAAAAACCAACACCTCGGTCGAGACATCACCGTCGTCAAGCATGACTGTTGCCCAAGGCTCACCCTTGCTCTTTGAAATCCTCCGTGTCACAGCCGTAGCCATTCCGGCCACACGCACATCAAAGCCATTCGGACACTTTGCCAGCGCACGTATCGAGCGATTCTGCACCGCATACATCAACTGCTGATAGCGCCGCATCGGATGACCGCTTATATAAACCCCCAGCAGCTCCTTCTCGTTTCTGAGCATCTCCTTATCACTCATGGGTGCCACTCTGTCCGGCAACTCAGCCGGATTCGCTGAGCCCGCGGCACCGGCGTCGTCGAGCATCTCAAACAGGCTGATCTGGCCGCTGGCCCGTTCACGGGCATTGGCCGCTGCACGCTGAAGAGCGAATTCTATCGAATCAAGCAGACGCGCCCTGTGCATTCCAAAACAATCCATGGCTCCGCTTTTAATCAGTGCCTCAAGAACACGTTTGTTGGCGGCAGAGGAATCAACCCTTTCGCAGAAATCAGCCAAGCTGACGAACTTTCCATTGGCATCTCGTTCACGCACAATCGATTCCGCCGCGCCGGAACCGACTCCCTTGATACCTCCCAGACCATAACGAACACATCTCTCACCTTCCGGCACAAAACGTTCACGCCCCTTGTTCACACAGGGTGTCAGAACGGTAAAGCCCATCTCATTGGCCTCACCAACCAGCCCGGGCAACTTGTCAAAATTGCCGATCTCCGACGATATCTGAGCACAAATGAATTCAGCAGGATAATGCGCCTTCATGTAGGCGGTCTGGTAGGTTACCACGCCATAGGCGGCAGCGTGCGCTTTATTGAACCCGTAACCGGCAAACTTCTCTATATTATCAAATATCTGCCCGGCCTTTTCCGCGCTCAGTCCGATATGATTCCGACACCCCTCAACAAACTGTGCGCGCTCCCTGACCATAACCTCGCCCTTCTTTTTTCCCATCGCTCGGCGTAGGATGTCCGCACGTCCAAGAGTATAGCCCGCCAGCACCTGAGCCGCGCGCTGCACCTGCTCCTGATATACCATAATGCCATAGGTCTCTTTGAGGATCGGCTCAAGCAAAGGGTGATCATAGCGCACCTTTTCCAAACCCTTCTTGCAACGAACAAAGGTGGGTATGTTGTCCATCGGCCCAGGACGATACAGTGCCAGAATAGCGATAATCTCCTCGATACATCCGGGTTTCAAATCTTTGAGAACGCGCTGCATTCCAGCGGATTCAAGCTGAAAAACACCAACGGTGTCAGCACGTTGAAAAAGCTCAAATGTTTTAGAATCATCCAGAGGTATCGTGTCGAGATCTATCTTTATGCCGTGCTTAAGCTCTACCAGATCGACAGCCTCTTTCAGAACAGTCAGAGTTTTGAGACCCAGAAAGTCCATCTTCAACAACCCCACCTCTTCAATCGGCTCCTTGGCATACTGGGTAACTGGCTGCCCATCCTTGTCGCGCCCCAGCGGAATAAGGTCGATAAGCGGACGGTCACCTATCACAACGCCAGCCGCATGCACACCGGCGTTGCGGAAAAGACCTTCAAGCACCGTTGCGAATTTCATAATGTGGTTCAAATCAGGATCGAGTTTACAGGCAGCATCGAACTCCGGATTCTGTTGACGGGTCTTGGCCAGTGTTATTTTAGGGTCATTAGGAATCATCTTGGCCCAGGCATTGGACTTGTCAAGTGGCAACTCAAGCACCCGCGCGATGTCGCGTATCACTGTCTTAGCGCCGAGTTTGCCGTAGGTCACAATCTGAGCACAGCGATCACTACCATATTTGCGCTTCACATATTCAATCACCCGGTCACGTCGCGCCTGACAGAAATCAATATCGAAATCCGGCGGTGAAACACGTTCCGGATTCAAAAAGCGTTCAAATATGAGATCGAATTTGATCGGATCAAGTTGTGTGATATCCAGAGAATAGGCCAGTAACGAACCTGCACCCGATCCGCGTCCGGGCCCTACTGGAACTTCATTCTCACGCGCCCAGCGAATGAAATCCGCCACCACCAGAAAGTAATTTATAAAGCCCGTCTCTTTGATCACTCCGACCTCGTAATCAAAGCGTTTAATCAGTTCCCGCTCGCGTTCATCACCAGGATTCTCATAATCCAAATTGTAATGCTTCTTCAGTCCTGCCTTGCCCAGAGTCTTGAGATAATCCAGACCGTCAACTCCATCAGGTGTTTCAAAAACCGGAAAATGCAGACTCTCCGCCTTGCCATTAGAGAAGGTAAGTGTCACGTTGCATTTATCGGCGATCTCAAGGGTGTTGTCAAGAAAATGCTCCTCCCCCGGAAAGAGATCTTCAAGCTCCTCGCGTGATTTGAAATAAAACTCATTCGAGGCGTATCGCATTCGCTTAGGGTCACTCATAACACTCTGTGTTTGAATGCAGAGCATTATTTCATGCGCCTCGGCATGATGCCGCAGCAGGTAGTGAACATCGTTGGTGACAACCGCTTTAAGACCCAACCGGCTACACAATTCACGCACCCCCTGATTCACAATTTTCTGTTCAGGAATACCGTGATCTTGAACCTCCAAATAAAAATCTCCCGGCGCAAAAATGTCCATGTACTCACGAGTGACTGCCTCGGCCGAATCAATCTGACCCTCCTGCAGATGCACATTGATCTCACCTTTGAGACAGCCTGAAAGTCCAATCAGACCCTTTGAATAACGCCGCAGCGTTGCCTTGTCTATACGCGGTTTATAGTAAAAGCCCTCCAGGCTGGCAATTGAGTTGATGCGAGCCAAATTATGGTATCCCTCGTTGTCTTTGGCCAACAGTACCAAATGGTGATAGGGAACTTTTTTTTCGCGACTCGAGCGATGCGCACTCGCCAGAATGTAAACCTCACAACCGATGATCGGCTTGATTCCCTCCTCTCGACAGGCTTTGTAGAAATCAATCGCCCCGTACATAACACCATGATCGGTTATGGCAATGGCTGGCATGCCGAGTTCTTTAGCACGCCGAACCAGAGGTTGTATGTCGCAGGCACCATCCAGCAGTGAGTATTTGGTGTGCAGATGAAGATGGACAAAAGACTTTAACATAGGCACCGCTGACTCCCTCTGATTTGGGATCAAGTCTAGCAAAATCTCCTGCGATTTGGAAGCCGGTATTTACTGCACTCAGATGAAAATTCAAGCAGCTGGCATTTTTATCGGACAACAACTTTAAAGGGCACTGCCTGGCTGACGGCAGTCAAATCCTCTTTCGAATCTTCAGGTTTCATGCCAATAATGAGAAAACCGCTGTCACCTTCTTTGAAGCCGCGCTTTTTATCGTTCTGCATGACAAGACGAATCATGTGGTCGGCTGGCGATTCACTAACATCCTTGATGATGAGCCGTCCGGCTGGTTCAATCACTGAATACCGATAGTCTTCGGCGACTGAGCCCTTGATTTTTTTAAAAAACAGTTTAACCTCTCGGCTTTCTTTCTGATCAAACACCAGAGTGGACTTGCCACCCGTGTCGATACACATGCCAGGCTGATAATATGCAACTCGAGCCGGCGGCTTGCTGACGAACATCGGTACTTTCGAGCCCCCTTCGCCGTCAGGCAGCAGAACGGGTGTCACAGGTTTGCTGACATTAGTACCGTCGACCACACTGACCGCTGCCAGCTCCTGATGAAACGGCTTACGGGGATTGCGATAACCATCAGTCCAGACCGTAACCAACCCTTCAACCTCATCGCCGCCAATTACCCCGCCACCACTGAGGATGCCAAGCGGCGGGAAAGCTGCCGCAACACTGACCGGCTGATCAAAGCCATGAACACGATGGAGATATAGATTGACCAGACAACTCCCGTGCATAGGAATGTTGAGACTTGCCGGGGTCATCCAAACATGAAAATCAGGTCTGGGCAAACCTATCCTTAAGGAGTAGATACACCCTGCACTGCGAACTCTGTCACCAACAGTGACCTCAAGTGTATAACTGCCGCCATCCTCGGCATCACAACGGTATGAAACCGGGGCCGCAGAAACAACACCGCGCAGTACCGAGGGCATATTTTGAACCGGCTCCAGAATCTCACCACCGATATCTCGCAACTTGACATCCGGTAATCCGGAACCAAAGGAAAAGGGCACATCAATATCGAGGTACATCACAATTCCGGCGGGCAGTTTGAATGTGTAAAAGTCCGAATCATCCTGTCCGGGTATCACCTTCCCCCGCACCACAACCGGAACCGCGAGCAGCTGCGCCTCATCCATGGTGTTGTTCGGCTCAGTATCAGTCACAATCTCTTCATCCACCAGCTTGAAATCCAGATCGGGAAGAATATAGGCATCGGCGGTGATACTTGCCAGACACATTGCCGAATCTTTACCGCCAGTAAAGAGCCGTACACGTTCATTCCCGAGATTAACCCCCTCCAACCTAACATTCACACTCTCGCCCCGAACCGCCATGGATGGTGAGAAACCCGTTATCAAGGGCAGCTGCCCGAAAACTAAGCGATAAACCGCACTGCGCCATCTCTGTTTGCCGTCACCGCTTACAAGCAGTGCGTAGGTTCCGCTAGCTGGCACTTTAAAAACCAACGCCGGTGCCGATTCCTCACAATACACCTCGAAGGCATTCGTTATCACAACCCCTGCGGAATTTGCTATCTGAAGCAATGGAACAAAACCGCCTGGAGGTATCAGTTCCGATTTCATGTACGCAACGAAACTCTGACCCTCCGCCGCCTCGAACTCAAAACGATCCGCCACATCCTTGTATGACCTGCCGTTGATACAAACCGGCATTTCAGTCAGTTTCATCACCGAAGAACGCGCCACATTTGTCAGCGGCTCGATAATCTCGATATAATCGGATACCTCAAACTTGAGTGGTGTACTGACCTCATAGCGATAATCAACGAAAAACTCCTGAAAACCGCTCTCCGTTTGCTGATCAACATTTACATTGATACGTGAATGCCCCGGCAGAGCCTGTTTTACATACTTCTTTTTCCGCCGCTTTGACTTTGATTTGCCGGTTTTAAGCACACTGATATACTCAGGCGAGACGTACTCCGCACTGATTCCCACACCGGAAAACCCCATCCCAACCTTGTTGCCGCCCCAGTTACCGCCAACAACAACCTCGCAACTCTCTCCACGGCGACACCCCGCGGGATAGATGTACTCTAGAACCATGGGCTCAATCCCCTGCACCGTGAAGACCAACAGCGAAATGATCGGCAGTATAAATTTAAGCATATATCTTCCCCCCAGTTCAATAAAATCGCAAAAACTCTGATAACAAATTGCCCGACACCACACCCATTACAGCCATTTGAATCAACGCAATGCCTATTTACAAAAATCTTAAAAATCCTAGGCTCTCATCTTAAAAAAAAACAACGCACTAAGTCCATTACAAAATGAGCTGTACAAAACAAAGCGGCAACTAGTAGAATCTGCACCCAATCGCAAACCTCCATCCGAACAAACAGAAAGTTCATCATCATGTCTGAAAAACCGATCACCCGCGAAGAAGTTCTGAGCTACCATGCCAACGGCAAAGTCGGCGTTCGTTTGACAAAACCGTTGACAACCCAACGCGATCTCTGTCTGGCATACACTCCCGGAGTCGCGCAGGCCGTCAAAACCATCGCCGCCGACCCGGCCACTGCCCTTGATTATACCGCCCGAAACAACCTGGTGGCTGTCGTCTCGGACGGAACCGCCATTCTCGGACTCGGAGATCTGGGCGCAACAGCATCCATCCCGGTCATGGAAGGCAAAGCGGTACTCTTCAAAGCCTTCGGCGATGTGGACGCCTGGCCGGTTCCGCTCAACCACTGCCGAAAAGATGGCGGCAATCAAGGTAAAACCGAGACCGAAAGAGTAATCGCAGTCACCGCAGCCATCGCACCGATGTATGGCGGCATCAACCTTGAAGATATCGCCGCACCGGCCTGCTTCGAAATTGAAGACGCCCTCGACCGGATGCTCAATATCCCCGTATTCCATGACGACCAGTGGGGCACAGCAATCATAACCTTGGCGGGCGTTATGAATTATGCCACTCTTGCCGAAAGAAAATTGCCCGAACTGCGGGTGGTAATCAACGGCGCTGGTGCCGCCGGTATCCGTATCGCCGACATGTGCAGAGCCGCCGGTATCAAAGACTTGATTCTCTGCGATAGCCGCGGCGTCGTCAGCACCGACCGCACCGATCTCAACGGCCACAAACGGCGCCATGCCTGCAAAACGGGTGCCTGTACTCTGACTGATGCCCTGCGCGACGCCCACGTCTTTATCGGTGTCTCGGTGGCCGACTGCGTTAAAGGTTCAGATATCCTTGCCATGGCTGACTACCCCGCGGTTTTCGCCATGTCCAATCCGGATCCTGAAATTTCACCCGCGGTTGTTGCGGAAGTGATGCAGAAACGACCTTATATCATGGCGACTGGCCGATCGGATTATCCCAATCAGATCAATAACGTTCTGGGGTTCCCCTTCATTTTCCGAGGTGCTCTCGATGTTCGTGCTACAACAATCAATACCGAGATGAAAGTCGCCGCCTCGCGCGCTCTGGCCGAAATGGCTCGCAAAGACGTACCCGATGATGTCAAAAAAATCTATCCTGACGAACAACTTGCTTTTGGACCGGCCTACATCATCCCCAAACCCTTCGACAAACGTCTGTTTGTCGAGGTATCCTATGCTGTCGCCGAAGCGGCGGTGATTTCCGGCGCGGCACCAAACACAACCGACCTGAAGGCTCTCAGAACTTCGCTCGAAGCACGTAATGTGCACCGCCACTGCGCAACTCACACCTGATATCGTGCCGCAGGTAAAATCGGAATATAAGAGGACAAGCGTTCCTGACAGGCAACTTTTCAACATTCGGATGTATCCTGCTTACAACTGCATACAATTAAATGCACCTCATCTCCGCCACCGCCCCGATTTCACCCCTTAGACTGTACAACCGTTGCAGAATGCCAGACTTTTGCAGCTTTTGCCGTATGACAGATTGCCTCATCAGATATTGTGTTTCACATTCAGCTCTTAGTCAAAACAATATTGCAAAACGGCACAGAACCTGCTTATACTAACGACTAATATTACGTGAATGTATAGACGAGAGTGCCAGCCTTATTTAAAATGAAATTAAATTTTTTTATGACAGAGTGCAATTCTTCACTTAGAGCTCTGACTCTGATGTTTTTTCTGACGTCACTCACCTTACAGCTTTTCGCAGAAGAGTCCTTTTCAAAACGCATCACCTTAAGCGAATTAAACGAGTTCGGCGCATTGAATCTGGTGGTGCCGGACGGAAAACTCAGAATCCGGGTACTCAACCCGGAAGGCAATTCGGGGTTTGATATCAACTGCGGTGGTGGCGTCACTACATGCCAGCTTTTTCCCAAGCGGTTTTTTCCGGAAACATGCGAACGCTTGATAAACGTTACGCCCGCTGTGCCAACAGACAACCTGGCATGGTTTCAGTTCAAACGCACCGAACGCGTCTGGAGTGCCTATATCAACGACCATGAGATTGTGCGCATGCCCGAGCTGTGGAAAGGAACACTTGAAATTCAACATCCGGAACAGCTAACCCCCTCCGACGACGATATCGATGATTTTACCCAGAAAATTGGTGATTTTACCTTCGAAGATAACTTCCTCGTTCCTGCCGGTTCAGCCTTTCCCCCGGCATGGGAGATAATAAACGGAGCATGGAAACTTCACTCAGTGACCGGTTCAGTCAGCGGAACCGGTGGCTATACCCTGGCACGTCAACCGAAACCTGAAAAAAGTCCCAACTTCTATACTCTCGAGGGCGGCGGAACCAACGGTGTGGTACTGGCTGGCGAACCGTTCTACTCTCGATATCGGATTTCAGCGGCAGTTCAACACAACAGCGGAACCAACGGACTGGTTTTTCTGGCACCGGAGCTAGGCGGCTACATGGCCTTTACCGCTCGCACAGATCCGCAGTCAGGAACACTGGCACTCGATCTGTGGCGACAACCAGCCGACCCAAAGGACGCACCCGAATACCTTGAGTCTGTGCAAAGCGAGTTGCCTGTGGGTCAGTGGCTGTTGCTCGAAGTGTGCCTGCTGGACAACGCAGTCATCTGCAAGGCCGACCACATTCCTGTGATTCGTAAACGCTTACCATTGTCCCCCGGAGGGCGCTTCGGACTCTATGCAAACATGCCACCGGGAGATGTGACACGCTTCGACGATGTCTCCGTCTCCACCCATGACGACATCCTCTTTGAAACTCCAGGCGATGTAAACTTTCAGACAGTGCCCGGCACAGCCGGTGTGCGCTCCCTGCTACGAAACGATACCTGCTGGCTCTATTTTCCACCCACGCATCAAACCAACCGATGGCTTTTTGGTACAGCAAACTCCGCTCCGCTACGCCAGGAAACAACGGCTGTATCGGTCACGAACATATTTACCTTTGGCTTGAATTGCGGTGCGGTCAGCAACAATGCCCCCTATTACAGCTTCACCTGCACCCAAAGCGACAGCAACCGCGTCTATACTCTGAAATTGGTCAACACCACAAACATACTCGCACTGGACTCCTTTACCACCGCCGTCACAAGTAACCGGGTTAATCTGGCTATCGATGCCTTGCGAAAGCATGAACTGCGCTGCTATGCCGACGGACATTTGGTATGCTTTACACGGCCCACGCAACAGCCTGGCGGAATCCAGGGTGTTTTTGCATCCAATCCGGATGATCTTTTCTTCACGGCGCCACAGGTTACATCCGTTGATCCGGTACTCAGCGAACGGTTCGAAAAAAACCCACTCTATGTCAACGATCCTTTCATGCGACACTGGGCTTCACCTGAAGGACAATGGGTGATCTTCGAAGACGGCATGACCTGGTTTAAAGGCGACATAACCGGTGCTGTTAAGGTGCGCCTGCCGATTGTGGAAAACTCTGTTCTGCATCTCTGTGTTCCCGAAAATTCATCCAACGGCGTCTGTCGTGTTGCAGTGACCAATTCAACCATCCATCTCTATACCGGCATCAATTCAACCCAGTCGGTTTTCTCTGTTAAAGCCGAACAAATACCTGAAGTCGAATATGACAAGAAAAAAATCCGCGTCTTCACCGTCGGTATGGAAGATTATGTAATCTGGATAGGTACCGACGATACCCTAATCGCCAGTACACATCTGGATGAACTGCCGAATGGACGCCGCATGCGAATCGAGAAGATGAAGCTGACAGACCTCAAGCACACCCTCGTCCAACGCGACAATGTCTTCGATACCCTATTCACGGAATCTCTTTTCAATTGGACTATCAACGGCGGCCGATGGGAGGTGGTTAATCGCTTTTTTTGTGAACCAACCTGGTCACATATGAACGGCGAAAGCCACGACTCCCTTGCAGCTTTGTGGTCTAAATATATCTTTGAAGGTGATTTTTCAATCGAGTTTTACGCCGGCATGCGAATGGGCTGGTACACCCGCCCAGGCGACCTGAATCTGACCGTGATGAGCAAGCGCAACCTAACCGCTGACGGCTACACCGCCATCGCAACCGGGTGGGATCCGGACCACTCGCAACTGTACTCGCGATTGTTGCGAAACGGCGATGTTATGGATATCACCACAAAATATCTGGTTCCTCGCACCAGAGAGGGCCTGGCCCGCAAAGGATACCAACCATTGGTCGCCAAAGGCCGCGAAATTCACGGTGCCTGGTACGGCATGCAACTGCGCCGCATCGGCAATCAACTGAAATACATTTATGACAACGAAGATGTGTTTGAAGTTACCGATGATCAGCCGCTGCAGAACGGAACACTCGGAATCTGGACCTACTGCAACTCTATGATGGTAGCCAGAATCAAAATCGCCGCCGAAAAAATACGACCGCGGCCCTTTGATTTTCACTCAATACCCGCCGGCGCCGCGCTCAAACCAATGGAAACAAAAAGCCTGGATTCAGGCTTGCGTATCAATAACCGCCTGATACAGCCCCTCTCCCCCGAGTGCTGGGAACCCTTTGATACTGTCAGTCACCCGATTATTAACTTTAAAAATATAACCAGTGAAAAACCTGAAATGCATGTTCACTCTCTGCTCGGAGCTGGCACCTTTCTGGTAAAATGCAACCTGCCCCCCGCTACCCCCGACAAACTGCTTGGCTGGCGTTTTGAGATGGCCCGACACCCCGAAGCACAGGTGAATTTCGAGTTCACAACCCTTACCGAAAACAAGAAAAAACAGACGGTACCAGTGCAGGGGTGGAGCTATATTCTTTCCGGTACAACCGAAAGACGCGGCCCACGTAAAATCGCCGGTCAAATCAAAGAGCTGCCTCCTTCAGATCCTGAAGGCAAAAACCTTATCTGGACTCCAGTTGAAATCTGGATTCCCTCCGAAGTCATCCGCGACAACATGGCGGTTCAAATCGAAGGTTTCGGCAACCTGCAACCCAGCGAGGCACAGCAAGGCCTCCACGGTAACCCGCCACACAGTTGGTACGCCATCCGCGCCTTTCGTGAGATTCATCGCGGCGTACCGGTAGCCACCGCCCCCTCGGAAAAAAGAACGCAGGTCACCGAATTAAATAAGCTGATAAATTCGCTGCCGCCCGGCGAACTGCAGATGGTTAAGGTACCCCCAACACTCGACCCGGCCGAACCGGTTGTGGAATGGGCAGTGCCTGAAATGGCTGATTTCGGACTGCTCGCACATGAGGATAAATCGATTCCAGGCTCTCTTCTCATCACCCCTACCCACCCCTGGCCATCACCACTGCTACCACCCAAAAAAGTCCTCACTGATGCTCAGCCAGCCCCCTTCGAAGTTGAGGGCAACAACATCCGTGTGCTGATTCCCCTCGAACACCTTCAACCAGATCACATGACTCTGACAGCCGAACTCTCCGACGGACGCTACTTCCGCCAAGTCGTGCCAATGAAATTAAATAATACCACCAACTTCCCTCCATCTCTGCTCTCATTAGAGATGCCACAAGGTAGCATTAAAACCTTTGAGGAACGCCCGCAGGATGCCGATCAGCATAAACACAAAGCCTATATCTCATTCGATTACTCCGATCCCTCCAGAGGCGGCACGTTGAAAATATCCAACAACGGAGAAGCTCTGCGACTCTACGGCTATCTTACAAAATCAATTGATCTGGCCGCCACCCCTGTTATTCAATTCCGTTACCGAGGCGATCCGATGAGCCTTTGCTCGCTCAGCTATGGCAGTACCGGCTTTACCTTCTCAGAAAAATACAACACCGGCATTCGTTACAGCGGAAAATCCACAGCCGTTATGGATAAAAAGTGGCACACCTGGATGGGACTCCCTTCCGATGCCTTGGGAAAAGCTCAATTACAGGAGCGCAGCAGTATCAAGCCATCCTACATGCTCTTCGCATCGCGCTCATCGGTCGACCAGTCCGGCTTGCATAGTTGGCTGCAAATCGACGATATCGCCACCGGACCGGCTGTTGGCCCCAATCGCCCCTTCGCTTTCAAAGCCGACTACATTGATCAGGATGGTGTCGCCACAGTGGAGTACGCTCTCCTGACTGGCGACCAGCCCTATGACACACGCGCCCCCGAGTCGCAGCAGCAGATCAAATGGATCACAACTCAAAACAGTAAAGTCACACAACCCGCACTGGATGGCATCGCCGACGGCATCCATCATCTGTTGGTACGCGCCAAAGATAACCGTGGTCTCTGGTCACACCCCTCTGATACCCCTTTTATCCTTGACAGCAAGAGTCCCGCCGTGAATCACGAAATAAAATCAGTGCCCAATTATAACGGCAGCTGCTTGAATCTGAGTATTACCGATACCGTCGCTCCTCCTATCATCAATGATTTGTCATTCACCTGTAACGGCACCACCCTTGATATTTCAAAAGATAACGGCTTCTGCAATATCGGACAGGGCAACATCGATATGCAAATCGATTGGATATGGACTCTACGCAAAATTCTCATGGATACACCGCATGGCACACAACTGCCACTAACCATCTCGGGCATAACCGACGCAGCCGGCAATCAGTTGCCCCCCTATGTTGCCAAAATTCCAATCGATAAGCAGTCAGATAAACGTCCACCAACACTCCTACCGCAAAAACCACCATCCAACACCTACAGCTGGAATCCCACCTTCACCGATGTCAAACAGTTCTTCACTCGCTATCCGTATGTTAATCTCGAAACCGTTGAAACAGAGGACGGTGCCGTACTACAAATCAGCTACAAAAACAAGAGTTCCACATATTTGCAGCGTAGCTTCCCGTCATCCTACTGGAATACGGAAAAATACCCATTCCTTTCCATATCCTTCCGCACCATCGCTAAACCATATAAATCTTCACCATATAAATTCACACTGCACAACGCTGACAAACGCGCACCGGGCAACCTGGCTAAAATTACCCTCACCCTCACCGATCCGCAACATCAAAAATTTATTCACGGCAAGATTAGTACAGAACCGGGAGAATGGAACGATCTTATCATCAATATCCGTGATTTTCTGCGCGCACAGACGGATGAGAAAAAGGCGTTTACAGTTCGCTACCTGACAGCCTACATCTGTGGCCGCAGTAAAGGCTCTGTCGCACAAATTAGGTCAATCTCAATTCTGGCTCCCTGGACATCAAAATCAACTCTCGATTATGTGGCATACGACCTTAACGGTATTAAAAAACGCGAATGGCAGGGCGGTTATGTGGATAAAATAATCAAACCCGCTGATGTCAAACCCGCCACCGATGACCCACACTGGATGCGTATCCGTTTTGAGGATGGCGCCGGTAACAAGGCACCCCTGCAAATGGTGCCGCTCTTGCCGGAATTAACCAAGTAACCCCCGAATAACAATGATTAAACAACATTTTCCCGATGCACAATACCCCCCACTAACCTGCTCTGGCTATAAATACTAAGGAGAATATGCTTCATGACCCGTGTTACCATTCCTCAACTTGATGCCAATCTGATTGATGTTACCATAACAAATTGGAGAAAAACAGAGGGCGAATCTATCACTCAAGGTGAGATAATCGCTGAATTGACAACAGATAAGGCTGCCTATGAACTCGAAGCACCCGCTTCCGGCCATCTTATTCGTATTCTCGCTACCGCAAAAAGCGTTGTTCCAACCGGTTACATTGTCGCTTTAATCGGCGAAAAAAACGAATATGATAATGCCGCCGACGATGAAAACAATAAAAGGATGAGTGCTTACCGCGGCGATACAACGACAAAAAAAACAAACACCGAAACTGAACACAAAAGCAGAGTGCGCGCTATACCCAAAGCACGACGTCTCGCCCGCAAACATAACCTTGTGCTGGAGGACATTCAACAAAAAACCGGCATAGAAGTGGTCGACGAAAAAACAGTTCAGCAATTCATCAACTCATGAATCCAGTCAGAGAGGAAACACAACCTATGAAAACAGCACTTGTGACAGGTGCGGCGAAAGGCATCGGACGCGCAGTCGCACTTTCCCTCGCCAAGGACAATTTTCAGGTGGCTGTACACTATCGCGCTTCACAAAGCACTGCCGTGGAGACCGTCAATACAATCAAATCATGCGGAGGTCTCGCACATGAATTTCAAGCCGATCTGACCAACCCGGAACAGATACTTGAACTGATAAAGAGCGTTACGGATACATTCGGCGAAATCCACACTCTGGTCAGTAACGCAGGCGTAATGCACAGTCAACTGCTAGCTTTCACCAAGTTCGAAGATTGGCATACCGTACTCAAAACAAACCTTGATTCCGCCTTTCTGCTGACCAAATCTCTCGCACGCCCCATGGCTCGTCGCAAACAGGGACGTATCATCTATATCTCTTCAGATGCCGCTCTGCTCGGTGATCTGATGCGCTGTGCCTACAGTGCATCTAAGTCCGGCCTGCTCGGCCTGGCGCGCACCGCCGCCCGCGAGCTGGCACCCTCCGGTGTAACGGTTAATATCATCGCGCCCGGCATCATCGAAACCGATATGACCACCGACGTTCCCGAAACCCGACGCATAAAACAATTGGCCTCTATTCCGCTGGGTCGCTTCGGAAAACCCGAAGATGTCGCCGGTATCGTGCGCTTCCTCGCATCCGATGCTGCTGCCTGGATTACCGGCCAAACCATCTCCGTCGATGGAGGTCTCTACATGGTCTGATTTTGATTTAGCTTCACTTTTTTTGGTGACAGACTATAAAAAAATCGGCAATAAATTATTGTCTGTCACTATTTTTAAACATTCAGCTAAGAATTATTGCGTAGACTCAACGCACTAACATGATGGTGCCTGGTATTTTCGGTGTCGCAAGATAGCTGAGTGAGTCAAACTCCACCCGCTGTGTAGCGGCAGGCGTGGAGTTCCAACGCTTACTGAAAAGACCGGCATTGATCAGGACTGCGTCGGGGTATTCCTGCTCCACCAGCGTTATCCATTCTTCACCTTCTCCGGAATACTGGAAGCTGAATTTGTCGGTACTTCGTTTGATCCGCAGATAGACATTTGTAATGGTGTAGTCAAATGTGATACCCTGCCTCAGATTGAGCGAGGGCCACTCCAATCTGATCTCCTGATCCTGATAGGCACCGAACATCACAGGGTCAAAGGCATACTCATCCACACCGGTTGTTTTTTCAAAGTAAAGTCCGAGACCCGCCTGTGATTTGTAATTACTCAGTGAGCGCGAACAGATACGGGTACTTAGCTCAAAATTGTCGTCGCTCACAGTGCTGATCAATATTTTGGGTGCTTTGTCATGCAGTATCCAGGCATCATAAGAGTAGTTGGTTACGCTGAATTCCATATAAGCTGATCCGTTACCGGTAAGCCCGATATCAACCGAGTTCACTTTGCACTCTGGATAAATTCCAGGTGCGAATTCGTTGCCATTGAAATCGGTGATGATCTCTCTGCGCAGCGGATAGTCAAGCAACCGGATGTAGTCGAGTATAACAAATCCCCAACCATATTCGGCTTTATCGAGCATATGAAAACGTACCGTCTCGCCAATCAGATTATGCGTGTTCCAAACCAATTCACGCATGAAATTGTCGCTATTACCGGTACTCCGGCGTACAACCTCCCAGTTCAGATTTTCGTTCAGACGCTGCAGTTGAAACTGCACCGATGCTCCCAGATGTCCGCCGCCCAAACGGGCGCGGACTGTGTTATTGCTTAAAACAAAGGTGGCACTGCTCAACTCACCGGTAGGCGCATTGCCAACCATAAAATCAATACCGTTAGTTTGACCTGAGTAACTGTCCAGCAGAAAACCGCCATGCTTGTTAAAGTTCTGACGGGTGGAGCTGACCGGCTGATTGGTGAACACCCCTGTGGCCTGCCAGCCATCTGGCACGACACCATGCTCAAAATCGATTATCTCGTCGCATACTTCGTTTTCCAGTGCAAGTCCCCACTTCTGACTAAGGTAGTGCTGCACAGCATTGCGATGGGTGTCACTGATTAACCGGTCATAAACGATGATCTCAGCGATTTCCCCCAGAAAATTCTCGGCGTTATTCTGCACCTTGGCAGCTACGCGCGAACCCTGAGTACCGATATGCAAATCTTCCGGTTTGGAGGTTGCACCCAGATAGAAATCATCGTTATCGTAGATCGAGATATTGGCAGGCCAGCTGTTGGCAACCTCCATCAGGGCCAGATGCCAGGTATTGGATGTAAAAGGCACCAAGTCGTGTTTGTCATTACGTTGTCCATTAAAGCCGTAGGCTGAATTTACCAGCAACATGGAGGCACGCTGGTCGTCACCGCTCCCCTGTTCCAGAACAACCTGGGCTCCGCCTGTTTTATATGAACGCCAGAGTGCGATATAGGTGTAGTCATCATCTCCCTCTGTCAGAAAGGCATTGCCTTCAAACCAGTCGTTGCCATCAAACTTCAGCACATTAAATCCATTCAGAAAAACCGCAGCTGCAAGAGGCTGGTTATCCGCAGTGGTCATCGTCATTGAGTCGGCAGTCCCATTCGCTTTGTCAGCCCACGCCGAGACCCGCCCGGTGCTGTCAACCGTCAAAGTGTTCAGATCAGCCGCATCCAGCCAGAGAGCCAGTCCTTCGATATCATCGGGCTGAAGCGCACTGCCGGACATAACCGCACATACCATACAGATCGCGCTCAGTTTGATACAGCGATTTGTTTCATAATCCATTTTTTTCATGATCTCACTCCTTTCACAACTGAAAATCAGGGACAATATGATCGGTGTTAATGATGTTTCATCGAGCGATCCATGGGAGCATTCTACTCATAAATGCTACGCATCTGCCAGGCATTCACTGCACTGAGCAGGGCATCGCCGCCCTGGGAGCGTAGCGACACTCCGAGGCTATCATCGCGTCCCGGATACACACGCAGAGCCGCATACTGTCTGTTATTGATGAAAACTTCCACAACAGAGCGATCGATAAAGATTCGCAACTGCAGATTTTCCTTCGAATTCATGTAAAATTGCGCCGTCTCTGGCACGCGCGATCTGGCATCGGAGAGAGTCGAAGAGCGGGTGTTGTCAATCGTCAGTGTGCTACGCGAACGATACCCGCGGTTCTGCTGAAAGATTATGCGCGTAAACTCCTCCGCACCGGGACTGCGCAACACATTTAACTCAATCATCATCGCGTTCTTATGCTCTATTTCAACCAGCATCTCAACTGTATTGCCACTGATTTCATCCAGTACAATCTCCTGATTGGCAGGCAGTTTTATATTTTCAACCCGCTGATGAGCACCGCGCAGCGCGGCGATGTCACCGGCTGGTTCTATTCGCAGATGTTTGACTGACCCGCCGCCCTGCAACGACAGCCGCATCGGCAGCGACATCAACTGATTGTAACCCGGGGTTGACTTGGCCGGATTGATGTTGAAGATTGAAATCACACCACCCTTACCGTCAGGAGAGGCTGAAGGCGCGTGAACACCGCCGGGGTTTACCGGGCCGTGGTTGAAATCACCGGCATCGGTCACTACAAATTTCTGACGTTGCTTGTCATAGTCGCCCAGCATAAATTTTCCACCGCTCATATGACTGAAATGCAGCAGTATATGTTTATCGCCGATCGGCCAGAAATATGGACAGGCCCCGTCGTCACCTATCAAGCCGAAATAATCATTTTCAAGAAATTCATGCAAATACTCCCAGTTTGCAAGATTTTTCGAACGGTGCAGAAACTCGGCGCGCACCCGTTTTCCACGTCCACCACCTGCCGTCAGCGCGTAATAGTATTCACCCTCTTTCCAGATGCACGGATCAAATATATTATACGGTAATTCCGGCTCGCCGGACTTGGCATAGGGTATCACAGCTTTCCCGGTAACCTTTTCCCAATTAAGCAACAGAGGATCATCGGAAAGCGCCACCATACTGCCGACGTGTGTGCCGTGATACATAGCGATTACGCGGGTATCCTCAACCAGTGTCGATCCTGAGAAACAAGCATGCTCAGGATTGGGATAAATCGCATAGGGCAGATCACGCCAGTGGATCAGATCATCGCTGACAGCGTGTCCCCAATGCTGGCGCGGATCCTCCGGCGGGTACCCTTGATAAAAGAGGTGCCAGCGTCCCTGCCAGAAGCAGAGTCCATTCGGATCATTCAGCCGATTCTCCGGGCTGCAGAAATGATAACGCGGATAGTGCGGATCCTGCAGCAAAATTTTACGCGACTCGGCGAAACGCGCCAGCAGAGGATTATCCGCCAGCTCTTTTTCCTGCTCTTCCAAAGTGGTGGAGAATGTATACTTCGGCACCAGCGACTCATACCCCCGCTCGGGATCGGTCATACGGGCAAAATTAGGATAACTTGCTTTTTTTTCTGTATCCGACTGCACAATATGATCAATATTGATATGACCCCATCCACCGGAGTGATTATCGACAATCTCCAAAATTGCCTGCTTGCCTTTAAACTCCTTCACATCCCAACTGCACCAATCCATGATTTCATTGCCAGCTTTATCCTTTTTAGCAGGTCCGACCGCTGTACGTACTCGTTTTTGATCGACAACCAGATTGATACAGGTCTGATCCTTGTGTCGTCCCGCTCCGATCAGGAAATTGATGCGGTCGCGTTCAATCTTAAAAGCTGGTGATGTCAATTTTCCGATCGGCTTGTCGCCACCCAGATAGGTATTGACCAGCCCCTTGCCGATATACCCTTTCACCTTGTTCGACGGACGCACATTGGCAATTGCCGGACGGTCGCCGAAAGCCTTGCCTTCGACCTTCCAGCCAGCATAATCTTTCCCCTCAAAATCGGTGATCAGAATATCGGCGCTCTGCGCGCTGGTGCCAAGCGTCAAACCGCATATCAGTGCAAATAAATACCCAGATGATTTCATATTGTCTCTCCTTAGAGGGCGAATGTTTATTCGCCCCTACTGTTATTCTGTCGGTGGTGCGAATGTTTATTCGCCCCTGCTATTTCAATAAAATAGTTGTGCCCTTGATCGCGGGTTCAGCCACATAACTTAAATAGTCGTACTCAACCTCCACCGCCGAAACCCCGCTCCACTCCTTGCAAAATATGCCGGTCTGCATCAGCACTTTACCGGGGAACTCATCGGTGCGCATTACCTCCCAGTTAACACCATCGGTGCTGTAGCTGAAGACGAATTTGTTCATCCGCCCCTCAATCCGCAGCCAAATATCCGAAATTGAGCCTGAGAGCGCATTAAAAGGAGCGGTTATACTGGGACCTTCAACGCGGATGCCGGACTGCGCATAAACCCCGAACATCACCGGATCAAAGGTGTTGGCGTCCGGCTCTTCAAACATCAGAATCAAACCTGACATGTGCCATGAGATCGAATTGGTATAAGCACGTGAAACCAAATGAGTTTCCAGGGTGAAAATATCATCATCGACAGTATTCAGCAACACCTTCGGAGCGCGGTTCACTGTCTGCCAGAGATCACAGCTCCGAGACGGCATGGCGATGCGCAGCGTATTCTGCGCTGTCAACTCCACCTGCGGTGTATCGTAAGGACGTTGAATCGTCAACCACTCCGGCAGTTCACCTTCATCAAAAGAGGTTACATGCTCACGCGGCGGCAATTCATCGAGCACACGGATACTATCCACCATAATCTGTCCCCAGGTGCCGCCGTAAAGATCGACAATCCTGAAACGAACTGTCTCACCCATTAAATTATGAGTATTCCAGCAGATCTCGCGCATCGAATTACCCTCCCATCCCGAAGCTTTGCGGATAACCTGCCAGGTGTCGTCATCAACCGCGCGCTCAAGTTGTAGCTGTAGCTCCGTGCCTGAATTAAAACGGTGCCCGCCCCCCACTAAAGCGCGAATCGTATTATTAGAAAGAACAAACGAGGTTCCGGTCACGCTGCCAGTCGGAGAATCGCGCTGAATTGTGGTTGAGCCCACTTTGGTGTTCTCATAAGTTCCCACAAACCAGTCGCCCTCTTTAAAAAAATTAACCCGAGTTGAATTGACCGGCTGCGTGACAAAGGCAGCTCCGTTGGTCTGCCAGCCCTCCGGAAACAGGTCATGCTCAAAATCAATCAGCATCGCGTAATCTTGGTATCCGCAATCCACCCCCCATTTCTCCTGCAGATAATAGAGCACGGCATTCCGATCCATATCAGAGAGCACGCGATCAAAAACAATAATTTCGGCAATGTAGCCACTCATTATTTCCGCTTTGTTAGCCACCTTGCAACCCACACAAGCACCGGAAACACCAGTACTCTGTGTTTCAATATTGATTGAACCGAGATAAAAATCGCCATTGCTGTAAAGCGAGACATTACGCGTCGCGCGCCCGTCTATCTCCAATCCGCTCATCATCCACTGCCCGGGAAGATAAGGTGCCAAGGTATGCGCATCATTACTCTGCCCGTTGAAACCATAAGTCCGTCCGTTGCCGATCGTCAGCAAAGCAGCGCGGGTGCCCTTTGCGGCAGCGATATCCGCCTGTTCAAAAACAGTGCGCGCAGACGTGTTTTCGTCCATACGCTGCCAAAGCGCGAAATAGCTGAAAGAGTCATCGCCCTGCTGTAGCACCGCTGCGCCGCCCAGCCAGCGTGTACCGTCGAAATACAAGGTATTAAGACCGTTTAGATTCAACTGGCCGGTTAAAGGGCGTTTGGCGGCATCCGCCTGAATCATGTGAGCGGCAGTTGCGGATTTGTCGCTCCACTGCGAGACACGCCCCTCGGTCACTGTAATGGTCGCAGTATCCGCGGCATCCAGCCACAAAACGCAGCCGTCCAGCTCATCAGGGGAGGAAATTGCGGCATTCAAAGACGAGCAGCTCATCAGCAGCATCAGAGTTATTAACGCATAAATGAATGAACATGCTAGTGCAGAAAAGATTTCCAGTCTTGGATTAAACACGCTGTTTTTCATAACTTTACTCCTTGTCAAACACGACAACTATCCCGAAGTTATTTTTAGCATACCCCCTGAAAGATGTTTGAGCAACGAGAAAAATACACTTTGTAAAAAAAGCTGTATTATCAGGTTAAACTCTTACGGTGGTCAATATATCATATTTGCTCAGAAGTCAGAGCTGCGATACAATCCTGTAGGGCGGGTGCTTGCCTCGGCGTAGCGTGCGAAGACGGGCCCCCCCCCGCCGCAAGATGGCCGGTGCGGTCAGCATCTGTAGGGCGGGTGACCCCACCCGTCGGCATTGGCCGGTGCGGTCACCGGCCCCACAGATGGGTTTGCCGATGATGGCCGGTGCGGTCACCGGCCCCACAGATGGGTTTGCCGTTGATGGCCGATGCGGTCACCGGCCCCACAATTCATAATCCTGTTAATCCTGTCATCGTGTCAAAAAAACACCTCTCCGTGTTTTTGTGCCGCAGTGTTAAAATTTATTTTTAAACTGTTGTTGACTCGCGCACAATTAAAGGAGCGTCGAGCAGAATCTTGCGGGGCGGAATCTGAGGTTCCTGGATACGTTGCAGCATAGTCTGAACTGCGGTTTCGCCGATGCGTACACAGGGCTGGTGAACTGTTGTCAGAGCGGGGGTGAGCAATTTTGCGTATTTGGCATCGTCAAAGCTACCCAGCAGCAGATCACGGGGCACCTCGACCTGCAGTTCTCTGAGTGTTCCCAGCAGAAAGGCCGCCGTCATATCGTTGGCACAGATCACCGCATCAGTATTGGATTTTAACAGCTGTGCTGCATCGTCGTGCGACTCGGGATCGCCGAAAAAGACATTCTTTGAACTCCAGTGCAGATCGGCATCGAAAAGCGCACTCTGTATTCCGGCAATCCTCCGGTTAACCGTGGATGCTGAGTTCGGTTTAGCGAAAAAGGCGATTTTTGCAGCTCCCTTTTCGATCAGATGACCAGCCAGGCGGTAGCCCGCACTCAAGTTATCGATACCGACGAGATCATATGCACTGCGTTCAGGGAAGCGCACAATATCGCGATCAAGCAGAATCACCGGAATCTTACTGGCACTCAGCATCTCCAGAATCTGTTGGTTGACAATCTGACAATCTGCGGTCAGTTCCAACGGCTCGAGGAAAACACCGGCGACATCCTTATCGATAAAATCGCGGCACAGTCTCAGTGTATGGTGCTGCAAATCCTCAGAGTTGAGTGTCTGCGAGCTATTCCAAAGCAGCGTGTAGCCGGCGTTCTGGCTGTGTGCCGCGATGGCACTGCAGATTGGCGTGAAGATTTCGGTTGTACCGTGACCGGGAATGATCATTCCGAAAAGGCCGGTATTCTGCCGGGCTGATGGATTCAAATAGGTTCCTGATCCAGGACGACGGTCGAGAAACCCAGCAACCTTCAAATCCCGCAAAGCCCTTGATATGGTGGGGCGGGATATATTAAACCGTCGAACCAACTGAGCCTCACTCGGCAGTCGGCGTGTTCTGGAGTATTTGCCATCCAGAATCTCGCTCTTGAGTGTATCGAAAACCATCTTGTGTTTAGGTTTTTTATCGGTCATCCTTTGCTCCTTGGTTGTCATCAAGAATCGGATAATACAGCTTTATTAACTATTTGCAACAATTTTTAATGACAAAATTTCAGTCATCTATTATTATTCAGGCAATTAAGCGGGCTAAAAGGGAGAGAGGCAGTGACAGAGAGCAGCGGCATTGATTTGATTGCCTTTGGTGAAATTCTATGGGATATTATTGATGATGTACCGCATCTGGGCGGTGCTCCTTTCAATTTGGCGGCGCATGCCTCGTTGTGCGGACTTTCATCTGCGATAATTTCAGCGCTTGGGAGTGATGATCTTGGTGAAGCGGCACTAGCACGTGCGACTGAGTTGAATATAGGCACTCGCTGGATAATACGTGACAGGCGCAACCCGACCGGCACTGTGAGAGTAAAGCTGGATGCGTCGATTCCGCAGTATACAATTCATGAAGGTGCAGCCTGGGACAATATCGATCTGACGCAATCTCAAGTTGAAAGCATAGCGGCCTGTCGGCCGCGGGTACTCTGCTTCGGCACTCTAGCGCAGCGGTCACCGATCTCGGCGGATTCGCTCAAAAGGGTACTTGCCGCCTTACCCGACACATTGGTATTCTTTGACGTAAACCTGAGGCAACACTATTGGCAGCGGGCGCATATTATAAATTCTCTCGGGGCCTGTGACTGGCTTAAAGTCAATACTGAAGAGTCATTGCTTTTAGATAAGCTTTTATTTAACAGCGATTTAGGAGCGGCTGATTTTGCTGGCAACGCAATGCAGAAATTCGATCTCACTGGGGTTATCGTAACCTGCGGGGCAGAAGGGTGTCTGGTTTTTGGCAGAGAGCATGAGCTGATTGCAGCGCCTAGTCCTGAGATACAAGCGATTGACACTGTGGGAGCGGGAGATGCCTTCAGTGCCGCCTTTCTGGCCGCACTGTTGCGGGGTGCTGATCTGAACGAAGCGGCATGGCATGCAAACCGGCGTGGTGCTCTGGTGGCATCCAAGCGTGGTGCAATACCGGCAGATTCAGCTTATTTTGTCAATGGCCGAAAATTCTGAGCTTATTTGGGAGTTATTATGCAGCATCGCAAACTGATATTATGGTCGATTACGGCGGCACTGGCGGGTTTTCTATTTGGTTTTGACACGGTTGTAATCAATGGAGCGGAGCAGGACTTCCAAAGCTTATGGGGTCTGAACAGCTTCTGGCATGGCTGGTGCATGAGCGCGGCCTTATGGGGAACCGTAGCCGGATCATTGATTGGCGGCTGGCCGACTGAGAAATTTGGACGCCGTAAAACGCTGTTATGGATCGGATTTCTTTATCTGTTTTCCGCAGTCGGGTCGGGCATGGCTCCGGAGAAGTGGAGTTTCATGGTCTCGCGATTTATCGGAGGGCTAGGAATCGGCATTGCCACCGTTGCCTCACCGCTTTACATCTCGGAGATATCTCCGGCCCGGATGCGTGGCCGTCTGGCGGGCATGTTTCAGTTCAACATTGTTTTCGGCATATTAATCGCTTTTGTGTCCAACTTTCTCATCAAGAAATATTTACCTGCTGGGATTGCCTGGCGATGGATGTTGGGCATTGAGGCTATTCCGGCGGCACTTTACAGCATACTCTGCTTCACGATACCGGAGAGTCCACGCTGGCTGATTGTGCACGGCGGCAGATGTCAAAAGGGCATGGATGTGTTTCGGCTGATCAATCCCGACATGAGTTTTACTGAGATTGACGCGCTCACGGCAGCGGTGGTTAAGAGTGCTGGCGATCTGACAAAACGGGCAAAATTTTTTACCAGAGAGCTCAGAACTCCGATTCTGCTGGCATTTCTCATTGCTTTTTTCAATCAGCTCTCAGGTATCAACGCTATACTGTATTTTGCAAAACGTGTTTTTGAATGGACGGGTCTGGGAGAGCAGGCGGCCATGCTGCAATCTGTCGGCATCGGCATCACCAATCTGATTTTCACTTATGTCGGTTTATGGCTGATTGACAAGCTAGGCCGCCGCACCCTGCTTTACATCGGCTCTTTTGGTTATATCGCCTCGCTTGGTGCCTGTGCGCTGGCTTTCAGTCTGGAGAGTTTCAAGATTGTCCCCTTTTGTATATTCGCTTTTATCGCCGCGCACGCAATTGGGCAGGGTGCGGTTATCTGGGTTTTTATCAGCGAGATATTCCCTAACCGCAACCGTGCTGCCGGACAGGCGCTCGGCAGTTTCACTCACTGGTTTTTTGCAGCATCACTGACTTTAGTGTTCCCTAAGATGGCGGAAGCACTGCACCCCTCGGCGATATTCGGTTTCTTCTGTTTCATGATGATACTACAGCTCATCTGGGTTAAATGCATGGTACCGGAAACCAAAGGTGTTTCACTTGAAGAGATGCAGGAGAAGCTGATGTAGCCACGGGGTTAGGGAGAAGAGGGGAGAGTTGTGGAAAGTGGAATGTAGGAAGTGGTGAAGTGCTAAAGTTGGCAGAGCAAGCTACCAGCTTCTTACAAGATGGCTTCACTCTTCACTCTTCTTTTTTACACTCGTCATTGCGACCACTTCGTCTGGAGGCGCTGCAGTGCAATCCGATTTAGAAGCGTCCCATTGCCGCAAACTTCTGGTAGCGCTGCTCAAGCAGCGCATCGATGTCGATTTGACGAAGCTTTTTAATTTCGGCCAGGACGGCCTTCTTAACGCGGTTGATCGCGGTGGCAGGCCGTTTGTGCGCACCGCCGACCGGTTCATCGATAATTGAGTCGATCACCCCCAGCCCCAGCAAGCTTTCCGCAGTAATTTTGAGAGCCTCGGCCGCATCAGCCGCTTTTTTGCCGTCGCGCCACAGGATCGAAGCGCAGCCCTCTGGTGATATTACCGAATAAACCGCGTTGCGCTGCATCATAATGCGATCGCCGACCGCGATACCCAGTGCGCCGCCGCTGCCGCCCTCACCGCAGATCACCACCACGATCGGTGTACGCAACCGAGCCATGAACTCCAGATTATGGGCGATGGCCTCGGCCTGACCGCGGGCTTCGGCCTCGCTACCGGGATAAGCTCCGGGAGTATCGACCAGGGATACCACTGGCAGTCTGTATTTTTCGGCCAGCCGCATCAGGCGCATTGCCTTACGGTAGCCTTCGGGGCTGGCCATGCCGAAGTTGCACTCGATATTCTCCTCAACGCTGCACCCTTTACAATGACCTATCAACACGACCTTCTCGCCGCCGATGGTTGCAAAGCCGCCGATCAATGCCTGGTCATCGCCAAACAGGCGATCACCGTGCAGCTCCACAAAATCTTCACACATCCCCTTGATATAAGCGATGATATTCGGGCGGTCAACATGCCGCGCCTCCTGGACAATATCCCAGGTTGTCATTTTCTTCACACTATTGGTTGCCATAGAATTCACCTTTGCCTGAAGTTATTAGATTAAAATCCCGCGTAGCGCAGAATTTTAGCCAGAAAACATTTTAACTCTTCGCGCGGCACTATATGATCAATAAAACCATGATCGAGCGTATACTCAGCTGTCTGAAAATCATCCGGCAGCTTCTGTTTGATAGTCTGCTCGATCACGCGCCGTCCGGCAAAACCGATCAGTGCTCCTGGTTCAGCGATATTTAAATCGCCGACCATAGCATAGCTGGCAGAGACACCGCCGGTTGTCGGATCAGTCAGTATTGAAAAATAGGGCAGGCCGGCCTCTTTCAATTTTGCGATAGCGGCACAGGTTTTGGCCATCTGCATCAGCGAAATGATGCCCTCATGCATACGAGCTCCACCGGAAGCTGAGACAATAATCAACGGAAGTTTCTGCTCAACAGCAAGTTCGGCTGCCAGCAGGATACGTTCACCGGTACCGCTGCCCAGGCTGCCGCCCATGAAAGCAAAATCCATGATGCCGATAGCAACATTGACCCCATCAATCGAGCAGGTGCCGGTGAGAACAGCTTCATTGATACCCGCCTTGGTGGCGGCAGCGCGAGCTTTATCACTGTACGAACCTTTAGCGTCGCTGAACTTCAGGGGATCATTGGCTCCGACATCGGCATTTATCTCCTTGAAACTGTGATCGTCAGCGAGCAGAGCCAGCCGTTCGCGGCAATTAATGCGTGCGTGATAACCACAACTCGGGCAGACCTTATGAGCTGCCTGCCAGCATTCACGCTTGACATACGCATTACAATGGGGGCAAACCGCCCACAACTTATCGGTTGGAACCCGCAACGGTTCCGCCGTCGGAATCTGAAACCATGACATAAAATTAATCTCCCTCTATCACGCAAGTTGTCGTTAAAATAGCATAAATCTTTTCATAGAAGCAAGCCGCTGATTTTCTGATTGCGTCGGGAATCACTGTTGTTGCATAATGTCTTGTGAATTATGAGTGTTGGGCTTATCAGAAAGTTTTTCATAACGCTTGCGTCATTCGCTCTGGTATTTACAGCTCTGCCTTCTACGGCGGAAAGCTGGCAGATCAGGACATGGCAAACCGATGAAGGTTTGCCGGAAAACCGTATTTCCGCCATTTCCCAAAGTGCCGATGGCTATCTTTGGGTGGCTACTCTCGGCGGGCTGGTACGTTTTGACGGGGTACGTTTCGTAGAAATGCCGACCTATCATTTTACGCGGCAACCCAATCAGAATGTACGTGCCATGCTGCATAAGGACGGTCGTATCTGGTTGGCCATGGATTTGAGTACCCTACTCTACGCGCACGACGGGGAGGTCGAAAAATTACACTTTGCTGATCCGACACCGAATATGGCAGTACGTGCCATGGCTGCGGATCGCGATGGCAACCTATGGCTGGCTCGCCGAAACATGATCTTTTGCAGCGAAAACGGAGTGCTGAAAAAAATAGTTCCGCTGGACAAATCAAGAGTTGAAGGCTACTCCTGGATTGCAACAGATGAGCAGGGCGAAATTTGGGGTGCTAACGGCCATCAAGTCGGAGTGATTCGGTTGGGACAGTTTCACCCGCTACTGCACCTCACCGAGACCTGTTTGTGCCTGACTGCCGCACAGGACGGCGGACTTTGGATTGTCACCCCTAAAAGGGTATTGCGCTATAAGGAGGGGGGGCAGGCAGAGGAAATTACCCAGCTTCCCAAGCGTTCAGTTGTCAGAGCTTTAATCGAAGATCAAAGCGGTGCTCTCTGGATCGGAACGCTCAATGCTGGTCTTCTACGCTGGGATAGAGGGTCAATGGAGAAGATCGCGATCCCACGTCCGCAGATAACCGCGCTGACGGAGGATCATGAAGGCAGCATTTGGGTCGGTACCGACGGAGGCGGACTCTGTCGGGTACGTCCGCGTCTGTTTAAAATGCACAACAATGAAAGCAACCTTCCAAGACAGGCAGTTCAGACGTTATGTGAAGATGCTGGCGGTGATATCTGGGCGGTCCTTCAATATGGCGCTCTGGCCAGAGAGCATGACAGCAAGTGGCAATTGTTGACAGAGGAAGATGGCTGGTCCGGTGACACTGCGGTCTGTGTAGCCCCTGCGGCTGAAGGCGGAGTATGGATCGGCACATCGGTAGCCGGACTTTTCCGATGGCAAAATGGCATAGTTGCGCATTACAGCGATAAAAACGGTTTTGGTATCAAAGCGGTGCGTTCACTCTTCAGCTCGGTCGAGGGTGATCTTTACATCGTGACCGACTGGCCCAACCGTCTGCGTAGATTAAGAAACGGGAAACTGCATGAAGTCACCAAAGCCGTCGCCATGGAGGCGATTATCGCAATTGAGCAAACCAGCGACGGTTCAATTTGGGCCGGTTCATCGCAGGGTAATCTCTACCGGATAGCCGACGGAAAATTCAACATTGAGAGCAGTGCCGTACCGGTGGTGCCCTCTTATATCAGGTCACTGTGCGCCGATCATTCGACGGGAGGATTGTGGATTGGCTACGGCGGATCAGGGCTGGCTTATCTAAAGGATGGCAGATACACAAACTTCACGCCTGAGCAGGGCGTTCACGAGCACTACATTTCGCAGATTATTGATGACAAAAAGGGAAGATTGTGGATAGCCGGCAATCGTGGTATTTTCCACCTGCGCAAGGATCAATTGTGTAAGGCGACACACGAGAATCAACCGCACGTTCAACCCACTTTGCTCGGGCATAATGAAGGTTTGACCAATGTTCAGCCGATCTGGCAGTTTTGTCCCACTGTCTGGCTTCGCGAAAACGGGCATTTGCTACTGGCCACAGCCAATGGAGTTCTGGAGCTCCTGCCTGAACAAATCCGCGACAACAGAGTTGCACCGCCCCTGGTACTGGAAAGTATCCGTGTTGACGGACAAACCGTTGCCCGTCGTTCCTATGGTCTGGAAACTCAGGACGAGGGCAGCTTAATTTTTCCTGAACCTCACAGACTGAGATCACCGTTAACGCTACATCCCGATCACAACCGCATTGAGATCGATTTTACCGCGCCGAGCTTTGTCTCTCCCCAAAATATGCGCCTACTCTACCGTATGCGCAATTTCGACCACAAGTGGTTTACGGTGGGTTCACAGCGCACAGCCGTTTATCCCAGACTGCCATCCGGTCGCTACCGTTTTCAGATCAGAGCTTGCAATGAATCGGGAATCTGGAACAGAGAGTTCTGTGGTTTTGACCTGCAGGTCACTCCGTTCTTCTGGCAGACCTGGTGGTTTTCGCTACTGCTCTGGAGTGGTGCGGCCCTCGGGCTGACCGGCATCACTCTGCTGGCACAGCAGCGACGGCACCTCATGATGCTACGCCAGGTGAAACAAGAGCGTGCCATAGAGCAAGAGCGCACCCGCATCGCCCGCGACATGCACGACCAACTGGGTAGCGTGCTGACCAAGGCCGGCCTTATTACCGAAAGTCTACGCCACAACTTTCCCAATCCTAACATGCCAGCGCACTCACTTTTCGAGGCTCTGCGCAGCACGCTGAACCGCTTGACCACCTCCATGGACGAGCTGGTTTGGGCGGTCAATCCCCGGCACGACACTTTGGACTCGTTGGCTGACTATCTGATTCGTTACACGCAAGAATTTCTGTTGCACTCAGAGATTGCCTGCAAGCTTGACATCCCGTCGAATCTTCCGCATATTGAACTTGGAGCATCGTTGCGGCATAATTTATTTCTGGCATTTGAAGAGGCTTTAAACAATGTTGTTAAACATGCCGCAGCAACCGAGATCACAGTACGCGTTAAATATCAGAGAAACAATGTTGTACTGAAAGTGGAGGATAACGGTTGCGGATTCGATACTGATGATCTGCCCGCCAACACCAACGGGGTACGCAACATGCGCACGCGACTGCAACCTTTCGGAGGAAGCTGCACGATAGAAAGCGATATTGGATGCGGAACATTTGTGTGCTTCGTTGTGCCGGTCAGCGTGCTGTAAAGGTATGATCAGGGAGTTAGAATTTGAGAATGCAAGAAACGCAAAATTTTTTTATCAAGAGAATCTCAGACAGGATTACAGAATGGATATGATTCAAAAAAGAAATACAGAATCAGCAGCAACTCATCGGACAGCGGTAGCTGTTGTTGAAGATGATGCCTGGTTGAGCGAGCATCTGGCTGAATTGCTAAACACCTGCTCTGAATTTGAATGTATAGCCTGTTATCCTTCGGCGGAAGATGCTTTGGCGAACATGGCGGAAATCAGACCGGATGTGGTGCTGATGGATATAGGCTTACCGAATATGAACGGCATTGAGTGTGTTCGGCATCTAAAAAGCATTTTGCCGGAGGTGCAGGTGTTGATGCTGACTGTTTACGGTGATGCGGAGCGGGTTTTTGCCGCACTGCAGGCTGGCGGGGATGGTTATTTGCTCAAACGCTCATCCGCTGATGCGTTGTTTGATGCCATCCGGCGGGTGCGACAGGGAGAATCGCCCATGGACGGCCAGATCGCCCGCAAGGTGGTTCAATACTTCAACTCCCGTGGCACCGCCGCGCAGGAATTTGATCAACTCACACCCCGTGAGCATGAAGTTATGGAGCGTCTCGCCAAGGGCGAGGCCTACAAGCAGATTGCCGAAGCCCTTGGCATCAGCATCGAGACTCTACGCGGATACGTCAAAAGTGTTTATCAGAAGCTGCATGTTCATTCACGCGGCGAGGCAGTCGCAAAATATACCGGCCTTTAGCCACGTGCATTGTAAAGCAGCAAGCACATATTTATACGCAGCAGCAGATTATAGCCTAGCGAGGAGTTGGGGAAAACCTGAGTCGCACAAGTGCTCCGCAAAGCAGCCTGAACTCATTCAGCGAGCACATGCGACTTGAACCTTTACCCTAAAAACGGCAGTTGCCATTTTTTCGTAGATGCAAGGCGCACGGTTTTCAGCTATAGTGACTATACTGGAAGCCGTACAACGCCGCAGATGCGGTAAAACTGGCAACCCCTTGCGGTTTGAAATTCAGAAACTTCTTCACCCATTGGGTGAAGCTTATAAAATTAACAAATTCCTT
>CAYOQJ010000038.1:0-4183 GCA_964406095.1 uncultured Lentisphaeraceae bacterium
AGTAACTGCAACCTATCGAACCCCAGATGAACACCATGGGTATGTCGTGTTGTTGTGAGTAGGCCTCCGCCTTGTAGAGGTCCGAGTGCCACCGTCCCAGAGTTATCGGTGCCGAAGAAGGATCGGTCGCAACCGCTCCGGCCCTTATCGATAATAGTGTAAACAGCAACAGAATGAGCTTGGACTTGAACTTGAACGATATATTGTTTTTCATACCCTTTTTTAACCTCCGGCTCATTCAGCCTGCTGATCAAGCCATTTTTCTGCTCCCTGGCGAGATACATACTCCTGCTCTGTAAAGAAAAAGTAGTTGTCGCGGGCAACCACCGACGCGACCGGATTACCCTCCTCAATGATCCTGACCAATGCCCTGACGCTGACTTCATCCGGCAGGGAATTAAGCATCATAACACCCTCTTCCACGCGGAACTCATCCTCAACCGTCTTCAACCCCTCAACCAGCAAACCAACTCGTTGCTGCTCATCCTCCAGATTCTCGACAGCCTGCAACCAGTAATTAAAAGCACTCTCCGCCACATCTTTCTCAGGATCGTTTATCATGACTGAAAGCTCGGGCAATGCCTCTAAACCGATCCACCCCAGATTCTCAGCCACTGCCAGGCGTATTTGAGCATTATCGGATTTCATCAGCTCGCGTGCCAGTTTGATTGCTGCGTTGTAACTCTCGGCATTAACTAAATTATCGAGGTCTTCAACCCTCCGCTCCTCAGGCGACAAACCGCCATTACGATCCGCAGGCGTAGAGGCTGAGTTCTGGGCTTCCGCAAATCTTTTATTTTCGGCGACCGCTCTATCGCTAACAGACTCTGCTGAGGTGTCAGACTCCTTTTCTTTATCTTGTCCGGTTTGATTCTTTTCGCCAACGGAACTGCCAACGGAAACTGACGTTGCTTCAGTGTCCTGAGATTTTTTACTTTTTACCCCGCTTTCTTTGTCCGTCACAAAATAAACAGCAAGTAACAGACCTACCACGGCAATTATGCCGAACAAAGCTAATTTTTTTGTACCCGTTGTCACTTTGCGCCCTTATTTTCAGTTTTCTCCCAGAAATTGGTTCCGTTCGGATACACAATTCTACATTTATCTCTCAAATCGTTCAGATATTTTCGATAAACATACTTCTGCTTCTCATTTGTGATAAAACCGCGTAGTTCGTCGTCGGAAGGACAGGGATAAAACTGCCCGAGTCTTAAAAGAATACTTCCCATTTTCACGGTTGAACGTTCCCCGGCACCAGCTTGTTCAGCAGTAATTTCATTACGATCGAATATTTTTATAATGAACAGCCCGCTTTCGGTGTCGAGTGGATCTGAAACACTGCCAACCGGAAGTTCAAACGCGCTCATCTGTATCTCCGGTTCGTAAATCTGTGAACGGGAGAGCTCTTCGATTACGGGCTGTCCCTCAGGTGCTTCACTCCAGTGCCGGGCCAACTCCTCAAAATCAGCTCCGCCTCTCAGCTGCTGCACCAGCTTCTCAGCACGAGCCATGACCACTTGATTTGTAGCCTCGCATCTTTGGTTATAGGCTTCATAACGCTTCTTTTCGATCTCAAGCTCCCGCTCTGTCGCACTCAGATCATTGGTGAAAACCACATCCCTGAGTGTCATTCGCAAGGCATCCTGTTGCAACTTACGGCGATAGCTCTCCGGGGTATAACTCAGCTGCTTACAGAACTCATCATAACTTACGCCTGAAGCTTTTTGAACCATTTCGGCATAATCGGTTGTTTTTTTGATATTTTCCGGTAATGCTTCCAGTTTGAGCCGTTCCGCCTCTGCCAACACCGCCTCTCGGTCAACAAATTCTTCAATGGCTGACTTGCTTTTCCACTGCATTCCCAGCTGAACCTGCAATTTTGAATCACGCGCATTGCGATGTTTCAGCTTCAGCTCCATTTCATAATGCTGGAGCAGCCGCTTGTAATCTTCAAGCGTAAGCTCATTGCCATTTACAGCCACCAACACATCATCCGGTGCCATAGCATCAATTCTCTTTTCAACATCTTCAACGAAAACCCCCGGAGTGTACTCCTCTTTTGCAGTGTTTTTATTTTTCCCGCAACCATACATAGCAACTGTGCAGAGACAAAGTGCCATAGTATGTATTATATTTTTATATTTAGAAATTGAACACCAACCCATAATTCTCCATCTTTAACTATCTGGTTTTTTAATTGAAAAACAGGGGAGGAAGCCCCCCCTGTTTTTTAGTAGCAATATTTTAACTAAAAGCTTGCGCTTAATAATTACGGAGTTATGTCAAACTCCCAGCGGTAATCGTTGGATCTGTAAGCCTGGTTATAGGTGGTCTGCGGACAGTAACGTGTATAAACACTGCCTGCATCCACAACAGCCAGCTGAGACAGCGCAGCGTTGTACTTCATAGCCCAGTCACCGAAGATAACACTCTGATTGTACTCAGCATCGCAGCTGCAGCAATCAAAGGCTAACGCAGGCGCACACACGTCACGACCGACATAGTAGGGCGCATCAATCAAACCGGCGAAATTACCGGCGATGTTGCGCATTATGCCGTTCCGGCTATCGAATCTACCGAAGCCGGCAGCGTAAATAGCAATGGCGCGGGGCGGTACAGTCAGAACATCATTCATGAACTGCGGCAACGCGAAAACACGGTCAATGTTCCAGAACGCCTCCACCTGAGTGTTGCGAGGACCAATCAGATTGAAGGGATTACGGATGTTCGGACCGATAAAGGAATCTCTAACAATTCCGTATCCGTCAATGTTGAACGCCGGACCCCACTCAATTAAACCACGCTGAGTCGGAGAAGCATTGGCAACCAGAGGATTAGCCTGACTGGCATCCCAATCATAAGCTACTTCCGGTGGGTCATCCACACCGTATTCGCCATCATTAAACCAGTAGTTGCGGGATCTGTTTTCCCAGAGCCAGAGCCAACTTTGGTCAAAAGCACTCTCTTCATTTGCCAACTCCGTGCAGTCACAGCTGCAGTTCAGCCAATACCCCTGCAGACCAATCTTAGCAGGCGTGCGGTAGATAACCGGAGCGTTGGTGCTGGCGGCTTGACCGTAGCCGCAAACCGTTCCTGAGCCAGATACAATCTGCCCCTGGAGATATTTGGCCACAGTAGTTTTGGCGCTGAGCTTCATGCTATACACCAGTGCGCACGGACCCGGTTGCGGACCCGGCTGCTGCGGGTCATATCCGCACTGAGCGAACGCGCCGCCGGCAATCGTCATTGCAGCGGCAACCATCATCAGTTTCTTCATTTGAGTATACTCCTTTTTTTGTTATGTCACTTGAAGAACACTCTGTCATAACAGAGCCATTTCCTCAACAGTCGGGGACAATTTATCAGAACCTCTTCTGTCTGTCAACACCGATAAATAGAAAATTACGCTTTTTTTGTTACTCTTTTTCATCCCCTGCTTTTTCCGGTTCGCGCATCAGGGCGGCGGCACCTGGCGGTGGCAGGGTGAAAGTTCTGCCGCCATGTCCCGTGAAGGATACACCGCGCTTAACAGCCGGTTGAGCGGAATCGGCGGATACATCACTGCGGACGGAACGGCGGCTGCCCGCGGTTCTGAAAGAGAGGCGTAGCGGCTGAATTTCAATGGGTGCGGCCACCGGGATGCTCAGTACACCAATAGCGCGTGTATCCGAGCTAAGAACCACCACAGTACGAAGATGGTAAGTATTCAAATCGGTTCTCTTCAGATGTGCGTCTATCTCCATTACTTTGCCGATGTATTTTTTCGGTGCCTGTGGAACAAAATTGGTGTAGATACAGGTTAACTCGAAATCATTGGTGAAAGCGACATCAGCACCGGCAAAACGAAGCGGCACGGGAGAGCTCGGCAGACCCCTGAACAGCGGCTGAACCTCGCCGATAACAGCGAGCGGCACTTTGCCGCTGGCGGTGACCAGCCATACGATTCGCTTGAATTTATTGTGTACGGTTGCAGGGTCCAGGTTGACATCAACCAGTAGCTCCTGCCCCGGCTCTACTCTCTCACGACTCCCAACCGCCGAGATGCAGGCGCAAGTGGCAACCAGATCAACAATCCTGACACTCTTATCTCCTGGTATAAACATCTCCGCACGCCTGTTTAGAAGTTGTCCGGGGCCCTCAGAGGCCCCCAAGGACAACTTATTAACAGGAACGGAGATGCAGT
>CAYOQJ010000039.1:0-171707 GCA_964406095.1 uncultured Lentisphaeraceae bacterium
GGTTTCACCGGCCATTGTGCGGCGGGTGGGGTCACCCGCCCTACAATATGCATCATTCCGCTTCGTGCAATTCTCTTGTGTGGGGCCGGTGACCTCACCGGCCGTGAGGCGCATTCAAACCGCTCAGCACTTCGCGCATAGTTTCGCTAACAAAATCAATCATGGTGCGGTCTGCAATCAGCGGAAGTTTGCAGAGCACCACCGGCGGACAATCGGTTTTATAGGTTTGCGCACTGAACTCCATCCCGCGAGCGGTGAGTTCTTTCACAAAGGCGTTGGCCTGGTCAAGATTTTTGAAACAGAGGGTTGTCATGTGGTGCCATCCCTCCGAACCGGATATAAGCTCGCTAAAGTCATCTGCCATTTTGCACAGCGCTCTCTCAAAATAAGCTCCCAGTCGCGCGGTGACAGCGTTGTTGGCTTGCGCCCACTCCATTGTGATCAGGTACGCCAGCGCGGCCAGCTCCTCCTGTCCGTTGGTAACCAGCGCGCCGAACTGCGGCATAACATCGAGGGCGGAGCTGAAGATAATGCGCGAAGCCGGATACTCGCCGCCGGGGAAGCCCTTGCCGATCGCGACACAGCTCGGGGTGAGACCGTACTCGCGGAAGAGATAGAGCTGCGGCGCCCACATGCAGGATTGGATTTCGTCCGCCATTGTCGGCACATCATGCTTGCGGCATTGCGCGTAGGCATGCTGCAGAAACTCCGGCGACAAGCGACGTCCACCATAGTTCATCATGATGATTTCATGGAAGAAGCCGGCGATTTTGTAAGAGCCGTGATCATATTGCTCAAAGGCCGCATCCAGATCGGCTATGCTGTTGGGACGGATCGGCACAATTTTCCACATTTCAGCAGCGCTTAATTTGTCGTTTAGCTCCGGCCACATGCCGCGCATTATCTGCGTGAGTGTGGTGGTGCCATGGTAGTTGGCCTGTAATCCGCCCTCATCATTGCCCATCACCAGAATGACAGGAGTGCGTCCGGTATATTTCGGCGTACTCATATCCGGTTGCATACGATAGAAACGAGCGAGGAGCATTTTCAAAGCCGCCTCAACCGCCAGACTGCCGGTCTCAAGATTGAGTACGCGGTTAAGGGTGAAAAGATCATCGGTTTTCGCCAATATATCCGCCAGTCCGGTTTGATTGTCACGCTCTAACCCGTTGGCAGTGCGGATCAGCTCTTCCTCCAGCCGTCTGGTGATGTAACCGCGGGTGTTGTTATGCGTCGCATTCGGCACTCCCAGTTTGCGAGCTGCGTCAATCAGCCGGTACCCTGGAAAAGAGTGACCCAGCGGAGTATGATAGTGTTCGCTTTTGGTGATCAGATAAAGATGTCCATCCTCACCGATTCTGTAATAGCCGTATGCGCTCAGAGGCGCGGCGGCACACTTTGTCGATTTATTGAACATGGCGCTTGATGCGCCCCCCGGAGAATTCTTCAGTGGTTCAGAGAGTACAGGACTGCCGACCTTTTCCAGCATCCGCGCTAGAGAGTCGGACATTGATGCCGGATAGAAATCGATCTGCTCTGAGGCTTCTGCAACAACCTGCAATGCATCTTCATCGGTGAAAATGGTTCGTGCTCTGGAGACTGCCTCGACATACTCCTCGCCCAGCATATCAGCCAGAGATCGGCTGACAGGTATAAAGCTGCTGTTTAATGATTCTTCCGCGATACTCATGTTTCCTCTTGCTTTCCTCAAAATGTAATTCCAGTGTAACCCGACTTTGTGTTTCGAACTACACCCGTTTACGCAAAATAATTTGCAGTTTTGCGCATTTGTTTTCTGACAGGATTACAGGATTAACATGATTATTTCTTTTCAAGTATTACTGTACAATCACGGAAGCACTAATGAATATTAAACAGCGAAACTGATGACAGATAACCTAAGTGATGTTTAATAAAATAAGTTATCTCAGTAACACATATTCGTCTATAACGGCAACAAAGATAGAAAACCCTCTTAATCCTGTTAATTCTGTAATCCGGTCTAAAAATATAACGGCCTTCACTACAATTTGAACTGCGGTATCTTTAATGTCTCGCCATCCTTCATCGCGGACATGTGGGCGTAGATGCCGGAGACTGTGGTATTCAATGCACAGGCCACATCACAGACCGGCTGACGCTTGAGCAGGATGGCGGTGATAAAATCGTCGGTCAGATAGCCGTGCGATCCACCGTGACCGCCGGCCGGCACACCCGGCGGCAACTGCGGCTTGGCCTGATCGACCTTCGTGATATTGCCTTTACCGGCAAAACGTTTTTCAAAGCTGCCTTTTTGTCCGTAGACGCGCCCCTTCTCTCCGTGAGCGCCAGGCATATCCCAGCTCACTGCCATGCGGGCCATACCACCTTCGCTGGTACGGAAAAGCGCGATTTCAGTGCCGTAAGGATTTTTATAGCGGTTGCTGTTGACCTGGAAGTCCGGTAGAATGCTCGGCATGCCCATGCAGGTGACCTCGGTAAAAGAGCCGCCGGTGACACAGGTGTAGAATCCGTTGGAGTGGGTGGGATAATACTGCGGCACAAGACCGTCCCGCCAGCCTTTGTACGAGGCAATCGGTTTGGCCATGTAGTGATAGTATTCGCCTTCGGTATAGATCAGTTTGCCGAAAACGCCGGCTTTATAGAGCTCACGCATGGCATAGCACTCCGGACGAAATGCGGTGGTCTCATTGAGCGCGTAAATCATGCCGGAGCTTTTGGCTGCCGCCAGAAGCTGATCAGCGAGTTCCAACTGCTCGATGCCGAAAACCGCCGGTACTGCGGAGCAGACATGCAGACCTCTTTTCAGTCCGGCGATACTGAGCTGCGCGTGACTCGGCGCGTCGGTCGCGATAAAAACCGCCTCGATCTCACGATCCTTCTCATACATCTCCTCGCACGAGGCGTAGGTTTTTTTAGCACCGACCTGTTTCGCCAGCTCCGCGCAACGCGCCGGGTCAAGATCCGTGGCGGCGACAACCTCGACATTTGGGTGATTCTGATAACCGAATTTTGCACCAAAGCTGCAGACACCGTAACCGGCGATGCCGACCTTTACTTTGCGGTCTGAAACCGGGTCCCAAGCTTTTGCTTTCAGATTGCCCGCATTAGTTTCATCGAAGCCGGCGATCTTCTTTTCAGCGGCATGCGCACTGCGGACACCCAGCGCCGTGACACCGGCGCCGACAGCGGCTGCTGTAAAAAAATCTCTTCTTGATAAAGACATATTTTTTCTCCTAACTGTGTTTATTAACAAAACCTGAATTAACTACCTTACAAATAAAATGGTTCCGTCGGGTGTGATCTCTGTGAGTGAGTTCTGCGATAGCCAGCGAACTTCCTCGAAACTCAACGCGCTGTTCCACATCGCGACTTCGTCGATCAACCCTTTGTAATTTAAACGTGAATCGGTTGAAGCCCCTATTTTGAACGGTGCGACAGTGTTGATATTCTGCTCACTATTTGCAGTTCTCAGCATCTGGACAGCAATGCGTTCCCCATCGACATAGAGTGACGGAACCCGTCCTTTGCCCGGGCGCACCAGCACCAGATGATGCCATTGGCCGTCAGCAAAATCCATTTGTGTCACACCCTCCCATGAGTTGGCTATGACTTCTTCCATGATCAAATAATGAATGCGACGTCCATTCCCGAGACTTCCGGAATCTATTCCTCCCAGATAAATACTCATTTGCGTATAAGGAGAGCTGCCGGGACGATTCGATATCAATGAGGTCTTCTGATCAACCGCATCTGTTTTAAACCATAATGCGATACTCCATGCGTTTGTATCGGGTTGCAAGATGTCAGCTACAGGCATCGTCACTTCATCATCTACGCCATCCAGTGATAACGCCATATTGCCGGCGTAAGCGAAGGGTGTATCGTCCTCTTCAGCAGAGAAAGACGCACCGCTGGAAGCTGTGCCATTGTAAAGCTCAGGCTTTGCTTCGGCATCGCCATCCATTCTGTATTGCACCAGCAGGTTAGAGGCACTCATTGGGAAGATCGACTCTACAACCGGCGAAACACTCAACGGATGCGCGCCTGCCGCCAGTGCCTGAATCTGTGATTCACAAAACGCAATATCCCAGATAGAAAGGTCGTCGATCTTACCCTGATAGAAATTGCCACTGTTAAAGTACTGTCTCCCGATACTGAAGTTCACCAAATCGTTGTTGGCATCGCGGTCGGCATCCAGACTGCCCAGCGCACAACCAATATATTCGCCGTCAATAAATGCTTCAACATAGTTGCCGCGCCAGGTCAGCGCGAGATGCTGCCACTGATTGGTTTTGATCGCATCCGGAGAAGATAGTGTCAGCCAGGTCACATCGCGGCCGATCTCAAGGAAAACCTGACCCAGTGCATTGGTGTTAAGGCGCACATTACCGGCGGGATGCGGACGGGTGGTCGTGGGTCTGTTTAAACTTAGCAGACGCGCGTCATCGACGGCCTGCGGCTTGATCCACATTGAAACCGTGGCTCCATAATTGCAGGTGTTGGTTGAGGATATCCCCAAATATCCGCAATCGAGATAGTTGGAGTTCGAACTTTCGAACGTCAGCGAAAATGCGGAGTGCCCCGCAAGTGCCTCCGGGATATCGTTATCCCAAGCGCCCGCGCCGAAATTGACAAGATCCGCCGTCGCGTTTCCCGCCGCCGAATTCGTGGCGATCGAACCGCCGCCATCCTCAAAACCCCAGTGCAGGGGCAACACATGTTCAAGGCCGCACTGTTCAACTGTCAGCGGCGACTCGCCCGCCACCAGACGGCGAATCTGAGCGGGTGAGAAGGTTGTGTCCCAGACAGCTAGATGCGAGTATTCCGCAACTGACTGAACAGACGTGTGTCCGTGCCGATCGTACCCGGTTTAATCCAGACCGAAATTGTTACTCCATCAACCCCGCCGGTAACTGAAAGACCGAGTGCCCCGCCATTCACATAATTTTGTGCGGCGGAATCAAAATCCAGTGAGTAATCGAGTCGATGTGCCAACGCATCCGGCACATCCGCAACCCAAAGCGGTGTCGTGTAATTGTGCAGCACGCCGGCGTTGCCGCTGGCCACCGCGTTCGACGCCACTGTGCCGCTGCCGTCATTGAAACTCCAGTACTGTTTTAAATTGGCTGCTTCGATACTCGTACAGCCCAAGCCAACCGCCGCCAAACCGACTATCAAATAATTACGGAACTCATAATCATGCCGCAATCCGCTTTTTTTAGACATAGATTTATTCATACAAACACCTCCTGTGCCGCGCACATTAACAGATAAAACCAACCGTTACGTTATCAATATATTCCAGTGATCATATTAAAGCTACCTGCATTTGCGCAAAAAATTTTTCTTATTTGCGCACGAAGAGTTGTGGGAATATAGGTTTGAAAACGTTAAAGACGTTGAAAGTGCTGTTTAAGAAGTTAGAGGCAAACAAAAAAGCAATATCTGACTTGCAAAAGAACCGCTCATATCCGATAATATGAACTCATGGTAATAATTTATAGCATCTTTAGTTCATATTATGAAAGATAGATTCATAGAAGAGATAAAGAGATGGGTGAAAGCTGATCTCATCAAAGAATTCATCTCCTTGGCGGAGATGTATAAAGCAATGCCGATGATCAAATAGAGTTGAACGTCTTTAACGTTTTAAACGGCTTTAACGATTTGAACGCTTGCAACGATTACTAATCATGCCGACAAAACGCATATCGATTCCGCAGGTTGCCGTCCAGGTTCCGCTGGCGCTCAAAGGACATCTTGAGGTCTTTGAGGGTATACTGCAATATGCGCGGCTACATGGACCCTGGCGGCTTTACCGCATGGAGGGGCGACCGGGAGAACAGAAACTGCGTGATATTAAACGCTGGGGTTGTACCGGCATTATTGCCGGTGCCTGTGAACTCGAGGAAGCGGAACTGATAGCGGCTACAAATCTTCCAGTGGTGCTTTTTGAACCTTCGCTTGCAATGCGTCATCCTCAGCACCCGTTGGCCGGTAATTCAGCCATGATGTTGGATTCCAGAGCTGTGGGAGTGATGGCCGCAAATTATTTTCTAGATCGTGGTTACCGGAATTTCGCCTTTGTGGGAGAGGGGCATGAGCTTTACTGGTCGGTCGAACGCGGCGAAAGTTTTGCTCAGACAGTCGCGCCGAGCGGCGCAAAGTGCGTTTTTTATCCGCGTTTAAGCGTCAAGGAGCGTCGCGACTGGGCGGTTGAACAGCCGCGTATGTGCAGATGGCTGGCGGAGTTGCCCAAACCGGTCGCGGTTTTTGTTGCGATGGATGGTCGCGCCTCGCAGGTGCTTGATGCCTGTATGGCTGCAAACATCACTGTTCCGGATGAAATTGCGGTTCTCGGGGTTGATGATGATCTGCATATTTGTGAAGCGACCTTCCCTACGCTTTCCAGCATCCAGACCAACGGACGGCATGTTGGCTGTCTGATGGCTGAGCATCTGGATAAACTGATGCGTGGCAAAACAGTGTCGGTAAAGATATTTCCGGCTGAGCCGATCCGGGTTGTGACACGGCGATCAACCGATGCCACCGCGATAGAAGACAAGCAGGTTGCTCGGGCACTTGAATTCATCTGGAGCGAAGCGGGCCACCGCAATCTCAAGGTTCCGGATGTTGTCAAACGGATGGGTTCCTCGCGGCGTTTTGCGGAGATTCATTTTAAGGCTGTGACTGGACGCACTATTATGGAGGAGATAAAGCGCGTGAAACTTGAAAAGGTCTGCGGGTTGTTGCGCGAGACCAATTTGAGTATAGGGGAGATCGCGGAGCAGTGCGGTTTCACCCGCGAGAGTCATTTGGCTTTTCTTTTCAAACAGCGCTTCGGCACTACGATGACAGCTTACCGCACAAACACGCGCAACACCGCCACCCCATTCAACCTAAAAACGGCAGTTGCCATTTTGCCCGGTTGATTCAGCTTAAGAACACTAAACAAGCCGAGTTGCGGGACGCCATTTGTGACTCCGCAACGAGGAGCAGTTACGTAGCTCCGGGTTTTCAACCGGAACGGTGTTTTTTGTGAACCCGGAACTGCAGACCACTCACAATCAACAGTAGCAAAAGTGCAGCTATGGCAGCGACAAGCAGCTTGCGTCGTGAGCGCTGACTGGCGATGCGTTCCGCCAGGTCATCGATCAGCATTTCCAGCTCCGGTTGGTATTGTGTTTCAGGATTAGCTTCAAGGTAGTCACGTATCTCCCGAATCGCCGTCGCAGGTTGCTGTGACTTTTTCAGGTTGCGTAGTTTGATCATATCACGCTTGATCCGCAGATCATGTTCCCGTTTTTCTGTTTTCACTCTGGTCAAATCGGCTTTGGAGGCTTCCAGCAGCTCTCTAACTTTACGCATCTCGGGACGATATCCGTATGCTGCAAGCAGAGCCTTCAATGCCTCGGCACGTTGAATGGGATTTTTTTCACTTTGAGCATCGCGCAGACGGTTGAAGAAAACCTCCTCATTGCTGATCCATTTTGAGATACCCGTGACTAGGAGTGCAAAATCATCGATCACCCGTTGCGGCGTTTTGAAACTATAGGGTTTACCTTTGCATTTCGGACATCGTATCGGAGCGACTCCCTTGCCGCCACAGCGCTTGCAGACCACTCTTCCGCTACCGCCGCACATTGGACATTTCACACCCTGGTTGGCTCTGCGGCTGCCTTTAAGCTTCTTAGGCATCGGTAATACCCCTTTGCCATTACACCTGGGGCATTTGCTCTCTCCTTTACATAGAGGGCAAACTCCCATAACAAATCCTTCCCCCCGGCACTCCTCACAGGCCAGAAAGCATTCAGCCGGTTCGACTCTGAGCAGATGGCGCTCAGCCGGATATTTTGCGGCATGAGAGGCTCGCGAGCGCACATAAAGATTGGTATTGCCCTTCATCAATGCCGTAAGTGCGTAGGCGGCCATTGCCCGGCTGCGCAGTCGCTCGATTCCATTGGTGTTGCGTGCATAGGCCAGCAGATTGCTCAATGCGGCCTTGTCACGGGGGTTTTCGGCCAGCACATCGCACTTCTCACGCAGTGTGATAAGCTCGGGCTCGAGTTCTGCAAGCTGATTGGTGTCCACAGATGCGCAAAGCGGCAGAACGGCACCTTGTATCAGGATCAGGGCCAAGATCAGCCAAATGCTGTTAAGAATATTTTTACTCATGCTCCAATGATACTCTTTTTATGATAGTCTCGCAACACAGCTGGGGGCTACTTTTCCGGGTTTCGTTTTACAGCCTTGTTTTCGATGGTGAAAACTGAGAGAATTAAGGCGATTGAAACACAGTTGAGAGAGAAAATAATTCTGGCAGACAAAATGAAATTGGAGAGATGCCCGATCCCATCAATTTGGATCAAACGAGAGAGCTGAACTAAAAATCGTTCTTAACAAAGAGTTGACGTTTACTGCTCAATCGCTTGTTTTTTGCTTCGGGCAGAAACTCATCTAATTGATATCCGGTACGCTCATCAGAGCATGTGACAGACACCGGGTTTGAAGTTGGTGAGCAACAGATCGGCACGGAATAAAAGATGAATACTGGCATAAAAAACGACGTGCTCCTCAATGATCTCAAACTGCGGGTGCACAAAGTGCAGAACGCGATGAAAAATCTCAGAGTGGATGCCTTGCTGGTGCAGTCCAATCTGAACAACCTCTATTTTGCAGGCAGGATTTTTGCTGGCTGCACCTACGTCCCCTGTGAGGGAGCGCCGCTTTTTTTTGTGAGACGCGGAGCCTTTCCGGCAGGCGACAATGTTTTCAGCATTTATAAACCCGAACAGATTCCTGGAATTCTGCATGATCTCGGTTTGTCCTCTTCGAAACATCTGGGGTTGGAATCCGCCGAGTTGTCACAACGCAACTGGCAGCGGCTGGCAGCTCTCTGGCCGGATGCCGAGATTCTGGACGCTTCTGGAGTGTTAGCTACGGTACGCTCTGTTAAAACACCTTATGAGATTGCCCTGATGAAAAAAACCGGCAGTCGTCATGCGGCGGTGGTTGCTCAGTTCGCCTCGGTTTATGAGCAGGGCATGACCGATCAGCAGTGGATGATCGAGATGGTTCACCTGATGCTGAAAGCGGGCAGTCTCGGAATCTTCAGGGTAGCTGGCGAGTCGATGGAGGTTTTTATGGGCACAGTGTTGGCAGGAGATAATGGCGCAGCGGTCTCTCCGTATGATTTCGCGCTGGGAGGTGCCGGGATTGATCCATCATATCCTGTGGGTCAGTGCGGAATTCGGATCGAGCGGGGCATGACGGTGATGGCCGATGTGGCCGCTAATTTTTACGGCTATCTGACCGACTGCACCCGTGTTTACGCGCTAGGCGGTGTGTCCGCCCGTGCTCGGGATGCGCATCGGCTCTCGATTGACATTCACGAGACCATTGCGGAGCGTGCCATTCCGGGCACCCCCTGTTCAGAACTGTACAATCTTGCCGTCGCAATGGCTGAGCGGGCCGGATTTGCGGAGTGTTTTATGGGAGCGGAGCGTAAAGCCCGTTTTGTAGGACACGGCACCGGACTGGTCATCAATGAACAGCCGGTTCTGGGAGCACGGTCACAGGAGATTCTGCAGGCCGGGATGTGTATCGCCGTTGAACCGAAATTTGTGATTGCGGGAGTAGGCGCGGTAGGAACTGAGGACACCTATCTGGTTACCGAAAAAGGTCTGCGTTCCTTAACTCCTTTGGATCGGGAAATAATCGAACTTCAGGAGATTTGATATGAACATTGAAGTTATGGGCCTCGGCCCCTATCAGGCTAATTGCTCGATTATATGGGGCGAAGCACAGAAGGCTTGGATAGTTGATCCGGGCGCGGAGGCTGAAAGGATACTTGCTTTTCTGGATGAGCGCCAGCTGACGCTTGAAGTTGTGGTGCTGACTCACTATCACTTTGATCACATTTCAGCTTTGAATAATCTGATGGAACGACGGGTAACCCCGGTTTATCTGCACCGTGCGGACGCCTCTTACGCCTTTTCCCCAATGAACAGTATGCCGCCTTATCCTGCCACCCGCAAGCCGGTGAATCTGATACTGGAAGCTGATGATGGTGATCTGATTGAACATGGCGGTATCAGCACCCGCATCATAACAACTCCCGGTCACACTCCCGGCGGGTGGTGTCTGCATTTCGAAAAGGAAAATCTACTGGTGGCTGGCGACACTCTGTTTGCCGGTTCAGTAGGCCGCACAGATTTGCCCGGGGGCAGCTGGGAGACCTTGACAGAATCGCTGAAAAAACTGAAAAAATTGCCCGATGAAACCAGAGTCATTTGCGGACATGGTCCCGCAAGTTCCATTGGATCAGAAAAACAACGCAATCCCTATCTATGAGCAGTGCACAGAAGATACTCGCTTTATTAAAGGCGAACAAGGACTCGGAGATTTCCAGCCGTACATTTTGCGCACAGCTGAAAATCTCCCGCAACGCGGTTTGGAAACATATCACAGCGTTGCGTAAGCAGGGCTATGTGATAGAGGGTCAGTCGCGGTGCGGCTATCGTCTTGTCAGCTCACCATCTGTGCCCTGTGCCGCAGAGGTGACGCCCCTGTTGCACACTGAAAGCATAGGACGAATTTTGCATTACAAAAAAAGTTGTATCTCGACAAACGATGATGCAATGGCGGCAGCCGAGCAGGGCTGTGCCGAAGGCGCTGTATTCTGTGCCGGTGCTCAGAGCGGCGGACGCGGACGAATGAATCGGCAATGGTTTTCGCCGGCGGACGCAAATCTCTACTTTTCTATCCTGTTGCGCCCTGGAGTTACGATCAACCGTGCCGCTGCACTTCCGCTCATAGTTGGAATTGCCGTAACCACGGCACTTGAACAACTGGACAGCAAGCTTCATCCGCGAATCAAGTGGCCTAACGACATCCAGATCGATGGTAAAAAAATCTGTGGTATTCTTTGTGAAATGCGCTCTGAGATCGACTGCCGTGTGCGTCATATTGTGGCGGGCGTGGGGCTGAACGTCAACCTGAATGCAGCGACACTGCCCGCTGACCTGTGTGATCGGGCTACCTCGTTGTTGCTCGAAACCGGACGTGAATTTCCCCGCGCCGGGTTGCTGGCCGCAGTGTTGAATGTTTTTGAGCCGCTATACCATCTCTGGCAGCGGGAGGGTTTTGCGGGATTGACAGAGAGAATGGCTGCTTATGACGCACTGGCTGGCGAAATTGTGTCGATTCAACAGGGCCGTGAGACTTTGACGGGCCGGGCTTGCGGAGTACGGGAGGACGGAGCCCTGTTGCTAAAAACTGCCATGGGAGTAACGCCGGTTTACTCTGGCGAAGTTCACAAACTCCGGACAAATTGCTGACTTTTCAGATTCCATGCAAAAGATAATTAAATGTTTTGTTCTGAAATGCTACAATGCGTCTGATTTTTAAAGAAGAGTTTGATATTGGGGAGGGGGAGAATCAGATGGGTATGTCTTACAGGGCAACGCAGGATAGTGTCGGCTTCGTGCGGATGGTTCGACGTTTTATCAACGGTTTAGGCAATCGTTGTCAGTGCTGCATCTGCGGCAGAAGTTTTCAGCGGTTCTCAAAATATCGGGGCGGCTGGCAGGCGGTTTCATCTTATCTCAGAGAGCTGAAGTGGACAGGCAGTGATTTTGACAACTTCTGGTGTCCCTTCTGCCGCAGTCATGACCGCGAGCGTCATCTGATGTTGTATTTCAACGCATTAGGCATGTGGGAGCGCTTTGCTGGCGTGGCTATTTTGCACATTGCGCCGGAAAAACACATCAGCCGAGCAATCGAAAGCTGCAGTCCTGCCAGTTATGTGCGCGGTGATTTGATGCCCTCCCGAGAGCAGGTGCGCAAGTTGGATGTGATGAATCTGACCGACAAATCAGAAAGCTATGATTTTGTTATCTGCAATCATGTGCTAGAGCATGTTCCAGATGACAGCAAAGCGCTCAGTGAGATATTCCGCGTGCTCAAACCGGGTGGCTCGGCTATACTTCAAACCCCATATGCTGCTGCCCTGCACTCAACTCGCGAAAATGATCCATTGATAATCACAGAGGCCGAGCGGCTAAAATTTTACGGACAGGAGGATCATGTACGACTTTACGGACTTGATCTTTTCGAACGTATTCGCAACACTGGTTTTATTCTGCATCTACACGAGCACAGCAAAGTGTTGGCGGATGTCGATTGCACAAGAGCTGGCGTGAATGCGGCAGAACCCCTGTTTTTGGTCATCAAACCTGAGCGGTAATCTGACTCTTTTCCCCGGAGTAGCTGGCGGTGGTGCAACTGCCGGCGCATGATCACTGTAAACAATGCTTTCCAACAACCATGACTAAAATTGCGATATTGAGTAAAATAAAGATTTACGGTGGTGCACTCACCTTGGGAATAGTGCTCGGGTGTGCGCTCTTCTGGCAGATCACGCTCGATCGGCGTCCGGTAGTTATCTGCTTGGGAGACAGTTTGACTTCCTGCGGTGGCAAAGACGGTAAATTCAGTCACCATTTGGCCCGCATGCTGCCTGGCGTTCGGGTTATCAATGCTGGCAAAGGCGGTGATACGCTGGAAGGTGCCCGTCAGCGTTACCGCGCGGATGTTCTTAAAAAAGAACCTGATGTCGTGATTGTGACTCTGGGTGCCAATGATTTCTGGTGTCGCAGTCGGACGGTAGCTGTAATGCGTGATGATCTGGAAACCATGATTCTGGATTTCCAGAGTGTCGGAGCACGGGTGATTGTCACAGGATGTTTCGGTGATCGTGATTTTTGGAATGAGCACTCGGTAGAGTTCACCAGTGACCGTTTTGGTCTGGCCTGGGATTTTGCCCGGATGGAGCGCGAGGTCTGTACACAACACAGCTCTTTTTACTTACCGAACATGCAGATAGATGTCAAACCCAATCGGTTGAAACCCTATTGGGATATGACTGATCATCCCAATTCCGCCGGAAATGAACAGATTGCACTGCGCCTGCTACCGCTGCTGAGGGAGGCACTGAATCTTTAATCCTATTTACGGCATTTGAAATTCAGAAACTGAGTTAAATCTTGTCGGAAGCGTGTATCTCAGCGGCTATGCTAAAAAATTTGCGAACGTGGTTTATCTACATCCGGTTAAAGTCAAAATTAGCGCCCTCCTCCTTCAAACGGCGTTTGAGGCCCATACCCTCCATGACTCTTCCTGCCTCGATGTAAATATCCGCCAATGCGACAATGATGTCGGGGTTTTTCCATTGTGTCAATTCACAGGCACGCTGGGCCAGCTCAATTGCTTTTTCGAGACGACGGTTCTCACGTCCTTTGCAAAGCAGGGCTTCGGCGTACAGTAGCAGTGCCGTAATGTTATTCGGATCATCTTCCAGAATCTTCTCATACTGGAGGTCTGCTGTGGAGTATTGGCCAATTTCCAGAGCCACTCCGGCCAACTCGATGCGATAGTGTCGTTGTCTGGGGGCGTTGACTACTGCCCGGGCAAAGTGCAGATAGGCACTCTGCAAATCTCCGTTGGCGCGCAGGCAATACCCCAAACCGTAATACGCTTGAGCTGATTCACGGTTGAGCGTGAGTATATTTTCATAGCAGCGCACAGCACCCTTATAATCCCCGATCGCAATCCGTCGCCGGCCCTCAAGCTCCAAGGCATCCTGAAACTGCACCAGAAAGGCATCATCGGGGTTGATTTGCGCCGCATCACGCGCACACTCCAAGCCCTTCTCCGAATGCGCTACCTCCACATTAGCCAGGGCCATTACCGCTGATATCCGTGCTGTGATGTTGTTTTCCACCCGTTCTTTAATGGCTGAATAGATTTCTGTTTCAGCTTCACCTCTGTGCAGCCATTCTCCGACATCAAGCTGGCGGACCTTTTCAAAGAAGACCGGACTCATTAGTGCGGCATCGCCCTCGAGCACATTTTTCGGTACGTTCCAGGCTGCTCGTCGATATGATATTCGCTCCGGGTTTTCCGCAAGCCAGCGATCCACCCCTGTTTCATCACAGACCATACAGGCCAAAGCGTCGCTCATTGTAAGTTGGCCTGCCAGTATGAAATCCCGAAAAACTGCATCACGCTCGAAGAGCTTCAGCATCTCCCCGACATTAAGAGTCAGCGGGTACATGGAACCTGCCACCATCCACTCATAAGTTCCGGTACACCAGACCTGCATATGAGCGAACTCCTGACGCATCCCGTCCAAAATCGTGGCGAAAGCCGTCCGGGCAAGCGCACGCGCATCCAGATGCAGAACTGCAACTCCCCCCGGCTCAAGCATGGCGGCGATCCGCCGCAGACGGGATTGTGAAAAGCCGCGTGTGCAACCCCGTTTAAAGAGGGGTTCGGGGGTCAGGACAATCAGATCATGGCATCCTGTGAAGCTCTGCCTGACAAGTTTTTTAAAGTGTTCTTCGGTCGCAGTTTTTCCGCTGGCAAGTGCATCCCGGTGCATCAACAGCTCAACCATTCGCGGGTTCGCATCGCAGTAGGCCGGTGTCGCCACTCCGCCACGCAGCAGAAAGGGAGCGAAGAGCCCAGCTTCGCCTCCGACTAACAGCACGCGTTCGCTTGCAGGCTGAATCAGCAACGGTATATAGCCATTCAGAACGCGGGTCGTGTGAAAGCGATTGCCGAAGATGACCGGACGGTTGTTCATCTCGCAGACAAATTGATAGTCACGGTCATCATAGATGGCGATTATATCCTTACCGGCGATATGTTCTTCACTCGGGTTGGCAAAGGCGAAGCCGCTGTCACGATAAACCAGTCTGCCGAAGGTGCCCCGGGCAAGAATATTATTCAGTGGTAGTTGGGCTGCGTAGAAAAAAACGAGCACTGCGACGATACTGACCGTCAGTGCTGCCATTTTTTGCAGAGTGCCGCTGCTGAACAGGGCTGTTGCCGCGAGTGCTGTCGGCAGAGCTGCGAGCAGGCAAAGCGGGAGTTCAAAACCACTGGCGGAAGGTATCGCGATTGCGAACAACCAGCAACCGGCGAAAAATCCGGTGATAACAGCGACGGCAATCATCAGAGATGATCCGCGTGTTCTGCCGATTCTCTGTGCGTAGAGTCCACCTGCCAGAAAACTGAAGAGCGCAATAAAGATCAGAGAACTTTTCAGCAGCAGCTTAAGAAACATGGTGTAATTACGCGACATTTCCAGCAGCAGCTGCTGCCAGCCAGCACTCATTCCCGGAGCGGCGTGGAGCAGAAAAAGCTGATACGCAGATGTTATCAGTAAAACAAAGCATATATCGACAGAGAAAACATTTCTGCTGTTGCGGCGCAGCACGATTGATATTGTAGCGCCGCAGAGTGCTGCAGTCAAAGCAACCGCCGTAAACACCGCCAAGGTCAGCGGAGTTCTGCCAGCCATCGCATCGAGTATCCGCAGCCAGCAACCGAAGAGGCCGCCGAACAGAATTGCACTCAGCACACAAAGAAGCGCGGCAAAGTTCCTTTGAGCCGCATTGATCAGGCTTTTCCTCATTAAATCATCTCTCTTCACTGTGCTCACTCATCACTGCGATTATATCTTTAACGCAACGAGCAACCACACCTCGGCGTTTTTCCACGACCTGAATCGCTCTATCGCCCAGCTCCTGCCGTCTTGCGGCATCCTCCAGCAGATGTTCGACCTCATCCATCACCATATCATCTGCCATCACCTGAACCACCGCATCTGCTTTTAAAAGGTCGAACATTACTGGGCGGAAATTCTCCGTATGCGGGCCGACAACAACCGCCGCGCCGCACAAACAGGGTTCGATCATATTCTGACCGCCGTGCTCATAGAGGCTTTTTCCGACAAAAACGATTTGTGCCAGGGCGTAAAAGCCCATCAGCTCACCGGTGGTATCGGCCAGCAGCACCGGGGCAAAGGAGTTATAATTACTTTCGGGAGAACTGTCGCCACGACTCTTACGCACGCAGATCAGGCCGTTACGCACAATGGTGCGCTCCACCTCATCAGCTTTTTCAAAGTGACGTGGCACAATCACAAGACGCAGCTCAGGGTGTTGCCGTGCCAGTTCCCGATAGGTATTCACCATAATGAAATCCTCGCCGGGCCAGGTTGATCCGCCCAGCAACACAATATTGTTTTCGTTGACATCATGGGAGGCCATCCAATTGTGCAGCTCTTTTTCCTTTTCATAATTGCGTTGTGCCACATCAAATTTAAAACTACCGCGCACTGCGATGCGATCCGGTGGAGCACCTGCCGCCACCAGACGATCATAATCAATCTCAGATTGAGCCATAATTTTGGTGAACATATTGAAGACCGGTTCAAACCACCAACGCATTCTGGTATAGCGCGGTGCTGAGCGGTCGGATATTCGGGCGTTGATCAGAAAAACCGGTACGTCGTTTTGGGAGCAGACTCTGATCAGATTGGGCCAAATCTCAGATTCGGTCAGAATCAACGCGCTCGGAGCAACCATTGCGACCACTCTTTTCACGCAGCATGAGATATCCAGTGGGCAGTAGATCAGAATATCATCATCTGTCAGCAGTTTTTGTGCCTGCGTCCAGCCGGTGGAACTGGTTGTACTGAGAAGGAATTCAAGCGAGTTGTTCTGTGAGCGCATCTCCCGGATAACCTGCCCGGCTACGAAAACTTCGCCGACACTGACCGCATGAATCCAGACTCTTTTGCGGGATTTTCTGAGTTTTGCTGTAATCTCTGCTGGCAGCAGGCCGAAACGATCTGCAAAGCGGGCTTTATAGCCGCCGCGTTGCAACATACGAAGAGCGAAACGCGGCAGCAGCAACAGATAAATTAAAACAAAGATTATGTCATAGAAAAACCAGCGCATCGTGATCCAATCATTTTTCAGCCGCAGAATTATACAGTTTCATGTATTTCCGAAAAAATTTGCTGTTTGAAAATCAGTTATATCCACTTGTCAGGTAACCCGGCGCGGCAGCACTCCAGTTAAGCAGCTCTTTTCGCAGGGCCGCCGGTTCAAAATTAATGCTGTCAAGCTGTTCGACCGGCTGCCAGACAAAGCCGATCCCGCTTTCCAAAGCTATCACTTCATCATCCGGATTGATTCCCGGCAAATCTAGTTCATAGACAAGATTGATTTCGGCATGGCGTACGTTATCCTGCAAAAAAAAGTGTTCGCAGCAACCGAGGAAGGCACCGGCATGTGAGCGGCAGCCGATCTCTTCGCGCATCTCGCGTTCCAGGGCTACACGGCCGCATTCACCGAAATCGATATGGCCGCCCGGCAGATAGGCCACCTTTGATTTAAGGTTGACGCATAACAGAAACTTGTCATTTTTAAGAACCACGCCACGGGCGATGATTTCGATGTGCTGTGCATCATGCATATCAAAGTGTTCCTTCATTTAGCTTCAATCCGTAACAATTGGTTTCGTTGAAGAGGGCGAGAACCTCCCCTACCAAAAAGAGTGAGCCGGTTACCAACACGGTGCCGTCTATTTTACGGGCTGCGTCGACAGCGTGGCCAAGTGCGGCGCCGACTGAACTCTCGGCAGAGACATCGGATATACCGGCGCACCTCATCAAAGCCGCCGCATCAGTGGTTTTAAGAGCGCGAGGGTTGTCAATTTTAACGGCAAACCCGTATCGCACCGCAGGACACAGGCATCTTAGAAAATCAAGCGTGCTCTTTTCACCGCAGAATCCGGCAACCAGACATATATTATCTTTTATTCCGCACTGCTTCAAGGAGAGCCGTAGAGCGTATGCCGCGTCAGGATTATGTGCGCCATCCAGAATCACCACCGGATTCCGAGACATCCGCTGAAAGCGCCCGGGCCAGGTAACACAACTTAATCCCTTTTTAAAGGCAGAGTCATCAACTGTCAGCCCCAGATTATGGAGCACTTCAAGTGCACAGAGCGCGGCGGCGATATTTTCAAGGTGGTATTTTGCAGCCAGAGGTACCTCGACTGGCGGCAGATCACGAACGGTGGTCGATATTTTTAAACGTTGCGAATCGAGAGTGCCGCTGATTCTGTTGATAGAAATCTGTTCATCGGCTTTTAGCAGCAGCGAACCGCACTCCATTGCACGGGCAGCCAGCACAGCCTGAACCGGTTCACTGTTGGCGGCCACCACCACTGGACGACCGGGTTTGATGATGCCTCCTTTTTCCGCCGCGATCTGTTCAACGCTCTCGCCCAGCCACTCACAGTGATCCAGGCCGACTTTGGTGATTACCGAGACTAGCGGCTCGACAACATTGGTGGCATCCAAACGTCCGCCCAATCCAGTTTCCAGCACGGCGATTTTCAAATTCGCCTCTTTGAAAAGTAGCAATGCCAGAGCGGTCATGGCCTCAAAAAATGTGATTGATCCCGCAATGCGCTGTTCAACTGCGCTAATCGCTGCGGTCACACGAAGGGCACAGCGGACGAGTTCAGAATCGGAAACTGGTGTTCCGTTAAGCAGAAAGCGTTCATTAAGGAGGTTTAGGTGCGGCGAGGTGTAGCGTCCACAGGGATAACCAGCCGCACGCAGAATCTCATCGCAAACTGCGGCCACGGTTCCTTTGCCGTTGGTGCCGGCGATGTGCACAGCAGCCAGCGCATTATGTGGATTACCGAGTTCAGAGAGCAGAGCTTTGATGTTATCAAGCCCGGGTTTCATGCCTAAACGTCGTCGGTTGGCCAGCTTTTTCAAAACAAGATGCATCATAAAAAAAGGTACTAGGATTTCAGGCGATATATAGATTCAGCCTTCAAACTGCGGTTTTCAGCAGCTGTAAAATCAAATCCCGCCGCAAAAAACATGCAGTCCAATTGGCAAAACACACTAAATATAACATTTCAAGTTGTTGAATACGACAAACAAAACAGCGATTCCGGTTAAAGGTTATGAAATTGTGCCCGATGGAATGCCAGTGATATGTGTTCTTTAATTTTCCGTGTGTTTTTTGTATATTCCGAGTGATGAAAGCAAAAATACTCATTTTTCATTTTGGTCTGACGGCTGCTTTTCTTTTTGCTGAACCGCGTGATTTGCCGCGGATAGAGTGGTTGAGACACTCGGTCAGGATTGTTGCGGATCAAGGATGCTACGCCCGAGCGATCCGGCTGATCGGGAACGAACTGCTGTGCTGTTATGAATATCGCGGACAATGCTGGATACGGCGCAGTCTTGATAATGGAATGGTCTGGAGCAGCGGCATCAGGGTAACTGACTATGACCTTGGCGTGGCGGCCAATCCGACACTTATCAGGTTGCGTGACGGCAATATTCTGCTTGCTTACAACGAGCGCCCCGGGCACTCCGGCAGCCACTACACAATCTGCCTGGTCGCGAGTGACAACGATGGACGAACCTGGGGCAGGCGCAGGCAGCTTTACGAAGCTGGCACCTCGCAGCTGGAGGGCTGTTGGGAGCCGGATTTTCTGCAATATCCGGATGGTGAGATTCAGCTTTTCTTTGCAAATGAAGCTGATCACACTTACAGCAGTGATCAGGAAATCAGCATGCTGCGTTCACGTGACGGCGGTGCCAGCTGGCAGGGTCCTCACAGCGTAGCCTATCGTAGCGGTCATCGCGACGGTATGCCGGTTTCATGTTTGACAGGTGACGGAAAAACGGTGGTGCTGGCAATTGAGGACAATGGTCTGAATGGCGAGATGAAACCGGTGATATTGCGCGACACGATTGAGGCGCGATGGCAGGGAGCCATTATCAAGGGCAATTCGGCGTCGCGGGAGGCGGCGTTACTTGAGCCACTATCTGCGGATGTTTACGCCGGAGCACCCTACATCTGCCGGATGCCCTCCGGCGTTATGGTTCTTTCTGTGCAAAGCCGCGAGCGGCGTGCGCACGAGGAACCGGCGGTGTATGTGGGTAATAACGAAGCGCGTAATTTCACAAATCGAAGTTTCCCGTTTGAACTGGAGCCGAGGATTAAGGGTAGCTGGAACTCACTGTACGTTAAGGACGAACACACAGTCACCTTACTAAGCACCACCGAAATCGGCGGCAGAAGAGGGATTTGGGCAATCGACGGCAGATTGCGTCACTGAGGTAGTAGCATCAGCACGCCGACGCAAAATGCGGGTATAACAACCAAACGCATCAGAGTTGTGCCCGCCACCCGCGGAGTGAGTAGGTGATCCGCCTTGATCGAGGCCATCCTTGAACCGCATATCAACGCTGAAACCGGAATGGTTGCGCCGCTGAGAAATTGGCAGGTTTCCATCAATTGTGTACTGACCTCCCTGAGCGGCGGCGCAAAGTGGATGTTCTGATGGACCAGAGCCGCTTTGAGAAAAATGATGATAAAGGAGAGCGTGAGTGCCAGCATAGGCATACTGCAGAGGTGACGCAGTGATTTTAGCGAAACTTTGTCGCCGGTCAGCGTTTTGACACCCAGTGTCCAGATCACCAGCTCTGAACCGAGCGCTGAAAATATGATCAGTGCCACTGCACGGTCACCCCACATGGAGCTCGCCATCATAATCGGCAGAAATGAATAGTTGTTCATGATACAGGAGAAGTGATAGCAGCGTTGCGTGGCTGGATGTTCTTTGGAGAGCATACCGCGCGTCAGAAACCCTAGGAACCAGCCAGTGCACAAAATAAAAACAAGACCTGCCGGCATCACCCAGCACTCCGCAAGTCCGGCAGGTGTGAAATTACGCACCATCAGATTCACAATCATGCAGGGATAGAAGACATTGATCAGTGTCAAAGATAGCTGTCGATTAAAATCATTGGAGATTACCCTTGTCCGGTTGAGCAGGTATCCGATCAGAGCCATCAGCACCAGCGGCATCATTTTCAGGAAAATAAGCAACATATAATCGTCTCATTCCGGCTTGCGGCGCGGGGATCTCTGAAGTCCGCCTCTGCAGTTGTTCTAACCTGCGTCTCCGCGCCTTTCTGGTCACACTTTTGTATCTCTGCGGTAGCCTTTTGCGGGTTGCAGGCCACACCTGCGTTACGTTCATTGCTGTTTGAATTTTGCGAACGTAATTATCGGACAGCTTGGAAACAAAGGCAATCTGAAAATTAAACAGTTTGAGTTTTAACAATTTTTCGGTTTAGAGTCGGAGCGGAATACTCTATAATGAGGCCTTGGAGATTTTGACATGACAGAAGATGACACCCTTTCGCGCACTGAGCTGATGATTGAGCAGGAAAAGCTCAAGCTGGAGCGTGAACGCATGATGCTGGAGCGTGAGCGGTTGGAGGCCATGCGTGAGCGAGCGCATGCCGAGAAGAATTTCAGTATAGACAGCAGCGGCAAACAGGTGGTAACGGTTAGTTCTCTGGTTTTTATTGCGATAATCTGCCTGTTGCTGGGCGGTATTATGGGTGCTTTTTCAACCTCGCTACAGATAAACCGTAGTCGCAACCGGCGGGTACGGGAGGTTATGGAGTCACTCTCTTCGGTGTCGCCTGGTCTCACCGCCACCAATCAGGTTGCGGGTGTATCCACCAACATGCCGGCTTGGTTGCAGGCCATCAAGCCGCAGAGTGCCCACAGCGGAATCTCACTGATTGTAATCGAGTGAGGACTGCAAAGGTATTTCGCATAAATTTGAGTTTTTTTTAAAATCATGTCCTTTTTTAAAGCATACGACATGCGCGGTGTTTTCGATCGCGACTTCAACCTCGACACTGTTTATCGTATAGGACGGTGGTTGCCGGTGATGCTTGAAACCGATCAAATGCTGATCGGCCGTGATACACGCGTCAGCTCAGAACTGATTTTCAAGGCATTAGCCCGTGGCATCACTGAATCGGGGTGTGCGGTTGATGACATGGGTTTAGCGACAACTCCGATGGTATATTATTTTACCGCCAAGAAGGGCTATCGTGGCTCTGTTCAGATTACGGCCTCACATAATCCTGCTGAATACAACGGCATGAAGGTTTCGCGTGCTGACGCATTGCCGGTGGGTTATGACAGCGGATTGGAGGAGGTTGAGGCCAGAGTTAACTCTGGCGGATTACCACCTCCTGCCGCAAGGGCGGGTATCGTTCGCGCAATTGATCTCCAGGATGAATTCATCGCGGATATGCGTCTCAGAGTGCCGGACTTGAGCAACCTTGACATCGGTGTTGACTGTTCCAACGGCATGGCGGCGCTGGTGATAAAGCAGCTGCTTGGCACTGCACCGTGCTACATCAATGATGTTATGGACGGCTTATTCCCTGGCCATCCGCCCAACCCGCTTGAAGTTGAAAACTGCACACAGGTAATGGAGCTGGTACGGAAGAACAAACTGGATGCGGGCATAATTTTTGATGGTGATGCCGATCGGGTGATGTTTGTGGATGAAAATGCTGAATTTGTGCAGCCCGACTATTTGATCGCAATTTTGGCGCAGCCCTATCTGCGACAGGAACCCGGATGCACAATTATCCATGACATCCGCACTTCGTGGGGGGTTATTGAGTTTCTGCAGCGGCAAGGCGCCCGCACAGTGATGGGTCGGGTCGGTCATGCTTACGCCAAGGTTCTGTTGCGTGAAAGTGGAGCTGCCTGCGGCGGCGAGCTGGCAGGGCACTACTATTTACGCGACTTTTACAACTGTGACTCGGGCGAGCTGGCTACTCTTATCATTCTGGGAGAACTGGCTGACGCTCAGCGACGTGGCGTGTCTTTCAGCGAACTGATCAAACCGTTGCAGCATTACGCCAATTCAGGCGAGATGAATTTCAAGGTCGCCGACAAAGAGGGTGCCACACAGGCGGTTTTAGCGGCACTGAAAAGATTCGGCGAACCGGACGCCCTCTATGATTTTGACGGATATCGGATTGAATTTGCAAGCTGGTGGATGAATATCCGCAAATCAAACACAGAGCCTTATCTGCGAGTGGTGATTGAAGCGGCGAACGCCGCAGAACTGCGTGAGCGCAAAAATCTTATCGGCGGCATACTCAAGGATATGTCGGCCTGACAACAACACATACCATTAAGCGCAGCCGACAGAACATAAAACAATGTTGAATGTGGAGCATATAACTTTTTCATACGGACGCAAAAAAATTCTGAGCGACATCACCTTTGATGCCGCTCCAGGCGAAATCACTGCGGTTGTTGGTCTCAACGGTGCAGGCAAAACGACACTGCTACGGATTCTGGCGTTTGTCCTGATGCAGGATGCCGGCAACATCACTTTGGACGGTATTGACCCCCTGATGCGTCCCGTCAAATACCGCACCTGGATCGGTTATCTTCCAGAGAGCTGTCCGCTCTATGAGGAGATGACTGTCGAGCAATACCTGCTTTACCGGCTTAAGCTGCGCCGGGAACGCAGTTCACGTCTGCGGCGTCGGCTGGCTGATGCACTGCAGATATGCAATCTGCGCTCTGTTGCCGACAGCAGCATCCGGGCACTTTCCAGGGGATTCAAAAAGCGTATATGTTTAGCCGACGCTCTGATGCAGCATCCGCGTTTGGCACTGCTGGATGATCCGTTGACTGGTTTGGATTCTGAAGCGCGTCGCGATGTGGGTATAATGTTAACTTCCTACTCGTCGCATGCCGCGGTGATTCTGGCCGGGCATGAAATTGATGAGATGCTTGCGTGGTGCACACGGTTCATTGTGTTGCAAGATGGTTGTATTGCGGCATCTTATCGTACGGCGGAACATGAACAGGAGGAACTCAGAACTCTGCTGCGCGATGCGTTGAGTTCTGCTGAGCGGGGAGGTAATCTGTGAGTGCCATTCATCAGACCTGGCTTAGAGAGGTCAAATCCTTTCGCGGAGCTTTTTACAGTGGCGTGCCGGTGGCAGCTTATCTTGCTGTAGCGGGCTGGTCGTTTGTGATGCTGCTACGGCGCAGTGAAGGCGGCATAACACAGATTCAGACGATCTGGGGTTGCGCAGTGGCCGCTTGGCTGCCGACGCTTTGTTCACTGCTGACAATGCGTTTGTTTACGGTTGACCGCTCCAGTGGCATGATTGAATTGATGATGGCGGCGCCTGTACGTGAGCGCGACTTTGTGATCGGCAAATTTTTATCGGCGCTGACTCTGGTAACAGTGGCTCTGCTGGCATCATTGATCTTCCCTCTGTATATTCTGCCACGCATGTCGCTTCATCTGGCCGCAAGCATTCAGCCGTTTGCTTTCGGGATCACATTTGGCATTGTGCTTTTACAGGCCTGTGCCTGGTGCGCGGCAGGCACCATGATATCGGTTATGTTCAGCAATCAGGCGGCAGCGGCGGTCACTTCGCTGATTCTCTGCAGCGGCATGCCCATCGCCGTATATTTCGGAATTCTGGCCTGGATTCCCGTGGTACGTTCGGAGCTATCCTGGCTGCCGTTATTGGTACATATCGTTGATTTTTCAACTGGACTTTTCTCTACCGGGGTGCTGCTTTTTTACGGTGTTCTGACAACTTTCTTTCTGTTTGCCTCATCCAAAATGCTGGCTTTACTTAGATTATAGCGATTAAGAGCGAAATTAGCCTTGAGTATCAATAACCACAGTTTAAAAGTCAAACCGCCGCGCCGCGGATTATTAAGGTTCACCTCACGTTTAGCCGTGCTGCTTGGTGTGGTATTCTCTTTTCTGGTAATTGTCGTCGGCTTCTGGTTCAACTTCACATGGGAGATACCGATTGGAGAGGTACGGGTGGTATCTGAACGGACAAAGAACATTCTCTCTGAAACGCAGGGACGCATCCGGATAATTTGCTTTATGGATCGACGTGATCCGATTACCCGCCCGACCGCCCGACTACTGCGCGGGTTGGCGTCCGCATCGCGTAATGTGGCCGGAGCCGAGATAGATATTGATTACGTTGATCCACGCTGGGACATGACGCGTGCAGCTCAGCTTGTGGCACGCGGCGTACGTGAGAAATCACTAGAGTTTGAATATCAGAGGCGCAGGTTGGTGGTCGCATTGAATGATGCATCGATCAATGACCGCAGGCGTGGTTTTCGGGCGGAGCAGTTGTGTGCTTCAGCCATTTCACGTCTTGTGCTGCCGCATCGGCAGCTGAAAATCTGTTACTTGCAGGGGCATGGCGAGGTTGATTTTGATGATTATGATCAATTCAGAGGATTTTCAGATATTGCGCATGATTTAAAACGCTACGGTTTTTTATTAGAGAAGCTTTCACTGGCCGGATTGCGTGAGGTGCCCGCTGAATGCGGCGTTTTGGTCATAGCTGGCGCACGTCGGGAGATGCCGGAGCAAGAGATTAGGCTGGTTGAACAATACCTTGACCGGGGGGGCTGTCTGTTATATCTTGCAACCAGCGGGGCTCGCAGCGGATGTGAGCCGTTACTGGGTAAGTGGGGTATAGCGATAACCGCACACGTGGCGGTCAGCGACAGGACTCTGACCGGCAACGATATTGTAATTTCTGATTTCGCGGAGCATCCGATCACCCGTAACCTGCGGGGTTCCTCGATTGTTATGGGTTTGGCCACTTGCCTGAATGTACGTAAAACCAGTGAGGCTGAAGACTCCCTCGACTTGAAACACAGCATGATGATTGCGCAAAGTGATGAGCAGGGCTGGGGCGAGATATATCCTGAAATCTTTCCTCGTCGCTACGACCCCTCGCTTGATCTGCCCGGCCCGGTCTGTGTGGCAGCAGTTGCGGAACGCGGTGTCGCAGTCTCGCGCGATGTCGCCTACAAACCCACGCGCCTCTGTGTTTTTGGAGATGTCGATTTTGTCATGAACCGGGCTTTAACCGGACGTGCCAACGCCAACCGCGATCTGTTCATCAATGCAATCGGGTGGCTGGCGGGCGTTGATGTGGGCAGTGCTTCATCGGTTGGCGGTGATGCCACATTGGCCACTGGTTTTGACCGGCAGCGATGGATAGCCGCCATGTTCTGGTCGGCGCTGGCTGTACCTGTGTTTACACTGCTTGTTTTTCGTTTGTTCGCGGTGGCTCAAGGCGGACGGAAGTAGGGATGGTTTATGGAAAACCGAAGAGTAATTATATTTTTTATTACCGGCATCATCCTCTGCCTTATCATTCTTCTGGTGGGTCGGGAAAACCGTCACTTTCTGGTGGCACCGGATAAAAGCTCAACCTACTTAGTCACAGAGGTGCTTGATGATGTCCGGTCGGTGGTTATTGAACACTCGGGAACACGCATTGAGGTTCAGCGCGTGGGCAACAGCTGGCGAATGACAGCTCCCATAGAGGCGAGTGTTGACAACAGCATGATGAACCGTTTGATCAAAGAGTTTGGCAGCGCAACCATCAACGATGCGCTGGACTTTGATGAAATCGACAGGCGCGGCTTATCGATCAACGATTACGGGCTTCATCCGGCTCGCTGTCGCGTCATGTTTAACCTAACCAGGCACAAATTGAGTTTTCTTTTCGGTAAAAAAACAGCATCAGGCACGGATGTTTATCTGCGCAAGGATAATGTAAACAATGTTCTGGTGGTATCACGAACTCTCTATGACGCAATCCCGGCGGGCGTGGACGAGTTACGTTCACGCCGCTTGATTGAGTGTGAGCGAAGTCTGGTCAACGCTGTGACCATCCGCCGTCCGGGACACCCCTTCATAAAGTTGATTTTGAAAGAGAATTCCTGGGTTATGGAGGAGCCGGTTTGCGCCAGAGCTTCACAGGAAAAGGTATATGATTTTATTGACAATCTCGCCGTCGCACGTGTGCGTGAGTTTATTTGGCCCTCGTTATCCAACGTAATGGATGTTGCTGAATATGATCTGGCCTTAAAAACCCGCAAAGCTCTCTACGGGCTTGATGATGATACTGGCACCACCATAACCATTCAGACGCTTGACGGCAAAGGCGATGTCGCTCTGGTAGTTGGTCGCGGGGGCGGTAATAATGGAGATGGGGTTTATATTCTGCTGGATAACGGGCGGGCCATCGGAAAAATCACAGGTAGCATCGCGCATTTGATTGATGTAACTGCGGTCAGTTTCAGGAGTATGCGTATATTTGACGCATTACCCGAGCCCGTTAAACGCTTGGATATTGTTGTTGACACCGAGGCCTTCGTTCTGAGCCGTACCAATCAGCTTTGGCAAATAGACTCACCTGCTTCAGAACCGGCTGATCAACAATTTGTACAGCTGACGATCGATACTCTTCTTTCCATGAAGGCGGAACAGATTAGGAGTCACGCACATGAAGAAGAAGCAAGTGCCCGGAAGGCGGATGCCAGTTATATTGCGCTTGCTGTGGGGGATCAAACAATTGTAGCTTCAATTAAAAAAACCGACTACCGGGAAGAGCTCTATGAATTTGAGTTTGCCGATCAACCGGAGGTTTATTATGTGGCTAAATCAAATATGCCACCGGCTGTGATTGACAGCGCGGCACTGCTTGATTTTCGTGACAAAACCATACTGGCAATTCCTGAACAGGCTATTCAGCGCGTGACCCTCAGAAAATTCAACGAAACTTTTTTTGCCGCCGAATTTATGGAAGACTCCGGCTCATGGCATCTTGGTGCCGGTGATTTCCAAGGTCGGCTTAATCAGCAGGCATTCAGTCGCTTTCTGGCATTGCTGGCTGACCTTAAAGCCGACCGAGTTGTCAAGGTTGGTTTTGAAACTTCTGATCTGGAGTATTACGGTTTCACGACTCCATGGCTTGAGGTCACGCTGGATTTGAATCTGGATGATGCGATCAGGCGCAGTCTGCTGGTCGGACGTTCAGACGGCAACAATCTGCGTTATGTAATGGCACGCGGTGATCAAAGTATATTTTTGGTTGAAGAGCAGAAGCTGGCGCTGTTCACATCCAATTTGACAGTTCAGGAAGGAGCGCAACATGGCGAGGAAGCTGGTAGTTATTGAACTGACAATGGTCAGCTGTTCACTGCTGAAAACGCTCAGCGGTAAAGGTGGAGAAAGCTCGCATTTGGCGCAGAGTGCCCTGATCTGGCCGAGAGCCGGTATCGCCTCTCGTTTCAGTGCTTCGCGCATTGATCTTGATGCTGGTAAATGCGATCTCAGCACCGTTGCCTGGACGCGCAGGATTGTTTTTAAGGAGAGTGTGGAGTCTACCTTCGGTCTGAAGGTTGACATTACCGAAGCGGTTGGCGGCGAGGAGCTCGAAGAATTTTTGAGGTTTATAGCTGGCACGGTGATCGGCATCGGTGCTGATGTGATTGATGATGTGGTTGTAGTTGGCAAGCTTGCATCGGCGCCGCTCGACTATCTGGCCGCTAAACTCAAAAAATTACCTGAGCCTGATGTGATTGCATCCGGCAGCATCGATTTAAACGCTGAAGAGATACCCGCCAATAATGGCAAACTGCTTAAAGTGGAGCTGTTTTCACCGCGCGAATTTGTGAAAACATCGCGCCGGACGGTGAACAGAAAAACGGTCACACAACGCAGGGTGCTGATGAGTGAAGCAGAACCGAACGGAGAGATTATTCTGAGCGCGCGTCGCATCTGAAAAGCGGAGGTCTTATTTCAGGCCGGCGACCGCTTCAGCAATATTCATCGCATGTGCTCTGATTTTACGGTATGACTGTAGCATGTCGATGATGATAAGGGTCAGTTGCGGGGATGTCTCCGGCTCTTCGATTCGATTCAGATGTTCATCCCGATAACGCTTGGCCAACTCTGTAATCTGGGTTCCATGCGAGGTTGCCTTTGTCATGATATCGCTGTTGGATGTCGCCAGTGCGTCACCAATCAACGCCAGATATTGTGCAACCTTGGCATGTAGCATCTTGATATTGAGCAAATCCTGGCGAGCCAGATTTGAATTTTCAGCCGCCAGTCGATCACTTAATTTCAGCAGGCTGATCAGATAATCGCTCACCGATTCGTATTCATCTGCTATTCTGAGCTGGCGGCGTCCTTCGGCAATAACTTCAAAGGGTAGATTTTTCTGCAATATCCTGCTGATAAACTCGACAATCTCTTTCTGCATAACATCCAGAATTTCTTCACGGTGCAGCAGTTTTTTGCGTCTTTGCGGATCAACACGGGGGTTTTCGAGTTCATCTCCCATCCACATCAGCATCTTCGCCACGCTGTCGCGCATCTTGAGTATGGCATTTCCTGACTCTTGCAGGGCGATGGAAGGAGTTTCCGCCAGACCTACATCAAGGTAGGTAAGGTGCGGCACTTCTTTTCTGAGTTTACTTGGAAACAGGAAGATAAGCAGACGGCCCAGCGTGTTTGTCAAAGGGAGAAAAAGCAACACAATTATCACATTGAAAAGCGTATGTGACAACGCGATTTGTTTGCCTAGATCACCACTGATTGCATCAGGCATGATCCACCCCAGAAATCTGAGATACCAGTAGAAGAAGGGGAAAACAACCGCCACGCCGATGATTTTGATCAAAATATGAGCGTACGCGGTGCGCTTGGCCGGTGTGGAACCTCCCAGAGACGCGAGATAGGCGGTGATGGTTGTACCGATATTCTGCCCCAGCACCAATGCCACCGCCGTGTTGAAGCCAATCACACCGCTGTTGGCCAGCAGAATGGTTATCGCGATAGTTGCGGAACTGGATTGCATGACTGCGGTAGTCACCGAACCAACGAGTACACACTTAAAAAGTCCCGGATAAGTTGCCGGATTGAAACGCGAAAACCAGCTTATAAACTCGGTACTTTCTCGCAGTGGGCTCATGCCCTGCTTCATTACTGAGAGTCCAAAGAAGATCATGCCGATTCCCAGCATAAACATAGAGGAAAATTTAACACGTTCATTACGCGAAAAAAGATAGAAGAAACCGGAGACGCCTAGAATCAGCAATCCATGTTCAGTTACATGCAAAGCCACAATCCAGGCTGTGATTGTTGTACCTATATCAGCCCCCAGAATGATACCGATTGACTGCTGTAGCGTCATCAAACCGACATTAACCATTGATATCGCCATCACGGCGGTTACAGAGCTTGATTGAATCAGGCAGGTTACCGCAGCGCCTGTGGCACATGCGCCGATGCGGTTGTCGGTGACAGTGGCAATCATCCGCCGCAGACGGTTGCCGGCGACCGCCTGCATACCGTCGGACATATGACGCATTCCCAGCAGAAAAACACAGAGGCCACCGATAATGGCTGAAATCATCTCAAAAATTTGCGCAAAACTCATCAGCGGCTATCCAAAATCAGTGCGGGTACATGCAAAGAGGGTGCAGGTCAGTTCCGGCAAGTTACGTACGGAAATGTCGACCTGCACTATGAATTTAACAAAATTACAATAGGCCGACAAGCAAAGCCGAACGGATTTGCCAAAACCGTGTGAATTGGCAAAGTAACTGCCTCCCGGTTGAAAACCTTTGCAGTGATCTCTTGCCAGGGGGGTTTATTTGATCAATCGATAAAAACGCCGGGCTGGCAGCGGCCCTGGATCGATGAAGGCGGCGGTTCCGTTCGATGCAGTTGTGACTGTGCCGAGTGCCTGCCATGATGGACTCAGCAGCGAATCACAGGCCTCTACGCTGTACTGTTGACCGGCTAGTCCGGTGAACTCTATCAGGGCGGTATCGCCGCTCTGCGCGACGGCTGTGGCGCGCATGGCTTGACCTTCGATAACTGTCAGCAGTGTGGGCAGTTGTGTGCTGCCGGCACCATTGGTGTTCTCTTGGCCCGGGGGGGCGATATCAAAACAGAATTTTTTCAGGTAACTTTCAATCTGATCGGTTGTAAAGAAGGGGTAGGCTCCTTTTACCAAGGCTGCCAGCCCGGCGACATGCGGTGTGGCGGCGGATGTGCCGGAGAAGGAGGTATTGTAGACCACCGAGGTTGCTCCGGACGGGGCGCACAAATCCGGTTTGATTGCGGCTGTGCCGCCGGTGAAGGCGCGGTTATTAGGGCCGAGTGATGAGTAGTAGTCGACCGGTCCGTCGGGGTATTTGTTGAAGTCAACTGCACCGACGGTCAGGGCTGCTTCTGCGTCGCCGGGTATTGAAATCGAACCGGGCGCGGGATTACTGGCGTTGTTGTATTGCCAGTAGTATGGATAGACAACTCCGTAGTAGCGCAGAATAAACTCCGGCTGCGTGCTGCTGCTGCCGCTGCCGCTATAGTGATGCACCAGGGCGGCATAGTAGCCGCTTTGCTCGGTGATATATTCCAGCTCTTCTGTCGGGTAGCTGTCGGCGTCACCGTTTTGATACCAGATACTGCTGGCTACATCATCCCACATGTCGGTGTTTTCATTGTAACGGTACAGATAGAGATCGTAGTCTTCGTTTGTGACCGGCCAGCGGTTCCAGCTCATCAGCAGCGAGATGTAGGCCCCTGCCGGGAATTCGGTTGTAGAGTAATCGTAGTACAGATCGTTGAACTCTGTATTTTGCGAATCCCAGAGCAGCACCTCGTCGGAGCTGCCCCAGTTGATCAAGGTGTGCTGAAGTTGCTCGTTGCCAGCGGCTATCACGACAAGCGTACCGGCTTCACGCATCGAATTGACAGCGGTAATTGGATGGTCGCTGATATCGGTATATGGGTTTGGATAGGCTATGCCGTCATGAAAGTTGATCACATCAAAGCCCAGTGAAAAGGAGACTATGTCAACTCCAGCGGTTGCGCAATATTCAGCCACCGCGCTGACATCGGAGATGTCGTCAACTTTGATAAGATGCAATTCGGCATCCGGTGCGATGTCATACACAATCTCGGCACAAGCCGAACCGTGCGCATCGGTATCGCCAATATCCGGTGCCGCACTGAAATTAACCGCCACATAATCAGAGGGCAGCTCCCCGTCGCTGATCAGGGTGGCCAGCGTAGTGAAACCGGTGTCAACCACCGCTACCTTCACCCCTGAACCGGTGAATCCAAATGAGTGCCAGATGTCAGCGTGCGTAGCCAGCACTCCCTCGCCGACGTAGGCTTTTCTGCGCGGTGGGCGCAGGGCACGGATTGAACGAACCTGAGAGAGAGAGGCGGCATTGCGCAGCTGCGTCAGCGGCATACTCATTTTCAAGGTGTCCCTACCGGCGTGGTGAAATCGGGCTCCGCCGATGTTGAGTTGATCTCTCAGATCATTGAGTTGGTCGGGCTGGACTGCACGCACCACAACCGGAACATTTTCGCTGTCGCTGTCCGGCACAGCGCCGCTGCTACGTAAACTGGCCAGCGCGGCGGCAGTACCTTTTGTTTCGGCTAGTTCAAGAGCTTGCCTCAGACGAGGACCCAAACTACGGTTGTCCCTGATTTTCGTCTTTTTTGCAGGAATTTCAATCTGCCGGTAAGCGGCTTGTGCGAGCTTATGCGCCGGTCGTGGTTTGATTACCGTTACCGCCCCTCCGTGTTCCGGTTGCGGTGCTGCCTTAAGTGAAACGGCTGTGATAAAAATTGTGACGGCTGCAAAAACGCCGAGCGGCCTGGCAGAGTGATTGAAGTGCTTCGTCATAATTTATGTTCCCATCGATATAAAGTAAGTAGGCCTTCCCCCACTTAAACTTGTCACTATCATACCACTTTGCCCGTATGCCTGGCAAACCAAAGCTGCGGACATGTCGGGCGGCGAGCAAAAGGGGAAGATTATTTTCATATGCACATTTGGGTGAGAAAAGGTTTTCACAACCTTGACTCCACTTCAGAACTTGAATTGAATATGATCTATTTGGTGACGGATTGTAAATTAAATCGGAGATTGCTTTCAAAGCGGCATAAAACTATTATGTCGAGCGGAGAGTGGTTGTCACGCTGACGGTATGAAGAAGAAGGACAGGCTACATGTTGAAATATTGGTTTTTGTGGATGGTGTGCATATCGGCTCTGACGGTTGAGGCCGATTTGCGGGTGAGTGCCGGGACACTAGAACTTGGCGCGCCACGGGCGCGCCTGCGGATCGCTCGTGCGGATGGAACGGTCGTGATTGTATCGGATGCAGATTCATCCGCTGTGTGGCGGGTTTCGGGTGCGGGGTTGTGGTCGGCTGAGATGAACGGTGGCAGACTGGAGGCGGCGCAGTTCAAAGCGGGCGACAGCAACTATGCTTTTTCATTCAGTCAAACCGGCGCCGGATCAATAGATCTTCTTTACAGATGCGCGACTCTGAAGGTGGTGGTGCATTTGAATGAGGCCGTCGACGGCTTTGATCTCAGCGCAAGCGTTTTTCCAATTGACGACACGTTGCGCGCCTTTGAACTGCCCGCCAAAATCAGTTTTGATCTCTCTGCCGTTGAGCGCCTGATAATGCCGGCAATGCCCAATCACAGTGTAGGGCTGGCATTAAAACGTTCCTTTTTCACCCAGCAGCCGGAGGATAGTCCGGGCAGATGGCGTGTTTGCAGTGTGGGCCCTGCCGCCTTCATCGAACTTTTCGGTGCAGGTATCGCACTGTCGGATGACAAGCAGCATAGTGTTGCCTTGAAGGTGACCGATGAGGGCGCACGCTGGTTTGACGCGCAACTGACCGGGAAAATCAATGCACTGAAACTGCCTTCAGTACGTGCCCAGCCGGAAAAACTGAGTGACATAACTCTAGTGACATCTTCTCGAGGCGCCTATTTTGCCGGTTCACGATTGGGTGGCGAGGGTGGTTGTCTGTGGCGGATCGGCGACGGTATTCGTGACGAAGAGCACTCTGTAATCGCCCGCCAGATAGTAAGTAGCACTGTGCGCAGAGTGATCAGGTTGTCCGACGGACAGCCGCGTCGACGCGTCGCACTGATCGACTTGAACGACGGACCTGAAACCGGAGGCTGGAGCACGATCAAGGTTGCGGAGTGGCGCGGTGTTTTGCAGCAGGCACTCACCGCGGTGAAGAGCGGGCAGACCGTGGAATCGTTACGGACGATCAATGCAATTGATGCAGCTTTGCAGAACACAGAGTATCTTTGCATTGTCAACCCTTATGGTGAGTATTTTCCCGCCCGCGATAAAGATTCGCTGCTCACCTCAATCGGGCGGCTCAGGAATTTTGTGCAGGCCGGGGGGAATTGGTTTGAAACTGGCGGCTACCCGTTCTATCAGATGCTTGTTCCGGAAAGGTATTTGAGTTATGCCGCGGACTATCCGCCGGCCTATGCGGACATGTTGCATTTGGAGTCGAACTCAACCACGCTGAGCTTATATCGGGCGCAGCCGCGTACTGCTGAAGCTCCGTGGCAGAGCGGTAAAGATCACGACAGGCTCTTTGTGCCGGCGCATCTTTTCTGTGGCGGCGATCAGCAGGGTGGCTACCTTGGTCGATCGTTTCTGACCTGGATTGAACCGGGCAGCAAGTGGACAACTCCGCAGTTACGTTTGCGGGTCGGGTTGACGATGAACAGCATGGTATCCGACTATTGTGCAGCAAATTCGATTACAACAGCGTTGCATGCCAAGATTGACGGTGAAAGTCTGGCAAAATTGCGTCAGGCTCCGTTGCTTTATCTGAGTGGGAGCTGCGCGGATAAATTGCGTGCTCTAAAATATCTGCCGGCGCCGTCGCTGATTCATTTCGCTGATTATCTGCATGGCGGCTTCGATAAACAGTACCCCGATCATCTCCCGCCCGCCGGAGCATTCGGATCGATGGATGAGTTTAAGGCATTGGTGCATGAGCTACATGCTCGTGGTCATCTGTTTTCTCCCTACACTAATCCTACCTGGTGGTGTGATCAACCCAGGGGGCCCACCTTTGAAAGGGAGGGTGAAGCCCCGTTGCTGGTACAGGAAAACGGAAAAAAACGTTACGAGAAATATGGGGACAATCCAGGTTGGACCACCACCCTTTGGCACCCCGCTGTACAGGCGGTCAACCGTGCGGTGCGGGATCAGTTTCGCCGGGAGCTGTCGGTGGATATTCTTTTTCAGGATCAATGCGGTGCCCGTGGCTTTCTATACGATTTCAACTTAGCATCACCCACTCCGTATGCTTACTGCGCCGGGATGATCGCGATGAATGCCGAAGACAGCGCTCTGGTGGCACTGGGCACTGAGCACGGCTGGGATCGTATTGCTGAGTATCAGACCCTGCTGTGCGGATTGACCTGGGGAATTGTTCCGACTAGGGGCGGGCCGACCTGGCGCAGAAGTTTCAAGAGAGTTCTGCCGCCGCGCACCTGGGAGATATACCCGCTGGCGCAGCAGATTTCGCATGATAAATGTGTTTTCGCACATCATGATCTCGGTCAGTTTGTGACAGACAACCGTTCGCTGAGCTGGTCGCTGGCACTGGGCTATCATCTCAGTTGGCGCGGTTCCTCTGATTTTACACAGCATCCGCCCAGCCGTGATTGGTACGCCTGGCTTTCAAGGCTACAAAAAACGGTTGTTGCCCGTTACACCGGAGTTCCGTTACACGCTTTCAACCATGACCGCGCTCCTCTGTTTGTACGTGATACAGATTATACGGCGTTTGAGGACGACGGGATTATTACTGCTGTCTATGGGAGTCTCACGATTAGAGCCAATCTCGGCCCGGTTACACGTGTTGTCGATGGGTGGCATCTGGCACCATACGGGTTTTATGCTGAGGATGAGAATATGCGGGCTGGAATTCTGGTGCAGTGCGGGGGAGAGGAGTGTTCTTTTGTGCTCGAATACGGGCAATCAGGGGGAGATATCTGGCTTTTTGCTGAGCCGGGAAGACGACTTGAGGTGCCGCTGCTCTTCGAAGAGTCCTGTAAAATACGGTTTGATGGTTTGAGCGAGAAGCAGGTAGAGGTGGATGGCGGCGTGGCGGCAATCGATCTGCCGGCGGGGCATCAACACTCTCAAGGTTCCGGGCCAGTGCTCTGGCATGCCACGATAGAAAGATAAGTTTCGGATGGGGAAAGGTTTTGTTAATGAGAAGAACGCTTATATATGCTGCACTTGCATTGCTGGTTTTTAACTCAGGTTGCAATCATTTGAGATACTTTCGCATCAGACGCGGCCAGGCGGACTATGTAGCGATGCAGTCCGCGGCGGCCGCAGCGGTGCGGCAGGTGGCCGACAGTGTTGTTCATATCGAACCATCTCCCGCGCAGCCGGGAGCGAATGACAGCCGTGCGGAGGTGCTGGCCATCCGACGTAAAGCGGCTCGACTTAAACCGGTTGCAGGTGTTGTGTTAAGCGCGGAAGGCCATGTACTGATGCCTGGGGTGGTGAATCCCGAAGATGTGGAGCGGTTGATCATTTGGGTGGGTGCGAATGAATATCAGGCTACGGTGCTCAAGGTTGACGAACAGTTGCGGATGACAATCATCAAATTTAGGCCGGAAGGAGATGCGGTGCCGCTTTCATTTGAAAAGACGGCTGATTTGCGAAGCGGCTCTTGGTGTGTTTGCGTTCGTCAGAGTGGCGAGGACAATGAATTTGCACCTTTTGTGACCAGCGGTTTCTGCCGCGGCACGCAAGCCGCACGCTACAGGATTTTTGATGTGAACGATGCCTTTAAGAAAGAAAGCCTGGCACCGGTGATGACGATGAAGGGCGTTTTGGCTGGATTCGCAGTGAATGGCAATGTGATAGCCGCGAGTGATTTACGCACCGATCTGCTCGATTTTTTTAACGAGGCTGCTGGCGTGATCGCGCCCGAAGAGGCCGCGCGAAGGAAAGGATGGCTTGGTGTGATAACACAGCCGGTTAATAAAAATTATGCCCGCGCGCATGGATTGCCGCGAGCTGCGCTGTGGGTTACACATGCGGTCAATAACTCGCCGGCCTTCAAAGCCGGCATACGAAGCGGCGATTTGATAACAGCGCTTAACGGAGAACCCCTTAGATTGAGCGGAGCTCGCGCTCAGAGTTATTTTCTGCAGTTGTTGCGTCCGCGGGTTGGTCGCGACTTTGAAATCACAATCAGACGTGATACCGAGGTTATAACCTGCAAAGGGGTTTTTGCTAAGAAGCCGGAAGATGAAAAATTTCGTGCCCGTGATATTGGTATCGAAGTAAAAACTATCACCGAACCGGATTACTTCTCGCACAAATTGCTGACATTAGAAGGAGTGCTTGTAACCGATGTAGAACCGGGGAGTGCGGCTGCTACCAGCTCTACTTTCCGTAGCGGACTACTTAGAGAGAATGATGTGATTCTGGAAATGGATGGTCAGCCGACACCTACACTAGATGATTTCAAAAGGGTTATCGATGATGTGCGCAAACGCGAATTGAAGGTGTTGCTGATTTATTTTCAGCGGGGGAGTTATGGCGGCTATGCCGGACTTAATCTCAGAATAGGCGATGGTGCGGGCGGAGGTGAAATGTGATTAGGAAAAAGAAACTTAATATCATCAAGTATTTTCCGATGATTTTTGAAAACAGAATTATGCGTGCTGCAAGATTCCCGTGGTTTCCGGCATTGTTGCTGGCCGCGGCATTTTTACATATACCCTCCGCTGTGATGTCGCAATCTGCGGTGAAAGAAGATATTCCCGAGGAAATTGTCCGTCGGGTAGACCCTTCGGTGGTGGCGATTCAGCACAAACGCACGGCGGGCAGCGGTTTTGTGGTCACAGCCGACGGTTATATTATCAGCAATGGCCATGTTGTTAAGGGCGACGATAAAGAGAATCCGATGCGAGCCGAAGAGGGAATCACCGTGATTCTCAACGACGAACGCAAATATTCCGCCAAGGTGATCGGTTTTTGTATGGACCCCGATGTGGCGCTGTTGAAAATTGAACCTGATGAGCCGCTACATCCGGTTGAGTTTGCCGATACACGCGGTGCTCAGATCGGCCAGCACTGCTTTGCAGTCGGAACACCAGTCGGGCTTAAACGTACTTTTACCAGCGGCATTCTGAGCAATGTGGATCGTACGGATCTCGGCACCTTCACCACCGTTTTTCAAACCGACGCGGCCATCAATCCCGGGAACAGCGGAGGGCCGCTTTTTGACCGCGAAGGGCGAGTTCTGGGGGTTAACACCTATGCCAGCCGCGGCAGTAACAATCTCGGTTTTACAATTCCATCACACGTGGTCAAAGTTCTGCGCGAGCATCTCAAGCGGTATGGGTGTTTCCGCAGATGTGATATACCGTTTTTCTTTGTTTGTGAACTCTACGACGAACTGGCCTTGGCACTTGGTGTCGAACGCGGTTTGCTGCTCGCATACGTTATGGAGGATACCCCTGCCGCTGCGGCCGGTATGCAGCGCGGTGATGTGATTGTGGCGCTCGATGGCCAACCCTGCTCCGCCCGGACCCGCGCGGAGCTGATGGAGTTTGGATGGGACTTCGCCATCCGGGAACCAGGCACTCAGGTTGAACTGACAATTCTGCGCAGTGAGGCGAACAATCCCGGAAATTTTTCGCGCAAAGTGATCACAACCCAGATGGAAATTGATGAACCCCGTCCCGCGCTGGGCAGGTTCCCTGGTGAGGATTTGACCCTTTTCTATGACGCTTTGGGATTGGGCTATAAACGCATCCTGCGCCTGCATCGTGTTTACTACGGCTTGTCGGATCAGCTGGGGGTATTGGTCAGCAATGTGGAAGCGAACGGGGCCGCCGGCAAAGCCGACCTAGTTCCCGGTATGGTTATTACGCATGTGAACGGGAAAGCGACTGACGATATCAATGCTTTCCAGCGTGTGCTGGAAAAAGCTCTGGCCCGGCGTAAAAGGTTTATCGATCTAGAAGTTCGACATGGACGCAACAGTTTCAAAACAGCGTTAGCACCCTATTACGATATGAAAGAGTGTGATCTTCTGCTGGTTGTGCCTGAAGGGGGTGTTAATGAATTGGAGCTGATAGTGCGGGAGTTGACCGCCGACGGAGCTTCAATAATTGTCGCGACCGCCGACGGCAACTGCAATTTTGTTGACAGCGCAATGCGGGTGGTCAAACTGGCGGATGTGCAAGGTGCCGAATTTGATTTGCTGTTGATGGTTGACGGTCGTAAAGCCTCGGATTTGCAGAGTGATCGAGAGCTGCGGCGTGTTGTGCGGGAAAGTTATGGTGCGGGTGCGGTTGTCTCCGCTATTGGCAGTACTGCGATCACGTTGATCTTGGCTGACCCACAGATTAAAGAGAAGAAAATCACCACGGTCAAGGAGTTCTCCGGTGAAGCACTCCGGCTTGAAGCGCGTTATACCGGCAATAGTGTTGAAAAAGATGGACGTGTCCTAACCTGCACCGGTTGGACACGCGAAAATATCCGCGAATTTCTCGGCACGTTGCGCGGTATGCTACGTATTCATCCGCTCTGAAATCGGCATCAGAGTGAACAACTCTAAAAATTCAGCTCGTTGTATACTCTGATCACCGCCAGTTCCTTGGCTTTGGCTTCAATTTCAATTGTCAGATCAAGTTCGCGCCAGAACTCCGGAAAATCGTTCATGTCGATGTAATCGTGGTGTTTGTGCGGCTGGCCGTTAGCCCATCCCTCCTTAGGGCTGGAGAGATGAAAGAGAGGCTCTCTGTTCCAAGTGCGGAGCGCTGCTGCGGTTGCCTCCTCCGCGCTCAGATTATCGGGCAGGCAGCGGTGATGATGCAGGTCGTACACTAGCGGAATACCTGTCTTCCGGCAGAGCGGCAGCAGGTCAGCGGGGGTGTAAACTCTGTCATCATTCTCGATTGTCAGAAGTTTACGGAGACCTTTGTCGAGTGCGTTGATGTTGCGCTCGACCCTTTGTAATGCCTGGTTTTTGTCACCATAGGCGCCACCGCCGTGAATATTGATTACATCCGCTCCAATCCAGCCAGCCACCTCAAGCTGATAGTGCAGCTCATCAAGTGATCTGGCGGTTATCTCCGGATGTGGTGAGCTGAGCAATGTAAACTGATCGGGGTGAAATGTGAGCCGGATGTTGTGTTTTTTCGCGTTGAAGCCACACTCTTTAAAACTGTTTATTATCCGGTCACCCTCGGGCAGCTTGTTTACCGAATAACCCATATCGGGATGGGTTTTAAGTGGCAGAATGCGGCTGTTGACGCGAAATGCGCCGATTTTATTATGATGGCAGAACAGGATGGCTTGCTGTAGTGCCAGGGCGTTGGATAGACAGAGGGATGAGAGTTTTCGCTCTCGCTCGCTCTTTTTAAGAGTGGCAAGATGCTTGGCTGTTGTAGTACGGAATTTGATAGGGGCCTCGTGAAAGAGGCAGCATAGTCCTAATCGCAGCATAATTTGTTTTCTCTGGCAGTGCGTTGTCAGTCGTTGAAAAGTACCACACCCATCTCCCGGATCGAGGTGAATACCGGCGGATCGCTGTACGCTCTGCCCATGATAATATGATCGCGAATCGGGATGTCCAGCAGTTTGGCGGCATCGATCATCCGGCGCGTTATGACGATATCCTGTGAAGATGGGGTTGGATCGCCCGAGGGGTGGTTGTGTGCCAGAATAATGGATTTGGCACGGTAGCGGATGGCTTCGGTGAATATCTCGCGCGGATGTACCGGTGTTGAGTCGATCAATCCCGTAGTCACTTCCACCGGATTACGGATAAGCTGATTTTTAGTATCCAGCAACAGAACCCAGAATTTTTCCTGCTTCAGTTCAACGGTCAAAGGATTGAGCGCGTTGTAGGCATCGTGCGGGCTTTCGATTTTAAGATTGACCTGATTCTGCTGGCAACGTTTGGCTATGCGCAGTCCAAGCTCCATTGCTACGGAAAGCTCCATCGCTTTAACCCTGCCCAGTCCGGGAATCCTGTGCTGAATCAACTCATTGTGATCCGCCTGTGCCAGGTTTACCAACCCGTCGAAATCCGCCAGAATATGCCGGGCCAGATTGATGACATTTTTACCTTTGATTCCTGAGCGCAGCAGGACGGCAATCAGCGCAGCGTCGGATAAATTACTGCGTCCCAGGCATTCCAGCTCTTCACGTGGTTTGAGGGAATCATGCAGATATTTAAGCGGGCTGCTCTCTGGTGCCTCACCGGCTGACCATCCGTGTCCTGATTCCGAATTGGAGTCAGTTGGTTCTGAGAGCTTTTTTTCCGTACTCATGCCACAATTCTAACACTTTTGCGGCTGTTTGTTCAAGCGAATCGCCCTCATCGATTTGGCACCAGTGCGTTGCAAACTGATGACGAAACCAGGTTTCCTGTCGTTTGGCCAGTTGACGTGTGCGTGCACAGATTCGTTCGATGGCCTCGTTTTCGGTGAGTTCACCGTTTAGCACAGCAGTGGCTTCATGGTAGCCGATGGCCGCCCGGGCGGTTTCGGACCAGCAGGGGTAGCGTTCGCGCAGATGACGCACTTCATCAATCAAACCCTGTGCGAACATGCGCTCCACGCGCCGACGGATGCGCCGGTGCAATTGGGCACGGGGCATCGTCAGTGCGACAATCGCTGGCTTAGGAGCAACTTGCCAGTTGGTCGGTAACTCGCCGCACTCATCCAGATGGACAAGGGCGCGGATCAGGCGGCGCGGATTAGTTTCGTTTGAGATTGGATCAGCGGAACTTCCGAGTCGGCACCGCAGTTCGCGCTGCAGTGCCTGAATCCCATCGGTTTGCCAAATCTTCTCCCATTTTTCCCGGAGGTGCGGGTCAACCGCAGTGCTGTCCAGCCCGCTGGTCAGGGCTTTGATATACAAGCCGGTGCCGCCGGTTACAATAAGGTCGCCTGCTGAGTCGGCTAGACTCTGGCGTGCGCTTTGAAGCCAAATGCCGGTGCTGAAATTCTGATCGGGAGTCGCCAGGTCGATGCCGTAATAGGAGACAGCGTTACGCTCCGCGGGGGTTGGCTTGGCTGTGCCGATATCCATGTCTTTGTAAACCAGCATTGAATCGGCGGATAAAATGGAGCAGTTTTCGCGTTCAGCGATTATCTGGCAGAGCGCGGTTTTGCCGGTTGCGGTGGCTCCGGCCAGTATCCGGAGCTCATTGATCATTCTGTTCCTTTTCAGCATTACGGCTGTGCATGAATTCGCAGAGAACAAAAAGAAAGGCACCGATGCAGATGGCGGAGTCGGCGATGTTGAAGGCGGGAAAATGACTTTCGCCGATGTAAAAATCAAGAAAATCAATCACGCGCGACAATCTTATTCGGTCAATCAGATTGCCGATGATACCGCCGCAGATGAGAGCCGGCAACAGGATCGGGAAGTGCAGCTTACCGAAGAGCTGTTTGCGCTGCGCTATGATGAAGATCAGCGAGAAAACAGAGAAAGCCACCAGCAGATAGCGCTGTCCACCCAGCATGCCCCACGCCGCACCGGGATTCTCAACATATGACAGATTGAAAAAGCCCGGTATAACCTCGACGGAGTGTAGCGGTTTGAGAAGGCTCACCGCCAGATATTTGGTCGCCTGATCCAGCGATACAATCAATGCGACCAGCGACAAACTCCTGAACAGCCCTGTACTATCATTGTTCATCATTGTTTTTGTTTCAGGTTAAAAAAACCGATATAGGCCGCGCCACTTCCGCAATGATTATCTCGGTCAATCCACACAGGACAAGTCTGACGTTTCAGCGGTGCTTTTTACGGCGGCCGCCGTTTTCCAGTTCAGATTTGCACTGAATGCAGAATTTGGCGAAAGGTCGCACCGTCAGACGCTGTCGGCTGATCAGACATCCGCACATCTCGCAGACACCATAGGTGCCTTTGTCAATCGAATTAAGAGCGTCGTCAATCTCGGCAATAACCCGTTGCTGGTCATTCATCTGATTGAGAGCTTGCAGACGCAGAAAGGCGTCGGTGCCGTCCTCTTCAGGATTCATCTCGTCGTCACGCCGCAAAGCGTCATACTTCATGGCATGAGTTTGTCCCATGAAGTGATCGCGTGTGATTAGCAGCTCTTTGCGGAACTTGGCCAGAGTAGACTTACTAAACTTGGCACGAGCCTTTTTCGCTTTGCTTTTCGGGGATGATTCAATAACCTCCAGCTTTTGCTGAACCAGCGGCACAATTGGGACTGTATCGACCTTTGGTTTGTTTGCCCGTTTCGAGTTGGCTTTGGGCTTCCCTCTTTTTTTCACTGTGCCTGCAACATTGCCGCTGGCTGCGGTATCACGGGCTTTGATCGCTTTTAAGAGCTCGGAAGTTGATTTAACCCCTTTTGTCGGAGTTGATGTGGTTGCGGATGGTTTTCCGGGTGTAGCGGCCCGGTGTGCGGCTTTTAGCTTACCCTTAGCAGCTGCCGCGGTTTTTTTTAAAGTTTTTCCGGCGGTTACCTGCTTGGCTTTCACGCGTGTCGCGGTTAATTTTGTGCCGCCGGATTTGGCGGAAGAACTTTTTGTCACAGCGGGTGTGCCCGTTTTGACGGCGGATTTGCTCTTTTTAACCGGTATTTTTTTCTTGGTACCGTTAGCCGCAGTTTTGGGCACGCTACGTCTTTTTGTGTTCTGCCTGCTCTTATTTGTTTTTGTGTCGGCGGTTTTTTTGGTTTTGACAGCCATTATCTGTTACCTCACTCTCTATTCAAGCAAAGGGTTTGTTTTAAGAATGCGCTCCGTTCGTGGTTGGCGGTGTTGCGGCAATCCATGTTCTGATTTCAGCGGAGAGCGGTTTGATACTTTTTATTTCAGCTTTGGTCGTACCGCCCGGAATAGGTATCATGGTGACATCACCGACTTTTTTACCAATCAGACTTATCGCCATCGCGCTTTTGTTGGAAATAATGTTCAAATCTTCGTCACGATCCCATTCACCCAAGATAGTGTAACTTTGCAAGGTGCCCTTTTCCAGCAGCATTTCAACTGTTGTGCCTGGTGCAACTTCAGCTGTGGTGACACCGGCAAAGTCAGTTCCCCTGATGATTTCGAGTTCAAACTGAATCTCGGCCTGACGTTGAAGGAGTTGACGTTGGTAGTCCTTGGCGGCTTGATATTCAAAGTTTTCGCGCAAATCCCCGTAGCTGCGTGCGGTCGCGATATCCTTACTGTTCTTGGGCATGTCGACTTCAATGAGCTTCTTGTACTGCATCTGACGCTCGGTCAGGGAGCGCCAAGAGGTCAGGTGCTCTGGAGCTGTATCTGCCTCCTGCACGGCACGCTTACGATCGGCCAGTGTTGCATCCAGCTTGATCATGCGCGCGAGTAACGTGCGGTGATTGGAGGGGTCCCAGGCTGGCGAAGCCTGGATTCTCTCGAAAAGCAGTTGACGGTGAGTTTCGCTCAGTTCGCCGAAGATCGCTTTAAGCCATTTAGCACTGGCAAAGAGTTTTTTGAGTGAATTCTGCATGCGCAAATCCTCGCCGGTTAAATTACTTTCCACAACAGCAATTGCGTGGTGCAGCAGTTCCATCAGCGGTGGCAGCTTCCAGTCAACGAGTTCATTGCGGTATCGAAAAATCCAGTTTATCAGTGGAGGCGGCGCTTTGGGTGATCGCAGAATGCGGCGGCAGGTCTCAGCTGTACGTGGATCTTCACGCAGAGTCAGCAGGGTTTCACTTAGAAGGTTGTAGGGCATAAGTTCAAGGGCGTTCAGCAGTTTTTCAACAGCTGAATTACCCTCTGAGAGCAGAAATTCTACCATAGCGGCCACATCTCTGACCGACAGATTTTCTGCTGCTCTGATAAAACGTCGGTTCTCCCACAGGTGGCTGAGTGGATCGTAAAGCACTCTGCCGTTGGAGGCGGAGTTGGCAAACTCCGGCTTAATATTGTTTTTATGAGCGAAGGTGACTAATTGCGCATAGAGTGCCGCATCGGAGTTATCAGCTCCGCGGATCGCGAAACTGAGCCGGTCATTGACAATTACCGCCTGTTTATCATCAAGCGTATCCAGCTTTTTCAGCGAGCGCAGTTCAGTCAGCGAGCTAAGAATCGAGCGCGGTTCTTTTTCTTCTTCAAACTGCTCAAACCACTTCTCGTCATAGGCGGCAGCCTGATCTAAAATTTCGATACACTCATTACGCCTGGCCGGCACTGTAATAAGCGGGTCTTTTTTCAGAGCTTTGCGGGCGTTGTCCCAGAAGCTCTTCCAGTCGGAGGCTGCCAAGAGCTGCTTTTCAATCAGTGTTGTTTCAAGTTTGGCCACCGGCATGCGCCCGAAACTCCTGATTGTCAGCATCACCAGAGCGGCGGGCTCTTCCCGGATCAGTCGTTTAAGTTCCTCAGGATGATTGGCCTGGATCGTCAGCAGGTGGTCGGGTGGAGCGATGGTCAGTGTTTCAGCGGCGGTTTTAAAGGTCAGGTTGTGACCGGAACGGTCATTGAAATCCAAGGTGACTCGCTTGTAAAAGTTGTCCAGCTTTCGGACAACACCGAAGCCCCAGGTTTTGTCGATAACCTGTACACCGGGGGCGAGCGCCAGCAGGGTGTCCAGCTCACGGAAGGATTTTTCCAGTGGCTGCGATTTGAATTCGATCGAGTCGATAAATGCCAGATTCAGTCGCTCCTTGCAGACACGTTTCAGGTCGTTGACGATCCCATCAATACCCAGAGTGTTGAGAAACTGTCCGGTGCAACCTTTGAACAGTAGATAGAGTCCGTCGAAGTCCGAGTTGTCGATCAGCTCTTGGGCAAGAATAGCGGCCCACTCCTCGTTTTTGCCGTTGTTTTTCACCGGCACAGAGTGGATCAGAGCCAGTAAATCGTTTACCTTTAGTGGCTTGGAATCAAGCAGTGTTACAAAGTTTGACTCTGCATCGGCAAAGGTCAGGGTTGCTTCCATCGAGAAAATCCTCACTTCTTTCAAAAAAGAGTAAAAAGGATATCAAATCGATAAACAAAAAGGAAGCGAATGTTTGGTGTTTTTATTGCTGCCTGAAGTTGAAAGGGTTGCCCATATTATCAAGTTATGTCACGGGATTGCCATACGGCAGCATTTATGAAATAATAAAACCGTTTTGAGGAGAGCTGGGGATGTTAGAAGCAAAGATTGATGAACCGGAAAATCTTTTTGTGATAAAGTTGAAAAGTGAGATTACTGTTTGATGAGAATCTTAATTACCGGGTCGGCGGGGTTTATCGGTTTCCATTTAGCCAGGGCACTGCTGGAAGAGGGTTGCGATGTACTGGGCTTTGATAATTTCAATGATTATTATGATGTCAGCTTGAAAGAGGCCCGCAATGCTGTTCTGCAGAGATACGCTCACTTTGAGTTGGTGCGTGGAGACATCTCGGATTATGTGGCGATAAAATCTTCGGTGGAACGATACAAGCCTGACAGAGTATGCCATCTGGCTGCTCAGGCGGGGGTTCGTTACTCGGTTGATCATCCTTTCATATATCAGGAGAGTAACGTCAAGGGTCATCTCAACATTCTTGAGGCTTGTCGTCATGCGAGGATTGATCGTCTGGTTTACGCGTCAAGTTCCAGTGTATACGGAGGTAACACAAAGATACCCTTTCATGAAAAGGATAATGTTGACCGGCCAGTGAGTTTATATGCGGCGACAAAAAAGGCCTGTGAGTTGATGAGTTACACCTATGCCTCTCTGTACGGTTTGCAGACAATCGGATTGAGGTTTTTTTCCGTTTATGGGCCGTGGGGTCGTCCCGACATGGCATATTGGCTGTTTGCGGAAGCTATGATGAAAAATAAGCCGATCAAGGTTTTCAATAACGGCGATATGCATCGCGACTTCACTTATATCGATGATATCATCAGCGGAATAAAATCAGCATTGACCGCTAAGGAATTGGAAGTTTACGAGATTTTTAATTTAGGCGGTGGCGCATCGGAAAGACTCACGGATTTCATTGATTTAATCAGCAAATTTCTGGGAGTTTCTCCTAAGATCGAGATGTTGCCGATGCAACCCGGTGATGTTTATAAAACCTACGCGGATATTACTCTTGCCAGATGCAAATTGGGGTATAGTCCTGAAGTGCCGTTAGATCAGGGGTTGGAACATTTCGCTACATGGTTCAAATCATTTTATACGGTAGAATAAAAGATAATTATGTTTGATGGTATAATCAGTTTGATCAGGTCGTTATATGGCGCCGACGGTAAAATTGCTTTGCATGAGCCCCGGTTTGATTCATATGACAAAGAGTTGGTTTTGCATGCGATCGAATCGACCTTTGTATCCAGTGTTGGCGAGTATGTTAATCGGTTTGAAAGAGAGCTGGCTGAGTATCTCGGTGTCAAACATGCGGTTGTGACGGTCAATGGATCGGCTGCTTTGCATGTGGCTTTACGCCTGGCCGGTGTTGTCGCGGGCTCTGAAGTTCTTACACAGGCGCTGACCTTCGTGGCTACCGCCAATGCGGTTGCGTATAACGGGGCTTTCCCGGTTTTTCTGGATGTTGATCGTGATCGGATGGGGTTGTCGCCGGACAGGGTATCGCATTTTCTGGAAGAAAATGCCGAACAGCGCGAAAATGGAGTGTTCAATAAAAAAAGCGAACGGAAAATCGCGGCCTTATTGCCGATGCACACCTTCGGGTTGCCATGCCGCATAGAGGAAATCTGTGATATCGGTCGTCAGTGGGGCATTCCGGTGATCGAGGATGCGGCTGAGGCATTGGGCAGCATTTGCGGTGGATGCCACTGCGGCAGTTTCGGTCTGATGGGAGTTTTGAGTTTCAATGGCAACAAAATCGTTACTTCCGGTGGAGGTGGTGCCATAGTGACCGATGATGACAGGCTTGCACACCTTGCTAAACATCTGACTACGACGGCAAAAGTTCCGCACCGGTGGGCGTTTGAACATGATATGATCGGTTATAATTACCGAATGCCCAATCTTAATGCGGCCTTGGCGTGTGCCCAGCTGCGGCATCTACCCGCTTATCTTGATGACAAACGTGAACTTGCCGCTATTTATCAAAGGTTTTTTGCTGAATCAGAGTGGGCCGATTTTTTTGAAGAGGGGCAAGAGTGCACAAGTAACTACTGGCTTAATGCGATTGTTCTCGAGGCTGCAAGTCAGAGAGACCGTTTTTTGGAAGAGACCAACAGCGCCGGAATAATGACGCGCCCGATCTGGAAACTGATGAACGAACTCAAGATGTATGCAGGTTGCCAATGCGATGATCTGAATAATTCCGGATGGCTGCGGGATCGTGTTGTAAATCTGCCCAGCGGAGTCAGGAAGCATGAGTAAACCGCAGATAATTATTATTGGTGCCGGCGGACACTGCCACTCCTGCATAGATGTCATAGAGCAGGATAGTCGGTTTGAGATTGCCGGAATTGTGGACAAGGTATCGGATAAGAAACCGGGCGGTGTGCTTGGTTATCCCTTGCTGGGTTGCGATGAAGACATGGCTCTTCTGCGGCAGCAATATAACTATGCTTTTGTCGGGGTGGGGCAGATTCGGAATGTTGCAGTGAGACTCAAGTTGTTTAACAGATTAAACGAGCTTGGTTACTTGTTGCCGACTATTGTTTCTCCGCGTGCGTATGTTTCCGGACATGCTAAGATCGGTAGCGGATCGATTGTCATGCACAATGCAGTTGTAAACGCCCGTGCCTTTGTTGGGGCTGGCTGTATCCTGAATTCCAGCTCTCTTGTGGAACACGATGTGGTTGTTGGTGATTATACGCATGTGTCCACCGGAGCTGTTGTCAATGGTGCCGCCAGGATAGGGAATTGTTGCTTTATCGGATCAGGAGCCACCGTTGTACAAGGTGTTGATTTGCCGGATGGTTTTTTTGTAAAAGCCGGAAGCCTTGTCTGTTCGGCAGAGGTTTCTTCAAGAGGAAACGCACTCATATGAGTGACAGGTCTTATATAATCGCGGAGGCTGGGGTTAATCACAACGGCTCTCTTGCTCGGGCGCGCGAAATGGTTCACGCTGCGGCGGAAGCGGGGGCGGATGCGGTGAAGTTCCAGACATTCAAGGCTGAGGATTTGGTAGTTGAATCCGCGGAGAAGGCTGATTATCAGGTGCAATCGACAGGCAGCGAGGAGAGTCAGTTGGAGATGCTTCGTAAACTTGAACTTACAAATGATGAGTTTTGTGAATTACAGGGGGTTTGTGAGCGCAACGGTGTCGAATTCATCTCTTCTCCATTTGACCTGAAGGCAGTTGATTTTCTTGCGCAACTCGGTCTGCGCACCTGGAAGATTGCATCAGGCGAAATAACGAATCTGCCCTGTTTGCGCAAAATCGGTTTGATGGCACAGAAAGTTATTCTTTCCACCGGAATGTCTGACCTTCAAGAAATCCAAAGGGCTCTGGAAGTTTTGGAGTTTGCCGGTACTCCACGCGGTATGGTTGTGCTACTTCATTGTAATTCAGAATATCCCACCCCCATGTGTGATGTTAATCTGCGTGCCATGGAAACGCTGAAGTCCGCATTTCCCGGTTTGATGGGTGTGGGTTATTCCGACCATACCAGCGGCATTGAGATTTGTATCGCGGCTTGCGCTATGGGTGCAGCAGTGATTGAAAAACATTTCACTCTGGATAAAAAATTGCCGGGTCCGGATCACAGTCTGAGTGTTGAACCGCCGGTACTGGCTGAAATGATTCGTTCTATTCGCAACGTGGAACTGGCGTTGGGCAGCGGCATCAAGCAGCCATCGGCATCTGAGCTCAAAAATATCGACAAGGTTCGCAAAAGCATAGTTGCATCCAGAAGGATAGTCGCCGGGGAGATTTTCAGTGAGGTTAATCTGACAGTCAAGCGGCCCGGCACCGGCATTTCCCCTATGAGGTGGGCAGAGGTTATCGGTAAGTGCGCAGGACGTAATTATGAAAAGGATGATTTGGTCGATGCGTAATATTTGTATATTTACTTCAACGCGTGCTGAGTGGGGTTTGTTACGTGGAGTGGCGGAGCTGGTTGACAAATCTGACCGACTTTCACTGCGGCTACTGGTCAGCGGCACCCACTTGTCCGATGATTATGGCAGAACCGTACAGGAAATTGAACAGGACGGTTTTGCGGTGGAGGAGTGTATTGATATACTGAAGTTTGATGATACCCGCCAAGGTATATGTAACAGCATGTCACTGGCAATGTCCGGGTACGGTGAAGCACTTGGAAGAATGCGCCCGGATATTCTGATTGTTCTGGGTGACCGTTTTGAAACTTTCTGCGCGGCAGCCGCAGCACAGGTTCAGCGTGTTCCTGTAGCCCATATTCATGGGGGAGAGATAACCGAAGGGGCTCTCGACGAGGCGTTTCGACACTCTATCACCAAAATGTCCCATTTGCATTTTCCATGCTGTGATGCGTACCGCCGACGTATTATTCAGCTGGGAGAAAACCCTTCCATGATTTTCAATGTCGGCTCTTTAGGAGCTGAGAATATTCGCAGCATGCCTCTGCTAAACAAAAGCGAGCTTGAAATTGCGTTGAACTTTGAGTTGGACAAGCCCTTTTTGCTGGTGACATATCATCCGGAGACTTTGATGCACTCCTCTGCGGCAGAGCAGGCTGATATATTAACCGGCGCATTGGATGCCTTTCCGATGTGCAAAATTATTTTTACCGCCGCAAATTCGGACACCGATGGAGTTGTGATCAACAGACGGCTCTCTCAATATACAGCGCGCAACCCGGGGCGTTGCCTGATGGCGCATTCACTTGGCGCACTCCGATATCTTTCCGCGATGAGTTTGTGTGCGGCGGTTGTTGGCAACAGTTCGAGCGGAATTCTGGAAGCTCCGGCTTTTCGTAAACCGACGGTAAACATAGGCGATCGTCAGAAAGGGCGTCTGCGTGCGCACAGTGTGATTGATTGTGCTGCCTGCGGGGAAGATATCATAAAGGCTTTGGAAAAGGCCTTGAGCCCATCGTTTGTTATGGCGATGGCTGGAATGTCGAATCCATTTGAAAAGGAGGGGACGGCTGCGGCTATTGTCAAGGTTCTGGCCTCAGTGGAGCAACGTGACCTGAGCAGGAAACATTTTTTTGATATTTGTTGAGGTGTTGTTATGTATAAAGATAAAAGAGTTCTGGCAATCATTCCGGCTCGAGGAGGTTCGGAGGGTGTGCCGCGCAAAAACATCCGACTGTTGGCTGGAAAACCACTGTTGGCCTGGACGGTAGAAGCAGCCGGGGAGTCACGTTACATCGATCGTTGCGTGCTTTCCTCGGATGATATGGAAATCATTGCGGTCGCCAGGGAGTTTGGCTGTGATGTGCCATTCGTCCGACCTGCGGAACTGGCCAGCCATGATACGCCTGGCATCGCGCCTGTTTTTCATGCCGTTAATGCGCTAGATGAACATTATGATGTCGTTGTTCTGTTGCAGCCCACTTCACCGCTGAGGAGTGCTGAAGATATCGATGGTGCCATAGAATGCTGCTTGAATTCCGGATATGGAACATCTGTTTCCGTGACGGTGTCAGCCAAACATCCCGAATGGATGTTTTCCATTTCAGAGCAGGGGAGTCTGCTGCCTTTCCGTGAAAAAGAAATGGCTTTGTCACGTCAGCAACTCAATCCGGTTTATGTTTTAAATGGGGCGGTTTACGCCATTACAACTTCTTTGATGTCAGAGGAAAAGCGATTGGTGATACCCGGAAAATCAGCGGCTTATGTTATGCCAGCGGAGCGTTCGATTGATATCGATACCATTATGGATTTTTGTTTTGCGGAGACCCTGATTTCGGAGAGAAGCAGACATGTACAGTAAGTATTGCATAGACCCTTGCGCAACGCTGTTGGAGGCGATGATCCGGATTGACGAAACAGCTACTGCCAGCGCTGTTGTGTGCAGCGATGGGATTGTGAAGGGAATTATTACAGATGGCGATATCCGCAGAGCTATCATCAAAGGGGCCTCTTTGCATGAGGCAATCAAACCGTATTACACCGCTGATTTCATCTCTGTCGGTCCGGAAGCGACCCGCTCCGATGTTCTGTCGTTGATGCAGGCCCATTTTATCGGGCAGATACCAATTGTTGATTCCAGGGGACATTTGCAGGGTATTCACACTCTGCACTGTCTGCTTGGCAGTGATATAAAACCTAATGCCGCCGTAATTATGGCTGGCGGCAAAGGTACGCGACTGGGCAAATTGACGGAAAAAATTCCCAAGCCGATGTTAAAGGTCGCCGGACGCCCGATTTTGGAACATTTGATTCTTCACTTGATCAGCTATGGAATCAGAACTGTGTATATCGCGATCAATCACCTTTCTCATGTGATCGAGGAATATTTTGAAGATGGTGGAAAATGGGGATGCTCTATAGCATATCTGAAAGAGAGTTTTCCGCTTGGTTCGGGAGGTGCACTTGCCCTGCTGCCTGCTTCCATATCAGATGCTGTTGTCCTTTTGAACGGCGATGTGATGCTGGAAGCGAATATTGCGCAGATGCTTTCATTTCACGAAAAGCATGATTATTATGCCACGATGGGAATTCATTATTACTCGCATGAGGTGCCGTTCGGTTGTGTTGAGTTTGATAACGGGCGCATCACCGATCTTAATGAAAAACCTCTGATAACAAAGTGTGTTAATGCCGGTGTGTATGTTCTCTCTCCGGCGGCACTGGCGGAAATTCCATGCGATGAGTTCTACCCGATCACAAAACTTTTTGAGATCGCTCTGAAGAAGGATTTGGCTTTAGGCGCGTATCCGCTGGACGGCGACTGGTTTGATATCGGTCTGCCGGATCAACTCAAACAGGTTAGAGGACAAATTTAGAGGTGCTGAAAAATGCTGAATAGTTGGAAGCTGAAAAGAAAAATCAGGAGTGAATCTGCAAAATCCAGGGCCGTCCAGCGCGAAGTCTGTAGCCTTTTAAATACAGAACCCGCGACGTTTAAGAAGTTGCAGGGGTGTAAACGTTCAGATACCATCTTTATTTTTGGTTCCGGAGCAACAGTTGCTTGCCTGGGAAACCGGGCGTGGCAAGAGGTTGCCGGGCATGACTCCATCGGAGTGAACAGCTGGGTGGTTCATCCCCATGTGCCCAGTTATTACGCCTTTGAAACTCCAAGCATTGCCGAATATAAATTTCTCATCCTCGAGAACTTGAAGGCCAGAGCGGATGACTATAAAAATACCGCGGTTATTATGAAGGCGGAGACCGGGTATGATGTGGATGTTCTTAATTATATAGCTGAATTGGTGGATAGGTATGAATTGTCGATCTCGGTTCCTGCCTACTACACAGTTGCCGATCAGTCTCAGCTTGAGCTTCTTTTCAAGAATTACGAAGCCATAAAAAAAGGCTTTAACAAATTGGGTTACGATTTGTTTTTCCGAAAACGCGCCAGCATGGTTTTCGCGTCCATGCTGGCATATGATTTGGGATATCGGGATATTGTCTTTTGTGGTGTTGATGGTTTTGCCGGTTCGGGATATTTTTATCAGACCATGAACAGAGCGGAACTTGCCGACAATGTGACCATACCTCCCACTTCAGGACAGAGAGCGGGGGCACTGCACAAAACTATGGATTACACCATCAATCCCTTGACTGTGGAGCTCTGTTTACGTTTGATGTACGAGCATCTCTGCAAACGCAACCAGGTAAGAATGTGGGTCGGCACTCCAGAATCAATGCTTTCAGAGTGGATGCCTGCGTGGAAATGGTGAAAAGCGCTCGATCCCTTTGCTGCTGTGATAACAGCGTCATCATGTTTGACGGTTTTTATGCAGAAAGACGCGGCAGAGGATATCCGCGGCTTTGTGGGGGAGTTTGTTTTGACGGCTTGGCGGGCTTGATAATTGGCCTTGATGAAAAAGTTGCGTTATGAGCTTTGCAATATTCTCGTATGAAAGAGGTTCCTGATATGGCGCAGGTGCGGCTGATGCCGGTATCGGGAATAACTTCTCCAAGTTGCCCAGGAAATAACGTTTCGCAACCTTCTGATTGGATAATTGATACCGTCGCAGAAATATCATCCGCTCCTCAATCGTGAAAAATCCGAAGGGGATGCCTCTGCCTTTCGGCATTGTCGCTTGAAGCGCACGTCGCAGTATTACTCTCTCTTCTTTATCAAGAAATGGATTACATGTTCTGGCTATCTCGAGTGCCTTGCGGGAGTAGCTGGGATTGTTATCATTTAAATTCAAAGCCTTTAACGACGGGCTGTTTATTATTTTCCCGAAGTCTTTCAGCAAACCTTGAGAGGCAGCAGCGTGGTAAGATTTGACGATCACATTCCGGTCACCGAAATAGTTGCGCAGATTGCTCAGCATACGGTCATAATCAAGCGCATCAGAGGTATCAAAGTTCTTTAAGAATTCGGGGAATGACAGATTGAGTCCTTCATGGATCATCTGGGTATACATTGATTCTACAAAACTGTCCTGGCGACGCAGATAGATTATGATTTTAACATTCAAGTGCTCTGTCGCATCACGCAGCATCGCGCAAACGGGAGCGTTGTTCACATAGCCCCTGACTGGAAATCCACTTAACGACTCGCTGCTCAAAATCACATTGTCGGCGCGGTGGCCGACATTTTTCCGAATTGATTTATCGAGCTCTCTCCTGAGTTGCGCAACAAGAGGTTTGTCATACCTTTCAGATTGCTGCAACTGTCCAGCTGTTTCAGGCATCCCGATACGTTGCCACCCCTCTTTTTTTCTGGTTGTCTTAGGTATGCTTCGTAACGCCTGCTGAATGGTTGTCGTTCCCGTCTTATGTGTTCCGATATGGATATAGATATCGCTCATTTTTCTGTTTCTCCACATCCTTACGCACCCACTGTTTTCACACCGTTTCATAAAACTTCTGACAGTTTGCATCCTGGCTTACATGCGCCAGTGCTCTTTGACAAAGGGAGCATGTCTCCACCTTCCGAACCGTTTTTCGGCAACCTGAAGAGGAGAGGGATCGCCATGGAATGAAACGAGAGCGGCCTCATTCGGAACAACAGCACAGCCGAATTTGGCGGTGTTGACGATTTCTCGGCCGCAAATTTTCAGAACTCTGCCTTTAGCTTTGCAGTGACGTTTGTATGAAACCACTTTGTTTTCCGGGAAGTGTTCAAAAGTTTCAAAGTGAGAGTTGAGCCAGTTCTGCTCGCCGACCAGTCGGTTTTTACCATGAAAGCAGTCGATCGCCTTCTCAGGGTCAACAATAAAATCATTCCAGATTTCGGTATGCGATCCGACCTTGAGTCGGTAAAGGCTGCCGCTTCCCCGTGTTCCACCTTTAACCCAGTTCTTTGCGATGATAAAATTTTTCTCCGGACGCTCGGCAAGAAAGTCGAGTGAACCCGTTATTACCACGTCAATATCGATGCTGACAACGAACTCTCCCTGCAATCCCAGGAAATTATTCTGAAAAGTCATTAGCTTCCGCCAGATACCCTCGAATCCAAAATCAGGGAGTTCATGAACCTTGATCTCCGCGGCAAGTCCGTCGCTGGAATCCGTAATACAATGAAATGTATGTGGCCACGATAAATGCCTGGCGACCATTGCCGCGAGAATATTGACATATTCAGCTGAGTAAAGCGTTCCCCATTTATAGCAGATTATATGCAGCGTTTGAATTGGTCGACTCCCCATAGATCAACTACTTCCGCTGAGAGATATTTGCCTTTGATGGCGGGTTGCAAGATTCTTGCGATAGGCAAAACCGCGTTCAACGTCGTCCGGGCCGATGAAAACGGCCTCGGCGGCATTGCTGTTGCCAGCACGTGTGAAAAACTGTTTTGGCTTTAGTGCTGTCAGCATCAGATCAACATTGCAACCCTGACGCCTCAGGCTGTCCGCAAGCCGCATGGCACTGCAGCGTTGTTCCGGAAACATATAACCGACAATCACACCGCTGCGTTTATCCGCCTCGGTCGCGCTTTGATATTCATTGAGAATCTCCATGATTACAACGTCGCCGAAACCGAGACCGACGGCCGGAGTAGGTGCGCCCCCCACAGCCGTCAGCAGATTGTCATAACGACCGCCGCCGAAGAGTGCACGAAACTGCCTTTTCGTGTCGAATGCTTCAAAGACAATGCCGGTGTAATAGGCCAGACCGCGGATAATCGAGATGTCGAAGCGCAGATTTGCGGAAATCCCGTAGATTTCCGCCAGTTCGAAAAGTTCTTTCAAGGCTGCTATGGCGGGCGACTCCGGGCCGGCCAGTTCAGCAGCCTGCTCAAGCGATTCAACGGCCAGCAGGTTGAAGGTCTCTGTAATTGCCTGAGCTGGCAGATTTTCCTTTTCAAGCAGCGCCTTGATTTCGTCGTCATCTATTTTGCCACGCTTGTCCAGGGCCAGGAAAACTGCAGCATGATGATTTTCAGAGATGCCGGATTTAGCCAGCAGTTCCGCGAGCAAAGCGCGGTTGTTGATGTGGATATTGTAGATATTATCGGTTAGACCCATCTCCCTGAGCGCTGCAACCGCGGCAGTCAGAATTTCGAGTTCGGCGGAGAGGGCGGATTCTCCGATGATGTCCAGGTTCCATTGATAGTGCTCGCGCTTGCGTCCGCGGGTCATGCGTTCATAGCGGAAGCACTGTGCGAGCGTGAACCATTTGAGCGGGAATTTAAGAGCCCCCTGCCGGGCGGCGATCATGCGTGCCAGAGTTGGAGTCATCTCCGGCCGCAGCGCCAGCCTGCGACCGCTTTTATCCTCGAAATGATATATCTGCTCGGCCACCTCCTCGCCGCTTTTACGCTGTAGCAGTTCAAGTGATTCGACCACACAGGCATCATAAGGTTCAAAGCCGTAAGCAAGCGCAGCTCGGCGCCAGGCATCGAAGACGAGATTGCGCTGCCGCATATCCGCAGGATAAAAGTCGCGCATACCGCGCGGCGGAGCGAAAGAAGTTTTGGGTTTGTTCATGTTGGTTTATGAAATAAGTCTACACAAAGGTAATCAATGCCCTGACAACCTCACAATGGGGTGGGCTCCGGGTTGTTGAGCATCTCACGCATGCGTTTGCCGGGTTTGAATTTAATAACCTGACGGTTGGGGATGCGCACTTCATTCTCAGGTTTATTCGGATTCCTGCCGATACGGCCTTTGCGGGTCACCTTCTCAAAAACACCAAAATCGCGGAATTCGACATGTTTGTCCTGATTGAGGGCATCGACAATACCGTCCAGCACCAGTTGCACAATCATGTGAATCTGCTGATGTGACAAATTTGTGTCGGTCACACCCTGGTGGGCCGCAATCCAGGCCACAAGCTCCTTTTTTGTCAACGAAACCCCGGGCTCAAATTTAATCTCTTTGTTCATAATAATTTCTCCTGTTTTTTTACCTTATGGGAAAGATATTACGCCTTACATGCCGCTTTGAGTTGCTGCACCATATTCAGAATACCGGCGGCAACTTGGTCGGGCGGAAGATTCAGCATCTCTCCGTCGCGGCGTGCCTTTATTTCGACACGGTTTTCCGAGAGTCCGCGCGAACCGACAACCACACGGATGGGGCAGCCGATCAGGTCGGCATCCTTGAATTTCACGCCGGGCCTTTCATTGCGGTCATCAATGAATACATCAAGGTTGCTGGCGGTCAATTCCCGATCCAGAGCACTGACAATTTTATTGACGCTACTGTTCGCGGGGTCCAGATTGAGTATGGTGACGGCGAAGGGGGCGGTTGAAATTGGCCAGATGATGCCATCTTTGTCATTATTCTGCTCGATCACAGCCTGTAGGGTACGGGTAACTCCGATGCCGTAGCAGCCCATAACCATCAGAAGACTCTCTCCAGCGGCATTCAGATAAGTTGCGTCGAAAGACTCGGAGTATTTGGTGCCGAGTTTGAAGACATGCCCGACCTCGATACCCCGTTTCATCTGCATTTCAGCTCCGCAACGAGGGCAGCTGTCACCAGCGGTGACGGTTACGATGTCCTCAAAAATTTCAATTTTCGTGTCGCGGTTGATATCAACATTCCTGATGTGCGTATCGGCTTTGTTAGCGCCGGTGATCAGGCCGGAGGCGTTCCTGAGCGAATTGTCGGCGTAAACTCTGATGCCCATTCCGACCGGTCCGGCAAAGCCGACCGGCGCTCCGGTTGCTTGCAGAATCGCAGCTTCATCGGCCGGTTCCAGAGTTTTCGCTCCCAGCAGCCGTTTGAATTTATGTTCATTCAGATCGCGGTTGCCGGGCAGGATGGCGGCGACAGTTTCACCGTCGGCCACATAAATCAGGGTTTTGATAAAGTGTGCGGCATCACATTCCAGAAAGGCGACCAACTGATCGATTGTTCTGACCTCGGGGGTTGCGATTTCCTCAATGGCCGGGCCTGCCGTTGGCGAACACGCTTCGACCCGGCGTTCAGCGCGTTCCTGGTTGGCGGCGTAGCCACAGGAGGCACACTCGATAATGCCGTCTTCACCGGATTCGGCCGGCACCATGAACTCGTGGGACCATTTGCCGCCGATATCACCGGTATCGGCTTCAACCGGGTGGGTGCTGAGTCCGCAACGTTGGAAAATTCTGACATAAGCGTCATACATAGCCTGATAGGATGCGTCGGCTGCTTCGAGGGTGGTGTCGAAGCTGTAAGCATCCTTCATGATGAACTCTTTGGCTCGCATGAGTCCGAAACGGGGCCGGATTTCATCGCGAAACTTTGTCTGAATCTGATAGACGGTGCAGGGTAGCTGACGGTAGGAGTTGATTTCACCCGAGAGCAGCTCGGTGACAACCTCCTCATGGGTCGGTCCAAGGGCCATCAGACGCTCAGCTCTGTCGCTGAGTTTGAACATACCCGCACCCATGGTGTCGAGGCGTCCGGAACGCTGCCAGAGTTCGGCGGGTTGCAGAGCCGGCATGAGAATCTCCTGTGCTCCGGCGCGGTTCATCTCTTTGCGTATGATTGCGCTGATCTTATGCAGTGAACGTAGACCTAAAGGCATAAATGTGTAGAGCCCGCCAGCGAGCTTGCGTGTAAGGCCCGCACGGATCATCAGTTTGTGACTGTTGATTTCGGCATCCTGCGGGTTGTCACGCAGGGTTGTTAAAAGTGTTTGCGACCAGCGCATTATTGGCAGTCCTTCCTAACTTTCGCATTGATAAGAAATTAAACACTCATTTCAACTCAAATCCGTAAATTTTTCAAGGGAAAAATACAAAATAAAAACGCTTGCCATAAATCCCAATAAAAGCGACAATAAAAGGATGCTAAAAGGCGGATCAGATGCGTGTTAGGAGTGTTATGATTCTGAGAAGAGATGGATTTACCTTAATTGAGCTGCTGGTGGTAATGTCAATTATCGGTATCCTGGCGGCCGCGTTGACGGTGAGTATGCCCAAAGTGGCTGAGCGTGCGCGTGATATGAAATGCAAGACCAATCTGAGGAATATCGGTCAGGCCGCGCTGGCCTATGCGGTTAATGTTGAGCACTTTCCGCACGCCTACTCGGGAGAGACCCGTAATTACGAGCCGGGTCGGGGAGTTCGTTACGGAGAGGTCAAAGCGTGGGTGAACTGGACCGGTAATGGTGTTTGGCCGAATTACAGCCCGCAGAAGTCCATGATGGCGACCCCGATACTCACCGGCGACCTAGGTTATGAAGCGATTACGAATGGGGTTTTGTGGGACTACATCGGCAAGGATGCATCATCCTATCTGTGCCCGGCCTTTAAAAAGCAGGCCGTTGCGCAAGGATTGACCGATATCTGGCGTTCGTATGTGATGAATCGTTTTTTTCACTGGCATAACGGCGACGGCAACGCCTTTTTCTGGCACAGCGATTTTACCAGAGAGCGCAATTTTACCACCAATAACGGAAAACCTCCGATCCAGCGCAGCGCCGAAACCATTCTGATGTTTGCCGAACTGCCAGCAGAGCAGATCGACACCTCGACCGATGGCGGTGACGGCGTTCTGGATCCCTACGGCAAGAATGAGCATATCGGCTTTAATCACCGGGTAGGCAAGCGCAATATATCGCATCTCGTTTATGCCGACGGACATGTGGGGGTTCTGCTTGAGCCTTCGGGGGGTTCGCCGCAGGAGCTGGTCAATCTCACCAAGCAACTCTGTCACGGTGAGCCGCTGGATCGCAGCATGATGCAACAAATGCGCTAGACGGTTGGTATATTTTATGCTTTTACAGTTTTAAGGAACCTGAATCATAGATAGTGTGGATTATTGTTATGAGAGGTAATTTCAGGATATTAATTTTATTTTTGAGCTTTTTGTTCGGGTTCAGGGTTTTGGCTTACAACACTTTACCTAACAGCCGCTTTCTGACATTCGATGACTACGATGATTCGGTCTGGACCCATACTGGTGATCCTGCTCCGGGTTTTATCGGGGTTAATCTTAAAGATGGAACGGTGCATGAACATAACGCGGGATGGTTGCTTAACAATGTGCGGTCGGGTTACGCCGGATCGTATGGCAGAACCGTGCCACCCGTGGTAGCTACAAATTGTGCCGCGAACCTGCGCAACGCCGACGATGCCGAAATCCTGTCGCCCTACTATTCGGATGGCTTGGGGACGATTAACTTTGACGCTGTGAATTCAGAATCCGCTACCGCCATTGGAGTGTATATCGCTACCAATATGAATTACAGCGGTGGCGGTTTGGCCGAAATGCAGCCGCAAGAGGATGCCACGCACACCAACAACTGGAAGCTGGTCGAAACAATCGCACTCAACCACAGTGCTGATTTCGGCAGGTACAGTGTTGCGGTAAATTATACGGGCGCAGCACGCTTCAAAATCGTGCGACCCTCCGCAGCATCCACATCTACGCTTGTGGACGATCAGTTTATTGTGGTGGATAACATCCAGGTATCATATGTGCCGCCCTATGTGGGGTTGTCACAAACAGCTTTCGATCTTACCCCTGCCCCTGATTTTTCATCGGGTTCGCTGACACTGCGTTGTACGGTGGATCACTACAGTGCAACTCACAGCGATTTCAACAACACCACGGTTGAAGTCTGGTATCGGACAGCATCGGAAGCGGAGGGTTTATTCGGGGATTGGAACACTCTGCCAGCCGAATATGTTGCCGACACGGGTGATGCCAACGGAAACGGGCGGGAATACGAGGTGATCATTGCTCTGGCGAAAGAGGGTGCAATCGAGTATTACTACTCCTGCAGCTTCGACGGACATTTTGTTCCTCAGGACTATACCGACACCGGTTACGACTATCCCTACTCCTCCGAATCGCTTGCGCCACAGCACCTCTACGCGGATGGCATGAATGGCAATACACCTTTCAGCGACGAGTGGGCCTTCGGCTCCACTCCGCCTGTAACCGAACTGCCGAACAGTCGAATTCTGATATTGAATGACTACACCGATCCAAGATGGACTCATCAGGGTGATGATGCCCCTGCATTTGTGGGACAGGCTCTGCGCAACGGCACCTATCACTTCGATGATAACGGCTGGATACTAAGTGATGCCCGTTTCGGGTTTGCCAAAAGTTTTGGACGGATAGTTCCTCCGGTTGAGGGTTCCCCGTCGTTCTCTCTGTTCCCGCTTACGATCCCGACCAACAACGCCTGCTGTTTCAGAAATGTTGCGGGGGGATATATTGAGTCGCCGTACTATGAGGGCGGAGTGGGAACGGTGTATTTTGAGGCGGTGAATTCTGAAGCGTCCTCCAAAGTGAATGTGTATTGGGCTACGGATATGGATCTGACCAATACGCCGACATATATCGAACATGCCCCTATTATGCCGGAGGAGGGCGGAGGCTATGTTTACAACTGGCGGCTCCTGGATGTCGTTGAGCTGAACTACTCTGTTTCGGGTGAATTTGCGCGATATCGCAGAAAACTCAACTACCGTGCCCCGGTAAAGTTTAAAATTGTGCGCCCGAAGAAAGAGTCAACCAGCTCAGATTTCGACGACCAGTTTGTAGTGGTTGACAATGTCAGAATTTCGCCGCCCCCAGCGGATGTGGTTATCACACGCTCCGAAGTTGTCCATAATCCCGGATATCCGAATGCCAATCAGGATTTCACCGTGCGTTGTACTGTCGATAACGCCGACCCGAATGAGCCTACCGAGATGCGCTCCGTCTTTCTGGTGTCGCGCTGGCGCTATCTTGACCAGACGGTACAGGAGTGGCAGACCAATCAGATGGAGTATGTGCAGGGAAGCGGCGATGCCGATGACAACGGTGAGGTATATCGGATCACTGTGCCACAGATTGGCCAGGAGGGCGACCTGGAGTATTACTTCACCTGCTTCTTCGGCGGTTTCGTCTATGAGTCGCCCGATTATACCGCAAGCGGCGTAGATTATCCCTATCCCACCGAGAATCTTTCGCCGCGCACTCTGCGTCAGACGGGGCCGGACATGGGCGACTGGAGCATTCGTCTGCGTCCCTATGATTCCCGCTACGGAGCGGTTTACATCGTTGCCGATCAGTATGAAGAGCCGATCGGGATGCGATTGGTGGGTGACCACCAGTGGCAGGGAATGGTGCCGTTGCCACTGATATCACCGACCAATCTGACCTGGTGTCTGATGGCCGAGAAAGAACATCTGGACGGCGAGACGAGTTTCGAGACAAACCGGCTATACTGGGCGAACTCGGTTCCCTTTACCGGAGCCGTGCCGACGCTGCCGTACGGCGGACTCTGTGCGGAAACCAACAGTGCCGCGCGCATCGAAATCGCCGTGACAGACGGTGGCTATATGGAGGTTAATTTCAATACGGAAAACCTCGAATTTCTGGTCAACCGTGCCGAGTATCAGAACTTCAACTCGTGGACCGCCCGTGATGAATATTTTTCCGACAGTAGCGGACAGGTTGATAAACAGCGTTTTGAAAACACCTTCAACGAGTGGGAAATCAGCGAAGAGGATGTTTTCATAGAACCCTTCACCTCGCTGAGCGTAACGGATTTCAATTACAAACGCGAACCGTTTGCAACACCGTCCGACTGGGTCGGAGGCAGTGCCCGCTATGCGCAGGAGAGAACCCTTGATCTCTTCTACAAGCCCGCGGGTATCCTGGACTACCGTAACCTGGCGCTGCGTTTGCGCGGCGGCGATCCGATTCTGGGTTTGGGATATGTCTACAATCAGGTTGCCGCGCTGCCCGACGGATTGAAGGAGGTCAGATTCAGGGCACGCATTGGCCAGAGCACCGATAATTTCGATATCAGCTACTATAAGGACAGCTTTACCGAGTTCAACTACGTTTTTCAAGCCAGTGTACGATGTGGAAAAATATCACCGGAAAACCCCTCTATATCGGTTGTCGGCTACTACTCCGATCCAGGCCAGTTTTATGAGTTACGGGTTACGCAGATCGAAGATGGCCGCGATACCGAGAACAACTTTCAGGACAAACGTGTCGAATTGGCTCTGTACAAATGGGTCGGCGGCGTTTCAACCCGTCTGGGCAACAGTCAATTCTATAACAATTTCAATATGAAGGAAAAAACACTTCCGATCAGAATTGGCTTCTACAATGTCAGCTCATCCCAAACACGCATCAAATGCTCCTATGGAACTGCCAGTTTCACTCAACTGGACTCTTCCAGCCCGCTCACAATGGGATCGTTTGGTGTGCTTTCATCCGAATGTGAAGCTTATTTTTCGGCGATGAGGACGTATGTGGCCAACTCGGATGCCGATCCGGCCAATACGTCGTATGCGAACCTGATGACAGCGTCAGACTGGTTTACGCCGCTGAATGTCTATGAATACAGACCGTCGGGCAATCCGGAAGGAATCTACAAGATCATACCCGAGCAGCAGCTCGATATATATCTGCAGCCAGCTGACTATGAGACAACCACCGGAGCGTCGGTGCTTGGCACCCTCGACTGGGTTCTGCACGATCAAAAGACGGTAGCTAACTTCGAGTATGATGAGATAGTCCTGGATCTGAACGACTGGCAGGCTAATTATGTTCTGCTGCAGGTCGGTGCGGGCGGTAATGATGTGGCCGTCGATGAATTGCAACTCACCTCCTGGCACGGCAAAAAAATCGGAATCGGCGACATCGACGATGATGAGTGGTACACTGCCGAGGGCTGGGTTGTGCCGGATCTGACAGCTCCGGACATCACCAACAACCTGATGCGCCTTGATCTGACAAGAGCAGATCCGGATGTGGATCAGGCGATCAGATCGCGCTATCTGGATAACGGACTGGGCATGGTCGAGTTCAATTACAGGGTGATCACCCCTCCGGCCCGTATAACCGTTCAACACTCCCGCGAGTATGATCAGAATGATTGGTACGATGTGAAATCGTTCTATGTTTCAAATGTGACGGACTGGGCGCATGCCTCGGCCTATCTGGGTTCCAATACCAACGGGTATTTCCGCGTTCTAAACAACCGTGAGGGTGGTTACGCCAATGCAGTGGTTGAGTTTGACAATGTGATCGTCTGGGATGAGCCGTATGTGGATATCACATCATGGAAAGCCTACAACACGCGGATAACCTCGACCGATCCGCAGCGTCTGTTGCTCGACGAGGGTAAGAGCTGTTATCTGAACAACAGCTATACCGACCAAGTCGATCCCACGCCGCTCGATCGCGACGCGCCCAACCTTCAGAGCCCGGTTCTTGTCAACGGTTTCGGCAAGCTCTCACTGCTGGCCAGAGCTTATGAACCCGGTGAACCGGTGTCGGTCTATGTGTATGCCTCCACAAATGGCTGGCACCTGCCGGTCGAAGAGTGGCCTCTTATCCACACCTTTGCCGATATTGACCATGAATACTATAAGCCATACAGCTACAAACCGGTGGACGGCAGTATGTATGACGCTATCCGGCTTGAAACCGTTGCCGGAGTCGGCTTAAAACGAGCTTGCATCGATGAAGTTGTGATTTCCGAGCCGGTCTACCCGGGCTTCGATATCGTCAATGTAAATCTCAGGCTGATGGAACGCGACGGCAGTTTCGGTAGCCGCACACAGCCGCTGCCCTTCGAGGATGTTCATCTGGAGGCGACGCTGGCCAATCAGCAGCTTTCACCGTCGAACATAGTTCTGTATGTCAGTTACTATATCGGTGACGACATTTGGGGGGCGGAGAACTGGTTCAACTCGCCGGAAGTGGTGACCAAGCGGATGCATCAGGTTGTCGGTGAGCCCAACCGGTATGAAACGCGGAATGATGACGGCGGTATCGCCGGTCTGCCGCAGAGTCAGATCGGCGGCATAACCGGAACCGATGCCGGCGAGGTCGTGCAGTATCGGGTCTGGGCCAGCTATATGGGAGGTATTCCCCTCTATGAATATCAGGAGATATTCATCAACCCCCTCTGGTACTACCCGGTCAATTTCAATGTCTCGCGTGCCGCCGAAGGCTGGTCACCATATTATATCGTCTACAGCGTGCCACCTTCCACAGTCTGGGTCAACGAGGTCAATGGCAGCGATCTGATCTGGGACAGCAACTTCACAACCCAGCATGGAATCTGGGAGAATGCCTACATTGAGATCGCAGTGCCGGCCTGGCTGGATTTGGGCGGATGGAAGATCGATCTCGTGACCAGCAGCAGCTATAACAACCATACCATACAGATTCCCCCCGGGCTGCCCCAGCAGGTGGCGGTCACAAACGGCTATGCCTTTTTTGTCATCGCCGAGGCCATTCCTCCCTACCAGCAGACACCCGCACTGCCCAAGGTCGATTTCGCCTACGCCGGCCTGGCATCATTGATGCCTCAGATTGTGCCGGGCGGTATCCGCCTGCGTCGTCCCGAGGGCATGTATGAGCAGACAATCGCTTACGATGATGCCACCTGGAATACCGGCGGCGATTTCTACGACGGCAGTGTCTGGGCCGCTAATGATCCGGAAGGCTTCTTCATCTATGTCGGAGCCGAGAAGAGTGATGGCTCGCTCTCACGAGTCGGCCAGGGTGACTCAACCAACAGCTGGGTGTATCCGCTCTTCCCCGAATGGGGGCAGGAAGATCCGAATTTCGCTCTGAACTACACCCCGGGTATGCCGAACGGAGCCCAGTGGCTGCCGGATGGCGACGAGTTGTTCCCCGGCACCTCCAATGTGATGATCCGCTCGAATATCACTCAGTTGCGTGCCAGTCAGAACGGCAAACGGGTGCTGGATTATTCGTTGCGGATGAGGGTCGGCTCACAGACCAATATCACCTACGATGTTGATTCCTGGTATCGGCTTGTGTCGGTTACCTCGAACGGGTTTGAGCAACTTCCGCCCGAGAGTGCTTTAACCGAGTACACCTACGGACTGAATAATATCGCCGGTGATGTCCATCTGCAGGCTACTATCAATCTGCGTGAGGATTTGATCGATTATCAGGGCGACTCGTCGGTGTTGAACTGGATCATGGGCTTCCCTGAAGCGCCGCTGGTGCCGATGTTCTACAACGGACACGAACTGAGTCTCAAAGAGCAGTTCTGGCTGGATGCCAATCCGACTGCCTCCAATGAGTTCGCCTGCGTGATTCGTAATTTCGAATTCGATGATCAGACCAATCTGCATGTCAGGATTGAAATGCGGCTCAATGACAACAACATGACCAATATTCAAGGTGACGCCGTGTTGAAACTGGAGTCAAAAGAGGATATGCTCGCTGAAGAGTGGGATATGATCAAGCAATTTTATCTCACTCCGGATTCGTTTGATATCAACAATCAGTGTCATATGGTAATCAACAATCCCTTCGGATTCATTATCACCAATTATGGGCGTGAAAGCTTCTTCATGCGCATTGTGATCGAACATCAGGATCCGCGTGTCAGAATCTACGAACTTGAAAATGAGCCCCCTGATTGAGAAGTGCCGCTGATATTAGCAGTTTACCAGACATCAATCCAGCAGGGCGAGACCGCTGATTTTCAGTAAAAAAGCTGAAAAATTAACAAATTCCTTATTAACAATCATTTAACTCAGTTTCTGAATTTCAAATGCCGTAAATAGGTTTATCGGCTCCTGATCATCATTGTGAGAGTGCCCAGTATCAGCAGAAAGATAATGAGAAGGATGGTCCGGCGCTCGGCAGGAGTCGTTTCGGAACGTATTCTGTTATACAGTGCCGTTGCTATGCTCGAAACTCTTCGCATTTGTCCTCCAAATCAGAGTGTTACAATCTCCGCTGTAGATATTAACTTAGCATTGTGATACCATACCCCCTTTAAAAACGAGGGTCGACTATGCAAATAAAAGAGTATGATTTTACCGCAATCGAGCAGAAATGGCAACGCTACTGGGAAGTTAACAAAACCTTCAAAAGCGAAGATTTTGTCGCGGGCAAACCTAAATTCTACTGTCTCGATATGTTCCCGTATCCCAGCGGCGCCGGACTGCACGTCGGTCATCCCGAGGGTTATACCGCAACCGATATCCTTTGCCGCTATAAGCGCATGCGCGGGTTTAATGTGCTGCATCCCATGGGGTGGGATGCCTTCGGTCTGCCTGCAGAGCAATATGCGGTTGAGACCGGAACTCATCCGGCTGTGACAACCGCGAAAAACATCGATAATTTCCGTAAGCAGATCAAGGCTCTCGGCTTCAGCTATGACTGGGATCGCGAAATCAATACAACCGATCCCGGTTATTATAAATGGACACAGTGGATTTTTGAGAAGCTATATGAGAAGGGATTGGCCTATATTGCTGAAGTGCCGGTGAACTGGTGTCCGGCACTGGGTACTGTGCTGGCCAATGAGGAGGTCATAGACGGGCGTAGCGAACGGGGCGACCATCCGGTTGAACGGCGTCCCATGCGTCAATGGATGCTGCGCATCACCGAGTATGCCGAACGGTTGCTGCATGATCTCGATGCTTTGGATTGGCCCGAAGGTATCAAGGAGATGCAGCGTAACTGGATCGGTAAATCAAGCGGGGCCGAGGTTGATTTTGAAATCGCCGGTGTGCCCGAAAAGGTAACCGTCTACACTACGCGACCGGATACTCTCTTCGGAGCGACCTACCTCGTTCTCGCGCCTGAACATCCTCTGGTTGGAAGGGTTACAACCGTCGACCGGCGCGATGCAGTGCAAACCTACTGCCGTGCGGCCGCCAATAAAAGCGATATGGATCGTACCGAGCTGAACACCGCTAAGAGTGGTGTGTTTACAGGCTCCTGCGCAATCAACCCCGTGACTGGAAATGAAATACCGATCTGGGTCGCCGATTATGTGCTGATTAGTTACGGCACCGGCAGTATCATGGCTGTGCCTGCCCATGACACACGCGATTTCGAGTTTGCACAGAAATTCAACCTTCCTGTTAAGTGCATTATCGCGCCCGATGCCGACGAATGCGCCGCCGTCGGAGTCAACATGGATGATGTGCTGGCCGGTAGGGTTTGTTGGAGCGGTAATGGAACCATGATCCACTCCGCTAACGACCGGGGACTCGATATCAACGGACTCGCGGTAAAGGATTCCAAACAGCGCACAATTGAATGGCTCGAATCACAGGGCATCGGTCAGGCGTCGGTTAAGTATAAATTGCGCGACTGGCTCTTCAGCCGCCAGCGTTACTGGGGTGAGCCCTTTCCTGTGATCCACATGGAAGATGGCAACACGCGACTGGTGCCGGTTGATGATCTGCCGCTAATGTTGCCTGAAATGGCTGATTTTAAGCCCGGTGCCGACGGTGAACCGCCACTGGCCAAAGCCGCAGAGTGGCTGGAATATACCGACTTGCAATCCGGTTTGAGAGGACGACGTGAAACCAATACCATGCCGCAGTGGGCCGGTTCCTGCTGGTACTATCTGCGTTATCTTGACCCGTGTAATGAGCAGGCGGCGTTCGACTCGGAACTGGAGAAATACTGGATGCCGGTTGATCTTTACGTCGGCGGAGCGGAACACGCAGTGCTGCATTTGCTCTACGCCCGTTTCTGGCACAAGGTTCTTTTTGATCTGGGGTATGTTTCAACCTCTGAACCCTTCTGGAAGCTGGTCAACCAGGGTATGATTCTCGGCATATCATATAAGGATAGTCGTGGTGCCCTGGTGCCCATGGACAGTGTTGAAATTCGACCGGATGGCACTTTTCACAGAGAGAGTGGTGAAAAGCTGATCGAGTTTCCCGCTAAGATGTCGAAGTCGCTGAAGAATGTGGTCAATCCGGATGATATCATCCGGGAGTACGGTGCCGACAGTATGCGCCTCTATGAGATGTTTATGGGGCCACTGGAGTCGGTTAAGCCCTGGAATACCAAAGGAGTCGAAGGGGTCTTCCGCTTTCTGAAACGCTCACACCGTATGATCACAACCCAGACGCTGGTAGTAGAGCCCCTTGCAGATGAAGAGTTGCGGATTCTGCATGGCACGACAAAAAAGGTCACAGATGATCTCGAGTCGATGAATTTCAATACTGCCATCAGCCAGATGATGATCTTCATCAACCACTTTGCCGGCGCAAATAAAAAACTGAATTGCCAGGCAGCTGAAACTTATACTCTGCTACTTGCTCCGTTTGCTCCGCATCTGAGCGAGGAGCTCTGGCAGTTTCTGGGACATACCGAAACACTGGCCTACGCCGAATGGCCGCAATATGATGAGTCTGTCCTGAAAGTACGGCAGGTCGAGATTCTGGTTCAGATCAACGGTAAAGCTAAATCACGCATTATGATGGATGCCGACCTCGACCAGCACTCCATGCGCGAAATTGCTTTGCAGGATGAAGCGGTGCAGGTCGCCGTGCATGGCCAAAAAATCCAGAAGGTCATCTGTGTTCCCAAACGTTTGGTTAATATCGTCATGCTCTGAACTGCGCCGACGTAGCCGGAACCTGCGCCGACGTAGCCGGAACCTGCGCCAGTCGTGGCTCAGAAGTATGGAACATGAGACAAAATGACTCTGTGAAATGAGACAGAGAGACCTCCTGCACATTTAAAATGGGAATTAAAACCGAGTTGAGCTCGCGAATCAGAGATATTTTTGCCAGTTGAATCCGCTGGTATATTTTCTGCTTGTTCAGCTGGTGATGTTTTTAGAGGCTTGCGGAAAGGTAAGTGAGAGATGTTTTTCATAGATCCGTTTTATATTGTAATCATGATCCCGGCACTGGTTCTGGCCGGGGTGGCCTCGCTGACTGTTAAAACAACATTCAAAAAATACTCCAAGGTGCGCTCTTATTCCGGGATGACCGGTGCGCAGGCCGCCGAACGGATGCTGCAGCGTAATGGTATATTTGATGTACGGGTTGAACAGACAAAAGGCTTCCTCTCCGATCATTACGATCCACGCGGTAAAGTACTGAGATTGTCGCCGGATGTTTTTAGCGGCAATTCGCTCTCGGCGATAGGTGTGGCCTGTCATGAGGCGGGACATGCCCTGCAACATGCTTCCGGTTACGTTCCGCTGAGTATCCGTTCGGCAATGGTGCCGGTAACCAGTTTCAGCAGTTCACTCTCTTTCTATGTTTTTTTCGCAGGTATGCTTTTCCGGTCGCAGATGCTGATGTACGCCGGCATAATCATGTTTGCGGTGGCTTTTCTTTTTTCAGTTGTCACACTGCCGGTCGAGTGGAACGCCAGTGCGCGGGCAAAACAGTATATTGTCGATTCCGGTATCGTTTCGCCTTCACAGGCTGACGACAGCGGCAAGGTGCTGAATGCCGCATTTTTAACCTATGTGGCGGCGGCGGTCAGTTCATTGCTTACTCTGCTTTACTACCTGTTGCGCTCCGGTCTGCTCGGCGGCAGTGATGATTAAAAAAGAAAGGATTACAATTTAATTATGGCTAGAAAGAAACATACCTTTAAAGCTGAAATTCAAAAGGTTCTCGATCTTGTTGTCCATTCGCTCTATTCCAAAAAAGAGATTTTTCTGCGCGAGCTTATATCAAACGCCTCTGATGCGATCGACCGTGCCCAATACGCCGCATTGACCGATAAATCACTGCTCTGTGATGTTCCCGGCTGGGAAATCAAGATCGTGCTCGATAAAAAAGAGAACACCCTGATGATCTCCGACAACGGTATGGGTATGAGTGAAGATGAGTTGGATAAAAACCTTGGGGTCATCGCCAGTTCCGGGACAAAAGCTTTTGTCAATGCCTTGAAGGCTGATAAAGAGGTTGACGTGCCCGAGTTGATCGGTCAATTCGGTGTTGGTTTCTACTCCGCTTTCATGGTCGCCGAGCAGGTGGAGGTCATAACCCTCCGGCGCGGCAAGAATCAGCAGGCTGTTAAATGGGTTTCCGATGGTATCGGTTCATATACAATCGAGCCTGCTGCCCGTGAGGTGCCCGGAACCACGATAGTTTTGAAGCTGCGTGAAGACCAAAAGGAGTATCTTGATCAGTGGAGGGTACGCGAGCTGGTCAAGAAATACTCTGATTTTATAGCCTACCCGATACGCTTAGGTGAAGATGGCGAACCGCCGAAAGATGACAGTGAGCCTCTCAATGCGATGACGGCCCTTTGGAAGCGATCAAAGGAAGAGGTCTCCGAACAGGAGTACAACGAGTTTTACACCCATTTGTCTCATGATCATCAGCCGCCACTGAAATTGATTCATCTCTCGGTTGAAGGGGTTGTCGAGTTCCGTGCCCTGCTTTATATACCGGCCCAGGCCGGATTCGATCTGATGCTGCCCAATCAGAAACATGGCTTGAATCTATATGTCAGAAATGTTTTGATCGGTTCCGATTTCGACATGCTGCTGCCCGATTACCTGCGCTTTGTCAAAGGTGTTGTCGACTCAAGCGATCTACCCCTGAATGTCTCCCGCGAAATGTTGCAGGATGATGCGGTTGTCAGAAAGATAAGAAGCAGTCTGACCGGTAAAATTCTGAATTCGCTGACAGAGATGATGCGGGATGAATCGGAGAAATACAGAAATTTCTATGCTGCGTTCGGTCGCATCTTGAAAGAGGGTCTGCATAGCGACTGGGAAAACAGCGACAAGTTGAAAAAACTGCTCATGTTTCCATCCGCCAAAACGGAACAGGGCTATCTGATCTCGCTGACTGACTATGTGCAGGCCATGCCGCAAAATCAGAGTGAGATATATTACCTGATTGCCGAGGATGAAAAAAATGCACGCCAATCTCCACTGCTCGAAATGCTCACCGAGCGCGGTTTCGATGTACTCTTTTTAGTTGACCCGATTGATCAGTGGGTCGCGCAGTCATTGAATGAATTTGAGAATAAAAAATTCACGGCAATCGATAAAGGTGAACTGCAATTCGGTGACGAGAAAGATCAGCAGGAACTCAAAGAGAAACTGCAACAGAGTACGGAGTCGTTCAAAGAGCTGATTGACTACATAAAAAATAAACTCAGCGATGATGTAAAAGAGGTGCGTCTGTCAGCGCGATTGAAGGGTTCTCCCGCCTGTCTGGTGGCCGATGAGAATGCCTTGAATCCGGCTATGGAACGTATGATGCGCGCGATGAATCAGGAGGTGCCCCGGCAACTGCGAATACTTGAGCTGAATGCCGATCACCCGTTGATCGACAAACTGAAAAAGCTGTTTGATGCCGATCCCGCCGACCGGCTGCTGAACGACTACATAGAGTTGATCTTCGGTTTGAGCCTGTTGAGCGAAGGCGCGGCTGTCAAAGACCCGCAACGCTTCAATCAATTTGTCTCCGAGCTGATGCTCAAATAATCAAGGTGTTATAAAACCGCTGCCGACCACGCAGTCGCCGCTGTATAAAACCAGTGCTTGGCCTGGAGTTACACCTAAGACCGGTGTTTCAAAATGCAGCTCGACCGAGTCATTTTCGATTGCTGTTATCACGGCCCGGATCGGGTGCTGGCGGTAACGAACCTGCGCATCGAGAGTTGTTCCAACCCTCGGCCTGTTACAATGCCAGGTGAAAGCAGAGGCCTTGCAGCAGCTGCTGCGGGCCGCTCTCTCATCCGCACTTACGGTAATGGCGCCGCTCCGCGGATCGATTGCCGTGATCTTGACCCTGCTGCCGGTTGCAAAATTCAAGCCGCGCCGCTGACCTATCGTGTATCGGTGGATGCCTGTGTGGTGACGCAGCACTCGGCCCTCTTCATCAATGAAAACACCGCAGACCCGAGACCCCGAAAATTTGCGGCAGAGAGAATCAGCAAAGTCACCCTGTTCTCCAGTAAAACAGAGGTCCTGGCTCTCCCGGAGCGCCGCGCTGGCCAGCGCATTTTCCGCGGCAAGTCTGCGCACCTCATCCTTGCGCATCTCTCCGAGAGGAAAGATGATCCGTTCCAGAATATTCTGCGTTAGCCCGGCTAAAAAATAACTCTGCTCTTTGTCCGGATCAACCCCACGCTTCAGCAGGCATCTTCCTTGTGCATCGCGGCCTGTGCGGGCATAATGACCAGTGGCGATCATGCGTGCCCCCACACGGTCGGCAACGCGGATCAGCTCGGCAAACTTGACGGCATAGTTGCAGATGTAACAGGGGTTTGGTGTGCTTCCCTGCTCAAACAACCGCCAGCATTGATGCAGCACTCTTTGCTGAAAAGACCCGGAACAGTCGACAATCTCCAGCGGTACGTCAAGCTCGTCCGCTGTGCGCTGTGCCCGAACTAATGCCTGCAAGTTGCCGCACTCCCGCTTGCTCGACCCCGGTCTCAGACCGCTGCTAATTTTCAGGGTAACCCCCAAAACATTGAATCTCCGTTTGAGCAGCAGCACTGCCACCGATGAGTCAACCCCGCCCGACATCCCCACAACAACACGCTCTCTCTTGCACTCTGCCATTAACGCTCATTGTCTCAACTTCACCGTGAAATACAAACAGAAAATTAACAAAATTTTTCAGGATTTATCCTTGCTTTTTTGCCTTAGAGAGTGATAAGTTAATCACTGCTAGGAAAATTGTACTAGATTTGAGTGGCGCAAGATAGCTACCGCTGTCTGTGCTGGATCGATTTAGATTTATAATCTCCTTGATGATTTTCCCGAAAAGATGTTACTATCAATACGAATTTTCGATTGATTGAAATTTTTGAATTTGCGAGAGATAAAAAGTTGAACCTGATATTGAGATTATGCGTTGCAGTGGCAATTGGTTTATCTGTTATCGGGCTCAGCGGATGCGCGACGATCAGTAAATTTGCCAGTAGTTTGAAAGAGCACAACCCGTCCGATGATCCGGGGTTCGGTGTACAGGCGGAGTTTGTCGAGTTTAAAGAGGGCCAACCCCTGATCCGATCAGGACTGACACTGCGGATCGGAGTGACAGCTTCGGGCGACTCGGCCGTGCAGGACGTGACCAAAGAGGTCGATCTCAACGGACAGGTGCTTATGCCGCTGATCGGCGCTGTCAAATGCGAGGGGTTGACGGTTATAGAACTGCAGGAGGTACTGACCGAGGCATACAGAAAGTATTTTATCGAACCTCAGGTGACGGTCAACTTTATGTACCAGCCTGGAATGAAGTCCCCTTGGGGTACGGTGCTGATGACCGGTGAAGTTGCGAAGTTCGGTCCGGTGGATATGCCTTCAACCCGTGATTTGACGGTGACCCGCGCACTGATGATGGCAGGCGGAACAACCCCGCTGGCCAACAAGAAAAAGGTGCTGGTCTGGCGCAGGAAAAAAAACGGAGAGCTGACAAAATTTGAAGTTGATATAGAAGCGATCGGCAAAGAGGGCAGGCAGGAGCTTGATATAAAGTTGAAACCGGGTGATGTGGTCTTTGTGCCCGAGTCGTGGTATTGAACCTTTACGTGAAGGAGTAGATAGATGAAAAAATTGACATCAATATGTGTGATTGCGGCATGTATCTTCAGTTGCCTCGGTTCGCTCGCTCAGGGCGTTGAGCTGAAAAGATCGCAGTGGCTCAAGAAAATCGGTGAGTCAGTTATGGATGCAAAGATTCTTAACGACACCTTTGCTCAGATTCCGGATTCCGACAAAGTTGAGTTTGTCGAACGCATTATGAAGGCGGTATCGCGCATGCCGGTCGAACCGGAGAAAAAGGCGGCCACCTTTGTCAATGTTGCCGTTGATTGTATTCAGGGTGCCAGAGGCGATATTCGCTATGATGTAATCGCCGAGGTTTTTGCGACCGTTCCAGTCGTCTTTCTGCCGGTTGTCACCGAGGAGCTCTCCAAACGCTTCAATCAGGAGTTTAATAAACTTTCTGATGAAGACTATGAAAAGATTGCCACATCGGTCATGCGGATTGCTGCTGAGCGCAACACCCGAACCGCTGATCCCGCCGTGCGGGATACCTTTGTGGCCCTTGCCTTTCTACGCGGCACGGATAATACAGCACTGGAAGCGAAACTGCTGGAACTTATCGGTGATGAGAGAACCGAAAGACTTGTCGCTGGATGGTTGCCCGCGGCGCTGAACGGTGACTACGCCGCCCTGCTCGCCGCTGCCGATGTCGAACCACTCAAAATCAATGCTCGGGAGTTTCAACGCCAGGTTGGCCACTCCAATATAGAGGGGATGGTATCCACCCTCCGTTCCGGCAGTGTCATGGAACAGCTTTTCGTAGACACCTGGGTTACCGATACCACCGGTTTTAATGAGCCGACCGATTTCGGTGTCAACCGTACACCGCGATACTATCCGGTTCCACAAGGTTACCAAAACCAGAAAATCAGCGTCATTAGATGCCCATGGTGTTCCCCCTGCAAAATAAAATAACATCACCTTGAGCAGGTCTGCAGGCCTCTGACCGGATTACCATAGGCACACACCGTTTTTTAACGGTCGAAGGAGAGCGATATGATGCAGTTCCAACTATTTGAAGGAGTGCAAAAGTTATGACAAATAAGAAACAATTAGTCGTGGGGATGATGGTTTTTACAGGGTTGTTGCTGAAAGCTCAATCTTCCGGCGCGGAGGAGCCGAACGGGTTGAGATATAACAATCTTTCCGTTTCACCCTATGTGAATCTTGAGTATACCTATGACTCCAATGTGAACTACTCCAGTGATGACGAGGAGGATGACAATATCTTTTCAATTCATCCGGGAGTCGATCTGAATTACAAGGGCAATGACTGGGGGCTCAACGGTACCGCCTGGTACCGTCGCGATTTCTATCAGGACAACGACCGGCTGGATGAGGACAGCTACGGCGAAAGTGTCGACTTCTACTGGGAATCGCCGCGTGGTCTCAGCTTCCTGCTTGGGCAACGCTATGTGATGAGTTCCCAGAGCGATTCGCTGACCTCCGAGCCGAACGGACGGGGCATGTGGCGTGACCGCAATGAGTTTGAGCTCAGCGGCGCCCTATCCTACGCTTTCAGCGAGAGAACCCGCGCCACCATCAACGCCATGTACTACGACCTGTGGTACGATAACGATGGTGATCAGTACCGTCCGCTCTATGGCTGGGAGGAGTATTCGGTCGGGCTGCAGTTGGCCCGCCAGTTGACCGCCAAGAGCGATTTTCTTATCAATGGTTCGTATCAGGAGTATAAGAGCGACGGGGCGGTTCGAGGTGTAAGCTCCGACAGCTCCGGTTATACGCTCATGGCCGGTTTCGGTTCACGCGCCACCGAAAGAATCAAATACAATCTGCTGGCCGGTGCCTCGATGTTCGACTACGCCGAAGGTGATCAGCTGTACGGTTTTGTCTATAATGCCAATGTAAGTTGGTTGCTCTCACGCAAGTGGGCCGCTACCTTCGCCGGGTCAAGTCAGTTCCAGCCCAGCGAACGCGAAGCCAATCAGGCTACCCAGAACTATACGGCATCTTGCGGTTTAACTTACAAAATGACCCGCCGTCTGACCGCTTCGATGGATTTGGCCTACCGCCGTGAGGAAAATGAGTACAGCTACGATTACGGCAACGGAGTAGAAAGTTCAAGCAGCGACGACCGCTACTCCGCGCGTCTGATGACCCGCTATCAGTTGAAGAAATACGCATCACTCTACGCCGGTGTTGAATATGAGGATCAACGCTCTGATGATGAGCAGAGCGAGTTTGACCGCTTTCGCGGGAAATTGGGGTTGAGCCTGCGCTACTAGGTAACAGCCGGTTTGTGATATCACTTTCGTAAAGGCGTCTGCGCGGTGTTGTGAGGCATGCCAGACGCTTTTCTGATCGGAGTATTGTTCAGCTATGCTTCAGAGACTATTTACAAAATATTGGCTCGCGTTCAATATCGGATTCACCGTTGTCCTGTCATGGCTGATTCTTCCGCGATCAATCAGGTCATCCAGTTTTTCTTTTCTGCTGTTGATGTCGTTTCTTATTGTCGAGATGACACTGTTGCTACCCTCGGTTTATCGCGGGGAGACGCTGCAAACCGCCAGGGTGCGCGTGCTCTCAAATTTAAAGCGTGATGGATTTACCTACGCCGCCCTTTTCATGCTTCTTTATCTTGGTGCCCAGTGGCTGAATGGTGGTTTGGAATCAGTTTACGATATCAGGGCCGGAGTGTGGGGTTATCAGGCACCCGATGCCGCATGGCTGCCCAGTAGCATCAAAAGCGATGATGCTTTTCGGGCTTTCAATGTTGCCACTGCTCTGCTGATAATCGGGTGCGCTCTGCGCAATGCTGTGGGCAAACGGGCCAAACGGGCTTTGTTGCAATGGCTCAGTGTGTGTAGTGGGGTCTTCGCTCTTTTTGCCGTAGCCACGGGGTTGTTCGGCAGTGAGCCCTACTCTACCTATATGTATATGCCACTGACATGCGGCTGGGGCACCTTTTTCGGGTTCTGGATGATTGTTGCGATCGGAGCATTTGCAGAGTCCCTTTCGTCGCAAAGCGGCAGACCCTACCTGGTTTATATTTTAGGCATAGCTTGCAATTTGATCGGAGTCCTGTTTTACGCATCGTTGCCGACTACGCTCTTCTATATCGGCTTAAGTATTATTCTGATGATTTACGCCGGTATATCCATCGCATTTCATACGCCTAAACATTTCAATGTCAAAATGTTCTTTCTTACCGTTTTTGTGTATCTCTCGATCTTAGGAACCGGTTTCTTTGCTTTGCCGGAAGGAGCGGTAGCAACCAAGATTAACGGTGCTTCAGAGATGACAGAGCACTTTGAGCAGCATGCCGCCACCAGATCAGCACGGATGGATGCGGCAATGCAGATATGGCAGGATCACATTTGGTACGGTAGCGGAGTCAACGGGTTCGAACACTATCTCGGCTCCGTGCTTGATAATCAGGCTTGGAGCAAGATACGTGCTGATAAAGGTTTTGTTTACAATGATATGGTGCAGATTCTCTGTGAGTTTGGTGTGCTGGGATCGGCGGCCTTGGCAGCCGTGATTGTCGTACTGCTTGTTCCGCTCTTTTATCGTGCCCATATCGCCTGGGTCAAAGATACCCGCGACGCTAACGCCGGACGCAAATATATGTTGAGGATTTCTCCCGTTGTCGTTACCGGTACGATCGCCATTCTGGTGTGCTTGGCGGAATCATTCGCCGCCAGCCCGTTCAGAATGCCGGCTATGGTTTTTTCTTTTTTTGTCGTCCTTTTAACAATGCCGACCTTTCTGCCAGCTCGCTGACTGTAAACGATTTTTTGAGTGAGGAGATGTTTTATGAGTGATAACCACAATTCCGGCTCTGAGTCAAGAGCCAGTCGCCCGATCTATTATGGTGGACAGAACCCGGCGGCTGAGGCCGCTTCTTTACCACATTCTTCGGCTCTCTATTACGGCGGCCGAAGTCCGGCTGCTTACGCCACCACAGCCAGATCACCGGCTCTTTATTACGGCGGTGCTGCGCCGACGGCGGGATACCCTGGTGGTTATGGTTACGGTGCTGGCGGCTACTACTACGGCGGTGCTGGCAGTGGTATCAGCGACGATGATGATTCATTGACCGGCGCAATTACCATCGGTCGTATGATCCGTGTCTGCTCACAACGCTGGATAACGATTTTTGTATTCGTGATAATAGGGCTGGTTGCATCATTTGCAGTCTTTAAAATTTCCCCGGTTGTGTATGAAGCACGCGCCGTCTTTGAAATGAGCTTGCGTCGCCCCTCGGTGCTGGGTCTGCGCGAGGCGGTCATCGACACCTCTCAGGGAACAATGAGTGAAGTTTTCAATACGCGTTTGGCTCGTCTGCGTTCACGCGCCGTGATCGATCAGATTGTGACTCAGTACCGTAGCGATTACCCCAGTTCTACTGTCTCTGACGAGGAGCTGATCAGTACACTGGTCAACTCAGAAATGGAGTTGCAACGTCGCTCAATGCTGATCACCATCACTGTGCAGTCTACCGATAAAAAACTGGCGGCCGATCTCGCCAATGCCTACGCCAAGGCCGCCGAAACCTTCACCGCCGAACAGAACCGCAATCAGTCTGAAATGGCCGTCGCTTGGCTGCACACAACCACCGAACAGCAGAAACGCGCACTAGAACGCGCCGATAAGGAGATGCTGGAGTACCGCGTCGCCCACCAGCTCGACACAATGGAGAATGAAAGCGAAATCGCCAAACAGTCGCTGGCAAATGTTAATACCGAAATAATGTCACTGCAAAGCGAGCTCACCAAAGCCCGCGAACTGCAGAAAACTCTGGAGGCAATCCAGAATGAGCCTGAAAAATTCGGCAGTCTGCCTGAGTCTATCCCGCGGACAGCCGAGATCGGAATAGCCTATGCCAAGCTACTCACCGCACTCGCTGATAAAAATTCACTGATGGCCCGCTATACCGCTAACCACCCCGAAGTGAAGGTTAAAGAGAAAGAGGTTGAAATATACCGACAGCAATTTGCCGATGTTGTCTATCGCGCCCTTGAAACCTGTAAGGCCAATGTCGATCTGTTGCAGCGCCAGCTGGGCCAGATGACCCCTGAACAGGAACGATTGATGAAAAAGATTTCCGATCTTGAACTTAAAACCGTTACAGCACAGATGAAACTTGATCAGCTGGCTCGAGAACGCGAGGTCGCCGATATCAACTATAAAGCATTGCTGCAGCGTACCAATGAAGCTCAGCTCGATGCCGATCAGAACACCGCCCTGATCAAACAGGTGGAACAGGCCTTTGAACCAAACCGGCCGGTCAAACCCAATCCGATGATTATCTTTCCCGCCGGACCAGTGCTTGGTTTGATTTTCGGGATCCTCTTTGTTTTGGTACTTGACCATCTGGAAGATAAGATCGTTGGTGTCTCCGATATCGAACAGCGCTTGCGTCTCAAAACACTGGCCGTTATTCCGCATGTGCGCCGAAAGAAAAGAGAGCAGCTCGCGCTTGCAGTCAAAAATGAAAAATTTTCACAGTTTGCCGAGGCCATCGCTGGCTTGCGCAATCTGCTGGATTCCCCGCGCTACGCTGAGATCAGCAAGGTCTGTCTGTGTATGAGCACCCAGCCAGGTGAGGGTAAAACTATCACCTCTAGCTCGTTGGCAATATCCTGCGCCCAGAGTGGACAGAAAACACTGCTGGTGGACTGCGATATGCGGCGCCCGCGCCTGGCCCGTATCTTCGAGAAAAAATCAGCGGAGTATAAAAGCTTGCCCCACCGCATACGCGAAGGAGGCGTCAGCAGCTTCGATGATCTGTCGGTTGCCTCCGGCATCGAAAATCTTGACTTGGTGCTCTCAAAAGCCTCATCGGAAATCAATCCCGCCAACCTGATGGGTAGTGGCTCCATCAACGAGTTTTTCGCCTGGGCGCGACAGAATTATGATCGCGTCTTTATCGACTCGCCGCCCTACGGTATCGTCGGCGATGTTATGGTGCTGGCCTCACTCTCCGATGCGGTCATGATGATGTGCTGCCCGGATCGCACCCGCTTCCGCCCGATTAAACATGCCGCCAGAACCCTGACCGAATCCGGCGCCCGTGTGATCGGTGTCATCGTCAACGATGTCGACTTCGGACGGCGCAACCAGTTCAGCCAGTACGACTATCACTACCGCTATGCCTATCGCTATACCTCCCGCTACGGCGCGTACGGGCAAGGGAAAAAATTTGGCATCGGCGGAGTCGGCAAGAGTAAGAAACAATCACCCGAAACAGCTATGCTGGACGACGATGATCTCACCCCGTCCGCCGCGACTATGCCACGGGATGTCGTTGACCATTCAATGCTGGATGACGACGATTGAAGCCTGCGCTGAACATAGCACGCCTGCGTCAATTGTGTATCACGGTGTGACATTGTGTCTGCCGCAATCAAGTAGTTACCGCTCCAAGTGGCCATTGTGGCGCTTGTTCTGTTGGATTATTCTGTTTTTCAGGGATGGCACGCCTTTTGCTAAATATGTAAATTCACAGAGTTAAAGTATTACAAAAGGAGATTGAAAATGAAAAACACGATGATGTATATGGCGGTAGTGGCAGCAATGTACATGGCACCTGCGGCGGTTGAAGCCCAGCAGTGTGGAGCACCTTGTAACAAGGCTGCCAAAGCGAGTTGCACTGTGCGTAAGAACTGTCCGGAAGGGGATAGCTGCAAAAAAGAGTGCAAAACTGAGTGCAATCAGAAAAAAGCAGCTGAGCGGAAATCATGCTGCCCTAGAAACAAGGCTTAAAAACAACTGTTGCATAAAGTCAGAAAAGCCGACCAAGTTCTGGTCGGTTTTTTGTTTTTAGCCTTGAACACTGCAGTTGCCCTTTTGACGCTAACAGATTAAAACGACAGTGCGCTCAGGATGGAGTACGACCACTGCATAACCTGCTTGAATTGATCAATCCCGAAAGATTCGTTCGGGCAGTGAATGCGATCTTCTTCACGACCGAATCCCACCAGCAGCGGCGCCGCGCCTGAGTATTGCCGCAGGGTTGCGACAATGGGTATTGATGCGCCCTCCCATCTGAAAACCGCTCCTCGGCTGTCTATGTCGCGCAAAACCCTTTCGGCAATCTGAAATATCGGTGTGTTCACAGCCAGTCGGAAACCGGGTGCTCCCGGTACAATCTCGGAAAACGAAATTTCAAGCCCGGGCGGACAGTTGCTGACAAGATGTTTCTTCAACGCATTAAGCGTTTGCTCAATCTGCTGACCAGGTACCAGCCGCATACTCAGCTTGGCTGTGGCTTCGCTCGGAATAATGGTTTTAGGCCCCGTACCCGTATGACCTGAAAAAATGCCGTTCACCTCGATCGTCGGATAAAAGCCAGCTCGTTCCACAGGCGGCAGAGCACGTTCACCCCCCAGTGGCAAACAGCCGGTCTCAGCTTGATAAGCATCCGCGCTCAGCTGATCACGGTTGGCCAAAGAGTGCTCTTCTTCCGTCGGCGCTATCATGCCGTCACAGAACTCAGGCACGGCAATCGAACCGTCTTCATTATGCAAAGTCGCCAGTAATCGCGCTATTCCCAGTGCGGGATTCGGTGCAACGCCGCCATGTACGCCAGAGTGCAGATCATATTTCGGGCCCTTCAATGTTACGGTTATATTCTGTATGCCGCGCAACGCGGCTATGATGGCGGGCTGCCCGTTGCTGGCACAGCATGTGTCACTTACCAGCAGAACGTCGGATTTGATCCGATCGCCCAGATGCGGAGCCATCTCAAGGAGTCCGGCACTGCCGGACTCCTCCTGCCCTTCAATGATAATTCTGATCGTAGGGATGCTTTCACCCTCTTCAATCAAAGCCCGAAGACCCTGAATGAACGCAAAGCTCTGCCCTTTGTTGTCCTGCGCGCCCCTGGCGTAAACTCTGCCGCCACGCAGGCAAGGTTCAAACGGGGGGCTCTCCCATCTTTCAACCGGATCAGCAGGCTGTACATCGTAGTGGCCGTAAAACAATACGGTGGTGTCGCATTCGGATGAGACGCGTTCCGCAAAAAGTATCGGCACCGGCAGACCCTGATGCGGTATTCGGATTTCAACCTCAAAACCCATGGCTTTGAGATACTTTTTAAGCCAGGATGCCGTGCGGGCACAGTCACTCAGACGCAGAGGATCGGCACCAAGTGACGGCAGCTTGAGCAGTTTGAACCATTCAGATAAAATGTGTTCACGGTTCTTTTCAAAATAGTTGTCGATATTCATCACGCTCTCTCCTGAAATAAAAAATCGCGCTTGGAAATTACAGAGAATCAATTAGCCGCACAAACAAAAAACCGCAAACTCAATTGAGCTTACGGTTGTAAAATGGAGGTGCGAAGCGGAATTGAACCGCTGTAGGAGGTTTTGCAGACCTCAGCCTAGCCACTCGGCCATCGCACCTGTTCAGTTATTTGCTGATAGCAGCGCGGATACGCTCTTTAATGCGTTTTTTGTAAGCTTCACGACGCTGTCGTTTGGTTTTTTTTCTGTGTTGTTGTCCCATAAGAACTCAGAATATAACAAATAGACCCTTAGAGTGTCAACAAACCGGATCAAATAATTTCTGATCGCAAAATGGGCACTTAACTTTCTTGTCTTTTTCGGCAGAAGTTGAGATGATGATAAATATCTTGGCTATAGGTACTGCCTAAAAGTGCCGCAACATAAGACCGCAATTGATAGTGGTGGCGACCCAGTATGAAAAATCAAGCTCACAGTGTTGTCAGGTGTTTCCGGAAAGTAGCACTGATTGCGCGAAATGGCGGATATCTTGTGCTCTTGACCGGCTGGCTGTTACAGAGCGGTGGTTATGCTGCTGAAAATCCTGAGCTGACGGTCAGTGCCGGTTGCGAGGTCGACTATCCCCCTTTCTGCATTGTGCACTCGGATGGGAGATCTGACGGATTTGCGGTTGAGTTGCTGCGTGCGGCACTGAATAAAATGGATTATCAGGTCACATTCCGGACGGGCGTATGGAGTTCGGTCCGGAGCTGGCTTGAGCGTGGTGAGGTGCAGGTGCTGCCGCTTGTGGGTCGAACACCCGAGCGTGAGCCGCTCTTCGATTTCACCTTCCCGTTTATGACCATGCACGGCGCGATCGTTGTTCGCAAGGATATGCGGAACGTGCATCAATTGTCCGATCTGAAAGGTTGTACTGTCGGTGTTATGCAGGGCGACAACGCGGAGGAGTTTCTGCGGCGTGGTCGGCGTGATTTCGGGATATTGGCAACACCGACCTATTTGGATACCTTGCGTGCACTTCAATCGGGACAGTGTGACGCTGTTGTGTTGCAGCGGCTGGTGGCCGTGCGGCTGCTGGCCGAAAGCGGCCTGCACGATCTGCGTATTGTAGAACGACCCATCCGTGAGTTTGCTCAGGATTTCTGTTTCGCGGTTCAGAAAGGCGATAGCCAAATGCTTTCCTTGCTCAACGAGGGATTGGCCCTGGTGATGGCCGACGGCACCCACCGCCATCTGCATGATAAATGGTTTGCTCACCTTCAACTGCCGCATGATCGACCGATCATTGTGGGAGGAGATCATAACTATCCGCCCTTTGAATTTCTCGACGAAACAGGACGTCCCGCCGGTTTTTCAGTCGAATTGACGCAGGCGATTGCACGCGAGGCGGGGCTGAATGTCAGGATTCGCCTCGAACCCTGGCAGAGTGTTGTCAATGGGTTGCACGATGGCAGTGTCGATGCACTTGAAGGTATCTTTTATACCCCTGAACGTGACGCTCTGCTGGATTTTTCACCAAAATACATAGTGGTCGATTGTGTGAGTGTTGTGCGTAAAGATGCCGGTAATCCGCCTGTCAGTTTTGAAGAGCTGCGTGGACGTGAGCTGGTTGTTCAGGCCGAGGATGCCATGTTCAACAAAATCATGGAGCACGGTCTTGATCAGCGGATCATAGTTGTCAAAACCCAGGAGGAGGTCGTGCGCACGATTGCCGAAGGTCGCGGCGACTGCGGCCTGGTGACGCGCCTGAGTACTCTCTATACAATCCGGAAACATGGCTATACCAATTTGAAAGTCGCAGAAAAAGCGCTCTACTCCGGGCAGTACTGCTATGCGGTATTAAATGGTAACGATGCGCTTCTGACTAAATTTACCGAGGGACTGCAGGTTGTCAAGAATTCGGGGGAGTATCAGCGCCTCTATGAAAAGTGGATGGGTGTTTATGAACGTCATTTATCAATTGGCGAGGTTATTAGATATGTTGCCTCAGTCGCTCTGCCGCTGCTGTTGCTGGTGCTGCTTGTGCTGCTGTGGTCTTGGACTCTGCGGCGGCGTGTCGCGGCTAGGACATACGAACTAAGTGTCGCCAATCGACAGATGCAAGAGAGTAACGAGAGCTTGTTGAAGATACAGGAGACCCTGCGGCGTAGTGATGAACGCTTCAGCCTGGCTCAGGCACTCTCCGGTGTCGGCGCATGGGAGTGGAATTTGAGCACCAATGAGGTTTACTGGTCCGACAAACTGATGGAGCTCTTCGGTTTCGCAGAAGATAAGGGTAAATTCAACGAGTCGTTCGATTCAGTGACCGAGTGTATCTACCCCGATGATGTCTCCGCCTGGCGCGACAGCGTTCGGGAGTGTGTTGAGGATGGCCGTGAGCATTGCATGGAATACCGTGTTCTGCTACCTGACGGCAGGCTTCGCTGGATCGGCGTTTTTGGTAACGCGCAGCGTGATGACGACGGTAAAGCGATTCGTCTGGTCGGAGTGGCAATGGATGTGACCGAACGTAAATTGGCCGAACAGGCCCTGAAAGAAGCATACGAAATTATTAACCGCAGTTTTTCCGTCGCGTTCACCTGGCGGAATGCCGAGGGCTGGCCAGTTGAGTTTGCCTCTGAAAATGTGCTGAAACTTCTGGGTCATAAAGCGGAGGATTTCACGGAAGATAGAGTTTCCTACCTGGAATGTGTGCATCCGGATGATCTGCTACGCGTTAAACGGGAGTTCGCTGCTGTATTTGCCGACAGAAATATCGAAGAGATGGTTCATGAACCCTATCGTTTGACCGCCAAAGACGGCACACTTAAAGTTGTACGCCACTGGACCTTTGTTATCAGAAACAACGAGGGTCGGGTCACTCATTTCAAAGGCATCGTCGAGGATATAACCAGCCAGCGCAATCTTGAGAATCAGCTGGCTCAGTCACAGAAAATGGAGGCGGTCGGCCGCTTGGCGGGCGGTGTGGCACACGATTACAATAATATGCTCAATGTGATTATGGGCTATACTGAGCTGGCCATGGAAAATGAGCAGTTGCGCGAACCGTTACGGGAATATCTGCAGGAGATAGCCGCCGCCGCCAACCGCTCCAAGGCAATTACAGAACAGTTGCTGGCTTTTGCCCGTAGAGAGACAATCGCTCCACAACTGATGGATATGAACACATCCGTGACTAAGATGCTCGCGATTATCCGTAAGCTTATTGGTGAAAATATCGAGTTGTCTTGGTATCCCGGTGAAGGAGCACTGCCAGTCTTGCTCGACCCCTCGCAGCTCGATCAGATATTGGTGAATCTGTGCGTAAACGCGCGGGATGCCGTTGAGGATGTCGGCAGAATAACGATCGAAATAAGCAACGTTAAAATCGATAACGATTACTGTACCACGCATGCCGATTTCATACCAGGTGATTTTGTCCAGCTGGTCGTCAGCGATGACGGTGTCGGTATGGATAACGAAACACTGGAACATATCTTCGAACCCTTCTTTACCACCAAAAAGATTGGCGAGGGTACAGGGCTCGGCTTGCCAATGGTTTACGGAATTGTCAAACAGAATCATGGTTTTATCAATGTTTACAGCGAAATTGGTCGCGGTACAACATTCCGGATATATCTGCCCCGTCAGATGGAAGAGACCCCTGAAGAAAATCAGAAGTTGCTTGCTCAACCGTTTAAAAGTGGCAGAGGCATCACAGTGTTGGTGGTTGAGGATGAGGAGTCGATCTTAAAACTGACAGATAAAATTCTCTCTCGCTGTGAATATGATGTTTTAACCGCCGATTCTCCCGCGAACGCGCTGGAAATCGCCCGCAGTTATCCCGGTGAAATTGTTTTGCTTATAACCGATGTTGTCATGCCTGAGATGAACGGCAAAGAGCTGGCAGACCAGTTGCGAAGACAATATCCCGCTCTCAAGTGCCTTTTTATGTCGGGCTATACCGCCAATGTGATCGTCCAGCGAGGGGTGCTTAAAAAAGGTGTGGATTTCATCCAGAAACCATTCGCGGTTAAAACATTTATCCAAAAGGTGAATGAGGTTCTGAACAAATCTGGCGACTGAGCCTGTTGTCACCCTGGAAACAGTAAAACAGACAAAAACAAAGAGGAACTGCGGCTGAGAGCAGCTTTAAAAGCGACAGTTCAATTGTAGTGCTCCCGGGTTCAGATAACGTTGCGACAGTAGATATTGGTCATCGTGAATCAGCGCGTAGTGACGTAGCAGCACCAGAGGTGCCAGTAGCGGGTAAATACCTTCGTGAAAGCCCGCAATCACATCATGAAGTTCCCGCTTCTCGGTTGCGGAAAGTAGCTTCTTGAAATAACCGCTGATGTGATCAAGGGTGTTCGTGTGCTTGCGTCTGGTGGCCGGCGTGGACAGTGCCTGCATAAGTGCGGCACGATACTGCGGTGCGATGCTTCTGGCACTACCGGAACTCTCTGCAAGCAACCGCCCAAGTCGGGAGACCTGCGCGGGGTTGTGCGCCATAATCAGATACTTGCAGGAAGCATGAAAATCCGTCAGAGCTCCGCGTTTAAGACGCGGAGTGTTAATCAGCTCCTGCAACTCTGCGTAGGTGCTGACCTTATCGATAAATGCTTCGCGCAGGGCCGGATCGTTCAAGCGCCCCTCCTCTTCCACCGGGATATCAGGAAAAGCCCGGATGAACGCCGCTGCAAAGATACCGGTTCCCTTTTTCTGCGGCATGCTGTCGGCTGAGGTGAAAACCTTGACGCGGTAAAGACCGGAACTCGGCGACTTGCTTTTGAAAACAAAACCGCAGAGTTGCTCGTCAGCCAGACGCCTCAAAGTAGGTTTGACCCAACGCCGCATCTGCGGAGTTATATCCTTTCCGCTCTTAATTGTCACCAGACGCGGATTCTCTACAGAACCTACCAGCCGCATGGCATCACGTGGAATCGGCAGTCCGCACTCTGTTTCGGGACAGAGTGGCACATATTCGACAAAACGCCCCAGTGTGTCCATCAGAAATGAGTCGCGTTTGTGTTGCCCGTCAAAGCGTACCGGTTCTCCGGTCAAACAGGTGCTGATGCCGATCCGTATCTTTTTCATACCCCTGATTCTAACCTAAAGCAGCTTTCAGATGCAACCAATCTTGGCTCACTAAATTAGCGCACAAATTGTAATATTAGCCCGGACAGATGGAAAAGTGGGAAAAACCATGTTGATCCGCTCTGATTATTTCAGTTTAACTTGCTTGTGTTTTGTGGCAGAAGTTGAGAATATGGCAGCCAATGGTGGTATGCTGAGAGAGAGTTGAATATGAATAAAAAACCGGAGGAAGAACTTGTTCATAACCTCATGAAAAGCAATCTTACACTGGCGGTTGCTGAATCCTGCACAGGAGGATTGCTGGGAGCGGTGTTGACCTCGGTGCCGGGTGTTTCAAAGGTGTTCAAAGGCGGCACGATCTGCTATGCGAATGAAATTAAAAACAGAGTCCTCGGAGTTTCAAATAGAATCCTGGATTCAGATGGCGCGGTAAGTGATGCGTGTGCCCGGGCAATGGCCAGCGGTGTTCGTGAATTGTTTGCAACGGATGTTGCCGTTGCCGTCACTGGAATTGCCGGCCCCGGAGATGGCAGTGCGGAGAAACCGGTCGGATTGGTTTACATCTGCGTAACAACTGCGGCAAATACGATCAGTAGGAAATTTGAATTTTCTGGTGACCGTAAGATAATCAGAGAACACTCTGTGAGCTGCGCCCTGCATATGCTTGCGGAAATGTGTTGTTTATGAGTAACGCGATCCGCTCTGACAGCGGGTATGGTGCGAAATTATGCTGAATTTTTTCTACCGTAAACTTTTATTGGCGGCCTCGCTACTTTGTTTAATGACAGCGTTGGCCTCAAACGCTGAAGATGCCCGAATCGTGATCACGGAAATTCTGGCTGACAATGAAGAGGGTATCCGTGATGAAGATGGCGACCGCAAGGACTGGATTGAACTCTTCAATGCCGGAACCAACCGTGTTGAGTTAACAGGGTGGTCGCTGACCGATAAAATCGCTGATCCTGATAAATGGCAGTTCCCTTCGATGATAATTGATCCGGGGCAATACCTGTTGATATGGGCTTCCGGTAAGGATCGCCGCCATCCGGCTAGGCCGCTGCATACAGATTTCAGTTTGTCCAAAGGGGGTGAGTATGTGGGACTCTATCGACCCGATCCAGCCGACGGCACACCGGTACTCGTTGATGAATACGCGCCTTCGTTTCCGGCACTGCCGCCGGATGTCTCTTATGGCTTGAGCTTTGCCGCACTCGAAACAAACCTTGTGCGCACCGGCGATTTTGTGCGTTACAACGTCCTTTCAAGTTCGCAGGGAGATGCCTTTTATTTCGGCAACGACTACGAAGCCGGACACTTGGGGCACGGTCGCCCGGATGGCTGGAATGCGGCGTCCGCTTTTGATGATGCCGTCTGGATTTCGGCGCGAACAGGGATCGGTTATGATTTGAATGGGGACTATCTGATCTGGCTGGGTGATTCTCCTGCAAGTAACTGTCAGAGTGCTTTGCGAGGCATCAACACCTCTCTATGTCTGCGCCGAACTTTCATCATCGATAATGCGGCTGATCTGCAAAAACTGACGCTGAAAATGAAGTACGAAGACGGGTTTGTCGCGTTTGTCAACGGTTTTGAGGTGGCAAGAGCCAACTGTACGGCCGCAATGGCTTATAACACCAAAGCGGATGCGGCGCGGAATGAGGAATTTGTAAGCAGATGGAGCGAATACAACATCCCCATTGAGTTGATCGACGACGGAGCTAATCTGCTGGCAGTTCAAGCGATGAACAGCACGATCAGCAGTTCGGATTTCCTGATCATTCCTGAGATCGAAGTTGCTGTGATTCAACCGCCGCGCTACGGTTACTATTCAATGCCCACTCCCAGTGAGGCCAACGGAGTGCCGGTCACAGGTGCACTGCTTTTTGATGCCCAGCCCTCGAACCCGGATATTCCCCGTCCCACCGGCAACATTTTCAGTCCGCTGCTGGCAGTTTCCGTTAAAGTAAGAGCTACTGCGGCCACCCTTGCCGCAGTTAGGGTTTTTACCAGAATCATGTATGATGAGGAGAATCCCCCGGTTCTGATGCACGACGATGGCATTGTGCCCGATTCCATCAGTGGTGACGGAATTTACAGCGCCTGGATCAATACCGGCATGGCGGGCAGCGGCGAAATGCTGCGCTGGCGGTTTGAAGCGCAGGCTGCCGATGGTACGGTGACCCGCCTGCCCGCTTATCTGGATGTTGAAAATAACTCGCAGTACTATGGAACGGTAGCCCTGGATGACAGTGTTGCGACAAGCCAACTTAACACCCTCTACTGGTTCGTACAAAATGCCCCCGTGACCGGTCCGGCCTGGGATGACTTTCGCGGATCATGCTACTACAAAAGCAATTTTTATGACAATGTTGGTCATACTATCCACGGACAGTCAACGAAAAATTTTCCGAAAAAGAGTTATAACTTCGATTTCACCGATGAAAATCGCTTTCTTTGGCAAGAGGGTGAACGACGAGTTAAAGATATCAATCTGCTCTCCAACTATGCCGACAAGACCAAAACACGCAACACAATCGCGCATTGGGCTGGTGAACAGATGGGCACCCCCGCGCACTTCTGCTATCCGGTGCGCGTGCATCTCAATACTGAATTTCATGGTGTGATGGATTTGATGGAAGACAGTGACGACCGCATGCTGGAACGCAATGGTCTGGATCCCGAAGGGGCACTTTATAAAATTTATAAAGTCGATCTTTTGACAGATGTTGATAAGAAAACTCGCAAAGAAGAGGATAATCAGGACCTCATCGACCTCGCCGCGGGTCTGAGCATCACCCGGCCTCTGAGTGAACGCACAACCTATGCCTATGACAATATGGACATTGCCGCTCTCGTCAACTACGTTGCTGCGCGGCAGATAACCGCCGACAGTGACCACGGACATAAGAACTTTATGATGTATCGCGACACGGAGAGAACCCTCGAATGGCAGCCGATTGTCTGGGATGTGGACCTCTCTTTTGGACATATGTTTACAGCTGAGGAGAAATACTTTGATGATACGCTCTATTACCAGCCGCCTCAGATATCATTGACGCGCGGTGCGAACAGTGTGGTTTATAAAGCGCTTTATGACAACCCCGAGATTCGCATGATGTGGGCACGACGGATGCGCACACTGATGGATCGGTGGATGCAGCCACCTGGCACACTCAATGGGATATTCGAAAATAAAATGCTCGAAATAGTCGACGCGATAGACCCCGATCCAACCCATAATTCCGGCTGGACCGATGCCGATCTCGATACTGCCAAATGGGGTATCGATCCACTCTGGGATTTGTCGTATGACCCGCGCCAAGAACTGAATCGTGTTGTCACAGAGTATTACCCTAACCGCCGTGACTACCTCTTCAAAACCGATGATGCGCGTCCCGCGATCTACGGCACAGTGATCCCCGCAAACTCTCAGGTAAACTATGAAAACATGATTGTGATCAGTACAATCGAAAACATGCCCGCGAGTCAGTTGCTTGCGGAAAAATTCATTATTCTCCAGAATATGAGTGATGTGGCTGTTGATCTTTCGGGTTGGACGATTGAAGGGGCCCTCTCACACACACTGCGTCCGGGAACAATCATTCCAAGCGGATCAGGATTGGCGCAGGACAACTATGTCGGGCTGCTGCATGTGGTTAAAGATGCCGCCGCCTTCCGCCTCCGGGAAACCGGGCCGACCGGCGGTGAACGCCGTTTCGTCCAAGGTAATTTTGAGGGGAGCCTTCCCGCTGCCGGAGGCGGCCTGACTCTGCGTGACAACGTGGGCACAATGATATTCACCACTAATTATACCGGACAGCTTTCGCCTTCGCAGCAGAGTCTGCGGGTGACAGAGATCAGCTATCATCCGGCTGATCCAACCCCCGAGGAACTGGCCGTTTTCTCATGGCTCGGCGATGGCGACTTTGAATATCTTGAACTTAAAAACAACGGTGCACTAGCCCTTAATCTGATGGAAGCCGCCTTTGTGCAGGGTATCAAATATAGCTTTCCCGATTTTTGCCTGTATCAGAATGAGCGTATTCTGGTCGTCCGTAATCCGGTTGCCTTCAGCCTGCGTTATCCTGATGCTGCAGTACCGATCTTCGGTCCCTTTGAAGGAGCCCTCGACAACTCCACCGATCATCTGGTTCTGATTGATGCCGGCGGCGAAACGGTTTTGGACTTTGAGTATTCAGATGTCTGGTACGACTTGACCGATGGATCAGGAAGATCGCTGGTGTTACGTGACGAAAATCTTCCAGCTCATCTGCACGGCGATCCTCTGCAATGGAATGTAAGTTGGAATTCTCTGGGCAGCCCGGGTGTGGGCGAGGAAAAAACGGCCCAGTCATACAGCGGATGGCTCTACACAAGGTTTACTGCAACAGAGCGCGCTGATCCGAGACTCAGCGATCCCTTTGCAAATCCTGACAATGATGGACGTCCGAACTGGGTGGAATATGCACTTGGCTCTGATCCGAAACGTGGCACATCCGGAACGCCGCTCTACTTTGAATGGCTTGTTTACGGGGTCAACCGCTATGTCGGTCTCTCTTATATGCGCGCTAAAAACGCGGTTGATCTTAAATTCTCGCTGCTCTTCAACGATGATCTGAGCTCCGGTGAATGGCTGCCAGCAGAGGTGCAGCTTTACTACGCGGCGAGTGTGAGTGGTGAACGGGAGTCTTTGAATTATCGTGACACTTCGACAGCTTCGGCACCACGCCGTTTTTATACCCTCCGGCTGGAATACAGCGGGGATGAGTGATGCGCCGTCAGTGTGTGAAGTGGATGATTTACAAAGAGAAAATAATGATTATCAACTCATCCGAACGCTATAGCGCGACAATCAAAAAAAAACCGGTGGTCTCTTCCACGGGCGCCGATATTGATGCCGCATGCGTTTGAGTTTATCGGGCCTGATTATGCCGCGTTCACGGAGTATTACAGAGTGCTGACAGAAGCTCATCTGAAATGTCGTGAAGCTTTCGGTTTTAACCAGATCAGCGCAATATCCGATCCTTACCGCGAAAGCCAGGGATTCGGAGCCGTAATCGTCTCTGCAAAAAGACACTTATTACTTACAACATCCCACTTCCTGCAGAGCGTAACCGTCAGGTTACGCGATTGACCACGGTTCACGCATTTGTGGCATCATCAGCCGGTTGGCTTCGGCATCATCGATGAACTCCTCCTTAACCGGATCCCAATGCAGGCGACGCTGCAGACGCATCGCGATCATATTTACCAGGCAGGCGCAGCAGCTGCGATGACCGACCTCGACCGGTGCGAAAAGTTCGGCTTTGCCCTTGATGCCGTCGATGAAATTCTGGCTGTGAGCCCAGCTGCGGCCAAGTTGAATCTTGAATTTTTCAGAATCCAGTTTGAGCAATTTTTCATCCGATGCCTCCAGTGTGCCTTCATGAATCCTCAGAAACAGCCAGCCCTCCTCTCCGACAAATCGCACGCCGCGCGGTTCCGCCGTGGTGCCACCGAACATACGTACCCCATTGGCGTATCTGTTGGTGAATCCGAATTGCATCGGCGTGTTGTAAATGCCGTTTCGGTCATCCCATCCGCGTGCTTCAAATTCAACCGGCGCTGAAAGATCGCTTTTGTTGCCGAATTGTGCCAGATCAATCACATGTGCACCGCGATCCGACATTTCGCCACAGCCGAAGCTGAGGTTGAAACGCCAGCCAAATGAGTCGATGCCTTCGTAAAATGGAATCGCAGGAGTGTACCCCAGCCACATGTTCCAATCGAGAGATGCGGGAACCGGCTGCGCTTGCGGTTGAGTTCCGTGCAGTGTGCGAATATGATTGTGGTGGTTTTCGATGGTGGGTATGTTGATTTGCATCGTTTTCAGGTTGCCGATGTAGCCGTTGCGGATCAACTCTATGCAGTAACGCGCTTTATCACGTGAACGTTCATGACTGCCGGTCTGGAGTTTTACGCCGGTGCTTACTACGGTATCGCGCAGTGCTTTGCTTTCGGCTATGGTCTGACAGAGCGGTTTTTCACAGTAGATGTGTTTGCCGGCCCTGGCGGCGGCAATGCCGATCAGAGCATGCCAGTGATCGGGCGTGGCGACAATCACAGCGTCAATGTCTTTACGTACAATCACTTCGCGAAAGTCGGTATAAGCACTGCAGTTCCGGTTGCCGTTGACATTGTTGATGCGTTCAACACCTTCGGCCAGACGTTTCCGGTCAACATCACAGGCGGCAACCAGCACGCTCTCGTCAAGTTCGGAAAAATGCTGAGCCAGCCATTTGCCGCGTCCGCCACAGCCGATCAAACCAAGAGTCAAACGTTCGTTGGACCCGAAAGCACACGTCGGAATGATTGCCGGCGCTGCGAATAGAGCTGAAGCAGCCGTGCCTGATTTCAAAAAACCGCGACGGTTTACTTTATTCATTGCACTCTCCTCGTTACTGTTATACACGCCTTGTTGAGCAGATCATCGATCTGTCTCCTTTGCATTCGGCACTCCTGACTGCCTTAAAAAACTGTTCTTAGAATATACCAATGGGTGAAGATTGTAATTACTTCCAATTCACAAGTCAAGCGCACGGGCGCCAAAAATAAATATTGGAATATTGTTCCGACTTAATTTTTTGTGCATCGGGTTTTCTACAACCGACGCGGGCAAGTCGACAGTTCTTGATGCCATCTGTCTGGCACTTTATGGAGCTACGCCACGCCTTGGGAAAATCACCAAGGCCGCATCATTCGACGGAACATACGCAACGCTCATATCCCTCCGTAAACAGCAGGCTGACGATCAGACTTCTTTAAAAACAGATTACCGCCATCGACAGCGAGGTGCAGCGTCTGGATGCCGTGATTGACACGCAGGTCAAGGCTCTCACTGAAAAGCTTTCAGCTCGCGCAAATACTATGGTAAGATGTCGCAACAAGATGGAGGCAAAAATGCGGTTAATTATTCTTCTGTTTGTTTTATCGGTAAATCTGGTCAGGGCGGATTGGTTCCGGGATCCTCTGGCGTTCGCGGTGACGGAGGATGGCTTTGAGTTACGGGAGGGAGCTGACGGTTTCGCGATTCGCGAGGAGTTGCCACTCTCGCACGAGGTCGCAGTGGAGGCGGTTTTCGAGCTTGTTAATCCTGAGCGGACAAACAGTTGGCGCATGGCCGAGCTCTGCATTCACTGTGATGACCGGAACTTCTGGGCGCTGGGTGTGGTTAAAACTCCGCTTGGCAACAGACGCGCTCTGAGTTTTGAGCTGGCGGAGATGCGCGACGGGCGGTGGCTGGCGCAGCAGTCGCTTAAAACCGCTTTTGCGACTGAGCAGAGTGATTTTGATTTTTCAAAGGGCACCCGCTGGCAGCTACGCCTGGTGATGGATGCGGAGGGCATAACGGGATATGTCAGTGAAATCGGAGGGAGTGAACTTTTTAAACGACGCTATCTGTTTGATGATAAGGCGGTCAGCTATGGTCGCCCGGGGTTGCGGACAACCGGCTTGGGCGGTCGGTTTGCTGAGATAAAATTTTCCGCTGGCAGCGCTGTTGATGATCCTCACATTGCGCCAGCTCGGTTTCCTCCTTACAGCAGTGATAATTTCATCGAAAAGATAAGATCTGATGCCACCGGGTTCTTTTATGTTCGTCAGTTTGATGATGGCCGCTGGTGGACGATCGACCCGCTTGGACGAGGTGTGGTGGCTTTGGGGGTGGATCACACCACCTTCTGGGGACACTGGTGTGAAAAACTGGGTTACGCCCCTTATCGCAAAAAGAATGAGGCCAAATATCCTGATCCGGCGGTATGGGAGAGGGAAACACTTGGCAGACTCAAAAAGTGGGGTTTTACAATGTTGGGGGCGGGCAGCCAGGAGTCGTTGATGCGCCGTGGATTATATCATTGTGAGAATCTCGGTATCGGTCAGCGCTTCGCGTGGTGCGGGGGAGATTTTTACATCACGCCTGAGGAGGGCCGACCATGCAGTGCTTTTCCGAATGTCTTTCATCCTGAGTTTGCTGATTACTGCCGCTATGTCGCTCATAAAAAATGTGCCTCCTTGCGGAATGATCCCTGGCTGTTTGGCTGGTTTCTGGATAATGAACTTGCTTGGTGGGGCAGGGGAAGTCATGAGAGCGGTCTTTTTGATGCGGTGATGCAGTTTGACATCGACCACTCGGCTAAACAGGCGTTGACTGATTATCTGAAAAAAAGAGCTGGCGGTGATATCGACCGATTCAATAGATTCTGGGGTACCGATTGTGCGGGTTTCGACGCTGCGGGCAAGTTGACGCGACTTGATGGGTCGACCCCTGAGCGCATTGCTGTGAAGCACGATTTTCTGAAGGTGATAGCGGAGCGCTATTTTAAGCTGACAACTGAGGCGATTCGGCGGGTCGATCCAAATCACATGATTATGGGTGCGCGCTTTGCTGGCACCGGCGGAGCAGATCCTGCTGTCTGGGAGATCGCCGGCAGATACAGTGATGTGATTTCCTTCAACTGCTATCCCAAGGCTGATCTGCATAGTGGGGTAGTCTACAGTGGGTTTGATGCCGACGCTGAGCCGGTGCGAGAGCACTTTGAACGGTTCTACGGCTATGTCAATAAGCCGTTGCTGATTACTGAATGGTCATTCCCCGCTTTGGATGCGGGAGTGCCCTCGGTGCACGGGGCGGGGCAGCGGTTTATGACTCAGCGCGGACGCACAGATGCAACCCGGCTTTTCGCCCGGACTATGCTGAGTATGCCTTTTGTAGTCGGCTACAACTATTTTATGTGGGTGGATGAACCGGAGCTCGGTATCTCGTCCACCTTTCCTGAGGACTCAAACTACGGTCTTGTCAATGAGGAGAATGTTCCTTATGTGCTGATCACCGATATGTTTACGAAGCTACACGACGATCTTTATGATCAGCGTATTGCACCGGTTCCGGCTGCAAAGAACGAGCTGAAGAAACGCACGCTTGAACCAATGACGAGCGCATTGAAGTTGAAAGCGATGTATCCTGAGTCAAAACCGCCGGTTGTCCGGCGTGACGGCAAGGGGTTTGTCATTGATAACGGTCGCCTTAAACTTGAGGGTGCGGTTGGTTCCGGCTGCTTCATAGAAAAGATATCACTGGATGGCAGAGCGTACGGTTCATACAACGCCATGCTCCATTCTGAAAACAGTGACGGACGCAATCAGTGGCAGAATATTTCCGAAGTCACGGCTGTGGAGATCAGAATGGAAAACGATTGCGTGGTTGCGGATATCAGCGGTATCTATAAAGGTCATCCGGCCTTTGAAATTGCCCATCGCATTATTATACCCTCGGGTGGAGCCAGATTTGTAATTCAGTTTCTCAGAGTCGTGAATAACGGACATTCAGATATTGCTTTAAGAGGGATTTACTTCCTCTTTAATGTTGCCGGTCGCGATTGGGGCGAAATTGTCGCGCCGCCCAGGGTGTGGGGTGTACCGGAGAACGGCTGCTGGATTAAGCCGGAATCGGGGGAGTATTACGGAGCACTTGCATCGGCTGTGAAACCGGGAATGCGAGTCAGCTTTTGGCAGGACAAAAATGATAAATCCTTTCATCCGGATGCCCGTTATGAGGTTGAGAAAAGACTTAAACCGGGGGAGTTATTCAGAGCCGGACAGGATGTGACGGTGATTGGAGTGCTGGGTGTCGGAGGTAGGGATGCTTGGACGGAAGAGCTGAAAAACGGCAATCTGTTATTGGAAGAGAGGGTATCCGTTCGGTGAGATTGCCAGCCGGGCATGGTTATGGTGTTTTCTTGTGTGTGGGATGGCAGACTCCACGGTTAAAAGTAAAAAGTTTGAAAAGCATTGAGTTTTACCCGGCAGCATGGTAGCCTGTTCGCACAGATGGTTGATCGGGTGGTTGATTGAGCGCAAAAAACAAAAAAAAGGAGCGGAGAGACATATGCGAGGTTTAATGTTGCTGATTGTTACGGCTCCGTTGTGCGTTGCGTCGCAGTCGATAGAGATCAAAACGGATCGTGAGATGGCGGTTTACAAAACCGGAGAGAGAGCGACCTTTTCATTGCTGGTCAGAGATGCACAGGGGCAGAGTGTAAAAGCTGGCGAGCTGGCGGTCAAGCTGGGCAATTTCGGTTCACTCGAGGTTACAAATGCGGTTTTTGATCTGGCCCTCTTCAATCCAGTCAAAATTTCAGGCACATTGAAAGAACCCGGCTTTATGCTGTGTTCGGCTGCGTCCAAGGTTGCGGATAAAAAATTGCGCCAGCTGGCTGGTGCGGCTTTTTCGCCGGAGAAGATTAGACCAGGCAGTGAGCGACCCTCAGACTTTGACGCTTTCTGGGATGATGCCATGCGCAGGCTGGAGGATGAAGTACCTGCTGATCCGCAGATTGAACCAATGCCAAGGTACAGCGGCGAGAAGTACGAAAGCTTCAAGGTCAGCTTTGCAACTTTTGGCGGCAAAAGAGTTTACGGTTTTCTGACGGTTCCTAAGGGTAGCGGCAGGTTTCCGGTGTTTGTAAACGTTCCGGGGGCAGGGCCGGGGTATTCGGCTCCGCCGACCTACCGGGCGGAGCAGGGATTCATCAGTTTTGTCATGAATGTTCATCCCTTTGAACCTGGTGCGGGCAAAACTGAGCAGCAGAAGCTGTATAAAGAGCAGGATGTGCGATTGAAAGAGATTTACGGTGTACGCTACTGTCAGTCCGGAGCAAAAAAACGAGAAGAATACTTTTTCTATCCGATCATTCTCGGGATAAATCGTGCAGTCAACTGGGTGGCGGAGCGTGATGATGTCGACAAGTCCCGCTTTCTGTACATGGGTTCAAGTCAGGGTGGCGGTTTCGGTTTTTATCTGTGTGGACTTAATCGCAACTTCACTAAAGGAGTGATTCATGTTCCTGCGCTGACCGATCTGATGGGTTACAAACGGGGTCGCAAATCCGGATGGCCACGTTTGATTGAAGCTGTGCCGGAAGCGGACAAGCGCAGTGCCGAGAAGCTGGCTCCTTACTTTGACGGTGCGCATTTTGCGGCAAGGATCAGATGCCCTGTGCGGCTTTCGGTCGGGTTTATCGATGTTACCTGTCCGCCGGCTGCAGTTTACGCCGGGTATAACTCGCTCTCGGTGAAAGACAGAGCCATTTATCATGCCATCACAATGCCGCACGCTGTATTTCCGGAGGTGCGCAAGGCATTGGATGAGGAATGGTTGAAAAAATAGCGATGATCTTTGGAACAGCAAAGACGCCCGTTTGCGTACTTAAGCTTGCGAGGCAAATCAGCCGGAAAAAGGCATCTCTAGGGTATATTATGCAAGAACGACAAACATAAACATGAATTCTTTTAATACAAAGGGAGGAGTTACGATGAGGAAGATCAGGATTACATTAACATTTTGTATCGGATTACTGTTCTGTATGACGATTTGTGGCGGAGAGATGGCGGCAGATGAAAGAGTTCGGCACTGCGGTGCGATGCTTGAGCGACATGCCACAACCAACCGGGCATTTCAGGGAATTTCCAGCATGGCGGTTTCGGAACGCGGGCGGTTATGGGTGACCTGGTATGCTGGCAGACGACCTGGAGAGGGCCCTTACAACTACGTTGTGCTGGCAACCAGCAATGACGGGGGCGGCACATGGGAGCAGGTGCTGGTGGTTGATCCTGATGATGACGGCTGGCTACGCTGTTTTGACCCGGAGGTTTGGATAGATCCGCAGGGACGTTTATGGCTGACTTGGGCACAGGCGATCTCGATCGGCAAGCATACGCATACCTGGGCGGTCGTGGCTGAAAGTGCCGAATGTGCATTGCCGCAGTGGAGTGAACCACGAATTCTGGCACCGGGCGTGATGATGTGCAAGCCGATTGTGCTACGTGATGGAACCTGGGTATTTCCGATTGCTGATTGGGAGTCGCGTTATCAGAAAATAGCGGATGCCCCCACTTCGGGGTGCTGGGTTTCAACTGATCAGGGAGCAAGTTTCAATTATCGTGGCAGCGCACTGATACCGATGGAGGATCGTAGTTGTGATGAACACATGTTTGTTGAGCGTCTCGACGGCACGCTTTGGTGTTTGACGCGAACACGTTACGGCATAGGGGAGAGTTTCTCGACCGACGGCGGCAAAAGCTGGTCGTTGACCAAGCCCTCGGCCATTGCGCACCCGACAGCGCGGTTTTTTATTACCCGCCTGGCCTCCGGCAATCTGCTGCTGGTTAAACATGGTCCGATCGGCGAGCGGATCGGGCGGTCGCATCTGACGGCATTTGTTTCGTGTGATGACGGCAAAAGCTGGGGTGGAGGACTGCTGCTGGATGAGCGTAACGGTGTCTCCTATCCGGATGGACAGCAGGCTGCCGACGGCACAATTTACATCACCTATGATTACAGCAGGTCGGGTGACCGCACGATTCTGTTCAGCTCATTTCGCGAAGAGGACGCATTGGCGGGGCGGGATGTTTCCGGTAAAGTTATGCGGCGGGTGCTGGTTAATCAGGCTTCGGGTGGTCAGTCGCGCAAGCGGAGCAGTGAAAAGCCCAAGCCGGTGTATGACAATGCCAACGGAGTCGCACTGGACAGGAAATCGCCGGGAGAGTGGCACTGTGCACAGAAGTTTGAATTCAAACGTGGCTCGAAATTATTTCGTGACCGCTCCTATACCGTGGCGGAAGTTCCAAAGGAGCTTGAACCGGCGTATCTGGTAATGGTTGATTTGGATGGCATCAAAACTGTGAGTTGTGCGCAGGCCGGGATGCTCTATGTTCTGACACCTCTGCGTGAACGTAACAGCAGCAATGTTGGAGCAGAGCTTCTGAAATACGGTTTTAAGAAGGTTGCTCTGCCTGAAGTGCGTTTGTTCAATCCCGGACATCCCGGCAACTACTGCACACTTTATCAGAAGCGTTGCCGGGTCGGGGAAAAGTTCATGCTGGGCAAGTGGTTTGTGCCGCTTTGTTTAAAGAAATGATTCCTGTTGGTTGTAAAGCCGACTTTGTGTTAAAATAGAACACCATTTTAGCAATTTTGGGCTTGACCATAATCATTTTATCGGAGAAACTGTAAACACTACGCATAAACTGTTTTTCAGCGTAGCGGTTTTTTGTTTTATCCAATAGGACGAACAGAATGTTCAATAAACTATTGAGTTTTTTTTCCAGCGATATCGGCATTGATCTTGGTACCGCCAACACGCTTGTATTTGTCAAGGATCGCGGCATAGTTATCCGCGAACCTTCGGTGGTGGCTATTCAGGAGGGTACCAAGCGCATCCTGGCGGTTGGTGATGAAGCCAAGCGCATGCTTGGGCGAACGCCGGGCAATATCGTCGCAATCCGGCCGATGAAGTCGGGAGTAATCGCTGATTTTGGAATTACCGAGGAGATGATCCGTTACTTTATCAGTAAGGTTCACTCCACCAAACTGGTTAAACCGCGTGTTATTGTAGCGGTTCCCAGTGATATAACGGAGGTTGAAAAACGTGCTGTGCAGGAGTCGGCCAAGCATGCTGGTGCCCGTGAGGTTTTCCTGATTGAAGAACCGATGGCGGCGGCGATAGGGGTAGGACTGCCTGTTTCTGAACCGGCCGGTAATATGATCGTCGACATAGGCGGCGGTACTTGTGAGGTTGCTTTAATCTCACTGGCCGGGATTGTGTATGCGCGGAGTGTCCGCGTTGGCGGTGACGCTATGGACGAGTGTATTGTCCAGTACATGAGAAGAGTTTACAATTTGATGATTGGAGAGCGAACCGCTGAAGAAATAAAGATCACGATAGGTTCGGCTTATGCTCCTGCGAACAAGGAAGATGAACAGACACTCGATGTCAAAGGGCGCGATTTGGTGGCAGGACTGCCCAAAACCCTGACAGTTACATCGGAAGAGATTCGTGATGCCTTACAGGAGCCTGTGTCGGCGATTGTCGATGCAGTACGTATAACATTGGAGAAGTGTCCGCCTGAGCTTTCATCCGATCTGGTTGATCGTGGACTGGTGCTGGCTGGCGGAGGTGCTATGCTGAGAGGTTTAGACAAGCTGATTGCCTCGCAAACCGGGTTGCCGGTTACGTTGGCGGATGATCCTCTGACCGCGGTGGCGGAAGGTACCGGAGTTGTATTGAATGAGTTGAATTTCCTGGCTAAATCCAAGGTCGGGCGTTGATTTGGTTTTTGAAGCTGCTTTCCGGTCAATACTTCCGGTAAAACGGGGGATTGATCAGTGTGAAGCATTCTAAGTTATGGGTCTGGATACTGATTGTGTTTGTCGGAGCGATTATGTTCTGGCAGGCCGGTGTGCGAAGTTTTTCGCGTGAACTGCTGTATCCTTTTGAAAATGCATCTCTTTGGTTCGAGCGGAGTGTAATCTCCCGCTGTCGGGCTCTTTTGTCATATTCACGCGCGGTCTCTGAACTGCATAAGTTGCGGCGTGAAAATGAACTTCTACGGATGACGACGCTGAAGGTGGATCTGCATCAGCTGGAGATTAACCGTCTGCGGGAAGCTCTTGCGTTTACACAGCAGGTGAAGTCGCATGCAGTAGCGGCGTCGGTTATTTCACGTGGCGGCACTACGGCGGCTTGGCAGAGTTTGCGAGTGGCCAAAGGCTCTCTGCACGGGGTATGTAAAGGCGACCCGGTGGTTGTGCCGGAGGGAGTGGCTGGTCGTGTGGTTGAGGTTTCGCCGCACACCAGTGAAGTTCTGCTCATAACTGATCCCAACAGCCGTGTGGCCTGTGAACTTGAGTTGCCTACGGATGAAACGGGAGTGGTGCGCGGCATTCTTTACGGTGGCGGGGCGCGTCCTGGTAGCGACCCTCATCTCTCATTGCTCTATGTTGTTGAACCTCTCAGACTACGTTATCTTAATCGTGATTTTGAACCTTCACCGCGCACGCGCGTGATAACCAGCGGGCTGGGACGCACCTTCCCTCGCGGTCTTCTGGTTGGTTATCTGCTCGAGAGCCGTTTGGAGCCCAACGGATTGTCGCGCGAAGCAGTAGTTTTACCGGCGGTTGATCTGGCTGCGCTTGAGATTGTTTTCATTCTGGCAGAGAAAGCGGGGGGGGAACAGCATGCGGAGTGATCTCAATCCGATTGTGATCGGAGTGACAGTTCTGATTGCGGCTCTCGCGCAGGATTTGATACGGGTTACGCCCTGGTTGCCGGTTAAAGTTAATTTTCTGACGGCAGTTGCGCTTTTTTATATTGTCAGCCGCACATTTCTGCCGGCGTTGGCGGCGGTGGTCTGGGCCGGAGTGCTGACCGACGCTCTGGGCGGACTGCCTCTTTTTTGCACCACCTCTTTTCTTCTTTTCGCATATCTGCTGGTGCATTTTCTGCGAGGTTTCATTTATCGGGCGGATGTTCTGACTGGTGCTGTGCTGTGTGCGCTGATTTCGCTGTTTCAAATGCTATGGATGCGGATATGGGTGGACTTTTCCTGTGCAATCGATCTGCGTTATGGATTCATTATGTTGGGATATTCAATTGCTGCCGGTGCAATTGCCGGCGCATCCGGGTTTGCGGTGTGCCTAATGGTCGATAGGTTTTCGGGCTGCACAAAATCGGTGAAAGACAAAAATGGCTTATCATGGACAGAAGCTGACTGAAAGTTGGAGACTGGCGGTGCTGGCTCTAATTTTTACAGTGTTCACGGCATTGCTGGTGAAGTCGCTCCACCGTGTTCAGGTGGTGCAGAATGCCGCTTTGACCCGTGATCAGGTGCGTCAAAGTGTGCGCCGTGTGCAGGTGCCCGGTGCCCGCGGACGCATATATGACCGCAATGGTGTTTGTTTGGCGGATAACCGCCCCAGCTACTGCATCGCCTATTACGTTGAAGAGTTGCGTAAGCCGGGAAAATGGATTCACACGATTGATGCTGTTGATGCAGATATAGATAGGCTCGCCAGGGTGCTTGGATTGCCGCGGGAGATTTCAAGGAAAACCGTGGAGCGCCATGTGCGTCAGAGTCTTCCGATGCCTCTGCTGGCCTGGCGGGATGTCAGTGAGACGGTTGTGGCACGCTGGGCGGAGGAGGTCGGTTCATTTCCGGGGGTGGATATTTATGTTCAGCCAGAGCGCTTTTATCCTTTCGATGCAACCGCTGCTCACGTGCTTGGCTATGTTAAACGTGACCGGCCCAAAGCACTGCCTGGGCAGAGAATTCACTTTTATCTGCCGGAGATGCTCGGACGTTCCGGCCTTGAACAGCAATATAACGACAGGTTGACCGGTATATGCGGTGGACGGTTGATCAGGGTCGACGCACGTGGCTACAAACATGCTGTCTGGGAGGGTACTCCCGCAGTGGATGGTGATGACATCAGAACCACTTTGGAAATCCGGTTGCAGATGGCGTTGGAGACGGCTTTTGATGGAAAGCGCGGCGCCGGCGTTGTGGTTGACCCGCGGAACGGTGATGTTCTAGCTATGACCAGCTCCCCCGGATTTAATCTGAATGACTTTGTGCCAGCACCTTCCGTGGCAGTCTGGAAACGGCTCAACAGCAACCAAGAACGTCCCATGTTCAACCGTGCCTTGCAAGGCACCTATGCACCAGGCAGCACCTTTAAACCTGTGACCGCTCTGGCGGCTCTGAAGGCGGGCAGGATCAGTGCCGAAGAATCAATCCATTGTGACGGAGTATTCAGACTCGGCACAATGCGCATACGCTGCTGGGACACCTACGGGCATAACGACATAAAAATCCGCGAAGCGATTGAACAGTCCTGCAATGTTTTTTTCTGTGAGTTGGGTCACCGTCTCGGCTACGACCCGATCCGGGAGATGGCGGCGGCAATGGGTATCGGCCGCAAAAGCGGTATTGATCTTCCCTATGAGGCATCCGGTCTGCTGCCCTCTGATGAATGGAAGCGTAAAAATATGAGTGAGCCGTGGCGGCCCGGCGACACCTGTCAAATCGCAATCGGACAGAGTATGCTGCTTACGACACCGCTACAGATGGCGATGCTGACCTCGGTATTGGCCAACAGAGGCAGACTCTATCGGCCACGGCTCGTTGCAGATGGAGAGCAAGGCTGTCTTGTCCGTGAACTTGATATTCCGCGTGCGGTGATGAATCTGGTGCGTGATGGTATGCATGATGTAGCCGTGTCGGGCACCGGGCGCAGAGTGCGCATTCGCGGAACCGAGGTGGCAGCCAAAACCGGCACTGCCGAATATAATGCCGGAGGAGAACGTAAAAAGAACACCTGGGTTACAGCGTTTGCACCCTTTGAGCAGCCGACGGTTGCGATTGCGGTTGTGGTTGAGGACGGCATTTCGGGAGGCTACACGGTTGCGCCGATTGTGCATGATCTGCTGGTGACGGTTTTTGGTGAGTCTCCGCCGGAAGAGGATGGTGCGGCAGGAACAAATCCTGTGGAAGATGAGGTGTTTGGTGATTGAACTTAAGGATATCGTCGCGCGGATGCGTCGCTTGAACATACTGCTTTTCTCCAGTATGGCGGGGCTGTGCGTAATAGGTGTCATGTTTGTGTACAGTGCCTGTTCAATCCGTGAAAACCCTGAGATTCAGATTCAGTATATGCGACATGCCGAAACGGCGCTGTTTGGTCTTCTGCTATATCTGGGTGTCGCCTGCACCAACTACCGCAAGGTGATCAAATGGTCGTGGCTCTTTTATCTGTTTTGCCTGATTTTATTGATAATGGTGCCGTTTTTTGGCAGGAAGATCATGGGGGCACGACGCTGGATATTCGGAGTGCAGCCTTCGGAATTGGCCAAGCTGGCGATGATCATGATGCTGGCCTGGATTTACGGCGGAGAGCGTAAAGTCAAAGGATTTGTTTATATATTAGTCTCCGCCTTTATTGTAGGCCTGCCTACGTTGCTGATTTTAGTGCAACCAGATCTGGGAACCGCGCTGGTTATGGTTCCGACAACCTTTGCCATGATGTTTGCTGCCAATATCGCGCCACGCTGGATATGGAGTTTTTTTATCATCGGGGTGTTGGCAGCGAGTGCGATGCTGGGTATGATTTACGCGGCTGAACGGATTGAAATGCCGCCTGAGCGGCAAAAGCGGTTGCTGGAGGCAACCTGTCTGCAACCGCATCAAATCCGGCGTCTTGAAGCATTTCTTTTCCCTGAGAAGGATTTGTATGGTAGCGGTTATAACCGGCATCAGTCGGAAATCGCAGTGGGATCCGGCGGCTTGCACGGCAAGGGGTATTTGAAAGGAGAGCAATACATGCTCGGGTACCTGCCGCCTTCGGTGGCCTCGAACGACTTTATCTTTGCGGTGCTGGCGGAGGAGAGCGGTTTTATCGGTTCGCTGACAGTACTGCTACTTTTTCTGGCACTGCTGGTGCCGGGGCTATGGGTAGCGCATTGCTGCAAGGATAACCAGGGACGAATTTTGTGTGTGGGTGTGATGACACTGATTTTCAGTCACATGTTCATCAACATCGCGATGACAATCGGGTTGATGCCGATAACGGGGTTGCCGCTACCCTTTATAAGTTACGGGCGTACATTTCTGCTCACGGTTATGTTGGCACTTGGTCTTGTACAGAGTGTTTCCGTTCATGGACGGGTCGCGGTGAGAAGTTTTTAACAGCTTTTATTTTAAAAGAAAGGAATCACAATGTTGGGTATTTTTAAAAAGAAGAACGCAAAACGCGAAATCGTGGTTAATGCGGAGAAGCTCGAAACACGTGTGGCGGTGGTAGAAAGTGGCAAGCTGGAGGAATTTCTGGTTGAACATCCGACCGAGGAACGTCTGGTCGGCAGTATCTTCAAGGGTCGTATCCAGAATCTGGAACACGATCTGCAGGCGGCCTTTGTGGATATCGGGTTGAAAAAAAATGCTTTTCTGCACTACTGGGATATGATCCCGGATGACAGCGGTTCGTTGGATGATGACGGCGGACGGGTGCGTAGCAGTCGGCGTCGCAAGGTCAATAACGATCAGATAGCCAAGCGCTTCCCGCCGGGCAAAGAAATTGTCGTGCAGGTCACTAAAGGTCCGATAGGAACCAAGGGGCCGCGTGTGACAGCCAATCTGAGTTTGCCGGGACGCTATTTGGTGATGATGCCCGGTACTCATCTGCGCGGAGTTTCACGTAAGATCGGTGATAGCAAAGAGAGACAGCGACTCAAGAAAATTCTTGATCGGCTGCCGGTGCCGGATGAGGCCGGGTTGATTGTACGCACTGTCGGCGCCGGTGCAAGTAAACGGGCCTTTGTGCGCGATGTGCGCAATCTGTGGGATTCATGGAATACCCTTCAGACCAACATCAAAGAGCTGCGTGCCCCCGCCTGCGTGTATCAGGAGCCCGACTTGACCGAACGGGTTGTACGCGACTGGTTGACCGAGGATATCGACCGCATCACGATCGATGACCATGATGTCTTTCTGCGTGTGCGCGGTGTTGCCGGAAAAATCTCCCGCCGAGCCCGCCGGATCATCACCAACTATGAGGGCCATCTGTCGATTTTTGAACACTACGGCATCGAACGGCAGCTTAGCGAAACATTCCGGCGTAAGGTTCATCTGAAGTCGGGAGGATATTTGGTTTTCGATGAAACCGAAGCGTTGATTGCCATTGATGTAAACACCGGACGCCACCGCGGCAGAGGTTCTCAGGAAGATGCGATTGTCGCGGTGAATCTTGAGGCAGTGGAAGAGGTCGCGCGCCAGTTGCGGCTCCGCAACATCGGCGGCCTGGTGGTGCTGGATTTGATCGATATGAAACTGCGTAAGCATCAGAGCCAGGTTTATAAGGCTATGAAAAACGCTCTGCGTCGGGATCGTTCCAGAACAAATGTGCTGCCGATTTCGGAATTGGGGCTGATGGAGATGACCCGGCAGCGTCAGGAGGAGAGTCTGCTCTCACAGATGTATCAGGATTGTCCGTACTGCCGCGGTAAGGGTATGATTAAGTCACCGCTTTCGCTGAGTGTGGATATTCAGCGGCAGCTAGCGGCCATCATGCGCAAGGCCAAAGAGCAGAACGATGACGGCCATGCGACCGAATTACAGATAGTTGTGGCACCCTGTGTGCTTGAGAGACTGCGGACGGAGGATGAGGAGTTCCTGGTCGAGATGCAACGTCGGCACGATGGACGTTTGACTTTTAAATCCGAGCTAAACCGCCATCCCGAATCTTTTTGCATTGCGGACGGACGAAGTGGTAAGATACTTTATTCAGCGGGAGAGTCCAAATAGGGAGTTCAGAACGTGTTATGCAAAATTTGTCCCGCTGGAGTTGTTTCAGAGGCGATACGTGTAGCAACCGTAATGATCTGTGCGTCCAGGGTTGCAGAATTGGATATTTGCAGGAGTTAATCCTGTTACAATAGAGGGTGAGTGGTCATATGAAAACCTTTCGTTTAACTGTTGTATCCGCGTTGATTGCAATAACTGCCGGTTTCACGGCGGAGCGGGTCTCAGCACAGAATGTTGCTGATATGATGAAAATCGCCGATCAGGCATCGGGGCTGGATATGACAGCGGACAAGTTTGAGGTCGATCGCAAAACCGGCTGGACAACCGCGACCGGCAATGTACGTATTAAAAGTCGCGGTCATGAACTGAAGGCCGACCGGGTTCGCCTGCATCAGGAACTGGGCGACGTTCAGGCACGGGGTAATGTTCTGATCAAGCGTGAAGGTCTGGGTGCTTGGACCGGTGATTATATCGAATATAATTACAAAACCGGAGAGGGGCTGACCGGCAAGGGTTACATCCGTGCAGGTGAATTTTTTCTCTCTGCCGCGGAAATAACGCGCGAGCGTGACGGGTTGACACGCGCACACCGAGGGGTGGTTACAACCTGTACCAATGATCTTGAACACCTGCATTGGTGTATGACCGGAGAGGTAACCTATAAGGACAACGACTACATCACTGTCAAGCACGCTGTACCTTGGCTCTTTGGCGTACCCTTCGCCTATTTACCCTATTGGTATCGCGATCTTGACCGTAGCTACGGGTTCAGACTTGTTCCGGGCTACACATCGGAGTGGGGTGCCTATCTGCTGGGTGGTTACGTTTTCAACATTTATACGTCCGAGCGTGAGTCAGGGCCTAAGCTTGATGGCGTGACACATCTGGATTACCGCACCAAAAGGGGGGTGGCTGTCGGACAGAACCTGCGCTGGGATCTCAAACGCTGGGGACGCGGCAAGTTTGAGAGTTACTACGCACGTGATCAGGATGTCCCGGACGATTTTTCGGATCGCAACTGGATATCTGATGTCGATGAAGACCGCTACCGCTTCGGACTCAGACACAAAGCTGATTTGACACCGCGTGATCAGTTTTTGCTGCGCAGCACATATGTAAGTGACTCCGAGGTGCAGGATGATTTCTTCGAAAAGCACAACCGCGGTGAGAGTGTGCCGATCAGTTTTGCCTCATTGGAACACCGTGAAAGCAGATGGGCCGGCGGTGCGGTAGTCAGCGGGCCACTTAACGATTTTTATGCGGGGGTTTCAAGATTGCCGGAGGTGTGGCTCAATGTTATGCCTCAACCGGTTTTTGATCTGCCGCTGAATTATGAAAGTCAAACCCGTGCCGGTATTCTGAATCGTGAGGCCGCCCGTTTTGATCGGGCTTCGCCTGCATTCAGGTACTACCCCGGTGAATGGGCTGACTACGATCTGATGAGAATTGACAGTGCCCACCGTGTGACGCTGCCTTTCAAAGTTGCGGATGTTCTGAGCGTTGTGCCACGTGCCGGATACCGCGCAACCTACTATTCCGATTCGGAAAGCGACGGCGGTCTGGTGCGTCATTCAACCGATCTGGGAGTGGAACTTTCAATGCGCGGCACTGCCGAACTGACAAACAACAGGCGCCATATCATCGAGCCCTACCTTGATTACAGCTATCAACCGGTAATGTACGGCGGCGAGAAGGATGACGGACGCCTCTACGTTTTTGATCGGCTTGACCGTTCTTCGGCCTGGCTTGATCAGTTTGGCATGGACGGTAGCTGGCTGCCCTACGACTGGCATGGCATCCGTCCGGGGGTGCGCAACATCTGGCAGAAGCGCGACAGCAAAAATGTAATGCGCAATTTCCTGACGCTGGATACGTATGCCGGTATCCAAGCCGATTCCAGCGGCCCGCTGGATGAGGAGGGTGTACGCATGTTTGGCGCCAAAGGAGTGTGGAATCCCAGTCGGGAACTGGATATTTTGGCGCACACCGAATACGATCCGGAAGAGGATGCGTTCGCCTATGTCAATTTCAGCTCGTTTTATCAGCTTAGTAGCTCGTTCAAACTAGGCGGCGGTTATATTGGTCGTGATCATTCGATCTATGACTACGGCCCTCTACCGGTGCCGCAATGGAATCGGGTTAAGGAAAACCTGATTTACGGCGGCTTTACTCATACTTTGAATGAAAGCTGGCAGTACAGTGTTTACTCGCGTTTTGATCTGCGCCGCAATGAACTGGATGAAGTCGGTGGTTACATTCAGTACAGCCTAGACTGTCTGGTCTTTCAGCTGCGGACGGCCTACATCAACAGCTTTGACAGAATCGACCGTGTCAGTGAGCGCGATGCCGACTTTAGAATTGGCCTTACAATGTGGCTTAAAGCGCAAGATCGTGAAGAGAGAGACGATTGGTTGACTTGGTGATTTGGCTCATAGAGAGTCGGAGTCTTGACAATGTATGTTACAGTGAGTTCAATGAAAACGAGGTTTAGAACATGTCTGTGATTCAACTTGAAGAGGTCCGAAAATCATTTGGCAGAGTTCAGGCGGTCGATGGCTTGACGTTTGAAGTCAAGAGGGGAGAGATCACCGGTTTTCTAGGTGCCAATGGTGCCGGCAAAACAACCACTATCAAAATGCTGCTGGGTTTTGTTATGCCTGATGCCGGTCGGATTATGGTCAGCGGCATCAATCCTTCTGCTGTGTCAACACGCAGATCAATCGGCTACATGCCGGAGACAGCCTGGTATTATCCCTGGCTGAAAGTCGGCGAGCTGTTACGTTTTTACGGTGGTCTTTGCGGTATGTCGCGCAGAGAGATCGATCCGTTGGCCAGCGCTCTGATCAAACGGGTCGGGTTGAGTGGTGCGGAGAATCGGTAGCTAAAAACCTTTTCCAAAGGCATGCTGCAGCGGGTAGGCATTGCGCAGGCCCTGCTGCACGACCCTGAAATTTATATTTTGGATGAACCCTTCACCGGTCTTGATCCGTTGGCGCGTATTCAATTTCGCGACATTATGGCGGAGTTGAAGAGTCGTGGCAGAACGATTCTATTTTCCTCGCATGAGCTTTCCGAAGCTGAGCTAATCTGCGACAATGTGATCATCATGAAGTCGGGACGGGCAGTCTGGAATGGTTCCACTGAGCAGGTGGCCGGTGATGGCACCCGCAATCTGGAACGCGTTTTTCTGAATATAATCGGTTCTGATACCGGAATGGAGGCGTGAAATGAATTTGATTGCGCGTCAGATGAATGTGCTGATCAGAGCGTCTTTGCTGGAATTGTATCGTCGTAAGGATTTAGTGGTCGTTTTTATTCTGGGGGCTGTGTTGCTCATGCCGCTCGCCTTTGCCACTCCTTTCGGATTCTCGGGGGCGTACATCTATTTTAACGAGATGGCATTGCTGATGGTCTGGTTTTTTTCAGTTTTTATTACGCTCGGAGTTTCAACACGCATTTTTCCCTATGAGTTTGAAAAGCGTACCATCTATCCGCTGCTGGCCAAGCCAGTATCGCGGGGTACAGTTGTTCTCGGACGATATTTCGGAGCACTGAGCGCGTCAACTTCAGCACTTGTCCTTTTTTACGCGGCCTACATCATCCTCTGCGGTGTGCGGCAGCATGTATGGTTTTCCGAGGTGCTGGTGCAAGCCTTTGTTCTGCATGTCGGGTTACTGATGGTGATCACCGCCATAGGGCTGACGGGTTCGCTTCTGTTGACAATTTCGGCCAATGTGACCATAACACTTTTGATTGTGTTCGGGATGCTGCTGTTCGGCTCAAAGTTGCCGGAATTGGCGGATCAGCAGAGTCTGGCAGGTAAAACTGCTCTGTATATTGCCTACGCAGTCGCGCCGCACACCGAATTTTTTGATCTTCGTCAGCGTCTGGTGCACGGTTGGCCGGCAATCAGCTGGGGAGTATGTGCAGTTGTGATGGCCTATGCGGTTGCTTATTCCATCGCCTGCCTGTTTGTGGCTGATCTGCTTTTACGTCGCAAGAAACTTTAAATATCTTATGAACCCTGCAATTCACAATCGAGATTACACGTTGCCGCATTTGCGTATATTGCAGACCCTGACAGCTCTGTTGACAGCGGTCATATTGCAGACGTTGTTGGTTTCCAGCGACTGCGAGTTGCCGCAGCGTGAAGGTGATTCGGTGCTGACGCTGATTTCGCAGGATACCCGGATGGTTCTTAGCGCCGGAATGCTGAAAAAGGTGGATGAATATTTTCATGGCGGCGTGAAGGTCCATAACTGCGGTTTGAACGACCACGACCACGATCACGAACAGAATCATAAGCACGCACACAGTCATTCGCATGATAGCGAGCAGAGTAGACCGGAGGTCGGAAAAGACCCTTTCCGCTGGATCAACCGACACATCCATGTGCAGGAACACCGTCATCTGCAAGCTGCCCGCTCCGTTGAACTTCTGCCCTGGGTTTATGCCGCGACCAAAACTTCCCCGCACAACATTATGGCTTATGAGAGCGGTTCCTATATTTTGAGTGATATGCTGAACAACCCCCGTCTCGCCGTTGAATACCTTAAAGAGGGAATCGCGCACAATCCGGCCAGTGTTCATCTGGAAATGAGTCTTGGTGAGCTGTACTACAACAAAATTAAAGATACCGGGCAGGCTTTGACTCATTTTCAAAGAGCTTTGAACAAGAGCATACAAATTGATGAACCTGATGATGATGATCTTTTTATGCGCCTGCGTATCTTCTTCTATCTGGGCAACAACGCATGGCGAAACGGCGATGCGGTCAGGTTGCAAAATTTCTACCAGAAGGCTTGCGAATTATGGCCAAAGAATTCGATGACACTTGCGATGAAGAAGTGGCTGGATGAAATGAAGGCGGGTAAATAGATGAACTTCAGACGGGTGGCGTGATGATACCGAAATGGAAGCTGATGATTTGTGCAGTGCTGGTTCTGCTTGCGCTACTGATTGTTACGGGCTGTCTGCATGTCGATATCGGCAATATGCGGCACTGAAGTTGCAAGAAGGCATAGAGCATGGAGCAGAGGGCAATGGGGAAAAGGGTTTTCGCGCAGAGTCGCAGAGGGGGATTGTGGGCTGTTGAAGTTGGGATGTGGGCGGTGGAGGAATTGACCCACAACCCACGTGTAGTAGTCGCTCTCAGAACGAGATAATGCCGTTCATAGAACCGCTACTACAATCAAATTTTTGTTTTTTATAACAGAGTTGAGAGAATAGAGCCTAATGACACCAGCGGCAACGCATAAAAATATACCGGCACGAGGATGCACATTTGCAATTATTGATTTTGAAACTACCGGATCGGTGGCAGGCTGGCCGATCGAGCCCTGGCAGGTCGGAATTGTGAGCCTGGAAAACGGGAGAGTTCAGCCAGCGACGCAGTTTGAGTCGCTTCTGTATGTGGGCAAACGTCCCTTTAATCCAATGGCACCGGGACGACATGCGCAATTGCGTGATGATCTTATGGCAGCCCCCACCCCGCAGTTGCTCTGGCCGGAACTGGCATCCCGGCTTTGCGACCGCCCGCTGGCTGCCCACAATATCGGGACGGAACGAGGGGTGCTCAATCGAATCGCGCCGATACATAATTTGGGTCCGTGGGTTGATACACTTAAATTGACGCGTCGTCACTACCCTGATCTGGCCAGCAAAGCACTCGACTGTGTTATCAGAGATCTTGGGCTACTACCGCGCGTCCGTCAGCTCAGTCCTGGACGCGAAGCGCACGACGCACTCTATGATGCGGTCGCCTGCGCAGTGCTGTTGGAACATTTTTTGAATCTGCCGGGCTGGAAAAATGTTACGCTCGGCGCGTTGATGTGAAGCTCCCGGCGCAGAGACGCAGAGAGCACTGAGAAAATTCCAGTGAGTTGGAGAGTTACTGTGGCACGGTATAATTGCCGCGCCACCAGGAGAGCTTATGCAATTATTAGTGGCGACGCGCAATCGACATAAATTACAAGAAATTTTGTGCATCTTCAAATATGAGAATCTTGATTTGATTGCGGCCGATGATCTTGAGGGTTTGCCTGCAGATGTCGAAGAGGATGCCGATACCTTTGAAGGCAACGCCTTGAAAAAAGCGCGTGTTCTCTGTGATGCCTCGGGATTGTGGACAATGGCGGATGATTCCGGTCTTGAGGTGGACGCATTGAATGGCGCCCCCGGCGTTTACTCCGCCCGATACGCAGGCGCGGGCTGCGACTACCATGCCAACAATCTGAAACTTCTGCACGAACTGACGGGAGTGACAAAACGCACGGCACGCTTTCGCTGTGTGATGGCCTTGTGTGCACCGGACGGACGTGAGTGGATTGTCAGTGGTGTCTGCGAAGGATGGATCACAACAGCGGCGCACGGACAAAACGGCTTTGGTTACGATCCGTTGTTTGTGCCCGATGGATATGTTCAAAGCTTCGCTGAGCTGGATGCCGATGTTAAAAACAAGATATCACACCGTGCGCATGCTTTGCGTCTGGCTGCGAAAGAGTGGAAAAAGCTGTTTATTTAAATATCCATTTGAAATGGCAATGTAAAAATGGTAGATTTACGCCATGAAAAAGAAGTCGGAATCGACTAAGCAACGCATACTGCTGGCAGCGGCGGAATTATTTGCGGAACATGGCTATCATGGAACCACTCATCAGATGATGAGCGACAAGGCTAAGGTCAACATTGCGGCCATCAACTACCATTTCGGCAGCAAGGAGAAACTGTATCTGAGGGTCTGGGATCACCTCTGTGCATTCAGTGATCGGGATTTTGATGAATTCATTGATCAGCAGGCTACCGCATCGGAGCGTCTGCGTGGATTTGTTCGCTGGCGGGTGAGTGCCAGTAAGGATACGGGGCTACGGGGATACCTGGCACAGATCGGGCGTAAAGAGATGAGCAAACCCTCACCGGTGTATGCCGAACTGGAAGAAAAACACATGCGAGAGAAACGCAGCTGGTTTTTTGCGCTCATACGTGAAATTGTCGGGCACGACCTTGATCCGCCGACGATCGCCATGGTGGCATTCTGCATCTACAGCCCCCTGATTCATCTGATAGAGGTGATGGGTATCATGCAAACATCACTGGATCAGCGCTATACAGAGAAGTGTCTCGGTATATGGGAGGATACCGAAAAACTCTCTGAAATCATGTACTCGTTTGCTATGGCCGGCTTGACTGATATTTCAAAGGCATAATACAGACTCGGAAAAAAAGATTCTTCACGGACGGGGACTATATTTAAATTGAGGCGCACAGTGCGTAAACTGAAAACTCTACAACTGGTCATTTCGCAAATTATTTGCGTTCCAATTCTGACGGGGTTGATCTTCATGATTGTCGGATGCGGTGTTTTTGCGCCTGAACCGCGTCATCGGGAACTTGATCCTTCACTGCTTCCGGCAGAGTATGCGCAGTTAGCGAGTGCGACCAATAATTCCGACGAAGTGACTTTACCCCGAAGATGGTGGGAGATTTTCAACAGCCGCGAGCTGAATACTCTGATTGAGACCGCTTTCACCAACAATCTTGACCTTGCCACGGCATTGGCGCGTCTGCGCCAGTCGCGTGAGCAGATGATCATAGCGGGAGCGTCAGGAAGATTCACAGTGAATGGTTCCGGTTCCGCCGCTGTAAGCAAAGATGGGCGGACATCACCCTTTGCAGTTGACAACACATGGGAAAATTACGGATTGAGTTTGGATGCGGCTTATATGCTTGATATATGGGGTGCTGTTTCATCGGATGTACGCGCTGCCGAATTTATGAGTTGTGCTGGTGCACAGGAGGTTGAGGCGATTGCGTTGCTGATATCAGGTCGGATTGCGCAAGCCTGGATTCAGTATAAAACCGCAGTTATGGAGGAGCGGCTGATTGCAGAACAGATCACAACCAGCACGCAGGCCCTGGAAATTTTAAAGGTGCGTCAGCGGGCCGCCCTTTCGGCGGCAGTTGATATTTATCAACAGGAGAGCCAGGTGGCCTCTCTGCGCACGCTGTTGCCGCAGATAGAGGAACAGCGCTCAGACCTGAGGATGGAGATTAACAATCTGCTGGGAGCTCCGGCTTCAGCACCCTTGCCGGTTAGCATTGATCAAGGCACCCTGCCAGAACCGGGCGAGCTTACGGTGGTTGGACTGCCGGTTGATCTACTTGCCAACCGTCCTGATGTACATTCAGCCTGGCTGGATTTGCAGGCGAGGGAGTGGAGTGCCGTTGCACGTCATGCCGACCGCTTTCCTTCTCTGACCCTGAGTGGAGCTTTGAATTTTGAAGAACCGGAGGTTGGGGATCTTCTCAAAAACTGGCATGTGAATCTGGCCGCCGGGCTGATTGGACCCATTGTTGATGGCGGCAGACGTGTTGCGCAGCTCCGTCTGGCGCAGGCGCAGGCCGATGAGAGCTTCGCACGCTATACCGACACTGTGTTGCTGGCATTACGCGAGGTTGAGCAGGCATTGGCACGCGATAGAACGCGGCGTGCCTACCTTGCGGCAATCGAGAATGAAATCGCGTTGAATGAGAAGACTCTGAGCGAAAGTACCAACCGTTACCGCAAAGGATTGATGGAATACTTGAATGTGCTTACGGCACTCTCTGCCAAGCAGCACTCTGAAAGGCGCGCTCTGGCAGCTTTGAGCGCAATGCTGATAAATCAGGTCAGTTTATATCAGGCTCTGGGAGGCCAGGTGCTGGAAGGTGTTATGCATGAATAAATTTCGATCAGCGGTTTTATGGATTTTTCGCATTGCGCTGCCCTGTGCGGTGGTTTACGGTGCGATACTTTTTTACGAGCACCTGATAGCGACTGCACCTCAGCAGAGCCGTGCCGAACCAGGCGAACGGGCGGTTTCAGTCGAGACCCGAATTATAAATCGCCGCAATGCGGTGGTGCGTATTCAGACAACCGGTACGGTGGTTCCGGTCGAGGAGGTTGTGCTTCAGGCTCGTGTTTCGGGTGAAGTCAGGATGCTAAACCCGAATTTTGAACCTGGCGAGATTATTCCCCGGGGTGAGGTGATAGTGCGACTCGACCGTGATGATTATCAGCTGGCTGTACGGCAGGCTGAAAGCGAGCTGGTGCAGGCTGAGTATAATTACCAGCTGGAACTGGGTTATCAGAATGTTGCCCGGCATGAGTGGGAGCTACTCGAAAACCGCGATTCGATATCGGAGCTTGAAAAGGCTTTGACCTTGCGCAAACCGCACCTTGACAAGGTGAAGGCTGGTCTGGAGTCGGCCCGAACCGCACTCGATCTAGCTAAACTCAATCTCAGTCGTACCGACATCACCCTGCCTTTCGACGCATTGGTGCTCAGTCGTGCGGTTTCAGTTGGCTCGCAGGTCAGCACCCAGAGTCAAATGGGGGTGCTGGTTGATGCTACGCTTTTCAGGGTTGATGCGACCGTGGCGTTTGATCGGTTGTGTTGGATTGATTTTCCCACCGACGGAGCTCCGGGGGCACCGGTTGAGTTGTATGCCGCTGGCGAACTAGGGGACAGCGTTAAATGGCACGGGCATGTCAGCAAAATGGTTCCGGAAATCGAGAGTCTCGGCAGAATGGCCCGGGTGCTGATTGATGTCGAAAACCCCATGAGCGGTCAAATTCCGTTGTTGCTGAATAGTTTTGTTTCTGTGGTTATCGCCGGGCGTGAATTACAGAATGTTTTCGTACTGCCTTCAACTGCCGTTCACAACGGTGATGTGGTTTATGTGGTTGGGGATGACTCTCGCATCATATTCAGAAAAATTGATCCGATCTGGCGGGATGCTGAAAGGATTTTTACGCGTGAAGGTTTTGAAAATGGCGATGTGATTGTCACGACCGCTGTACCTTCCGCTGTACCTGGTATGCTGATCAGGGATGTCCGAAGCAGAACTGCGCCCTGATGCCGTTTGGAAATGTGCGCATTGCGAAAAGCGTGATAACAACTATGATTGATAAAGCTGATAAAACCACTCCCAGGGGGCCGATTGCCTGGATGGCCCGCAACCCGGTGGCTTCCAATCTTCTGATGATTGTTATGCTGGTTGGGGGAGTGTTGACCTCGACTTCGATCAAGAAAGAGGTTTTTCCCGATTTTGAACTTGATTTCGTGACGGTTGCGGTCGATTATCCCGGCGCCAGTCCGGAGGAGGTCGAGCGCGGTATTGTGATGGTCGTAGAGGAAAATCTGCGCGGGCTGGAAGATGTGAAAGAGGTTACATCTGTGGCCAGTGAAGGACGCGGCACAGTCACTGCGGAGCTGATTGAGGGTTGTGAAAGACAGAGAGTATATCAGGATATTCAGCAGGAGGTCGCGCGCATTCGAACCTTTCCGGAAGATGCGGAGCGGCCGATTGTGGCACTCTCTTCCCGCCAGCGCGATGTGATTGATTTTGTGCTTTTCGGCGAGGTCCCGGAAAATGTTCTGGCGAAGCAGGCGGAGCTTATTAAAGACCAGTTGCTTGAACATCCCGATATAACCAAGCTGACCATCTCGGGGGTGCGTCCCTATCAGATTACGATCTCCCCTTCTCGCGACATACTGCGTGCTTACGGTCTGAGACTGAACGACATTGCCGAGCGCGTGCATGCCTTGGCGCTTGAACTTCCAGGTGGTGGTATTAAAACAACCTCCGGAGAAATTCTGCTGCGTATGGATGAGCGTCGCGACTATGGCAGTCAGTTCGCCGCACTGCCGATCATCACTACCGCTGACGGCTCGGTGGTGCGGTTGCGTGACATGGCGGAAATCAAGGATGGTTTTGATGAAGAGAACGAACGTTTTCTGCTCTGGAACGGAGTGCCTGCGGTTAAAATGGATGTGTTCCGGATCGGTGATCAGACGCCGTTGACGGTTGTCGCCGCAGTGCGTGAGGTGCTTGATGGTATCATCCGCGAATTGCCCGAGGGGTTGCAGATTTGTGAACGACGCAATCGTGCTGACATTTATCGGCAGCGCTTTCAGCTGCTGACAAAAAACGGTGTTATCGGGCTGGTGTTGGTACTGGCGATTCTCGGGTTGTTTCTTGAACCGCGTTTGGCTTTCTGGGTTATGATGGGTATTCCCATCTCATTCCTGGGTGGTCTGCTGTTGTTGCCATTGTTTGGTGTTTCGTTCAATGTGATCTCAATGTTCGCCTTTCTGATCGCGCTGGGCATCGTGGTGGATGACGCGATTGTGGTTGGTGAAAATATTTTTGAACATCGGCAGATTGGTGATTATGCCATGTTCTCTTCGATTCGCGGCGCACGTGAGGTCGCCATGCCGGTGACATTCAGCGTGTTGACCAATATTGTCACCTTCATCCCTATGATGTTTCTGCCGGGCATAATCGGCAAAATTTGGTTCGTTATTCCGGTGGTTGTCAATCTGGTTTTCTTTATTTCGTTGATGGAGTGCATTTTCGTGTTGCCGTCACATCTGGGTCATTTGAAGCAGGGCCGCCGTAAATTTTTTATCAGTCGTGCTTACCACCGTTTCCAAATGGGATTCAACCGCGTCTTCTTTGCCTTTGTGAATTTTATCTATCAGCCGATCCTCAAACTGACGCTGCATCTGCGTTATCTGGTAATTGCTGTGGGCATATTTTTGCTGGTCGCCACGGTTGCATATATCAGAAGCGGGCGGATTGGACTGGTGGCGATGATGAGTGTGGAGTCGGATTACTCCGCGGCCACGGCAGTTCTGCCTTATGGCTCGCCGGTTGAAAGTACCTTCGCTGTGCGTGATAAAATGGTGGCGGCCGCCCGCAAGGTTATCGCTGAAAATGGCGGAACCAATTTATCCTTCGGAGTCTATGCCGATGTGGGGCGTTCCTACAACGGAGTTGCGGGGAGTCATGTGGTGATGGTTGAAGCTTATCTGACTGAGCCGGAAGTCCGACCGATTCCCACAACAAAATTCACCGAGTTGTGGCAGAAAGAGGTAGGGGTTATTCCGGGGGTGGAGACCATGCTTTTTGAAGCCGATCGCGGCGGACCAGGCAGTGGAGCTTCACTCAGCATCGGTTTATACCATAATGATATCGATCTACTTGAGTCGGCAGCCTCCGAGCTTGCCGAACGGCTGGCGGAGTTTCCGATCGTCTCCGATATTGATGATGGTTATGCCGACGGCAAACCGCAGTATGATCTTAAAATGCGGCCTGAGGGGTTGGCCCTTGGTCTGACCGCTGTCGATGTTGCCCGCCAAGTACGCTCCGCCTTCTATGGTGCCGAGGCTTTCCGACAGCAGCGCGGACGTAATGAGATCAAGGTCATGGTGCGGCTGCCGGAGCATGAACGGCGCTCCGAATATGATCTCGATCAATTGCTCATACGTACCCCATCCGGTACAGACGTTCCTCTGCGCGATGTCGCCGTACTGAAGCGTGGTCGCGCTTATACTACGATCAACCGTCTGGATGGAAGGCGTCTGCTGACCGTCACCGCCAATGTCAATCCGCGAGGTGAGTCCGAACGGATTCTTAATCTGGTGCTGCGTGACATCATGCCCGAGCTGCAGAAAAAATATCCCGGCCTGACGCAGGTCTTCCGTGGCAGACAGAAGGATATTCGCGAGGGTATGTCGGCCTTGACCAAGGGGTTTGTTTTCGCGCTGCTGGTTATTTATGCTCTGCTGGCGATTCCCTTCAGGAGTTACACCCAGCCGATGATCATCATGACTTGCATTCCCTTTGGCATTGTAGGGGCGGTATTTGCGCATGTGATGCTTGGTTATCCGCTCAGCATGATAAGCCTGATGGGCATTGTGGCGCTCTCGGGTGTTGTGGTTAATGATTCGCTGGTTCTGGTTGATTACGCCAACAAAGAGGTGCGAGGCGGCTGTGCCATTCGCCAGTCGATTGTCAATGCCGGCGCGCGGCGTTTCCGCCCGATTCTGCTGACAACCCTGACGACCTTTCTCGGCCTGGCACCGATGATATTTGAGACTTCACGCCAAGCGCGTTTCATGGTACCGATGGCGATATCACTCGGATTCGGCATACTGTTTGCAACCTTTATCACCCTTTTTCTTGTGCCCTCTCTTTATCTTGTGATCTACGATATTCATCGCGTTTGGGATCGCCTTTATGCTGGAATGACCTGGCTCTTCTTCACATTGCTGTGTCTCTTCGCTCTGCTTTTCGGCGGCGCTCTTTGGCTGTTTCATTTGGTTGTTAAATTGATAGCGATCTCTTAAAAGCGAAAAATTTTCTTTAGCATTTCCCTCCCTTGCGTATTTTTGCAAAAGTGTTTATGCTGATATCCATGAAAAGCAAAAGAACGCAAAAGTTGCCGTTGGCTCCGGCACTTGTCAGGGGCTTGGATATCCTTGAAGATCTGCACGCGCAGATAGATGATCAGTCTGTCAGCGCGGTAGCCGAGCGCCTCACTCTGCCGATTAACAGCACATTGCGACTTTTAATGACACTGGAGCACAAAGGTTATGTGGAGCGCAATCGCGACTCTTTAAAGTATCGGTTGACCCACAAAGCCGCCAGTCTGGCTTTGAATGGTGTGCGGGAGCAAAGTCTGCTTGAGGCTTCTCTGCCTTTGATGCGCACCCTCAGAGATGAGTCGGGTGAAACAGTGCTGCTTTCCATAATTGAACATGACATGGGCATTGTGCTTGAACAAATTCAATCTTTGCACATCTTCCGTTTTGTGTGTAATCCGGGTGCCTGTCACGCTTTGCATGCAGCCGCGCCGGCTAAGGCAATCCTGGCACACCTGCCTAAAGATGAGCGCGAACGACTCCTTGATGGTTATCTTTTTAAATCATTTACAGTTAATACTATAACTTGTCGCAGAAAGTTTGATGTTGAATTGAATCGCGGTAGAAAACTGGGCTATTGGGAAGATCACGCTGAGGAGTTTGATGGCATCTGCTGCGTCGCCGCGCCAATTTTTAACTGCAACGGCTATCCGATCGCAGCCGTAACTGTTACTGGACCTACCAGTCGCATGGGTAGTGATGAAATGAAAAAATATGGTGCACTTGTTGCTAAATGCACCATTGATATCTCTAAACGTATGGGATACGGTCTGCTTGATTAACAAAATGCGTGCGATCGGCGCGGAATAATCTCAAACAGCATTTCATTTTTTGTTTTCAACCAGTTGACAAGTATTCAACTTTTTGATAATTTATTGACCATGGTATTGGATTTGCTTGTCGGCGTTGTGTGGCTGACCGGCGTGTCTATTTCAGTTCTTGCGAAATTTTTAAGGAGAACAGTATGAAACGTGCGATAGTTGTGTTGCTGGCTGTGTGTGTTTTTACGTTGTTCAGCAGAGCTGCCGATGGTGTCTGGAATCAGGCGGGCGCTGATCCCGCCCCTACCTATCTCTGATCCGATACCGCCAACTGGAGCGGCGGTGTGGTGGCGGACGGAGAGGATGCGATTGCGGATTTCAGCGAGCTTGATCTGCTGAAACAGATAATCTCGCTGGGCGGGGGTAGTCGGAGTGTCGGACATCTGGTGATCGATGATATTAATCCTGTTGCTGGTGACAGTTGGGCTCTTGTCAATGGTTATCTTGATCTCAGTGTTTCGTCCGGCGCACCATCTGTGACGGTCGCAGGCAGTAATGTTGTCGCAACTTTTAACAGCAATCTTGCGCTAAGCGGCGATGCCTTCACTAAGCAGGGCGCGGGAACGCTGAAAATGCTGATTTTCCCGACAAACTCAATCGATATCGCCGCCGGTGAACTGCATTATGAGCAGAATGGCAATCGCAATTTCAGCACTCAGGCAATCAGCGGCGCGGGTGATCTCCGTTTTACAGGACAGGCGGCCGGCTTTTACGGGTTTAACGATTATAAGTCAGCTCTGAGTTATACGGGCAAAACGATAGTTGAATTGGACAGCGGATCCAGCGGATGGTGGTATTACCGCTCTCTGTTTCTTGATCGAGACAATGTGCTGCCGCCTGCTTCGCTGCTGGAGCTGCGCAGCGGCAAAATTTACCTGCGCAATCAGCAATTAAACGGCATCACAGCCGCGGGGTTGACTGGCAATGCCGGCACGCTGGTTACAACCGATCGCGCACCGATTCAGAAATTAAAACTTAATGTCGCCGAAAATACGAGTTATACATATGCCGGAGTCATCGGTGTCGATGGGGCGAATCAGGATAGCAGCGGCAAACAGATCGCATTAATCAAAACCGGGCCGGGAACCCAGATTTTAAAGGGCGCCAACACCATGCTCGGCACTATCACGGTGGAGAACGGCACACTCTTGGTCAATAACACCACAGGTTCGGGAACAGGTTATGATGTTGTTATGACTGTTTCCAATGGTGCCGCGCTTGGCGGTTCAGGACATATTCTCAGCAAGGCGGTCACAATGCAGAACGGTAGCACACTGCTTCCGGGCGGTAGTGGTGCGATTGCACCTCTGACCTTCAGTAATCTGGTTGTGCTCTCGTCAACGACGTATGAATGGGAGTATGATGCAGAGAGTGGTGACATTATCGAGGTTTTCGACAAGGTTGATTTGCCGGAATTCAGTACAATCAATCTGAAGTCTCTTGAAGGTGCATCTTTCCCGCAATCAGGGGTGCTGTACACCTACGGTACCACCAACAGCGGTGAAAAATCCTTCGGCGGCTGGATGGTCAGGGGGCGCAAGCTCGGTACCGGAATCACTTTCACCGATGATGTGGAAAATAAACAGGTGACCTATGATATCTCGTACGAAGCCGATCAGAACGGCACGTGGAACAAGGGCGGCGCAAACGACCAGAGATTTTATTCATACGCTAATACAGCCAACTGGGTCGACGGGTCTGTCGCGGGCGGCGTTGATAAAATCGCGCGTTTTGACGCGGTTGACGCTTTTAGGCAGTCAATTAACCTGGATGAACACGCAATTACCCTAGGTCAGATGATCTTCAGCGACTTCGCCCCGAATACAAACGGCTGGTGGGAAATTAATAACGGCACAGTTAATTTGAGTGTCTCGTCCGGGATGCCGGTGATCGCAGTCAGCAATACCCTGATGGATGTCGGTTTCGCCATGTCAACAACGCTAACCGGTGATTTCATCAAAAAGGGCCCCGGCACACTGCACCTTAAAAACTTTCCGACATCATCGATTGAAATTGAGGCGGGTAATGTGCTCTATAATTACAATCAGAACAACACCAAGTTTACAACGCAGTCAATCTCGGGCGAGGGTGGTGTACTCTTCACCGGACAGAGCGGAGGCTATTTCACCTTCCGCCAGAACGAGTTCACCGGTTCGCTCACTTACAGCGGTGACACTGTTGTGCGGCTGGATCCGCCTGTCACCTTCTGGTATCAGGGATCACTCTGGCTGGAAAAATCCGATGTACTTCCGCATACCACAGTGCTTAAACTGCTCTCCGGAAAGATTTACACGCGTGCGCAGCATGTCACAGGTCTGACGATTGCCGGACTCTCAGGCAACGCTGGAACCTTTATTACAACCGATAAATCTTACGCTGAACTGCAAAAGTGGACGATCGATGTGTCCGAGGGAGAGAGTTACACCTATGCCGGTGTTATCGGCAGCGATGGTACGGCATTCGGGCAAAACAACATTCAATTGATCAAAACCGGGCCGGGAACCCAGACCCTCTCCGGTGCCAATACGTTGGTCGGATCAGTGACTGTCGCCGGCGGTACGCTGCTGGCCGCCAACACCAGCGGCTCTGCTACCGGTATTGATAACACCGTCACAATTCATGCCGGCGCGGCACTTGGCGGAAACGGCACAGTTCTAAGTTCAAATGTCGTTTATAAATCTGACGCGGAACTGCTGCCCGGCGGCTTCGGCGTAGCGGGGGCACTGACCTTTGGCGGCAACCTGACCCTGGAAAACGGGGTAAAGCTTAAATTTGACTGCTTCGGGGATGTCAGCGATTCGGTCTCTGTGGACGGCACTCTGACTCTGCCGGAGAGTCTCAGCGGCGAGATAGCTGGTGAGTCTCCGCTGCCCGAGATGATCACACTTTTCAGTGCAGGCTCATTTGAGGGCGCCTCAGTTCTGCATGGATGGGAGCTCACAAGTTCAGACGGCGCTAGTTACAATGCGGTTGTCGAAGGCAGCAGTGTTGTCGCATACTATGTCGCCAAAGGCACCGTTATGATAATAAGATAAGGTCTGTATTTTTATGCGTTTACTGATATTGATTTTTGCAGCCATCTCTGTCGCAGCGGCGCCGCATGCTTTTCTGGGTACAAGTCACGCTCGTAAAAGTGTTTACCTGCGCGACTGTGACGGCCGGATTGTCTGGGAATACACTGTGCCCAATCCGCAGGATGCCTGGCTGCTCGATAATGGCAATATTCTCACCACCTGGCGCCATGGCGTCAAGGAGATTGCACCTTCGAAGTCGGTTGTCTGGGAGTTTAATGTGCAGCCACCAAACGAAGTGCCGATCTGCCAGCCGCTGCCGGACGGCAATTTTTTGATCGGAATTGTCGGTGAGTGCCGCCTGATCGAAATCAACCGCGCCAATCAGATTCTGCATGAGATAAAGTTGCAGACAACCGAGACCAATCCACACGCGCAGTTTCGCATGTGCCGCAAAACAGAGGCGGGAACTTATCTGGTGCCGTTTACCGCCGAGGGTGCGGTGCGGGAGTACGACCGTGACGGCAATTGCGTCCGCCACTTTCCAGCTCTGCGCTCTCCGGTCTGCGCCGAGCGCCTGAACAACGGCAACACCATCATCACCGGCAGCGGAGGCGTCACCGAGTTTGCACCCGATTCCAGCGTGGTCTGGCAAATCGATATGGCCGTTGATCTGCCGGATGTCAATCCCGGCATACCCGCCGGTGTTCATCGCCTGGATAATGGCAACTCCTTGTTCTGCAACTGGCGCAAACCGGCAATGAACGACAAACTTGACCTCTCTATCATTGAAGTCACTCCTGAAAAAAAGATTGTCTGGTCTGTTGATGGTGCCGAGCTCTCTCAGGCGGCGCAATGTCATATTGTCCCAGAGGATAAGTTGAAGCCGTTTATTCGCGCCACAGGGAATTATGAACGTTGGCTGGCGGCACCGGAGAATTTTCTGCCGACCGGGAAGCGCGTGTATCAAAGTGCACTAAATCTAAACGAACGCGTCTGGCCGCAGTCGACACTGATTCACTATCCCGGTTATGAGCGGTTGCTTAATGGCGATATCGCACACCTTCCCAGTACCGAGAATCCCGGCTTTGGCGGCGCTTTGGCCGCTTCTGAACATAAGATTACCGTTACGGGTCGACCGGCACTTGATGCTCTGCCGCTGACTGTGCGTCTGCGTGTCAAATGTGGTTCCGCCGAGCACTTCAATATCTTTGTTGCACACGAACCTAAAACATCGCCAGCGCACTGGGAGCTGTACAGCTATATCAAAGATGGCACACTCGCATTCTATATGCCCGGCAACCAACCGGCGGTCATACGCTCGCAGGTATGTGTGACTGATGGTAGATGGCATGATGTAGCCGTCGTTCTGAATGCCGGCAAAATCACACTCTTCTCTGACGGAAGCGTCGTGGGTGAAGCCCCGATGACACGCGCACCCGGTCAATCCGCTTCAGTACCCACTCGGCTTGGCATCGGTTCTCTCGTGGAAGGTGGACTCTTCTGTGATGGCTATCTGGATGATCTGCGCATTCAGCAGGCGGCGGAAGTGATTGAAGCTCCGCTTGCGAAACCGCAGAGCGTTGATGAAAACACCCTGTTTTATGCCTCGTTCGACAGTGAAAGCGAGTTGCCTAATGGCAGCTTTCAAGTACGCGGCAAGATGCGTGAAATTATTAGCTTGGTACCGGACAAGAGCGAGTTCTTGGAAAATTTGCTGCCGCGCGGCGGCATTGAACCAACTGTGGCCCCCGGCGAAAAACCACCCAAGAATATCGCGGTTGTAAGTTGCAACCTTGAAGAGTTGTGTACCGCTCTGCGGCGGATCGGCATTGAGAGTGTGAAAGCTCATGAATTTCGTCCGGGTATTCTGAACTTTTGGGGTGAGCACATTTTTGAACTGCGCCAAAGAATCAACGGTAAAATTAAACTGCCGCGTGGTGCTGTGGAGCAGGTTTATGATGAAGATGCTTTGATTACTGCGAATGATAAAACTCCGCTCGACGTTATCCTACGTCGTACCGAGGTGTTGCTGGATTATCTTGAGCAGTTCGAAGAAGTTGATAGCTTGCTGTTGAAAACTCTGCGCGCTGATCTGCGCAGAGTTCAGAATATAAGGGAGCCACAATCGCATGATGTTTTCGCGGCCTGTGCTCTTCGTCGCGCTGTTTTATTTTCAAATCCGGCATTGGATGACTACAATAAACTCGTTTTTCTCGCCCGTGCCACCTACGCCGGAAGCCGCTTAACCAATATGCGTAACAGCGATCGAACCGGTGGACACTTCGCCACCCAGTGTTTCGGCTTTAATACGATCAGGGGAGGAGGAATATTTTCGCTTGAAAATTGGCGCGGAACAATGCCGGTTGTCAGGGACTTGATCGCTGACAATAGAGTGCTCAATGGCCGCCTGAAAGGCAAAACACTTGATGCCGGATCATTCTACTCTCCCGAGGTCAGCTACGACGGCAAAACTCTCTATTTCGCACACTGCGGAGCGACGGAACATCGCTGGGTATGGTCCGATGAAACAGTTTGGAAACTCTTCAAGTTAGATTTTGAAACCAAAGAGATCACGCAGCTCACCGAAGGGCCATGGAATGATTTTGATCCGGTTGAACTCCCCTCCGGACGTTTGGTGTTTATCTCCGAACGCCGCGGTGGATTCATCCGGTGCTTCGGTGAGGGTGCCCGCCTGCGCGTGCCCACCTTTGTACTGCACAGCATGTCGCCCAGGGGAGGAGATATCTATCCCATATCTTACTATGAAACAAGTGAGTGGCACCCTAGTGTGGATAACAACGGCATGCTTGTCTATACCCGTTGGGATTATACCGATAGAGAAAATTGTCTGGGAAGTCAGTTTTGGATATCTTATCCGGACGGACGCGATCCACGTGCGCCGCACGGTAACTACCCGCAGCCTTGGCACACCTTTGAGGACAACACTCATGGCGACCACCGCTTTGGCACTTGCGCCGACGCCCCCTCCGGTCTGCCGATGGCTCAGATGCACATTCGCGCCATTCCGGACTCACACCGATATGTGCTGACAGCCGCACCCCATCATGGTGAGAGCTTCGGCACATTATGTGTTCTCGATTTACGTCTGCCGGACGATGGCCATATGGGTCAGCTTAGGCGCGTCACTCCCTATTTTCCCTTTCCTGAAAGCGAGATGGCCGGGCGCAGTCAATACGCCTATGCCACTCCATGGGCGGTCAACGAGGATTTCTTCATATGTAACCGATGGGAAGATCTGATCCTGGTTGATCGTTTCGGTAATGAGGAGCTGATCTGCGAACGCGAACTCCTTCCAAAAGGGTACGATCCACGACTGCGGCTTACGCATCCGAAACCGTTGCGGGCGCGTCCCGTGCCGCCGGCGATCCCGCAGCAGACCGCGCAAGGCGATGCCTACACGCAGGCGGATAAACGCACCACAATCGGTGTGGTCAATGTGAATGTCACTGATCAGCCTTTCCCGACAGATCGCCGTCCGGTCAGCTTAAGAGTGGTGCAGGTAATCCCCAAGGACGGCCCCTGGATGGATCGCCCGATGATAGGCTATGCAACCGAGAACACCCCGCGTATCCCGCTCGGCAGCGTGCCGATCGAACCGGATGGCAGCGTCTACTTTGAGGCCCCCGCAGGCAAACAGCTCATATTTCAGTTGCTTGATGAAAACAATATGGCCATTCAAACCATGCGCACTACCGCTTTTGCTCATCCCGGCGAACGGCTTACATGTCTGGGTTGTCATGAACCAAAACAGGAGAGTTATACCGTAAAAACCGAGTCGCCGCTGGCATTTCACAAAGCACCGGCCAAGCTGGAACCGGAGGTTGGCGGTGTCGAGCCGGCCGGGTTTCATCGTCTGGTGGAGCCTGTTTTGCAGACACGCTGCGTGAGTTGTCACACGGCCAAAGGCGAAGGCCCTCAGAAGATGGATTTTGAAGCGCTGCGTGAATATGTGTTTCGCTTTTCAGGTGGCATGGCGCGAACCACCATCAAAAAAGATTACGGTGGTTCGCGTTCTATACCGGGAAGGTGTGGAGCCATGGCATCTCGTCTTGGTTGCGCCATGCTGACACCCGCGCACCAGGCTGCGGTGCCGCTGGAAGAGCGTTCCCGCATTCTACTCTGGCTTGATCTCAACGCCCCGCGCTACGGTGCCTATCACGATCTTGAGGCGCAGCAGCACGGCGAGATCGTCTGGCCTCTTCTCGATGTTGATCCGGCAGATCCAATGGCAAACGCCGATTAATACTCTGCGCTTCTCCGGTTTAATTACCTTTTTCCTTGAAACTCTTTTATTGAGAGCTGCCTTGCTGGCATTCGCCAATCCCATTCTACCTTTGAGACACACTCGTTGTCTGTTGCCATACAATTGTTAATTCTCAGTTAGTGCTCTGTAAGTTTTATCAAATAATAAACTAACACTGTTTTCACACAGGATTGACAGAATCTTCACAAACCAGTGCTTTAATAACGCCGTCTGAAAAAAGAGGCGTGCTGTCTACACTGATAACACTCCTCTAAACGAAAACAAACGATTAGGAGTTAAAAGTGAAAAAGTTACTTATTGCAGCAGGCATGGTTTTAACGGGGATGGCCGCCGTTAATGCCGCGACGGTCAATGTGACCAGCGACATATCTACATCCACTCAGTGGACAGCGGATAACGAGTACATTCTCAAGGATGTCATCTTTGTGAAGAATGGTGCGACGCTCTGGATCGAGCCGGGAACGGTCATCCGCGGCGAGGTGACCGGTAACGACTACCCCACAACTGCTCTCTGGGTTTCGCGAGGCGGTAAACTCTACGCCAGGGGCACCAAAGAAAAACCGATCATCTTTACAGATATGTGGGATGATAATTTCCCCTGGACAGATCCGTCTACCAGAAACGACCCGGATAATCCCTACAGCACAATCAATCCGCATCAGTATATGGACAAGAAAGGTGAACAGTGGGGCGGACTGGTACTCTGCGGAAAAGCCTATGTCACCATTGATAACACGTCTGACAACGTCGGTCCGCTGGTGGAAACCGAGCCGCAGGCTGAAGGACTCGCCGGCGACGGTGCCGGTTCCACCAAATACGGCGGCAACGACGATGATGATAGCAGCGGCGTGCTTTCCTATGTCTCCGTACGCTACGGTGGCTACGGTCTGAAACCGGCTTCCGAGATCAACGGTATATCGCTCTATGGTGTCGGACGCGGCACACAGATCGATCACGTCGAGGTTGTCGGCAACCTTGACGACGGTATCGAGTTTTTCGGTGGTACAGTCAATACCAAGTATGTGGCCATCTTCAATATCGGCGATGACAGCTTCGATGTCGATCAGGGTTATCGCGGGCGTGGCCAGTTCATCTTCCTGATGCAGGGATTCTGCGATGCCTCGGATTCCTCAGCCGCCGGTTCAGGCATCGGCAACCACGTCTTTGAGATGGATGGAGTGGAGAAGAAGGATGGCAACATGCCCTGGGCTCTGCAGCGCTATGAGAACGTCACGCTGATTGGTCACCGTTATCTGGGAGTTGACGGCAATTACGCCGCCGAGAAAGAGAACAACTCTCAGGGGTTTCAGCTTGATGATAACTGTCGTGCGCAGTTCTTCAACGTGATCGCCATGGATGTCGACTCGGTTTTGGTAGCTATCGAGAGTGATAACGCAAGTTTTGACAGCTTCGAGGGAATGTCCACAGCGGCTACGAGCCTGCCAACGCACAATCCCGGCGCAGGCGCAAATACGTACACACCATACTACTATACATCCCAGAATCAGAACTACAATCAGACAGCATTTGAGAACTTTGTGGTCTACAACTGTGCCCCTGATTACTACATGTACAAAACGGATAGTAGCAACGGTTATCGTGCCGGTGGTGAAATCAGCACTGCGGGGATGAACTGGAATACAGCCGCGTCTATGCCGATCCGTTACATGGAACGTGAAAGTGCCTCTGATGTGAATCGTCCAATGCCAGCAGCGGGTAACGGCTTGTTGCCCAATATCAGATTGATCGATCCTCGTCCGGTAGCCGCCTGGGGCAGTTCACCTTACACAGCCGAAGTAGATGGGTTTGCCTCGCCGGTAAGTTACTACGGCGCATTCGCTCCCACCGGTGAAACCTGGCTCGAAGGCTGGTCAGCTCTTTCAACTGCCGGGATGTTGACCAACACTGTAAGCGCGACTGCCGCAGTTGAGCTCGATCAGGCTGCCTTCACCGTTGGATTCGCTGGCACAGTCGGCGCCAGCTACACCCTCGAGGAGTCGCTCGACTCGGGCGACACCTGGACACCGGTTGTCGGTGCCAGCACTGTTGTTGCGGATAAAGTCAACATGACTCTCTCCGACTTCGGTGTCGAAGGGGTTGCCAGCAAGCTCTACCGGGTTGTAACGGAGTAGGCTTAATTACAATTGCACCGCATGTCCGCTATCCCATGCGGTGTGGTCGGAGGCAGGCGGACTGCCTGTCTCCGACCAATTTTTCAATCATACAGGATAGCCGTTGCTGTGCCTGCCTGATTAACTGTTTAGGTGAGGTCGCATGACAAAGGAGCAAAAACAATTCCGTGGGAAAATACTTTCGCGGCATCAAAATATCGATCAAAAAAGAAAGAATTGTTTATGGATAGCAACCAGATCAATGGCGTTAAACCGCCTCAGATTCTCATAGCGTTTCTGTTTTCCCTGCTGTTTCTTGTCGGCTGCGATGAGAGGCAATGCGAAAATATTACCGAAAAGCGCGATTTGGCATCCGCACCCTGGATTGAAGAGGCTGTCGCCATTGCGCGAAAAATACCTGCTGATATTCATAAGGTTGAGCGTGACCGAACGCTGGCCAAAGCTGCGGTGGTGGCCTCGGAAGTGGGCCTGACCAGCCAGACCGTGGCAGCGGTTGAATCCTTGAATTCATGGCGCATGGGCGATCTATATGCGCGACTGGCGCGCTCCTGCTATCTTGAAAACCGCAATGCAAAGGGCGATAAAATGCTCGGTGCCGCCCGGCGGCTGCTGGCGGAGGCTGATTACGAGGATTGGCAGAAAAGCCGGATTACACTGGCGATTGAGCAGGCCGGTCTCGCACAGGGCAGGCAAACCGGAGCCGCTACACTGGCCGACATTGAACCTGCCGATCAGGCAAAGCTGCTCCCGGGGCTGGTGCAGCATAATGTTTCTCATTCAAATCTGGTGGAAATGCTTGAACAGCTGGAGAGTTCAACAAATCAGGTGCTGGATATCGACTCCGCCGCCGGAGTTGTCGACACCTATCTTGTTCTGTACCGGAAATCACAGGCTGAAAATCAGACCCAGTGCAGTGCCCTGCGGGATCGCATACTCGACGGAATCGACTCCGTCTTTCGTGGGCTGCATGCTGCGATTGCCTGTGAAAAGCTGATTGATTTCTGCAATGCCGCCTGGGATGCGAACGACCGCGACTTCGCGACGCGGTTAAGTGATATGACTGCCCAGCGTCTGCCAACTCTGCGGATAGATATGCGTCTGCCGGTTCAACTGCGTTATGCCGGTTTTCTGGTCCGCTCCGATCGCACCGATCAGGCTATGCGCCAGGTTGAGAATGCGGCTGCGGGGATCGGGGATGAGAGTGTTATCTTTTCAGATCGTCCCGTGCTGCTGGCTGAATGCGGTGTTTTGTGCTGGATTGCGGGCGAACAGGACAGAGCGCGGCAATTCTTAGGACAAGCCGTCGAAGAGTTGAATGCCATGAAAAACGCACGTCCCAGAGCGGTTGCAGCAGTGGATGTGATTCTGCTGTTGGCACGTAACAGAATAGAGGATATGGAAACTCTGCGGGCAATGCGCGAACTCAACGGTAATTTAAGTGCGCCCTGGTAATCCTGCGCGATCACTCCGCCCCGATGAAATCAATCATGTAGTATGGGTTGAAAATGAGAAACAAAATCGCAAGAACCGGTATTTTACTGAGATGCGCTGCTGCGGCACTGGCAACAGCCGCCGCCAATCTGGCCGCACAGGATGCTGATGGTTTCGGAACCTTACGTACCCAGGTGGTTGACGCCGACTGGGAGGCCCCTCTATCCGGCGCAAGCGTAACCGTTGTTGAATTAGAGCGGGTTATGAAAAGCGGGGAGGACGGCACTGTGCTTTTCAACGAGCTGCCCTTCGGAGAATATAATCTGCTGGTAAGCGCGGCAGGCTTCGAGCGCCAGTTGATGCGCGGTGTGGTTATTAATCCCGGCACAGTGCAGCAGGTGGTTGTACGTCTGGCCCCGGTTTATACCGACATGGATGAACTTGTGGTTCGCGACTTCGATGTCGCCTCCGTTGGCGACACCGTGCTGATTGAGCTTAAAATGGAGAGTACCGCCTCCTTCGACGCGGTCAGTGCCGACACCATCAGCCGCGCCGGCGCCAGCGATGCCGCCTCCGCCCTGAAACTGGTTTCCGGCGCAACTGTTCAGGACGGAAAATATGCGGTGATCCGCGGATTGCCGGATCGCTATGTGAATTCACAGCTCAACGGAGTGCGCCTGCCCTCGGCAGATGCCGACAAAAGAGCGGTACAGCTTGACCAGTTCCCGTCCGCAATGATTGAAAGTATCAGAGTCACTAAGACATTTATGCCTGATCAGCAGGGCGATGCCACCGGCGGCGCCGTTGATATCAGACTCAAGCGTATTCCTGACAAGTTCATCGCTAAAGTATCTGTGAGTGCCTCGCACAACGATCAGGTGACCGGAGAAAAAATGCTGGCTGCCCGCGGTCCGGGGCTCTCCTACTGGGGAGATGACCGCGGAGATCGTGCCCGTCCCTTCAGAGTGGGTGCTGTGGAGCAGCCGGAGAACTCAAATCTCTCACCCTACGTCTGGAATCGACGTATGACCGAAGAGGATCGCCAGCGCTATCTCGAATCCTGGCAGACTAGTGCCTCTCAGACCGCCGCGTTCAATGACAACTACCGCATCCGTTATCGCGAAACCGAACCTGGAACAAGCTGGAATCTGACGCTGGGTGAAGTTTTTGAACCGATCGATGATGTGCGTTTCGGCTTTCTGGGTAACTTTTCTTATAAACACAATTACGCTGGCTACAACGATGGCGTGTTGAATCGCTACATGGTCCGTAAACCTGACGAAGACGAAGAGGATAATTTCACTATTGGACGCAGCAACGACACTGGCCCGGCCACATATCGTGTTCGGGAAGGGCAGGAATCGATTCTGTGGGGCGGTGCCCTTACCACCGGTTTTGAATCGCCGTGGCTCAATATCGGATTGACCTACCTGCGTTCACAGGCCACCGACGAAACCGTTACTATGATCGAGGATCGCTCTCAACTGGAGGATAACAAAAACATGTGGCGTCAGCAGAGCGTGCACTACTCAGAACGCACCACCGAAACAACACTGCTGGAAGTTGAACACCCCTGGTTTTTTCTACCTGAAGAGATGGATGTCAGCTTAGGCAGAGATTGGCTGATCTTTCTTCCGCCGGTCACCGACTGGTCCATCAGTCGTAATATGGCCAGTCAGTATGAGCCCGACCGTGCACTGTTTACAGAGTACTATAACAACGGTTACTGGAAACCCCCGACCGGCAACCTTCCGCCACTTGAGCGCAAATGGAGGGATATTGAGGAAAATGGCCGTCAGTATTTGGTCAATCAGAAGATTCCTTTCCGCATCTACAGCGGTGACGAGGGCTATCTGAAGGGCGGTTATTTTGAAGATCAGGTTCGGCGAAGCTATCAGCAGGACACCTTTGAATATCGTGAGGGCAATGTCGGTAAAGCACTCGAAGGAGATCCCGACGATATGTGGAGTGATGAATTCATCACTGGCTATCCCGCTCTCGGCCCGCCCGGCGAATTGGAGCAGGGCTGGTATATTGCCGCCGGTGATGACGATATCGACTATAACGGGCAACAGGACATACGGGCCTGGTACTGGATGGCGGATGTGCCGCTGGCTTCTTTTCTGGCGGTGCAGGGCGGTATACGAGTCGAGTCAACCGAAATCAACGCCCGCATGAAGCCATCCAAGGAACGCTATGATGGAAATTTCGCAGTGTGGTCGCTCAAGCAAAATGAGGAGACCGGCTCAAAGTATCTGGATGGTGTGACCGTTGAAAACGATGAGGAACTCAATGCGCATTCACCTGATCTGGAGCGCAATGACCGTCTGCCGGCTCTTGGTATGCGAATCACACCGCTCAAGAATCTGAACCTGCGTCTGAACTGGTCGGAAACCGTTGCGCGCCCGACTTTCAAAGAATTGATGCCCGTGCGTTTCAAAGAGAGTGCAGCGGCGGATACCTATCTGGGCAATCCCGATCTCGAGATGTCTGAAATTGAAAACTATGACTTGCGTCTGGAATATATGCCCTCCGCCGGGCAACTGCTTTCAGTGAGCTACTTTTACAAAGAACTCCTGAACCCAATAGACCTGCGGGCCTTCAGTCCCGGCGGTGGGGTCGAGGGCGAACGTTTCATAATGCCTTACAACTACCCGGAGGGGGAAATCAGCGGGTGGGAGTTTGAGGCACGCCAAGATATCGGACAGTTATGGAGCTACGCCAGAGGCTTGACGCTCGGTTTTAACTCCACGCTGATGGAGTCGGAGGTGGTGCGCCCCGCTGACGAATTTCAACAGGTGCAGGAGTTTGGAGCCGAGCGCACACGCCGCATGGCCGGACAGCCCGAATATATTCTTGGAACATACGCTATTTACGATATTGAGGATTGGGGTACCTCTTTAGGACTCTTTTTCAACCGGCGTGGCGATGTGCTGGCCGTTGGTGACAGTGTTGATAATGGTGATGAATATACACCGTGCATTTATGAAGAGCCGCTCGAACAACTTGATTTCACCATTTCTCAGCGTTTCTTGAAAAGGTGGACAGTAGGATTCAAAATAAAGAACCTGCTGAATCCTAAAGTCAAACGTGTTTATCGAATGGAAGATGGCAATGAAGCGTTGCGCAGCAGTTATCGCAGAGGTCGCGAGTACAGCATTTCGCTCGCATGTGAATGGTGATTTATATAGCAGGGACGAATAATTATTTGCCCTCGTTCAATGATGAAAGGTACGAAAATGAAAATGATTAAACTGGCATATCTGATTTCCCTGGTGTCTGCCGCCGCAATGGCGCAGGACTTCCAGGTTTTTGATGCACAGAGCGAAAAATTTGAAAAGTGGGTTGAAACACGCAAGCTCATATCCGCAGAACGCGATAACTGGCGTGTCGGAAGCGAGATGCTGCTTTCCCGCATCGAACTTGTGGAAAATGAAGGTCAGGAGCTTACAGAACACACCCGCAAACTGAGAGAAGGAGTTTATGATGCCGACAGAGAGCTGCTTGATCTCAGGAAACAACGCGAGCTGCTGCAGGAATCGGTGGTTGGCCTGACACTGGTTGTTCACGAGATAGAGGTGCGTGTACTTGCTTTGCTGGAGCGCTGTTCCCCGGCGATCAAAGAACGTGTCAAGCCTCTGTTGCAGCGTATCCCCAAAACGCGTGAATCAAAAAATTCACTGGCGGAACGTTTTCAGAATGTTATCGGTGTTTTGAATGAGGTCAACAAGTTCGCGCGTGACATAACCGTTTCGAGCGAAGTGAAGGAATTGGCGGATGGCACGACTGCCGAAGTAACCGCTATGTATATCGGTATTGGAGCCGGTTACTATTACAACGATAAGGGTAAGATTGCCGGTTATGGTTATCCCGGCGCAACTAACTGGATTTGGCAATCTGACTCCACGTTGGTGCAACCGGTTGCCGACGCAGTGGCGATTTTCCGTAACGAGAAACCTGCGGCGTATGTCAGTTTGCCCGTACATTGCGAATAAACATTCGACCGATATGTAGGGGCGAATAAACATTCGACCGATATGTAGGGGCGAATAAACATCCGCCCGATATGTAGGGGCGAATAAACATTCGCCCTCTTTAGGAGAAAAAATGAAGCAACTATTAATATTAACATTGACTGCGACCGTGAGCCTCGCACAGAATGCGGTCTCCGTGAGCAACAAGGTGTTCGCAGCGATGAATTCCAAACTGGACACCAGGTTGGAGGAGAGCCTGCGCGAGTTGTCCGAATTGCGTGCGAAGATAGCTGAGCAGAAAATACCGATGAGCGAGAAGCTCAACCATGCCGAAACGGCTCTGTCGCAAGCACGGGTTGAATATGATGATGTGCGCCGCGATCTGGATAACCGCACTCTGACTGTGACTACAATTCGAAAAGAGATTGAGCAACGTGAACGTGAGAAGGATTATCTGACCACGTTACTGGGTGAGTATGTTCGTAACTTTGAAACACGGTTGCATATCTGTGAGATCGAACGTTACAAGCAGATTGTCGAGGATGCCAGGCTTGCCCCCGAAGCGGCTGATCTGCACCCGGATGGAGTTTTCGCATTTCAGTTTAATCTTTTGGAAGAGAGTCTGACCAGGGTCGAAGAGCTGGCTGGCGGCACACATTTTCATGGACGTGCCGCCGGTGAGGATGGGCTGGTTAAACCGGGAGAGTTTCTTTTCCTCGGGCCAATTGCTCTCTTTGCATCAGATGACGGAAGCTTGGCCGGAGTGGCCGATCAGCGGCTTGGTTCGCTTGAGCCGACGGTTGAACCTTTTGATGATCGCACCATGACGGATATGACCGCGCAGACCGTTAAAAAACGGAGTGGCTGGATCCCATTCGATGCATCACTCGGCAACGCCCGCAAGATAGAGCAGACCCGTGAGACCCTGAAAGAGCATATCGCCAAGGGTGGTGCGGTCATGTATCCTCTGCTGGGTTCCGCCGCTCTGGCGGCTCTGATAGCTTCGGTCAAATGGCTTACGCTTGCCTTTGTGATCATGCCGCGTCGCAGCCGTCTACGTGCTTTTAGCCAGGCGGTAAGGGATAAAAATTTTGATCAGGCGCGTGAGCTGGCTGAAAAACTCGGCGGCCCGGCCGGACGTATGTTGCGGTCCGGTGCGCAGCGTCTTGGACAGTCGCGGGAAGTTGTTGAAGAGGCGATGTATGAGGTGGTTATGGATGCGCGCTTCCGCTTGAACCGGATGCTGCCGGTCGTCGCTGTAACAGCTTCGTGCGCTCCGCTTTTGGGACTTCTGGGCACTGTTACCGGCATTATCAACACCTTCAAGCTGATTACGGTTTTCGGTTCGGGCGATGTTAAGATGCTCTCATCCGGTATATCTGAAGCACTGATTACAACTGAGTTCGGTCTGATAGTGGCTATCCCCTCCATTCTGATGTATGCCTTCCTTTCGCGTAAAGTGAAAAGTATAGTCGACAAACTGGAAAAACTGGCGATTCAGATGCTCAACGACCTGATGCTTGAACAATCACCTCCGCCGGATGACGAGTCCGGCAAGGAACTTCCTGAATCGGACGCTGAGCAGCATCATCATATTGAAGCTGTTGCTTCCGCTCTCGGATGATTGCTGGGACGGTTCGGCACTTCTAACGGATGAAAGTCAACTCAGAGGTTAAAACCATGGATATTGAAAGCTGCAGGGAAATATATACAGAGGCTTGTGAGATATGGCAGGCGGGCGGATGGGCCATGATAGCACTGGCGGTCAACGCTTTGATTCTGTTCGCTGTTGGCTCAGCTCTTTTTCTGCGTCAGCTCGGACGCGGAACCGTCGGTAACGCGCAACGTGCATGGGAACGCTGGCGCAAACGTCCGGTTCGCCGGACGATGTCGGCCTCCATAATAAATCAGGCAATGCGCATCAGAAGCGTGGACGGAGTGCGCAGTTTTTTCGATCACTACCGCTATGAAGAGATGGCTCCCTTTGAGCGTGATCTTGAGGTAATGAAGGTGGCTGTTGGCACCGCGCCGCTGTTGGGGTTGCTCGGTACGGTTACCGGTATGCTGGCGACCTTCTTTGGTCTGGCTGAAGGCGGTGGCGGAGACAAAACCATGAACATGATAGCAGGCGGCATATCGGAGGCTCTGATTACGACAGAAACCGGACTGGTGATCGCCCTGGTCGGCATGATTTTTCAGTTTGTTCTTGCACGGCAGCACGAGCATTTTGAAACGTTTATCGCACATCTTGAAAATTTGTGCGTGCAATCCGTAGGGGCGAATAACATTCGCCCGATGTGTAGGGGCGAATAACATTCGCCCGATGTGTAGGGGCGAATAACATTCGCCCGATGTGTAGGGGCGAATAATTATTCGCCCTTATTGAAAGGAACCCCATGAGCAGATTCAGAAGTTTCAGTGATGCTCCCACGCAGGATGCTCCCACGCAGGATGCTGCGATTGATGTATCGCCGCTGATGGATTGTGTTTTCATTTTGTTGATATTTTTCATTGTGACCACCACCTTTGTGGAAGAGCCTGGTGTTGAAGTTGACCGTCCCAGGGCTGCATCTGCGGAGCGGCTGAAGAAAAACTCAGTACTGATAGCGGTAACGGATGAAGGAGCGGTGGTTTACGGCGGGCGCGAGATTGGCCTGGCTGGTGTACGTTCACTGGTGACCCGTCTGCTGGCCAAGGAGGTGCTGCCGGTGATCATTCAGAGCGATGGTGCCGCATCATCCGGTCTGTTGGTACGTGTGATCGGTGAAGCCAAGCTGGCTGGCGCGGAAAAAATATCGGTTGCCACCCGTAGGGGCGAATAACATTCGTCCGATATGTAGGGGCGAATAACATTCGCCCGATATGTAGGGGCGAATAACATTCGTCCGATATGTAGGGGCGAATAACATTCGTCCGATATGTAGGGGCGAATAATTATTCGCCCTTATTGAAAGGAACCCCATGAGCAGATTCAGAAGTTTCAGAGATAACGAATCCGATTCCGCGACCATCGATGTATCGCCGTTGATGGATTGTGTTTTCATTCTGTTGATATTTTTCATTGTGACCACCACATTTATTGATGAGTCTGGTATTGATCTGGATAAACCGCAGGCGGCCGCATCCATGAACACGGAAACTAAGTCAATCATGCTGACGCTCACCGCAAAGGGCGAGGTGAGTTATGAAAAACGTGAAATCGCAATAGCCGGAGTGCGCAATCTAATCCGGGAGAAGCTTGCTGATAAGGAGCAACCGGTAATTATACAAAGTGCTGACAAAACACCGGTTTCTCTGTTGGTACGAGTGGTTGATGAGGCCAGGCTTGGCGGAGCTGAAAGGGTTTCAGTGGGTGCCAGATAAAATCGGCGGCGACGCGCTTTGTCCGCCCAGCAGAAAGTATTAAATGTCAGTGTTTTTTAAAGCGATAATTGTGTTTTTCAGAACCCTGTTTGTGGCAATTTTTGCTGTTGCCATAACGCTAGCGATTTTTATGCTGCTACCTGTGCTACAGCACATCGCTAAAGCACCGCAGGCAGATACCGATTTGCGAACTGTGGATGTGGCTGCCCTGCCACCGCCTCCAGCACCTGAGATTGAGGAGCCGCCGGAGGAGCCGGAGCCGGAGGAAGAGCCGCCGAAACTGAATGAACAGGATGCGCCTCTTGATCTGGCCCAACTGGAGCTGGCGTTGAATCCCGGTTTCGGAAGCGGGGTCGGCGATTTTGCGGTGAAACTGAATGATGGAAAGGGTGTTGATCGCAAAGAGGCGGAGGCCGTTTTTTCACTCGAAGACCTCGACCAGCCACCGCGGGTCAGACGTCAGATTGCACCGGAGTATCCAGCGGAGTTGCGCAGAAAAAAACTGTCCGGAACGGTGTATGTAATTTTTATTGTAAATAAACAGGGACGCGTCGAGCAGGCCAAGGTTCAGAAATCGACCAACCCGGCCTTTGATGCCCCCGCGTTAAAGGCGGTCAAACGGTGGCGTTTTGAACCGGGTCGCAAGAATGGAAAACCGGTTCAATTCAGAATGCGTGTGCCGATAACATTTGCAGCGCAGTAGGGGCGAATAACATGCGACCGATATGTAGGGGCGAATAAACATTCGACCGATATGTAGGGGCGAATAATCATTCGCCCTCTTTAGGAGAAAAAATGAAGAAACAAATGATGAAACTGTTGGCCGCCGCAGTCGCTTTCAGCGCTGCCGCTGAAATCAGGCATGATCCTAAAATCTGGCAGGATGCCGCCTTTCAGCGGGCGTTCATGGGCTCTTACGGTGTGAAAACGGATATTGAACCGACTGTCAGTAGCGTTGAACGCGAGGATATGGAAAAGATAATGCAGTTGATGTCCGAAGAAAAAGAGCCGGAAAAAAATGTGGCAAAGGCAAAGAAGTTGCTGATGAAAAATCTGGGAGATGCTAGCAGTGCCATCTTTGATTTCACCTTAGCAAACATAGCTTTCCAGGATGACAATCATGATGAGGCTTTTAAATACTACCAGAGTGCGGTGAACAAATTTCCCTCTTTTCAGCGTGCCTGGAAGAATATGGGTCTGATCGGTGTGCGTAAAGGCAATTATGCTGAGGCGATTAGAGCATTGACGCGTGCGATTGAGCTGGGAGCTGTTGAAGGCTACTCATTCGGTCTGCTCGGATTTGCCTACTTTTCAACCGGTGATTACTTATCATCCGAGAGTGCTTATCGCCAGGCCATGCTGATGCAACCGGTTAATCTGGATTGGAAACTGGGGTTGTTGCGAACCCTCTATAAGCAGCGTCGCTTTGGTGAAGTTGCTGCGTTGTGCGAGACCCTGATTGCGCAGAATCCTGAAAAAAAGGATTACTGGTTGATGCGCGCCAACGCCTTTCTGGGAATGAATCAGCAGCTCAAGGCGGCTGAAATATATGAGCTGCTGGCGATGGAGGAGCAGGCTTCCGGAAAGGTGCTTAACATGTTGGGTGATATCTATGTTAACGAGCAGCAGTACTCAATGGCAGCTGAAGCTTATCTGAGGGCCACATCTGTTGCTGAAGATGCTGCTGAGCCGGCGACGATTATTCGAAACTGTGAGGTGCTGCTGGCACGTGGTGCTTATAATGAGACACGCATTGTGATGGCTGCACTCGAACCGGCAGATCAGACTGCGATCACCGATGAACTCAAGAAGCGCGTTCTTAAACTGGAGGCACGTTTGGCGGCGAACGAGGGCATGACCGATGAGCAACATGTTGAAATACTCAGGCGCATCGTCGAGCTCGATCCGCTTGATGGCGAAGCATTGATTTTGTTGGGACAGTATCACGGGCGCAATGATAAAACTGAAGATGCCGTGTTCTGTTTTGAAAGAGCAGCCGGTATAGAGCGGTTTGAGGCCGATGCCACTCTGCGGCATGGTCAGCTGCTGGTTAGGGAGGGACGCTATGACGAGGCCCTTGTCCTGCTTAAACGATCGGTGGAGATCCGACCACGGGATGATGTGCAGCGTTATATCGAACAAGTTGAACGTGTCTCTCGGCGTCGGGCACTTTACAAAAATTAAACAACTCCTCAACAACTTTCAAACAAAGTTCTGTTTTAATGAGATTATCAATTCAGAACGGATCGCTAGGAGCGCGTCTTTTCTCTTACGAGTTTTTCTTTTCCGCGGGCTCCCAACACGCCGGGTGGCGGGTTGTCGTTCTGACAGAAGAGCGGCGTGTGATTTTATCACAGGCCGCTCTTGTTTATTTTTACCGCATTGTTTATACTACCGGCTCGTTTTTTTCAGGACAAAGGAGATGTGATGGGCAAAGAAGTTAAAAAAGTTGGAATCCTGACTGCTGGTGGTCTGGCTCCCTGTTTGAGTGCCGCTATCGGTTATCTGATTGATGAATACACACGCGTGGCGCCGAAGATTGAAATTGTCGGTTATGTCAACGGTTATATGGGGTTGCTCAAAGGCGACAGCATTCCGGTTACTCCTGAAATTCGTGAACAGGCTCTTGTGCTCACCGAACATGGTGGAAGCCCGATCGGCAACAGCCGTGTTAAATTGACCAATGTCAAGGATTGCCTGCGTCGTGGTCTGGTGCAGGATGGACAGGATCCGCAGCGGGTCGCGGCGGAGCAGCTTGTTAAGGATGGTGTGGATGTGCTGCATACAATTGGCGGCGATGACACCAATACCGCCGCGGCGGATTTGGCCGCATATCTGGCGAAGCATGATTACGGCCTGACTGTGGTTGGTCTGCCCAAAACAATCGATAACGATGTCTATCCGATTCGCCAGAGTTTAGGGGCTTGGACTGCGGCGGAGGAGGGTGCGCGTTATTTTGCCAATGTTGTCAAAGAGAACTCAGCCAATCCGCGTATGCTGATTGTACACGAGGTGATGGGACGCAACTGCGGTTGGCTTACCGCCGCCACCGCCGTTGAATACCGCAAGCGCTTGATCGCGTCGTCGCGCCTGCCGGGCTTCGGACTCACTATTGAGCGCGAAGATGTGCACGCTGTGTATGTGCCGGAGATGTCGTTTGATATCGCCAGTGAAGCTGAGCGTCTGCGGCATGTGATGGATGCCAATGACAGCGTTAATATCTTTGTCTCCGAGGGTGCCTGCCTTGATTCAATTATTGCCGAGATGGAGTCTCGTGGCCAAGAGGTGCTACGCGACGCTTTTGGCCATCCGCGTCTGGATAAGGTTAATGTCGGCAACTGGTTTGCTAAACAGTTCGGCGAAATGCTCGGTGCTGAAAAAACCATGGTGCAAAAAAGCGGCTACTACAGTCGAGCCGCCGCACCGATCGCTAAGGATAAAGAGTTGATCAGCGCCTGCGCCAAAAAGGCGGTCGAGTGTGCCCTGGCCGGTATCGGTGGCGTGGTCGGCGAGGATGAGAATCGCAACGGCGAGTTGCGCGCCTGTGAGTTTGACCGCATTAAAGGCGGCAAGCCTTACGATATAGATGATCCCGCTTTCAGCCAGTTGCTGGCGAATATCGGTCAACCCAAGGGCGATAAGATATCAGTCAGCCATTAACCGCCACCTGCAAAGGCCGGTGCTTGTCCGTTGTAGTCGTGGCGAAGGCGGAACTCACGGGCTGTTAGCGACCACCATCTGTAGGGCCGGTGCCCTCCCCGGCCTTTATCGACCACCATCTGTAGGGCCGGTGCCCTTCCCGGCCATATTCCCGGCTGACCACCATCTGTAGGGCCGGTGCCCTTCCCGGCCATATTCTCTCCCGGCGGGGTCACCCGCCAATGTAGTGTTGGCTCTAAGAGCCAAAAGAGCTGCTCCTGAGAAGCAGCTCTTCAGTTTTTTAGAACACAATCATCAGCGTGCCGGGATCAAAGTAGCGAGTGGCGGTGTATGTTCCGTTTATTATGCTGCCGTCACCCCGGACACCGCCGATGAGCTGGTCGTGCCCGCCGAGATCGAGTGTCGCACCCTCCGTCACATAGACCACCATGTTGGTGATTGCGTCGTCGGCGTTGAGTTTCAGTGTGCCCTCTTCTAAACAGATATCACCGCCGCACGGACTGTTGGTGGAGGTGATCTCCATTGTGCCGGAACCGATCTTGCGAAAACCGCCCGCACCTTCGAAAAGACCCGAGAAGTAGATGGTGTTGCTACTGCTGTTGAATGTTACCGCTTCCGTGCAGTTGGTGCCCAGTAGTGTCGCGTTAATCGGTATGTAGATGTCGGTAACCGCTATGATTTCGGCTCCGAGTCCGCCGAGTTCCAGCAGATAGGTTGAGGTCTCAATCCGGTCGTTGTCGATCGCGTTCAACTCCGGCTCTGCCGCGGTGGGCGAGCCTAGAAAGAGTTTGCCGCCCGCCAGCGTGAAGCGTCCGTAGCCGGCTGTGGTATCGTCGCGTTCATTGAGCATCACCCGCATGGTGTAAATCTCGCCGCCGGTTACATTCAGCCACCCCTGTCCGTCGGTGGCCATGCAGATGTCATAATTGTTCTGACATATCATGGTGCCGCCACTCATCTTCCAGAAGGTGCGCGCCCGAGGATAATGGGCCATGCGAAAGCCGTTACCCTCAGAGGTCGAGCCGGTGGAGACGATAACGCCTCCGCTTTGATTGACAACGCTGGTGATGTTGTTGCCGGAGAAATCCGGCAGATCGTTGCCACACACAAAATACTTTGAGGTTATGGAGCAGCCTTCGGGGACGTTCAGCACCGCGTACATGTTGGTGGGGGGAGAGTCGTAGGTGCCGCTTGTTGTCCAGCGATCCGCCATCACAACCGCGCGGGTTGGCAGGGTGAGTGCGGTGTTGTTCGTCAGAGTCAGGGTGCCGTCGCAGATATACAGGTTTGGACAGTCATGCGAGACGCTCTCTGAAAGCAGCATGTTGCCGCCGTTGCGGATGATCACTTTGCCCGCGCCGTTGAATTTGTTGCTAACAGTATGGGTGCCGGAACGGTCATAAAAGAGCCGCGCGCCTATGTTGACGGTCACATCGCCCACTCCCAGAGAGCCGCCGTCTTCAGCACCGCCGAGTTGGCCGACATAGAGGATGCGATCATTGTTGAGGGTGGTGGTTCCCTGATAGCAGTTGCCGCTGTTGAGCAGGAAGTTTTTGCCTGGGCCGGTCACAGCCAGATTACCCGGGCCGTCGATTAAGCCGCTGATCGCGATGATACAACTCGCGATGCGCGAAGATATATTGAGTTGGTTGCTGACGGTCAGGTGGCCGCTGTAGGTTACAGCCGCACCATCTGCTCCCTGTCCTATTGAGGGGTTGGCACCGGTGAAGTAGATACGTTCGCCGGTTGCCCGCTCGCCATGAGCGTAGAGAAAAGCATTGTTGACGTAGGTGGGATAGTCGGTGCCACCCAGTGTCTGATTGTTCTGGATGGTGATTCTGCCTTCATTGATGATAATCGTGCAGTTTAGAATCGGACGTGAACAGGCGATCGATTCCGAACCGATTTTAGTCAGTGTGAAACCGTTGCCGATGACGGGGTACTGGCTGTTCAGATCCCAGCGGTTCTGCGCTGACACTGTCGTGTCTCCCGCCAGTGTAAGTTGCCCGAAACTCTGATTGAAAGCTGTACCGGCTGAGGAAGAGAAGATCGCTCCGCTACCGTTGACGCCCGCACCGGCTACGGTTATGTGATCATCGCGACTTGTATCGTAGGCACCGTTCAGGTCAAGCGCGGCGCCAGCTTCTATGACGACTTCATTGCCATCGCCGGTTGCACCGAGAGAGGCCGGTAGCGCTTTCGCCATTTTGAGGATACCCTCCTTGATGTGGGTGATTCCGGCGTAGTAGTTGTCGGCAGCCAGATGGAGCGTGCCGTCACCCTCTTTGTTCATTCCGCCGGTACCGGTAAGCGACTCTGATATGATCGCGGTACAGTTGCTTGCCACGGTGACAGGTGTCGGCGCGTCCGACAGCCACAGCGTGCCGTTTTTATCGGCGTCGGTGATTTCGTAACCGTCAACCTCGAAGGTCAGGGCGCTTACGCTTAGGCCCGCACCGACATCTATTGTTTCGCCGCTGCCGCCGAAGAGGGCGCTGTTGCCATTGGTTCAGATGGTGCCGCTTTCCCAGTTGGTTTCAGTGAAATCCCAAGTGTTGGCGGCACTGGTGTCATCCCATCGCTGTTCAGCGGCTGTTGTAACGAGTGCCGCCGCACTCAGGAGTGAGCCGAGTTTAAAATAAGATTTGTATTTTATGATCATAATCAAAGACCTCTCTACTATTATGTTACAATACAATGAAAACGAACCACGATACAACAGTTCAGATGGTAAGACTTTCAGCCTTGGAAGAAAAGTAAAATTTATGATATTTAAAATTACACCTGCGGTGAAGATGGGAGTGCGTTTAGATCAGCGGCCTACTTGCAGGTGTGGCACAGCAAGTGCTATGATAACAGAGTATGAACTTTAAATACCGTAAATATAGGGTGTTGGTCGTATTGTTGCTTGTGCTGGCTTGCACATTGGCTCGCGCTGCTTATGATGTCAGCACTGGTTGGTCTAGTTATGTGGGCGGCACCTGTGACAGGGACGGAGTGTACAGTATGCTGATTGACGCGGGCGAAAATCTCTGTTTCGCCGGATACCTCGGCTCCCAGTCCTTGATCAACGACCAGTCGCTGGCGCCCACGGAGTTTCCCTATGAACTCGGTGCGCGTGACGTTTTTGTGGCTCAGGCTTCCGGCAGCGGTGAGCTGCAGTGGTACAGTGTGCTCGGAGATGTCGGCAACGATGAGGTGCGGGGAATCGCTGCCGATACTCAAGTTGTTTACGCTGGCGGATTGATCGGCCATACGTCAGCCCAAGGAGATGATGGCAGCGATGCTGTGCTGTACGCGCTTGCCAAAACCGACGGCTCACTGATCTGGAGTAATCCTCTGGTTGTGGGTGATATGTACTCTACCAACGGTTTCAACGCGGTCGCCATCGATGAAGCCGGTAATATCTATGCGGTTGGTTATACAGGGATCGAGCAAATCGAGAGTGTGCCGGGGGTGCCCGGTTACACAGTCGGCGGACGCTCATACGGGCAGTCGCTGCAGGGTGATCTGGATGCCTGTGTGCTCAAGGTATCGTCTACGGGAGTGCTGCTGTGGGCGCACTACCTCGGGGGTGATCAGCGCGATGCGGCTCTGGTTTGTATGGTCGGCACCAACGGGGCGGTGTATGTCGGCGGAGAAACCTGCTCGACCGGGTGGGTCTCGGAGGTCAACGGTGTGTTGCCCTCTGCCAGCAGCAAAGCCGGCTTTCTGGTTAAACTCACGCCTGATGGCGAACATCTGTGGTCAACCTATCTGGGGGGCGGCAGTAGCGACAGCGTCAGCGGATTGGCCTATGATGAGATCAGTGGCAGGATTTTTGCAGCCGGAACCACGACTTCGTCGGATTTCATGTCGCAGGAGGTGCGCTTGAATCAGCCGCCTGGCAAAGGCGATGGATTCGTCTGTTCAATCACCGACGGCGCTAACGAACCCTTGATCAACTGGAGTCGCTTCTACGGCTCAGCTGTGAGTGACACTCTTGATTCAATCTGTGTGCTTGATGACAATGAACTGGTGATCGGCGGCACCTCGCCAAATGGAAGCTGGTTGAGCGAAGCGGCCACTGCGCACAGCGGCGGTCAGGATGGCTATCTGATTGTGATCTCGTTGGAAGCGGGCGAACTTTTGTGGTCCAGCTATCTCGGCGGTGGCTCAGAGGAACAGCTCGCCGCGCTTGCCGCGCGGAACGGCGTGTTCTATGCCGGTGGCATGACTGCATCTGAGGGCTGGGTCAGTGGTGGATTTCGGGAAACCTGGGATGATCCCTTCGGTGATCTGTTGGAACTTGGTTTTCTGGTCAGATATCAGAGCGCAGGCTATTCGCCTGACGCCCCCGGGATCGTCATCCAGCCGCAGGCGGTGACCGTCGAAGAGCAGCATGACGCACCCTTTTCAATCGTTGCCTCAGGTACAGAGCCGCTCTTCTATCAGTGGCGTGTCAACGGGATCGACAGGCCGGGCGCAACCGCTGCCGACTTCACGCTGCATAGTGTGCAGCTCAGTCAGGATGGCGATCTCATAAGCTGCCTGGTCAGTAATGTAGCCGGAGCACTTCTCAGCGACGCCGTAGCACTGAATGTCACCGCCATTCCCAACGGTTACGTTCAGATCAACCTGACGCCGGACGGAGCTGTCGCAGATGGTGCCGCCTGGAGCATCGACGCCGGCGGGACCTGGCACGATAGCGGCGAAACGGTCAATCTGACCACCGGTGTTTATGCGATTGTCTATCAGGAGGATATCTTCGGCTGGGCCGCACCGGAAACGCCGATTGTAACAACGGTTCAGAATGGCGTGACCAATACTCTGAACGCAGAGTACACCCAGATTCTCTACTCTAACTACCGACAGATAAACGGCACCAATGTGACGGTTTTCGTCGAGCCGCCGGCAGATGCCACTCAGATTTACATTACTGAAACACTGCCTAAGGAACTGGAGCCACGCAACTATGCGCCGCTGCAATGGGATGATTCTATTCGCCAGCTTCGTTATATTAGCATGGACAGTACTCCGAAGCAGTTTACCTACTCCGTCACCGGTGCGGATGGCGAATACCAGCTCAGCGGCACGGTTAATTTTGGATCGGGTGCTGTAACCACTGTCGGAGATGATCTGATTGTGATCGGTGCAACCCAGCCTGATCCGCCACCGCCGGATATCATCGGATTTGTGCCGCACACTCTGATGCCGGAGAGCTTTCTGCTGACCTTTATTTCGGTGGCCGATCAGCAGTATCTGATAGAGACCAATGCCGCGCCGTCGGCGCAAGGATGGGCCGGGCAGCAGCAGATCAGCGGGCAGGCGGAACAGACCGGCGTTGCGGTTCCAGCGGAGGGAAAATCGCTCTTTTACAGGATAAGAATTCCCTGACAATTTTTGCGATTTGGGCCTTCACCTACTGTCCGCTCCAAAACTTCCGCTTTTAAACTCTACGGGGCGCATTTGCAAATCGTTGCGATGGAGATGAGTGTTGCACTTTTTAACCAAACAGCGCACTACAAGTGTAAACCTAAAAACCGCAGATGCGGCAAAACTGGCAACCCCTTGCGGTTTGAAATCCAGAAACTTCTTCACCCATTGGGTGAAGCTTATAAAATTAACAAATTCCTTATTAACAATCATTTAACTTAGTTTCTGAATTTCAAATGCCGTAAATAGGTAAAAACAGCCCCTGCAATGCGCTGATTATCTCAATCATTCGGTTGCATTGTCAACACAAACCTTATACAATTTTGTTTATGAAAATTCTCATTACCGCCGGACCCACACGTGAATACATTGATCCTGTCCGTTTTCTCAGCAACCGTTCTTCCGGCAAGATGGGTTTCGCCATCGCGGAAGCAGCTGTTAAAAGAGACCATGAGGTCACTCTGATCTCCGGTCCTGTTCTGCTCGGAACGCCGCCAGATGTTACGCGTATAGACGTTGAAAGTGCCGAAGAGATGCTAGCGGCGGTGAGCAGAGAGCTCTCCGGCAACGATGCGCTTGTGATGTGTGCGGCGGTATCCGATTTTCGTCCCAGGATTCGAGCCTTTCACAAACTGAAAAAATCGGCCATGCCTCCGGTGATAGAGCTCATTGGCAATCCGGATATCCTACGATGTGTGAAACCACAGAAAAGCGGGCGTATTTTTGTGGGATTCGCGGCGGAAACCGATAACATACACGTTGAGGCAGAGCGCAAGCTACACGAAAAGGGGCTCGATCTGATTGTTGCTAACGATATCAAGGAGTCGGATGCTGGTTTTGAGGCCGACACCAACCGCGTTATCCTTGTATATCCTGACCGTGAACCGGAATCACTGCCTCTGATGACAAAGTTTGACCTAGGCGGAAAGCTGATCGAATTCATTGAGTTGAAAGCGGGAAAGTCGCATACAGACTGAAACTGGCCACACAGATGTCAGCTCCGCAAGCTCGCTCTGAATTTATTCCGGGAACGGTCATAAGCTAATCACAGAAGCAAGAACAACACAAAAACAAAGTCGGGCAGTTTTGCTTCTCCGAAGCTATCCCTTACATCCGTCACGTTTCGACATCGATCAATTTGACCTCCACACTATCCAGCAGTGCCTGCCAGGATGCCTCGATTATATTTTCAGAGACGCCCACGGTACCCCAGCTGCGCCGGCCATCACCGGATTCGACCAAGACGCGTGTCACAGCACGTGTGGCATTCTTGGGATCGAGGATACGCACGCGGTAGTCGGTCAGTGAAACTGTATCAATCTCAGGGTAAAACCGCACCAGTGCTTTGCGCAAAGCCTGGTTCAGCGCGTCAACCGGTCCTTCGCCCTCGCCGGCGGTCAATTCGGTTTCACCTTTTACCCTGACTTTGATGGTCGCCTCTGAAATGCAGGGCTCCTGCGGGCCGCGTTTTTCGACTATACAGCGAAAGCCCAGCAGCTCAAAGAAGGGTTTATGCTGATCGAGAATTTTGTGGAGCAAAATTTTAAAGGAACCATCGGCCGATTCATATGAGTAGCCCTCGTTCTCCTTGTTTTTTACTGCGGCGAGCACTGACCCGATCTGTTCTTTCGTTATGGCGCTTAAATCAACTCCGAGTTCCTCGGCTTTCATTCTGACGTTGGTACCACCAGATAGTTCGGAGATCAGAATGCGGCGTTGATTACCGACCGCCGCCGGGTCGATATGTTCGAAGGTGGCGGGATTTTTCCGGACGGCGTTGACATGCGCACCGGCTTTATGGCTGAATGATGCGCGTCCGACATACGGACGTCTGGGATCGGTGCGCTGATTGGTAAGATCATCGGCCACAACCGAAACTTTATGCAGCTTCTTCAAGTTCTCGCTGCCTACACAGACGAATCCCATTTTAAGTTCCATTGAAGGTATAATTGTGATCAAATTGGCATTGCCTGTGCGTTCACCGTAGCCGTTGATGGTGCCCTGCACATGACGCGCACCGGCACGAACAGCCTCCAAGGCGACAGCCACACCCAGTCCGCTATCGTCATGGGTATGCGCACCAATCTCCACATCGGGGAAGTGACGGCAGACCCGGCTGGTTATTTCAAATGATTCATGCGGCAGGGTTCCGCCGTTGGTATCGCACAGCACAAGAGCGTAAGCCCCCTCGCGTACAGCGACTTCGAGAGATTTAAGGGCATATTCGGGATTATTTTTAAAGCCGTCATAGAAATGTTCGGCATCAAAAATGATCTTACGTCCTTGTGATTTCAGGTGACCGACGGTATCGGCAATCATCTGCAGATTGTTCGTGGCGGTTGTACGCAACACATCGGTCACATGCAGCAGCCAGGATTTACCGTAGATGGTGACGTACTCGGTATCGGCCGCCAGCAGTCCGGCCAGTTGAGGGTCCGCGGCGGCATCCATATCGGCCCGGCGGGTACTTCCAAAGGCCACAATACGGGCGTGAGAGAGCTTTTCGCGGCGTATATCCTCAAAAAACTTGCGATCACGCGGATTTGAACCGGCAAAACCGCCCTCGATATAATCGATACCGAAATCATCGAGCATTCGGGCGAAACGCAATTTGCCGCTATCTGAAAAAGAGACGCCTTCACTCTGTGCGCCGTCACGCAGAGTGGTATCATATGTAAAAACTTTTTCCATAATTCACCGTTCCGGCATTAAAAAAACGCCTGATAGAGTGCTTGTACCGCACGAGCCTGCTGATCGGTTTTAACTCCGAACACCATGCTTATTTCAGATGAACCCTGGTTAATCATCTCAATATTCACTCCCACTTCAGAGAGTGCCGTTGTGGCTTTGGAAGCCATGCCTACGGTATAGTGCATGCCTTCTCCCACAACCACAATCAGGGCATCGCCCCGCTGCACCATAACATCATCAGGCTGCATCTCGGCGTGGATACGTTTAACGACCCGTTCCTCACGCGCTGCGTCAAAATCTTTCTCATGGACAATCACCGAGACATTGTCGATGCCTGAGGGCATGTGTTCATAGGAAACATTCTCATCTTCAAGAATCTGAAGCAGGCGCCGACCAAAACCGATTTCACGATTCATCATATATTTATCCACATAGATCGTACAGAACCCTATAGCACTGGCTATACCGACAACCTTGCCCTGTTCAACCCTTCGCGACTGTAGGATAAAAGTCCCTTGTTCTTCGGGCCGATTTGTATTACGCACATTTATTGGCACGCCGGCGCGCACAGCGGGCACAACCGCCTCGTCATGAAAAACTCCGAATCCGGCATATGAAAGTTCGCGCATCTCACGATAAGTCATTGCCGTTATACCCTGAGTTACAGTGGGCACCAGTTGCGGATCAACCGGATAAACGGCATCCACATCGGTAAAATTCTCATAGACATCGGCTCTAACGGCTACGGCCAGAATTGAACCGGTGATATCCGAGCCACCGCGGGGAAAGGTCGCAATGCGGCCTTCACGTGTGTACCCGAAAAATCCTGGAAAAACCACGATGTCATCACGAGCGTTCAGCACCTTAAAGAGATGCTGATAGGACTCATCGAGCAACTGGGCATTACCGAAATCGTCGGTCAACAACATGCCGGCCTCATGCGGATCAACATAAACCGCTTTTATCCCGCGAGCCTGAAAGGCCTGTGCCACAATCTTGGCACTGTTGTCTTCGCCGGCAGCCTTCATGCAATCCAGAAACATTCCGTGATGTTTCTTGTCGCCTCCGAGGCGAAAACGCAAATCTTTTTCGATTTCCGCCACGATGCCAAAGGGCAGTTCGAGTTCCCGCTGTATTTCGGCGAAGCGTTCGACGAGAGCGGCCAGCTGTCGTTCATAATTCTCTTCGCGCAGTGCCAGCTGTGCGCACTCAATCAGCATATCGGTGACTTTGACATCATCGGGAGCGCGTTTACCGGGTGCTGAAACCACGACAATCCGGCGATCCTGGTCAGAGACCACAATATCCACTATTTTCGTTATTTGTTCGGCACTGGCGACCGACGATCCGCCAAATTTACATACTTTCATATCATTCTCAATTTTACCGGCGGTTCTCGAACAACGCCTGTCTGATAAATCTCATCAAGCGCGCTGACCAACGCCGCGCTGCCAGCGCGATGGGTCAGCATCACCACAGGCACATAACCTCCTCCGGAATCATCGCTGTCGGGCAACTTCTGGTTGGCACCCAGGATACTTACACCGTGGCTTCCTAGGATAGTTGTCATTGTTCCCAATGAGCCGGCCCTATCTGCTACCATCAGGCGGACATAGTATTGCGACTCGATTGAAGCGGGATTACGCATTTTCAGTTTACCTTCATTATTCAGAGCAATCGCCCGTGCAAAACGGCAGCTACCTGAAATGATATTGCGCGCGACATCACCTATATCACCGATTACGGTGCTGGCGGTCGGCTCGCGCCCGGCACCGCGTCCGTAATAAAGCGTGCTGTCGCTCAGATCACCGTTAACCATCACTGCGTTAAAAACATCACTGATTGATGCCAGCACATGGTCAAAAGGCACCAATGTAGGGTGTACACTGACCTCAACTTCATCATCCGTACGGTTGATCGATGCCAACAGTTTAATACGGTAGCCGAATTCAGCGGCATATTGAACATCAATACCGGCCAGATTACTGATACCCTCGACCGGAACACTTGCAATCGGCACATGAACCCCATAGGCAATCGAAGCCAAAATTGCAGCTTTATGGGCGGTATCAAACCCATCTACATCCAGGCTCGGTTCGGCTTCAGCGTAACCCGCCTGCTGCGCATCGTGCAGCACCTCATCAAAGGGCAGATGTTCATTCTCCATACGGGTCAAAATATAGTTGCAGGTGCCATTAAGAATCCCGTGCATACTGCTTATCTGATTGCCAGCCAGACCTTCACGCAGAACACGGATAATCGGTATGCCGCCGCCAACGCTCGCGCCGAAGTAGATATCTACGCCACAACGTTCCGCAGCGCTGAAAATTTCATCGCCGCACTCCGCCAGCAACTTCTTATTGGCGGTTACAACCGATTTACCGGCATCGAACGCTTTAAGCACCAGTTCTCTGGCCACTCCTGTGCCGCCGATCAGTTCAACGACAATTTGAATTGACGGATCGTTGATCACCGCCATGGCATCAGTGGTAAGAATGGCGCGGTCAACCGCAACTCCACGATCTGTGATCAAATCCAGGTCAGCTATTTTTTTAAGGACAATATCAACACCCAACCGACCGGACATCAGCTCACGATTCTTCAAAAGACCGTCTGCCACGCCCGCACCGACCGTGCCAAAACCCAGAATTCCAACACCTATCTGCTTCATAGGGCACCTGCTTTCATATAATTCTCATCTAAAAAAAGGTCTTTCATATTATCGAATCGGCCCCGCTGTTACAAGCAGGAGTTTAAAGTGCAAACTCTTTAAGTAACGCAATTTCTTCCGGCCATATGTTTTCATCAGGGGTTTCCAGAATCAGCGGGATATTCCGCAATCTTTGATCCCGCATGATGAATTTAAACAGGTCAATGCCAAGAAAACCTTTACCTAATGAAGCATGACGGTCGCGGTGAGCATTCAACTCGACCTTGGAGTCGTTGAGATGAAGTCCACTCAGATAGTGGATGCCGATTGTTTTGTCAAAATGATCCAGAAACTCCGTAAAACCCTCGTTTGTGCGAATATCGAACCCCGCACTGAACGAGTGCATTGTATCCAGGCAAACACCAACTCTCGATTTATCATCAATGCCATCGATCATAGCGCGTATCTCTTCAAAACGTGAGCCCAGATTACCGCCGGTTCCGGCGGTGTTTTCAATCACGATCTTCACCTTTTTGCTCTCGGCCAAAGCACGATTGATTGACATCGCCACTCGGTCACACCCCTCTTCCACACTGATTTTACGCAGATGACTGCCTGGATGCAGGTTAAGCATGCAAAGACCCAGCTGTTCACAGCGCCCTATTTCATCCATCAGTGATTTCATTGATTTTGCATGAGCATCTTCATCCGGATTTGCCATGTTGATGAGGTAACCTGCATGTGGCAGTACCTGTTCAGGGCGGTAGTTGCAACGACGCATGTTTTCAGCAAACTCTTCAATTTCATCTTTGGTGTAGGGCTTGGCCACCCATTGCCGCTGATTTTTCACAAACATGCCGAACGCGGTCGCGCCCAGTTTTGCAGCTCGTAAAGGCGCATTGAAAACACCACCAGAAATTGAAACATGTGCTCCTATATAATACATGTTATTCTCCTTTGGTAACGGGGCCCGCAGGCCGTTGAGAGAGGCTACTGTGCGCCTTCCGGAATTCTAAAAACTCTGCACTGCGGCGACGAAACGGTCTTTTCCGCCATAATCTTTATGTAGTTGCACATCGATAAAGCCAAACTCATCCAGCAAGGTACTGACCTGCGCTCCCTGATCATCTCCGATCTCAAAAAAAACGTTTCCTCCGGGTTTAACCACCATCACGGCATCGAAAATCAGGTTACGGTAGATATCCAGTCCGTCGCTACCGCCGTCCAGCGCAAGGCGCGGTTCATGGTCGCGAATTCTGGTATCCAGACAGTCAATCACAGCTGAAGGGATATATGGCGGATTTGAAACCAGAATGTCGACACTGCCGGGATCAAACTCGCCACATCCGTCACTGCGGGCGAAATAGACCTTATGTTCGAGTCCAGTGAGCTTCGCATTCTCGCGTGCGAGGTCCAAAGCCTGATCACTGATATCCAGCCCGACAAAAATTCCTTTTTCAACAGCCTTTGCGACAGACAGGATAATACAGCCGCTGCCGGTACCCAAATCTACCACCAACGGTTTAGGTAGCGGGCTGAACTGCAATTTTTTCAAAACCAGGTCAACCAGCTGTTCAGTCTCAGGGCGGGGAATCAATGCTCTTTTGTCGACACGCAACGTCAGCTCCCTGAAATCCCACTCTCCCAGCACATACTGCACCGGTTCACCGGCGGCAACTCGACGCAAACCCCGCCCGAGGGCATCCAACATCCGCTGTTGTGGCCGGCTCTCCGCGAAGCGGTGCAGTTCCATGCGTTTGCATTTAAGCAGACGTGCCGCCAGTAGCTCCGTAGCGACCGCAGCATCATCAACTCCCCGACGTTCCAACCAACCGATACCATAGCGGATGCACTCCTTTACTGTCTGCGGCTTTTCCATATTAATATACGCTCCGATGCTAATGCATCTCAATCTATCGGGATGTCGTCTTTCAGAACGGCATCGGCCCGTCATCATCCAGATTACCGGGATCCTCGTACTCGAGGGTTGTGCCATCCACATCCATCTGCTCAATCTTGAAGGCATTGAGATCGACATAAAAGCGCTCTTTGTATTCATTGCCCTTGATACCAAAGCTAACTTTAACCCGCTCGCCAATCTTCAAAACATCCAGCATGCGTGACTTTTCCTTAAAAAGCACAAATTTTACATCCTGGGGGTACTCGTCCTCGGAGGTAATGACAAACTCCCTCTTGGAGAATCCGCTCGGGAAAGTCTGTTCATCCATTATATGCTTGATTGTACCTGTCATTTCATAGGTAGCCATCGTTATCTCCTTGCTTTCGGGGTTTTCCTTTTCCGGTTCAATCTGCGCGCTTTATTGTGTACGGTCTTATTATAAACAAAAGCGGGCGGATTTTTCAAACCCGCCCGCTTCAGAAGATATTAAAAAACTGGTCAGACACTCTTTTCTTCTGGCTCCGACGACGTGCCCGACTCGGAGTCCTCCTGTTTAATATCATCCACCAGCTCTTTAACCTTCTGGTTGGCGAGTTTTTCCCCCTCTTCGCGGCCCTTTTTAAATTCTCCCAGACTACGTCCGAGTGAACGTGCCAGATCGGGCAGTTTGTTGCTGCCGAAAAGGATAAGTACAATCACCAACACAATAATCAGCTGCGTCGGCCCGATGTTCTGAATAAACCCGATTGGAATCATCATTGTTTTATCTCCTTAAAAAATCTCTCATCGGTAATACCTGCTGACAGAACGCCTGGCCTCCAGGTCTGCCTCGCGCCGTTTGATTGTCTCGCGTTTATCATGCTGTGCCTTACCGCGACAAACTCCTATCTCAACTTTAACTCTGCCTTTAGGGGTAAGATACAGCCGCAACGGTATCAGAGACAAGCCTTTCTGCTCAGATGCGGCTTGCAGTTTCCGTATCTCACGCTTGTGCATCAGCAACCGACGTGTACGCAACGCATCGTGGTTGAAACGGTTGCCGAAGGCATAGGGCGGAATAGTTACCTGATGCAGTATCAGTTCACCTTTTTCCACATTAACCCAAGAACCCATCAATCCCGCCTCACCATTGCGGACGACCTTGACCTCGGTGCCAACCAACTCTATGCCTGCCTCAACCGTTTCAATGATAAAATAATCATGCCTGACCCGGCGGTTGACCGTCAGATTGACCGTCTTTTTTTTGCTGACCTCGTTCATCACACAGCTCTGGCATATCCCGGCAACATAGTTCCTCAATCGGACCAGCGGGTATGGGCCTGTTCGGCGTTCGCTATGGCATCAAAATCAATTTCGGAGATTATGAGACCTTCCGCAATCTCACGCAAAGCGATATCGGCGCGATCCTCTTCGGCTGAAAGCGGCTTGACCAGCGGTCTTTCGCCCCTGTTAAGCTGATTCACCCGTCTGGAAACGAGATTAACCAAAACCGGCACACTCGGCACACGGGCTCTTGCTTTGTCAATTAATTCAGTGTTCACAAACTCCTCCAAATAGTTGAACAAGAGAGTATAGAATTTTATACATCAAAGGTCAACGGGGATTTTCCCGCTTTTTGGAGAGAAAATAATTTTATCGAATGCTCCGTAACCTCCCTCTCTCAGGGTCTGCAAATGTTCTTCCATATCTGATCCGCCTGGCGTAGGCTCATCTGCGGCGATAGCGGCACCATATACAAGCAGCACAGCAGGAAAAACGCACCATATCATTATCCGCTGCGCCAGCCTTTTGTAGTCAGTGGCTGCTAGACGCATCCCTAAAGTTCCTCTGTGTTTCTGTATTGAAATTCTCATCAGCGCATTTTACTGCTCCCTTCAGCTCCATTCAGTCGTTTTCAATTCGGTATCAGGTCGTGACGATGAACCTTGACCGGCTGAGCGTTGATCCAGGTGGCCTCATCCTTTGCTTTGTCATAAACCAGCACGCGATGCGCACTACCCGGAACCGGAGCAACATCCTTTTGCGGCAGCCAGCGACGATGATTACGGATCAATTCACTATAACGTTCATCATTCGCAAGGTTGCGCCACTCATTCGGATCTGCCTCCATATCATAGAACTCTTCACTGCCGTCCGCGTAGTGTATGTAGCGGTAGCGTTCGCTACGCACAGCATGGTTGCCCTGGTTGTGCGAGGTGATCGCGGGGCGCTCACGTCCAGCTGAAGCGTCGCGCAACTGCGCCGCCAGGCTAAGACCCTCAAGGCCCTCTTTGCCGGGCAACCCGCAAAGTTCAATCAGCGTGGGATACATATCCAGCAGTTCCGCGGGCTGCCGGCATTTTTGTCCGTTTTTGATTCCAGGCCCAGCAAAGATCAGAGGCACGCGGGTGCTTGTTTCCCAGAGCGTGTTTTTACCGGTGATGCTTTTTTCGCCGAGATGATAGCCGTGATCGCCCCAAAGTACGATCAGGGTATTTTCAAGACGTCCGCTACGGCGCAGAGCACCGATCAACCGTCCGACCTGCGAATCAACAAAACTGGTACATGCAAGATATGAACGACAGAGATTGCGCAGCTGCCCATTCTCTTCCATCCACTTCAGACGTGGTTCCGGCAACTCCCAGTGAAGATACCAGGCAAAGCGAGGTGTGTCGTTGCGGTCACTCTTCAAAATGGGCGGAATGACAGAGTCGTCATCGGGATAGAGGTCAAACCATTTTTTTGTGGCGTAGCAGGGTACATGCGGCAGAAAATAGCCGACCGAGAGAAACATACGTTCATTCCGGGGAGCCTTCTCGATCTGTTCAATCGCCCAGGAGGTGATCTTATAATCGCCCTTATCCTCATCCTTGTGCGGAAAGCAACCCCAATCCATCTGCGGATGATTACCCATTGGTGTCGGAGGGATCAACTTTTTTTTCGGAGTGATGCCAATGCCGCCATGCGGGCCCCATTGATCGAATTCGGGCACTACCGGTGCTTTTTTGCCTGGACGTCCACCGTGGAATATCTTGCCGGTGCAGTAGGTTTTGTAACCAAACTGTTTCAGATACTGCGGCAACGTGACCAGATCTTTTAGTTTCGGTACATTGCGAAACCAGGGGGCCAAGCCGTAAACACCGGTAGTTGTGGAGCGCATGCCGGTCATGATTGAAGTGCGTGATGGATTACAGAGCGGAGCCTGACAGTGGGCATTTAAGAAGAGAGTGCCGTTTTCGGCCAGACTGTCGATATGCGGAGTCTTGGCCAGCGGGTGTCCGCCCATGCAGCCGATCCAGTCGTTCTGATCATCAATCGCAATAAAGAGAACGTCGGGCCGTCCGGATGACGCCACAGCTGTGATAGCCGCAAACAGTGATACAAATGAGATAACCAGCTTATAGTTGTACATGTTTTTCTCCATTATAGCAAGCCGCACAGCAACTCGCTTCCCTGTTTCTTCGCAGAGGTAGCACAGGAGGCGAGTTGCTGTGCGGCTCGCCCATTCTTCTACCGCACAACCTCCACACCTTCCGGTGCTTTAACTGTGCTCTTAATCTTTCCGTCCGCACCCTTCTCATGCCGGACTTTGATCACACCCAGCGGGGTGGGATAGCCGCCTTCCGCCCAATCCAGATCCCCCAGCTGTGGCTTTACGGCAACTTTTTTACAGCCAGCCTCGAGCGGGCGGATACCCAGCACATGGGCGGTCAACCAGGGTGCCGGGCCGGAAGCCCAGCCGTGGCAGAAGCTGTGCCGGAACCCCTTATAGCAGTAATCGCCGTAATCGCCGTGGATATCCTTTTTGCCAGCAACCGGCATCTGATCGATGCGGAAGGCGTTATTGGTCCAGCTGACATTAAAATCCTCCCAGAAACTGGTGGCACCCATATCCAGCATGGCACCCCAATAATCACGCACTGTATTGATGCCAAGCTGCACATCACCGGCGGCGGCCATCGCCTCCAGCATGTAATACCCGTAGAAGGTGGAAACGCCCGCAGTCGCGTTTCTGGCAAGTATTTCACTGTTCATCTCGCTGGCCCCGCGCAATCCGCTCAAAGCCAGCAGGGCAGCAACTTGCTTGCTCTCATGCGGTTCGGGAATATGCTGTTTGAGACGGGCGGCTCCGGCGGCGCAGCGGATTTGCAAATCGTCATCTCCGAGCACCGCAGCCATCTTGATGCCATCGTTGTAAGCCATCAACATCAACGCGTGCATACCGGCATCGACCGCCGGCTGATTGGCTTTAGTCGGCCAGTCAAGAAAGCCGTTGGGCAACGAACATACATTCTGGTCGCTGATAAATTTATCGAGATTAGCATAGAGTGCCTGTATATATTCATGGTGCTGGCGAAGATAGGCGGCATCACCGGTGTAAAAGTACCAGTCGTACTGGCACCGCAACCACCAGAGTGTATAGGAGGGCATATTGTTCATCCAGCGGTCGGCAGCGGTGGTTGCCTGCATGTAGTTCAGTGATTTATTGACCACATCCTGCGCTCCGAAAACCGCAGCAACCGCCATAATCTCGGGGTGCATATCGCCCATCCATACCAACCGGTCGCGCTTGATACCGTCCCAGATATACTCCTGGCAACAGAGATGGATGGTATAGGCGGCAGTGCGCCAGATTTCATTCAGCCGTTCGTCATTGCATCTGAAAAACCCGAGATACGGCATATCACGCATCAATGTTACCGCTCTAACGGACTCCAGCAGCAGCACACCTTCGCTAACCAGATCAATGCGCGCAAAACGAAAACCGCTGTTGCCAATCTCACGGCTGCCCAGCCAGGGCAAATCAATCACGCTATCGCGGATGGCATGGTCGTTGCAAGCTCCGCGCTCACCGAGTTCCGCCATAGCCTCAGCCGCCGACTCACCGAAACGCACGCGTACGCTCACTCCCGCCTTGTTGCTACGTCCACCGCTGGCCAGGTGCACACCGCCGTGTAGCTCACGTCCAAAATCAAAGAGTATCGAAGCTGGCTCTCCTCTGTTTTCCATGCGGCATCCGGAGCCTGAGAGAAAGACACCCTCAGGAACCTGACCATATCTTTCTTTCAAGAGTATTTCTGAGTTGACGACCGATGACTTTTCGCTATTTGAAGATGTCCAGACCACACGCGTCGGCATAACAAACGCACGCATGCGTGGATCGCGGGTTTCTTCCTGCGCAAATAATGATGATGCCCCGATACACAAAAGCACGGCCATGTTTATATTCGTTTTTTTCATTTTTGTTTTATTCTTTTAACTCTCTGAAGAAGCTGAGTCCAGCTCGGCTGCATATCAATAAGATATTCTTCGTAGTGGCAACCACAAAAAAACTCGTTTCCCTGATTCTTCGCTGGAGCAAGCAAGCCGCACAGCAACTCGCTTCCCTGATTCTTCACTGGAGCGAGCCGCACAGCAACTCGCTTCCCTGATTCTTCGCTGGAGCGAGCCGTACGGCAACTCGCTTCCCTGATTCTTCACTGGAGCGAGCCGCACAGCAACTCGCTTCCCTGATTCTCCCCCATGTGCCACCTGCCGATGCTAAGTGCTCCCAGCTTTTGCAATCATCTTTCACATGCGACCTTCCATATTTCACGGAGAAAATGTGATTCATCGAATCTTCTCATCCGGCAAAGCCTGTTTAATCCCTTCATCTAACGGCATTTTGTCGTTCTCTTCACTCAATCCCACATCTTTCATAACATCTTGCAGTTCACGCTGCATACGTTTCACAACCTTGGCATATTTAGGTCGGTTGATCAAATTATAGCGTTCCTCGGGGTCAAACTCGATATTGTAAAGCTCGGCCATATGGCGGGACGGTAAACCGTTGCCTTGCGGATAACGTGTATATTTCCACTCATCCGTTCGGACACACCTCACATTGGGAGTATAAGGAAACTGTTTCTCATAATTGTAATAGTAGAGAAAAGATTTACGCCAACGCCAGTCACCACGTTGCACGAGTTTAACCCAGGAGCTACCGTGGATATCTTCGAGCGACTCGGCACCGCACAGTTCCAGAATACTCGGTGCCACGTCAACCGTCAGAACCTGGTGCTCTACAACCTTGGGCTGGTGTGCCGGAGTCAGACCGGGATAGCGAACCACCTGCACAACACGGATGCTCGGTTCATGGGAGGTGCGTTTGTCAACCATCCCATGTTCGCCGCTCAGGATACCGTTGTCACTCATAAAAACGATGATAGTGTTATCCAGCTCACCGCGCTCTTCGAGCAGCTTGTACAACCGTCCGACACTGTCGTCCACCGAAAGCAATGTGGCCCAATAGGCGCGATTCATCGCGGCGAAATCTTCAACCGCCTCAGGTGAGCTGTCGGGGAAATCCTTACGCCAATCGAAGAGTGGCCCGTAGATGCCGTGCCAGGTAGAGAGTCGCTCTTTAATCCAATCCGGTTTGTCATCCAGCATAAAAGCGGTTTCAGGATAGGGAAATTGTTGATCCTCAAAAGCGTCGCGATATTTTTTTTCAGGGGTATAGAAACTGTGCGGAGCTTTATGTCCCAGCATTAGGCACCATGGCTGAGAGCTCTCCCGCGGACGACGAATCCACTCTTCAGCCATATCGGTAACAACCGAGGTATAATATCCTTTGACAACTCGCCGTTCCCTGCCGTTGAGGTTAAACTCGGTATCATAGTATTTACCCTGCCCCTTGTGTGTGACAAACCAGTTGAATCCGGGACGGGGTTCATCGTTATTCTCCCCCATGTGCCACTTGCCGATGTAGGCGGTGTCATATCCCTCAGATTGCAACACCAGCGGAAAACTTTTAAGACTCCCGGGATACTCGGTAAAATTATCGACGACGCCGTGGGCATGAGCATAGAGTCCGCTCAGAATCGAAGCCCGGCTGGGAGAGCAGAGTGAAGTTGTGCAGAAAGCATTACGGAAATAGACACCCTCTTTGCCCAAACGATCCATATTGGGAGTACTCAATTCCTTGTTCCCAGAGAGTCCAATCGCGTCCCAGCGTTGATCATCGGTAAGCATAAACAGCACATTGGGACGCCTGGCGTAAAGCTCAGCAGCGAAAAAAAGCAGTGCTCCCGCCACCCACAGATATTTTTTCATGATCGCCTTCCCCGTTTTTACAAAACGACTTCCGTATCTTATAGCGATCCCGCGCTTTAGTCAAGAACCTGAGCAAACTAGGAATTTTTCGCTATACCACTCTCCTATTGAATCGCACCACCTGATCAGAGCTTGAGTCCAGAGAGATCAGGCTGCATACGGTGGGTGTCGGTGATCACCTGTTCCCAGGTGACCACACTGCCGCTGTAAGCCGCCATGCGTCCCATGATTGTGACAAGATTACTGTGCACACTCGGTTCAGTGGTTGTATTGGAGCAGTCACCTTGTTCAATCATCGCGTGAAACGCGGTAAGGTTATTGCGAACTCCCTCCCGGTATATCTGGTTGGTAGTGCCACCACGATAGAAATTTTCACCGCGGATCAGCACCTGGCCCCCGTAGCTGGTTTCCAGCACACCCTTGTTGCCGAAGGCGCGGAAAACGATTCCATCCGGCTGCGAACCGTGTCCGGCGAACTGCCGGGAACTGAAGGTTACTCCGGCATTGTCGGCATATCGATATTGCAGCGCATAGCAGTCGTTGTTATCACCGACATCCACTCTGGTTTTACGTGCGCATCCGCCCGCCACTGAAATCGGCGGTTTGGCCATCACCCAGCTCATCACATCCAGCGTATGTATATTCTGTTCGGTGATGATGTCTCCTGACAGGTCTTTCATGAAAACCCAGTTTTTCAGTCTGGCTTCGGGGCCTGAACCTGGCGGCGCCTTGATCTGCAGCCGGCCGCAGTGATAGTAGGACTCACCGAAGGCAATCTCGCCGATAGCTCCTGCATGCACCCGTTTAACTGCTTCAAGGTAGAATTGCTGGGCGCGGGTCTGAAAATCCACCAGGAAGCTGAGTTTCCGTTTTGCGGCCTCTTCAGAGGCCGCCCGGATTGCCATGCTTCCCGGCACATCAACCGCTATCGGCTTGGCCAGATAAACGTGCGCACCGGCGGAGACTGCGGCAGTGGCCTGTTCGGGGTGAAAATAGGGCGGCGTAATGATGGCGACCGCATCGGGTTTACTCTCCAACACCCTTTTGTAATTGTTCAATCCGGTAAATCTGCGATTTTCCGGCACAGCGTATTTTTGACCGAGGGCATCAACCTGTTCTTTGAAATAATCACCAAGTGCCGTAATCTGATAACCGCCATGTTCCTGTAAAAGGTCGGCAATAAAAGCACCTCGGTTACCGCAACCGATTATGCCAATTTTTACTTTGGCGGGAGTTTTTTCCTGGGCCAATCCGTTGGCCGCAACCGCTGTCATACCGATCATGGTGTTTTTTACGAATCCACGCCGCGAGAATCCCGTTTCGCCGCAGAGCTTGTTTTTGTTCTGCATAAGACCACTACCTTTCTTTTCATTATTGTAGATCGTCCGCACGATCCGTCAGTATGAACCGCACAGTGCTATGCGTATGCGTTAGTTCCGGACGTGATTCCGGATTGAGCTGGGTTGTTATTCTCGCAACTTTCGTTACAAAAAACAAGCAGACAACGTTTACAAAACGGTTTCCGCTTATAACTCAAAAAGCGGAAGATCGACCTTGCTCCCTCCATAACCTCTCAATGACAGCCGGAGAAAGGTATGCTACAATGCTTTGTCATTATGGAAAAAATTCATCAGAAAAGCCGGGAATTCGCCCAGGATAATATCTACCGGCTGCTGATCCGTTACGCACTTCCCGCTACAGTCGGGACTGCCGCATTCACGCTTTACAATATCATTGACCGCATATTCATCGGGCAGGCACTTGGGCCACTGGCTCTCTCGGGACTAACCATAACCTTTCCCCTTTTTATGCTTTGCATCGGCATCGGAATGCTGGTAGGCATCGGTGGTGCCACTCTGATATCACTCAGGCTGGGCGAAGGGTGCTACGAGGAGGCCGAGAACATTCTCGGCAACATCGTGGCAATGTTCATCATCGGAGGGGTGCTGATGGGCGCGGCGGGAATAATTTTTCTGCGGCCCATACTGACCTTCTTCAGTGCCACCGGAACAACCATCGGTTACGCATCAGAGTACATGGGACTATTGCTCTGGTTTCTGCCGGCCGATTTTCTGGCCATGGGCACCAACAACAGTCTCAGAGCCGAGGGCAATCCGCGTATATCAATGTACACACTGATCGCCGGAGCACTGCTCAACATTCTGCTGGACTACCTTTTTATCTTTCCGCTTCAGATGGGTATAACTGGCGCAGCACTCGCCACCGGACTCTCCAAAACATTCTCAGCAGTCTGGATTATCTGCCATTTCCGGGCCGGTCGTCATCGTGCTCTGACCCTGCATCTGCGCAATCTGAAACTTAAATGGATGCTGATCAGGCCGATGCTACTGATTGGACTTTCACCCTTCACAATTCAAGTGATGGCCAGTCTGGTAGTAGCTACCATCAATCGTCAGCTGCTACACCACAGCGGAGAGTTGGCTGTAGGCGCGATGGGAGCAATTTTCAGCATCATGACGCTGCTTAACATGCCAGTCTGGGGGCTTGTTCAGGGTAGCCAGCCGGTGATCGGTTTCAACTACGGAGCCATAAACATGATCAGAGTTAGCCAGGCACTGCACGCCAGCCTGCTGTTTGCCACTTCCATTGGACTCATCGGGGTAGTAATCTGTCAGACAATACCTGAGCTGCTGATCAGCATGTTTGGCGGCAGCGACGAGGAGTTTGTCGCGATCGGGTCACACGGATTGAGACTCTTTCTCTGCATGCTGCCGCTGCACAACTTCAATATGATCGGCATTCAATTTTTTCAAGCCACCGGACGACCCGCATACAGCATAACTCTGAACCTGATCAAGAATCTGGGCTGTCTGATGCCGGCACTGTTCATTCTGCCCGCAATCGCCGGACTCAACGGCGTGTGGCTAGCCTCTCCATGCAGCGAGCTGGCGGCATCACTCATAATCGGAAGCTTTCTGGTCAGAGAGAGTCTACGGTTGCGAGCGGTCGATGTTCACGAACTGCCGCAGCCACATGACACGACGCATTGTTCCCCCGACAGCGATATCAGCGGCGGTCAACTCAACCGTTGAGCGTCCAGCCCGTACGATACTCACGCTTGAGCAGCTCATTGGCCTCGGCATTATTGGTCACCTGCCCATTCTTGCCGTCATACTTCAGCTTCGATCCTACTCGGTATGCCACCAACCCAAGACACATCTGCTCGATCATATCGGCACTGTAGCCAAAGTCACAGGAAGTTTTCGGAATACTGCCGCTCTTGGCGGCATTGATCCACTCTTTCTGAAAATGACCGACCGCTGGTAACAGCTCCTCTTTACTGCGCGGATTATAGTATGAAAGAGTTCCATCCTTGCCCAACGGAATGAGCACACGTGTGGTAAAATCAGCCACAAGGAGACCTTCACTGCCTTTAAACATCGCGCCGTGCCCGATTTTGTTGATATCGACATACTTGCTCGGGGGTTTGGGCATCGCGCCACCCTGGTACCAGGTTAAGGAGATCGGCCCGCGCCAGCTGTTAGCCGGATGTTCAAAGCGCATCTCCGCTTTGACCGGAGTGACATCCGGATTAAAAGGCTCCCCTTTTGCTTGCGCAGAGGTCGGCAGATGGCAGTCGACCGCATTCCAGAGCAAATCCATGGTATGACTTCCCATATCTCCGATTTGGCCAGCGCCGAAATCCCAATACATGTTCCACTGCAGACAGTTAAACCCAGCTCTACCGGAAAAATACTCAGGATTGTAAGGGTGATCGGTTTTTATCGGACCCAGCCAGAGGTCATAACGCAGATCAGCCGGAGGTGATCCGGCAGCTGGCAGATAACCAGGTTTGGGAATCTGGCGATTACCCCAGGCATAGGCACTCTTGAGTTCCCCGATTGCTCCATCGCGAATCATCTCCTCAACACGGTTGAAATTATCGTGCGCATGACGCTGCATGCCCACCTGAGTGGCAAGTTTGTTTTTGCGCGGCAGCCAGTTCGCACGCACAATTCGGGCCTCTTCCACTGTGATCGCCAGCGGTTTCTCGAGATACACATGCATATCTCTATTCAACGCCCAGTTGGCGACGAAAGCATGCGTGAAATCGGTTGTACATATCACAACAGCGTCGATATCTTTCTGCTCCAAACACTTGCGCCAGTCATGATATACCTTGGCCTTCGGGAAACGTTTGACCGCATTCTTCAGATTACGATCCCAGACATCACACAGGGCCACAACATTCTCATCGGCAATCGAATCAAAATGGGCCAACCCGCGTCCCCATGTGCCGATCAATGCTATGTTAAGTTTGTTGCTCGGAGAGCTCTGCCCGAACACCTTCAGCGAGGGCAGAACGCTCACTCCCGCTCCGGTTGTCAGTGCTGACTGTAAGAATTGACGACGCTTCATTATTTGTTCTCCTTAATCTGCTCGGCTGCCCTCCCTTCACAGCGACTAAACAAACCGAGAAAAAATCAGGGTCTCTTTTCGCCGCTGTCGGTTCAAGCAACTCGCCACGCTTCTGTAAGCATCTATACGGTGTGCCGATATATTACCGCGTTGTTTCCGCAATCAAAACGCCGAATACCGAACGATATGTTTGAGTTTATACAGGAATTGCGGGATTTTATCAACAGCATTTTTACGGTTTTATCTATTTGCATTGCAAAAAAACCGAAAAAATAATACTGTGCGGAAAAAGGAATTTAGTTATGCCGAAACTTGATCCGATGCAGCTGAAAGACTGGGAAATAGCCGAAGCCGCTGAGCAGCGGATGCGTCCAATCGAAAGTATTGCCGACGAGTTGGGGCTGGCGGCGGATGAATGGAGTGCTTACGGACGTTTCCTGGGCAAACTGGAAACCGCGCGGCTGCTGAGCAAACCCTGGCGCAAACGGGCCGGATATATCGATGTGACTGCCATCACGCCCACCCCGCTGGGCGAAGGCAAAACCACCACAACGGTGGGACTGGTGCAGGGTCTGGGCAAACTCGGCAAGCAGGCAATGGGGGCTATCCGTCAGCCCAGCGGCGGCCCGACCTTCAATATCAAAGGATCAGCGGCAGGTGGCGGACTGGCGCAAGTGATTCCGCTAGCACCGCTCTCGCTCGGATTGACCGGCGATATCGATGCAATTACCAATGCCAACAATCTGGCAATGGTGGCTTTGACCGCCCGCATGCAGCATGAAAACAACTATGATGACGCACGCCTGGCCAAGAGCTTTCTTAAACGGATCGATATCGATCCTGAACACATTCAGCTGCGCTGGGCGATGGATTTCTGTGCTCAGGCGCTGCGTAACATCGAAATTGGCATCGGCGGCAGAATGGATGGTTTTCAAATGCCGTCAGGTTTTTATATTACTGTCGCTTCCGAGGTGATGGCCATCCTGGCCATGTCAACAGACCTGAAGGACTTACGTCGTCGAATCGCGAGAATCATTGTGGCCTACACTAAAAGCGGCGGGGCAGTCACTACTGCCGACCTGGAGGTGGACGGTGCCATGACTGCCTGGCTGACCCGCGCTGTCAATCCTACATTGATGCAAACTATCGAGGGGCAGCCAATGCTGGTTCATGCCGGCCCCTTTGCCAATATAGCAATTGGTCAAAGCTCAGTCATTGCCGATCGTCTGGGTGTTACCATGTGTGACTATCTGGTAACAGAAAGTGGTTTCGCTGCTGATATCGGATACGAAAAATTCTGGAACATCAAGTGCCGCTGCTCCGGGCTGAAACCCGACGCCGTGGTGATTGTAGCCACCATCCGCGCTTTGAAATCACATGGCGGAGCGCCACCGGTCAGAGCGGGCCAACCGCTTGATCCGATTTACGCAACGGAAAATCCGGAGATTCTTGAGCGAGGCTGTGCCAATCTGCTGGCACACATCGAGATTGTAAAGCGTTCGGGCATCGCTCCGATTGTCTGTCTTAACAGTTTTCACACCGACACCCGTTCCGAAGTTGAAACAGTCAGGCGCATGGCCGAGTCCGTCGGCGCACGTTTCGCATCCTCCGACCATTGGCGTAGGGGCGGCGAAGGCGCGGTGGAGCTGGCGGCGTGCGTTGTGGAAGCCTGCAATGACAAAAACCGGTTTGATTTTCTCTCCGATCTTAAAGCTCCCCTCACAAGCCGAATCGAGGATATCGTAACCCAGGTTTATGGTGGCGCAGGTGTGAGCTACAGCGACCTGGCCCGCACCGAAATCAAGCGCCTTGAGCGTGATCCGCAGACAGCTGATTTGCCAATCTGCATGGCTAAAACACAATACAGCCTTTCACACGATCCCAAACTTCCGGGGCGCCCGACCGGATGGAATCTGCCGGTGCGCGATGTTCTGCTCTACCAGGGAGCAGGTCTGGTTGTGCCGGTAGCTGGCGACATAAAACTGATGCCCGGCACAGCATCCAATGCCGCTTTCCGACAGATTGATGTCGATACGGAAACCGGACGGGTCAAAGGACTTTTCTGATGGATAAGGACGCAATTCGCAGGGAGATGCGCACCCGACGTGTAGCAGTTGACCAACAGGAACGCCGTGAGGTCAGCCGCACAATCTGTGCTTCATTGCTGGCAAGCCGTAAAATCAATCTTATTCTGACTTGCTGGCGGATATCGACCTATCTCAGCACATCGGCAGAGATTTCCACGCGCCACATTATCAATGCCATTCTTGGAATTGGTCGCGAAATATGCGTGCCCGTCTGGAATCAGGCCAACTTAAGCTATGATCTGAGTCTGCTGCCGCCCGGCATGAAACTCATCAAAGGTCAGTTGGGCATTCGGGAACCGGCGTACCCCATGCCGGTTCCGGTGTGGGATGTAGACGCCTTTATTATTCCAGGCCTGGCTTTCGACATGTATGGCGGAAGGCTGGGATTCGGCGCAGGCTTTTATGATCGCATCCTAGCGCAGCACCGCAACACCGCCAAACTGATCGCACTCTGCTATGACTGGCAGGTGCTTGATGATCAAGTGATCCCGCAGGAGCCGCATGATGTCAGCATGCAGTGGATTATTACCGAAAAAAGAGTAATCAGATGTGGACAACTGACTGTGCCCGGCACGCTGAAACCCGGCAAGGGCGACGAGTCCGCCCAATGACATACACTCTCTCAGGCGAAAGCACTCTCTTTCTTGATCAGTGAAAGAATGCGCATCACTTCCACCGCACTTTCCAGAGTTACCGGATAGTTGATATTCTCACGAATGGCGTTGAACACATGCACCCAGATCAAATCCATGCCGCTTTCACCAGAAGTCTTCAGCGGAACATCCTCCTGAATCCAGCTCAGCTCTTCCGGGGTGCCAAATGACCCGAGCGGCGGAGTTCTGACCGAAGCACGACGTCGCGGCAGCTTGTTTTTGGGATCAAGATACTTCAAATGTCCCTTTTCAGCTCCGTGGTAAAGAGTGAACTCGCCCTTGGAACCGGAAACGCGGAAATGCGGCTCATCACTCACGCAGCCACCGGAGTACTTAAGATCAACTGTCAATCCAGCCTGGTTACTTAGCAGCAGATGCATATAATCCTCGGCATCTCCGACAGAGGCGACTCTTTTCAAATCAGCCCATATCTTGATCGGCGGAGTGCGCATAAGCTGCATGGCCTGATCCAGCAAAGCACTACCTTCAGAGAGCACAACCCCGCCGGAACAGCGCTTGACTGCCTGCCAGTCATCCCGGCGATTGTATGAGCCCCTGCGTACCATAACATTGTAAACATCACCGAGCACTCCGGATTCAATCACTTCCTGAACTTTGACAAAGGCCGGTTCATAACGATAGTTCTGACGCACCAGCAACCGGTTACTTGCTTTGATTGCCACCGCTCGCAGCACCGAGGCCTGATCGTAGTCAGTACAGATCGGACGCTCCAGATTCACCCATTTGCCCTTTTTCAAAGCCTTGATGGCATCTTCACAGTGACTGTCTGAACGTGTAGCTATATCAACTAGCTCCACATCAGGATCAGCAACCATATCTTCATAACGACGATATGAACGACACTCAGGGTTTGTCTCACGCACCATATCACGACGATCTTTGATCGTATCACATACCGCGACAATCTTGAAAAGACTGCTGTACTTCGCCAGTTCGACACAGTGCGTCTCCAGACCAGCACGCCCCAGCCCCGCAATGCCTATCTTCACCGGCGGCCTTGTAGTTTGAATCATAATAATACTCTTTTCTCACTGACAGATGCTTAATTGCGAAATTTATATCTGTTATTCTTGTCCAGTTATCAGCTAAAACGCAGTGAGTCTATCCCAATCAGAGCGCGATGTCAATAGATTAAGCGAAGCATGTCGCGGAGTTCGGGCACATCTGTTAATCGTTGCTCTTTGTAGGCTAAGGCCTTTACTACAAACATTTCCATGCTTGTATTTACCCTATTTACGGCATTTGAAATTCAGAAACTGAGTTAAATGATTGTTAATAAGGAATTTGTTAATTTTATAAGCTTCACCCAATGGGTGAAGAAGTTTC
>CAYOQJ010000040.1:0-6269 GCA_964406095.1 uncultured Lentisphaeraceae bacterium
CACTCCGCTGTCGGCTGGATGGAGTTCAAGCGCTCTGAAGACGGCGGCGACACATGGAGCAGGAGTTATCCGCTGCCATACTCCAAGGCTCTCTATGAAAAACAAGAGGGACGTACGGCCATGGCGGAAAAGGCGATTGTGACCGACGAGGGCGAGATTGTCCTCTTCTATCTGATCTCTGATATCTCGGAAAACGCGCTTTGGGAACCCTACTGGGTTCCGCTGGTTTCCAGAAGTCCCGACGGCGGTGAAAGCTGGAGCAACCCCCAACCATTCTGTGATACACGCGGACGAGTTTACGATGTGTTTTACAAAGACGGGAAAATCTACGCGCTCTTCTTCGCCATCGACTCTAAAACCGGTTGGGAAACGACGCCTGAGCACGAATACCGACTTTATATCAGTAATGACGGCGGTAAAAATTTTGCGCTTCGCAGTGTCCTGCCTTTCGATGCCATTAATCGATGCTACGGTTCTCTGGACTTGCTTGCAGATGGACGCGTAATCGCCTATGTTTACAATCGTACCGATGAGTATAATCTCGACTATCTCACAAGCATCGACAACGGCGAAACCTGGTCGGAGATTGGCACAGCGCACTTCAGCCGCAAAATCCGCAATCCGCAGTTTGTCGCCTTTGACGGCAGATACTACATGCACGGACGCAGCGGTGCCTATGGCGTAGGCAAAGGCAATATGATTCTTTACATGTCGCACGACGGCATAACCTGGGATGACGGCGTTTTTCTGCGGATGCGTGACCATGGCACCGGAGCCTACTCCAACAGCATTGTTGTGGGCGCTAAAAACGATAACACCGAAAACCGACTCCTGATTCAGGCTTCACACGCTTATAAAGGCAACCTAACCAATATTCTGCACTGGTGGGTGAAGCCGACAAACTCAACATTTCAATAAAATCAAGTCCGATATACCGAAAAACATCATACACGTTTGACAATATTTGATATTATACAAATTTTTATTGTATGATATATGTATTCCTCATAAATATCAGGAACATTACCCTATGCCGAAGAAACGTATATTCCCATCTTTTTTGAGAGGTCTGGATATTCTTAAAGTGATCGCCGACAGCGCAGATGGATTGCGACTTGCCGATGTTGCCAGAGCAGTCGACCTTGCGCCGTCAAACACTACTCTATACTTGAATACATTACTTCAGTCCGATTTTCTTATCCGCGATCCGTGTAATCAAAAATATTACATCTCTCCATTCGCTGTGACCCTCTTTAATAACGCCAGCGCAAGTGTGGTTCATTATCTGCTGCCGCTTGCAGAAAAACCGATGCAAGCTTTACATGATCAGTATAATGAAAATGTTCTGGTTTCCTACATTCAGGACAACTTGCTGGTTTTTGTCAAACACATAAACTCTGGACACACACTGCGAATCGGAATTGAATCAACAATTAACATACCACCGCACGCGACAGCGGCAGGTCGGGCTATCCTGGCTTTTCTGCCGGAAAAAGAGTTAAACTCCTATTTAAAAAACGCATCATTCCGCAAGATAACCAATCACACCGTTGCCGATGAAAATGCGCTCCACAAAAAGCTGGAAGAGACGCGCCAGCGAGGTTTTGCATTCAATCCCGGTGAATTTGAAGAGCAGGTGATGGCGGTTGCCGCTCCGGTGCTGGTCGGCGAACGCCCTGTGGCCTCTCTGGTAGTGCAGTTTCCACTGCTGCGTCACAAACAAAAAGAGGCTTACGCCGCAGGCGGCTCAATCGCCAAGCAGGCGCAAAAAATTACAATCGCGCTAAAACGCGAATTAAGAAATTAAGCGGTTACCAGTGAAAAGAATCAAACGCCATAGAATACCTGAGGTTGCTTTATTGCTTGATTCCTGCCATGAAACATCACGCGGGATGATGCGCGGCATCTTCGAGTATGTGCGCCACTACGGTCCCTGGCGGGTGCGGCTGGTGACCGGCGGTGTGCAGGAGCAAAAGCTTCCGGATTTCCGTTTTTGGAAAGGCTCCGGTATCATCGCCAACAGTTACAATCGTGATATCGCCGATTCCATTTCCGCAGCTCATCTGCCCACTGTCATTTTCGATCCGACCGAAGAGTGGCAGGAAGCCTGGCACTCTTCGGCCAACACATGCCAGGTACGCTGCGACTCCGCCATGATCGGATGGATGGCTGCCGATTATCTGCTGCAAAAAGGATTTTCCCGCTTCGGTTATATCGGTAAAGTCACCGCCATCAACTGGTCGAAGCAGCGGCAGAAAACCTTCGTTGATAAAATCGAATCTGCGGGATATGAGTGCCTCGTGTATCCTGAACCGGAAGCCAATCTGAGCATATGGGAGATGGAACGCAAAGGAATGATCCGCTGGCTGAAAAAACTGCCCAAACCAATCGCTCTTTTTGTGGCCCATGATACACGCGCACGACAGGTGTATGACGCCTGCCTGGGTGCCGACATTCACATCCCCTACGAAGTCGCCGTTCTAAGTGTGGACAATGATCCGCTTATCTGTGAAACATCTCTGCCCTCACTCTCAAGTATCCGCATGGATACCGAGAAGGCCGGTTATATGGCGGCGGAACTCCTCGATATCTGCATGTCCGACAAATCGCGAGGCAACACTTATAAGGAAACACGAAGCTATCCGCCCCTGCAGGTTGTCTCCCGCCTGTCAACAGAGACAATCAATGTCAACGATAAACTTGTAATCAATGCGCTCGAATTTATACGGATAAACGCTGGCCTCAACATTCGCGTTTCGGATGTCGCAAATCATCTGCGCACAACCCCGCGCTGGCTCGAGAAAAAATTCGCACACAGCCTGCAACGCACGGTAAAGGATGAAATAAAACGTGTCAGGATGGAAACTATTATCAAACTGATAACCCAGACCAGTCAACCGTTTGACCGGATTGCCCGCAGATGCGGTTTCTCCAGTGTCAATCATCTGCGCACTATCTTCCGTGAGGCTACCGGACAAACCATGAGCGCATTCCGAGCGGGAAACAGAGATTAGCATCTTTTCCTCCCATTTTTTTCTGTCACGATTACAGGATTAACTTGATTTGGTTGCTATCATGTTAATCATGTAATCTGGTCTAAAATTATTTTCTCTCCAAGTTTATTGTCTCCGCGGGAAAATGCTCGCCGAGGAACTGTCTGCCGACAGGCAGGCGGCGGTCTCCAGGCAAATGAAAATATCTTCTGGCTCCTGTTTACAAACGACCATGAATTGTTAATAATAATTGAGTTTCTACTGCCGCAGCAGTGACGGTGCACAGTTCTACGCAATCATGCAGCGCAACAGTAAGCCCTTCACCAATATCGGAAAGGTTGAAGTTAAAGCTGGTGATGAGTGGCGGAAATTCGAGATTATCGGCAAACCACAGGAGGATTATCCCGTTGGGAAGGCTAACCTGACCTGCCATCTGGCGAAACAGCTGCAGACCATGCAGTTCGCGGATGTGCGTATTGAAGAAATCAAATAGGTTCTACAACCTGCCTCAACGGGATGTCCGCGCAGGAGCAGTTTATCACCGGAAAACTTCGAGGTCTCCGTTTGAAAACCGGAACTACGAAGGCGGACTGAAAAAAGAGCAGCTCCAGCTCTCGGCCGGAGCTGCGAAATTATAGCTGAGTAATATTACTTCTTATCTTTGCCAGGCACCGGCGCAACATTCTCGGCGGGCAGCACAACATCGCCGCTCTTTTCAAAATCATCGGCGGTCGGTGTGCAAATCTGCTTATAATAATCAGGATCGTTATCCTTGGGATCAAGCAGCTTCGACATCAGAACCGTCTGTCCGGTGTAGGCCGCGATACGTCCAAGAATTGCGGTAGCACAGGAAAGAGCCACCTGCTCGCCTTCGTTGAGGACATCACCACTGACAATACCTTTGAGCAGGTCCTCGTGTTCATGCACATAAGGATTGCCGGTGTGAGCACAATCCTCCAACTCCACTGCGGAACCATCCAGCATCTTCACACTGCGCGCTTGCCCTAAAAATTCACAGTTCGGTGTGCGGAAATGCTCGCTGACATTACCCGAGCAGCCGGAAATCTGACGGCACATACTGGCGATGTGCACCCCATCACCATAGTCGAAATCAACCGCAAAGCAGTCATATTGATTGCCCGAACGACGACGGTGACGGGCACCGACGGCCGTGGCTTTCTCCGGCACACGTCCGATAAACCAGTTGGCCACGTCAAGCTGATGCACATGCTGCTCCACGATGTGATCGCCGGAAACCTCCATCCAGTTGACCCAGTTGTTGGCCAGATAACCGGCATTGGTATCAGTCGGACGACGGTCACGCACCCACAAAGCACCCATATTCCAGTAAACAGCGCCACCGTTGATCTTACCGATCTTACCGGATTCCAGCAATCTGGCTTTCTGGAGATAAACTCCCTGATGGCGACGCTGCGTCCCTGCCACCACAGCCAGTTTCTTCGCCTTGGCCTCGGCAGCAGCCGCCATGAAGCGGCGCACACCAGCACCGTCTACAGCGACTGGTTTTTCAGTGAAAACGTGTTTGCCAGCCTTGATCGCAGCTTCAAAATGCGGCGGACGAAAACAGGGCGGTGCAGCCAAGATTACAATGTCACAATCTGTCGCTATCACCTTCCTGAAGGCATCGCCACCCACAAATGCCTTGTCAGCCGGTACACCGAACTTTGCCACAGCTTTATCAATACGATCCTGGAAGAAATCAGCCACAGCTGTAACTTTAGCAGAGTGCCCCAAATTTTTGGCGGCTTCTATCAACTGATTGGCCGCGCCGCTTCCCCGTCCGCCCGCACCAATAAGACCGACTTTAAAGGTTCTGGCAGCCCCCTGCGCCCTGACGATCGAAGGTGCCGCAGCCATCGTAGCTGAAAATACAGCCGACTTTTTCATAAATGAACGACGATTGTCCATAATTTTCATCTCCTTGGTTTGTTTGATATGAAATCAGATTTCATGCGTCCGTGCGCGTTCAGGCCATAGCCCACTGTTGATTTAGAATCTTGACCATGTTTTTGATCAAACGAATCTGCTCTTCCTGCGGTACCGGTTTTTTGGGGTTGGCGGGATCTTTAGGCCAACCACCCTCAAAGCTGACCGCGCCACGATAGCCGATCAGTTTAAGACCCTTGAAGCCGTCCACATAATTATCAGCTTCAGCATGAACACCGGGAATGATACGTTCTTTTAGACCAGCGATATGCACATGTGCCAGAAGATCACCACCACTTAGGAAAGCTCCCATGAAGCTGGTTTCCTCAAGCTGCATGTGCCAGAAATCACCCATTGTAGTACAGCCAGCTCCGATATCCCGTGCAATCGAAGCACCGTCGGCGACCTGACGCAAAAAGGGAGTTTCGTTACGACGCAACGGTTCCAGCACAATCGCCGTGCCATGTTTGTGCGCGTGCTCGGCCAGCCGTTTGCCGGTGTTGGTCACAAAATCCTCACGCAGCTCCTTGCCACTCAAATGACCGGGCTCGCTTAATTTGCGGCGTGCCGGACAGATAATCAGCCCGACCGACTTCATTTTGCCGAGTGCCTCAAGACTCGGCAGAAACTTCTGCACCTCGGCTTCGCGCTTTTCAGCTTCCGCATAGGAGAAATCGCTAGGGCCGCAGGCTGTCGCAATGAACAAATCGCGCCCTCGCATCGCTTCTATCAACGCGTCACAATTCTCCACCGGCCAATTGTTGTGGGATGGAATCTCAACCGCCTTGAATCCGTTGGCCTCCAAAAAATCAAGCTTCTCTTTCATCTCCCCGCCTGGAATCTTATGCCATTGCAGACAGAGATTCAGTTGCGCCGGTTTCGCCGGCACTTTCAGTTTCGGCATTCCATTCTCCGCTGCCTTAACGGCTCCCGCGCCACACAGTGTTGTAACTCCCGCCACAGCCGACCCTTTCAGAAACGATCTTCTTTTCATGATTATTCTCTCCAATTTTACGCCGATTCCATCCGCCCTGGAAAACAACTATTCCAATTAAAGCGAGTAGCATGATAATTTGCGCCAGGCTACATGTCAAGAACAGCTTGTGCATGTTTTGAAAGCGTAATATTAAATGCGACACCTATTTCATCAAATCCCTAAAAAAACAAAATCTACACCACTACCATCCCACAGGATTTCCCAGAACACTCTTCTGAACCTGCGATTGGCATCCATTATGCGGGGGGGGGTGAAAAATGTCAACCCCCTCGAAAAATAATTTTCTGAAAAAGTGCTGGTCTTGGAACGGTCGTGGCTGTAGCCTACAGCCG
>CAYOQJ010000041.1:0-34208 GCA_964406095.1 uncultured Lentisphaeraceae bacterium
ATGCTGACAAGCAGATCCCTGATGTGATCGTCATTCCAAACCCAGCCGCGCTGAAAATCGGGTAGTTGAATTTTCCCATCGCAGATATCCTTAAGCATAGCTTGGATTGGAAGCTTTGTGCTGTCAAATGTGCTCATATGGTGCCTTTCTTGAATCGGTATTCAAACGGAAAATTTTTACAGCGCCAGCTCCGGCAGGGCGTTCACGATCTTCATGGTTTCGAGGCTCAGGGTGACGATGCTTTTGAGCAAGTCGAGGATGTAGCGGGGGTTGTCGTGTTCGTCGCACCAGTGGTTGGGGTCGTTGACGATGCCGCTCTCTTTGTGGGTGCTGACCTGGTAGCGCTCCATGATCCATTCAATGGCGGATTTGCCGTTGACAACGTAGTCGTAGGCTTCGAGGGGAATGTTCCAGAGGGTGATGTCGTCGTTGTAGATGATGGCGGTTTTGTTCTCTTCCCTGCCCTCTTTGGCAAAGCGCATTTTCTGGACGCGGGTGGATGGCACGGGCTTGGGGCTGTCCTCCTTGACCTCGGGGTGCGGCGGCAGCCTCTCGTAGTTGAGATGCAGCTCGGCCAGTTCGGCACCGGCCTTGCTGTAGGCCCAGAAGAGTTTCGGCGAATCGGGCAGCGGCAGACGCGGCAGGGTCTTCTTCAGGTTCACGGCGAATTTCTCGCGGTACTGCGGACTGTGCAGGATGCCATAAACGTAATGGAAGATGTCGAGCTTCGTCGCCCTGGACCCGCAGAGTTCGCGCACACGTCCGAGAATAAAATCGCTGATGCCGTCGCGCCGGGTGTATTCCTCGCTCTTGTCAAAAAGATTCATCTGCTCCGACTGCTCGTTCTTGTCATAGTAGTAGAGCGGGAAGCATTGTGTGCCAGCGTCGAGGCAATTCAGATCAATAAGTCCATCGGCAATGATGACCGTATTTGGCTTTGTGCCCCCTAGACCCGAGACGCAAATTAAGAGGTTCTCGTGCTTGGGGGTGGGGAAGAGATTGAACATGCGGTAAGGCATCTCGTTCAAGGCGCGGTTGAAGTAGAGATGCTGGCGGAAGAACGGACGGTAGAGGGCGGGGCGAATGCCGTCGGCATCATAAGCGAGCTCGTGTCCGCGTTCAAAATCCGCTTTCAGAGCGCGAGTCCAACTGATCTGTGCGGAGTCATAGGCTTGCGACGGCAGAGTTCGCGTCTTCGCGGCTTCGCGTGAGAAAATCTTGTCGCGCCACTGCTCATAAAAGGTGAGCGTCCGCCGGATATTCGCATCAAGGTCGGTTCTGGCCGAGTTGTAACACCATGCATCGCGCTGGGTTTTAACGCCGTTGGAATAGGCCGTGAAAAAGCTGCTGGGATTAGAAGAAAACTTCTTTTCCGGTGCCAGCGGGATAAGTTCCTCAAAGCCCTCGTCGCGGTGGGAGATCCAGTCGCCGTGCTGGTTGGGCTGGAGAATCTGGAACTTGTCGGCCATGTTGGCGATGGAGCCGAAGGACTTGATGATTTCAAGCTTCTTCTCGCGGGAGAGATAGTCGCCGATGTCGTAGTAGTGGATGGTGGCAAGGTCGTTCATAAGTTTTCTCACGCGAAGGCGCGAAGGCGCGAAGGTTAATGGTTGATTTTCAGTAACGAGGCGGCGGTTTCCGTATGGTTGTTGACTATTCGGCGGCACCCTTCCTTAAACAAAGAGGCCCCAAAATTGATGAGCAATCCTAAAGGAAGCTTTTTTAACCGCAGGTATGTAAGGACTTGCTTCGTGTGAACAGGCGCGAGGGTTTCGACAGACTTCAACTCGACGATTAATACGCTATTGACAAGCAGGTCTATTCTGAGCTCCCCGGAAAAGCTTAATCCGGCATATTGAAAATCAACAGGGATTTCCGTGTCAACGGTAAACCCTTTTTCACGCAGTACGGCAGCAAGAACTTTTTGATAAACCGACTCCAGCAATCCCGGCCCGAGATCCCTGTGAATATGGAAAGCCGTATCGACGACAACCGCCGAGAGTTCCTCAACATTCTCCCTTCGCGCCTTCGCGTCTTCGCGTGAGATATTCACAGCTTCACTCCCTTTTCCTCAACATTCCAGCTTCGCGCCTTCGCGTCTTCGCGTGAGATATTCACAGCTTCACTCCCTTTTCCTCAACATTCCCCCTTCGCGCCTTCGCTGAGTTGCGCGAGGGCCTCCATTTCCGCCTCCAGCGATTCGATGCTGGGGAGGCTGGAGGCGAGGTTCTCGGGTAATGCGCGGGTGAGTTCGTAGTCGGCGATTCCGATGGGTTTGTGGATATCGCGCAGGGCATATTCGGCAAAGACGCGGTTCTTGGTCTGGCAGAGGATCATCCCGATGGTCGGGGTGTCGTGTTCATGGCGCAGGAGGTCGTCCACGGCGGAACAGTAGAAATTCATCTTGCCGGCATAATCGGGTTTGAACTCGCCTTTCTTGAGATCGACGACAACGAAGCAGCGCAGCTTCAGGTGGTAAAAGAGGAGATCGATGTAGACATCACGGTCGCCGACTTCAAGTCGGTACTGGCGACCGACGAAAGCGAAACCACGTCCAAGTTCAAGGAGGAATTTCTGGACATGCAACAGCAAACCGGTTTCGAGTTCGCGCTCGTGGAACGGTTCTTCCAGGGTGAGGAAATCGAAGATATAGGGATCTTTCAACAAGCCTTGCGCAATGGCGGCGTGAGCCTCGGGCAGGGCGTTGGCAAAGTTGGTGATGGCGTTGCCCTGCCGCTCGTGGGCACGGTTCTTGATCTGCACGATGAGGGTGTCGCGAGACCAGCCCTGTTCGAGTGCCTGGCGGGCATACCAGTAGCGGGTGTGCAGGTCCTTGAGCTTTTCCATCAGTATGATGTGGTGGGCCCAAGAGATCCGGAACATGATTTCAGGCGGCATTGGTAATTGTGCAACGACCCGTTGCACAATTATATCCTCTTGTTTAGCAGTGAGTTGTGAAAGTGCCACAGACTGTGGCCCTAATTTTGCAACGACCGGTTGCAAAATTGGAGGATCGCCGTATTCGCGGACAAAGCGGATCATATAGCCGATATTCCGTTCCGAGAATCCCTTCTCATCCGGCAGTTCGTTCTTCAGGTCGGCGGCGAGCCGGGGGATGACGCCAGCGCCCCAGCCTTCCTGCTTCTGACGGGCGGCGATCATGCGGCCAATATCCCAGTACATGAGGATCATCTCGGCATTGGCCGAAAGCACAGCGCGGTGCTGGGCTTGACGAACGCGGATCTTGATGTCGCCCAGCAGATCCCGGTAAAACGCCAGCCCCTCTTTGTTCATGTTGGTCATTTCGACCCCTTCGGTTTCTTCACCAGGATCGTGATCGCAATCGGCGTGCGGGAGCCGGAACCGAATATCTTGCCCCCTTCGCGGCGGGAGAGTTCGCCGCTGGTGCGCTGGTTTCCGCGCAGGTTGAAGACATAGATCGAGGAAAATTCCTTCTGAAGGGTTTTGCGGAAGCCGGCCATGGCGTTGCCGTCGAGCCAGGCGCCGTTGGAGACAAAGGCGATGATGCCGCCCTGGGGGTCGAGGCGGTCGGTGGACCAGCGGAAGGCTTTGATGTAGGAGTCGTAAAGCGAGTTTTTGTTGGTGGCCCTGCTGGCGGCGGCATAGGTCTGTTCGATGCGCTGCTCGAGATTTGGGTAGCTCTGGTTCTGGGCGTTGTCGTTGGCGGATTTCTGTCCGACGGAGTAGGGCGGGTTGCCGATGATGATGCGCAGCGGGGCCTTGCGCTGGGCGCGGACGCGGCGGGAGTTGTCCACAAAGCCGTCGTTGAGGTCGAGGGTGCCCTCGCCTTCACCGAGATGAAAGGTGTCGGTGAGGCAGATGCCCTCGAAGGGTTTGTAGGGCTGGTCGGAAAAATGTTCGTGGAAGGCGTTCTCGATGTTGATCGAGGCGATATAGTAGGCCAGCAGGACGATCTCATTGGCGTGGAGTTCGCGGCTGTATTTGCGGTCGAGCGCCTTGCGGCTGATGAGGCCGGACTGGATCAGGCGGGTCATGAAGGTGCCGGTGCCGGTGAAGGGGTCGAGAATGTGGATGTTCTCATCCGAGAGCGAGCGTCCGAACTCGGCCTTGAGCACGTCGGCCACGGAGCGGATGATGAAGTCCACGACTTCGACCGGGGTGTAGACGATGCCGAGCTTCTCGACGACCTTCGGGAAGGCGGTCTTGAAGAATTTGTCGTAGAGTTCGACGATAATCTTCTGCTTGGCTTCGCCGTTGTCGATGCCGCGGGTGCGCATCTTGACCGACTCATAGAACTCGTGCAGGACGACGCGATCCTTTTCGAGGGTCAGGGAGTCGAGCTTGTCGAGCATCCCCTGCATGGCCTGGGAGACGGGGTTGTGGGCGACGAAGTCGTAGTTCTCGAAGAGTGCGTCGAAGACGGGCTTGGTTATCAGATGCTGGGCCAGCATCTGGATGGCCTCGGCCTGAGTGATCGAGGGGTTGATGTTCTGGTGGAGCCCCTTCATGAACCGGTCGAAGGCGGTCTGCTGTTCGCCGCCTTGCCCGACGAAGGCGGTGATCTGCTTGATATGGCGCTCGGCGATGCGGGCGACATCCCGCGCCCACTGCTCCCAGTAGCGCTTGTTGCCGACCTTCTCGACCAGCTTGGCGAAGATGACGTGGCAGAAGGCGCTTAGATTGGCGTAGTTGCGGTTCTGGAGTTCGGACTCGAAATGGGTGCGCTCTTCGTCGCTCCAGCTCTGACCGGCGGAAGTTTCGCCGCTGCCGTCCATGATCTGCACCTGAGAGGGCAGGCGTTTGTTGAGGCTGATTGTGTTGATGATGGCGTCGAAGCGGTCGTCGTGGGCGCGCAGCGCGTTCAGGACGGTCCAGACCACCTTGAAGCGGTTGTTGTCGTCGAGGGCCTCCTCAGGCGAGACTCCAGCGGGGATGAGTACGGGGATGATGATGTAGCCGTACCTCTTGCCGGGGGATGTGCGCATGACGCGCCCGACCGACTGCACGACATCCACTTGGGAGTTGCGGGGGGAGAGAAAGAGCACGGCATCGAGCGATGGCACATCCACGCCCTCGGAGAGGCAGCGGACATTGCTGAGGATGCGGCATTCGCGTCCGAAAGGCGGGGCCGTTTTGAGCCAGGCGAGCTTTTCTTCGCGGACAAGGGCACTCATGGTGCCGTCCACATGATCGGCGGTGACATCTACCAGCAACTGGCGGCGGGCGGGCGGCAGCTCGTTGTAGAAGGTCTCCTTGCAGGCATTGAAGGCTCCGACGAGGGTTTTCGAAGCCTTGATGCTCTGCGAGAAGGCGACCGCCCGGCGCATCGGTTCGGGGTCGATCTCCCGGACAACGGCGGAGTCCTCGACAATCGTGGTTTTGGAGAGGGCGTTGATGCAGCCGGCCAGCTTCATGACATCATCCGCCGGAATCTCCTTCGCGCCGCCGGCCTGGGCGATGGCCTGCTGGAAGGCGGCGGGGATGCTATCCTCGCGCACGGTGAGGATCAGCACCTTGTAATCGGAGAGCAGCAGCTTCTCGACAGCCCTGCCGAACCCGATGCGATAGAACTCCTCGCCGTAGAGGGAGGGATCGTCCATCGAGCACAGCACGGCATCGGACTCCTGCGCTTTGGCTCGGGCCACTTCGCCGTAGATGCGCGGGGTGGCGGTCATATAGAGCCGTTTGGCCGCTTGCAGGAATGTATTGTCATGCACCTTCACGAACGCGGATTCATCGTCGTCGGCCAGGGTTACGCCGGTGGTGCGGTGAGCCTCATCGCATATAATCAGATCGAACTCTCGGCCGTATCGTTTCTGCGCCTTGGAAATCACCTCGATCGACTGGTAGGTGGAGAAGACGACGGTGAGACCCGGTTCCGCGCTATGCAGTCCGTACTCCTTCAACTGTAAAACCACGTTATCGACATTTGTGCAGGCGGGCAGGGCCAGATCCACGATGGAGGCCATGTTGTCATCCGATTTCTTGGCCTTGCTGACGCTGGCATCCGAGCAGACGCAGATTGCCCTGAGCGGCTTTTCGGCCTGAGCCGACCATTCACGGAGCGATTGCCCCAGCAGAGAGATAGAGGGCACCAGAAAGAGCACAAGCCCGCTTCCGCCGGTCTCCTGCTCCGCCAGGCGCAGGGAGGTGAATGTTTTGCCGGTGCCGCAGGCCATGATCATCTTGCCGCGTTCATTCGCCTTATAGTAATCCCCGGCGGCATCCAGAGCCTCCTGCTGATGGGGCTTGAGTTTATGGCAGAGCAGACGGGACTTCTCGCCGATGGTGTTGTTGATCAGCAAATCCCAGTCAACCGGAGCGTTAGCCAGATCGGTCAGGCTTATACGGGATACGGGAGGACTCTGATGCAGCAGCACCGCATTCGCTTCGCCGCTCCATTTGTTGGTGGTTGCGATCCACAGCCGGTGCGCGAAACCGACCTTGCGCATCTGCTCATTTTCGAACTGCTTGCCGGATGTTGAGAGAAAGCTGTCAACGCCCGCTTTGTCGATATAAGCATCTTCGGCATAGCACTTGCACTGGACGGCCCAGTAATCGCCGGATTTCGTCAGGGCAACCAGATCGATACCGGTGTCCTTGCCGCTGAAATCATTACGGAAGGGGAAATCGGATCAGAGCCAGACCTTTTCCAGAGTCGTCGCATAGAGCGGATCGGTCAGCAGATACGCCCGCATGAGTTGCTCGAAACGAAAGCCCTTATTCTGTTCACTGAATGCTTTTCCCCGAATGTCCGCTAAAATTTGCAAAAAAGTCATGGGATCCCTTCGGCAGCAGTTTAACGCATCAACAGCACGCACTCTTATCGTTCGGGATTGTACTAAAGCAGGGTGCCAACGTCAACGGCAACGCGGCGTATTCGGATGGCGACTACAAGGGAGAGTCAGAGTCGATCCCACACGCATTGAGGATCATTGCATCAGAAACGAAAACCTCCGCAAATCAGCGGCACCGGAACCCGGCCACCTTCACGGCACTCTGGCAGCAGATCGGAAAAGTTAGGGGGCAAACATCTTTTTTTGCGCGAAATCTGAAACAATGCAGGGGCTGCGCGAATATCGATCATGACAGGCGGGCGGGGTGTAGGTTGTGCAGGTTGTGTAAAGGTTGTGTAGAAAGTTGTGTAATTGCACCCCTGAAAACAGCTTGTAACAAATATCTATTGGAATCAGGCGGGGCACAAAAAAGCCTGTATTCATTGAGTTAAATCAACAAATACAGGGTTGAAAATGGTCGGAGCGGAGGGATTTGAACCCTCGACCTCTTGCACCCCAAGCAAACGCGCTACCAGGCTGCGCTACGCCCCGATGAAACTTTATGTACAGATGAACAAGCAATATATCAATTAGTGCTCTCGGTCGTCAACTGCTTGTTTGTTGTTCAGCCCGCGAATACACTTTAAATTTTTCCTACACTTCGTGGAGTCGTTAATCACTAAAAATTTAAAGTGTAGGATAGCTGTATAAACTGCTGATGCGGAAGTAATTAGTGATTAACGGCCCTGTGTAGCAGGGAAATTATTTCCACATCTATTAGCGGAGATTAGCGGGAAATAAAAATCTTAATTCCTGACGCGGTCGTTGTATTCGCCGGTACGGGTGTCGATGCGGATAGTGTCGCCTTCGTTGATGAACAGAGGAACTTGAAGTTCGTAACCGCCTTCTACCTGGGCCGGTTTCATGACTTTGCCTGCGGCGGTGTTACCTTTGGCGCCGACGTCACAGCTGACCACAGCACGTTCAACCAGGTTAGGAAGTTCGACTTCAATCACCCGTTCGTTATAGATCAGAGCGCTGACTTCCATGTCGTCCACCAGAAAATATTTATTTTGCCCGAGGACACCGGTGTCCACGTCAATCTCTTCGTAGTCGTCGTTCATGAAGATGTAGTGACCGGCATTCTCATACGAGAAGCGTAAAGATGTTTGCATCAGTTCGGGTTTGTCGAATTTGTCGTTTGATCGGAAACTACGGTTCATGGTGGTGCCGGTGATCATATTTTTGAGTTTGCAGTTGTAAATGGCCTGACCTTTGCCCGGTTTGCTGAAGTCAAATTCGGTAATAACCCATGGGGTCGCGTCGATCTCGATTTTAAGGCCTTTTTTCAAGTCGGAAGATGTATACATAGCAGTTTGCTCCTTTTTTTGCGGTTGTGTATAATATGGTTTCGAAGGGTTTATTGTCAAGAGAGTGGTTAAAGCAGAGTATTCTGATATGAAGTTGAAATTTAATGAATCCTCCGTCCCTCTGATTGCAGCGGGAGTAAGGGTTGTGCAGCAGTTGACTGAAGCGGGTTATCCAGCGCTTTTTGCGGGGGGGTGTGTCCGTGACGCATTGTGCGGCAGAGAGTTGCAGGACATCGATATAGCGACCGGTGCGGCCCCAGCAGTCATCGAAGAACTCTTTCCCGGCAGAACTGTCAGTGTTGGGAAAGAGTTCGGTGTGATTGTTGTTCGGGAAGGGGGATTTCAATTTGATGTCGCTTCATTCAGGGGTGACGGGGCTTATCTGGACGGACGGCATCCGGAAAACATCCACTTATGTTCCGCACGTGAAGATGCGCAACGGCGTGATTTCACTGTGAACGGTTTATTCTGTGATCCTTTTACCGGAGAGATTTTAGATTATGTTGGTGGAGTGGCTGACATCAGGGCGGGAGTTGTACGTTCTATTGGCGGTGCGCGTCAGCGTTTTGCGGAGGACAATCTGCGTATGTTACGTGCTATCCGGTTTGCGACGGTGATGGGTTTTACAATCGAGAAAGCAACCTGGCAGGCGCTTTGTGACATGGCCGAAAGAATATCGCAGGTTAGCATTGAGCGGATCACCGTGGAATTCATGCGAATGCTCTGTGAGGCTCCCGAGCCATCCTCCGCATTGGAGATGTTGCGGCGAAGCGGGTTACTGCGTGCATTTCTGCCCGAAGTAGAAGCACTTGTCGGAGTGGCTCAGCCGCCGCAGTTTCATCCGGAGGGTGATGTCTGGACTCATACCTGTATGATGCTGGATAAGATTGATGGGCCGCGTGATCCGGCGCTGGCACTGGGAGTTCTTTTTCATGATATTGGCAAACCTGCTACATTCATTTACGATCCGGGTATGGCAGGCGAAGAAGGCCGTATTCGTTTTATGGGACATGCGGCAGTGGGTGCCGAATTGGCAGAAAAGATCATGAAACGCCTCAGACTGCCACGTGTTGTGATCGAGTCGGTCTGTCGGCTGGTGGCGAATCACATGCGTTTTATTGACGCTGAAAAAATGCGGCCATCGACATTGCGTCGTCTGCTGGGCATTGAGAATATCGGACAGCTGTTGGAGTTGAACCGGCTTGACTCTCTTTGCAGCAATGGTGATCTTTCCGGGTGGCGTTTTCTGATGGACAAGCGCGAACAGTTTGCCAGTGAGCCGGTATTGCCGCCACCGCTGGTTGGCGGAAAAGAGTTGATTGCCTGGGGCTTTAAACCGGGGCCAGCGATGGGTCGGGTGCTCAGAAAAATTTACGATGCACAGCTTGAAGGGAGGATTCACAACGTTGAGGATGCGAAGAAGATAATCGGTGTCGAACGGAAAAGTGCTAAAAAAAATTGTGATCAGAGGGGTTGACGTTTCGGTTTGAATTTGGCAATATACCAGCCCAATCGCATCCGTGGTGGAATTGGCAGACACGTATGATTCAGGTTCATATGCCGAGAGGCGTGGGGGTTCAAGTCCCTCCGGATGCACCAATTTGATTTTTCAGGAAGCCCCCATCGTCTATCGGCTAGGACATCAGGTTCTCATCCTGGAAAGCGGGGTTCGACTCCCCGTGGGGGTGCCATTCTTTTCAAGTCATTACAAAACAGCAACTTAAATAGGTTTGCTGAGTTTTTTTCTCTTTCGAAAACGCAGAGTTATAATGAGAGTTATAACAAGCCCTATTTCGTTTTGTATGGTTTTTGACTGTTTGGGGTTACTTGCGAGTGAAGGCGTGTCCGGGTATTATTTTTTCCTCATAAACGCGTAGCATCTGCTCATGTTGGGCGATGACATCTTTAAAGTGGGGTTTCTCCGCTAGGTTGACCTGTTCCCAGGGATCGTTGATCATATCGAAGAGCATGGTCTGCGGCAGACGTTTGAGCTGATCTCTGCGCCGGGGCAGAAATGCAGTCGATTTTCCGCTTGTAGCGTCTGGTGAAAATGCAGGAGCGCGCGGGGCTGCAGACGGGATTTTGCGAATGTGAAAGGGTGAAGCTCAGTTGCCGGGTGCCGCTGGCGGGCAGTTGTTGAACGGCATCAAACAGAACGTGCTTACAGGTGTAGGCTCTGTCGAGTGGTAAAGTCCGTTGATATCTCCCAACAGCAGCTGCTGAAACCGTGAATGGCTGAGTCCGCCGGAGTTCACAGGAGAGGGTGTAAACAATGTCGGTCAACGATTGTCGGTTAGCCGGGGAAGAGAGAGTCGGTATTCAAGTGCCCCGCATAGAAATACAAAGTACGCCAGCAACTCGATACCCTCTTCAATCACTCGTAATACCATCTTATGGTTTACACCCACGACCTCTTTTCTCCAGAAATCGTTATGTCCGAAAATCCGTGAAAAGAGGAGTACCATAAACGCGGCTAAAAGTAAACCAAAACAGCGGCAATTGATAATTTGTAGCGCGGATTCAGCGATGGCAAGGGTGTTTCTGTAGATCGTAAGAGCTACAAATATACAAACCAGTGTTACGCCGACTTTCCAGGCATGTTCAAACAGACAGTTTTCCAGGAAACGGTCGCATTCACGGATGCAGCCTATTAAGATACAGGCTGCCAGAGTGTTGGACAGTGCCCGGTGTTTCTCGCAGCTGTGAGCGGCGCTGAGGAAACAGTAAATCGAACCCAGAAGTAACAAAACCTGAACCCACTCGACCGTGTTGTCTTCACAAAAAGATTCTCCGGAGGTAATCATAACAGTTGTGGCCAGTGCCGCAAGCACGACCGTATAAACTATCGAACGGATGACTGTGGAATTGAGGTAACGATACAAGTTGTTCATCGACATTTCGCTCAAAAAAGTTACTAATACTGCACTAAAACGCTTTATGAATTATTGCCAACTAACAAGAAACATCAACAGAGTATTAAATTTTTGTAATGTTTGCAACCGAAAGAATGCACGCAAGCATCGACTTGCCTCGGGAACTTCCCCCCGTGAACGGCTATACTGCGTGGAACAGAGGAACAGGGGTGCGATTCAATTTAGTTTAAAAGAGAGTGAATGGTCTCATTCGGCAGGCTAAAGTCTGTGCTACAAACATTGTTAAGCTCGTCATACACACTCAAGTATGCGGTTTGGAACGAAGTCATGCCGCTTGAACTAAATTGAATCGCTGAAAGAGCCGGAATCTCATTTAAGCTTGTCTTTTCGAGCTGATTATGCGTTAATACAAGCCTTTGTGCAATTCCCGCGGAACAGGGTAGCGTGATTTAACGTTATCTTGCGGGTTTCAGTCGCGATGAAGTTGAGTTTGAATCACTTGACATTAACAGCTGAAATGTAGTTAAAACAAATAGGAGTATCAGACCATGGCAAGGATTAATTTCGGCGGTGTTAAAGAGACCGTTGTCACTCGCAAAGAGTTCCCTTTGAAAAAGGCGCAGGAGGTCCTCAAGGATGAGGTTATCGCTGTAATCGGTTACGGTGTTCAAGGGCCGGCGCAGTCGCTTAACATGCGCGACAACAAGTTGAATGTGATTATCGGCCAGGACAAGAGTTTTGCACAGGACTGGAAGCGTGCTGAGGTTGACGGATGGAAACCGGGCAAGACGCTTTTTGATATAGAAGAAGCTTGTGATAAGGCGACAATCATCATGATTCTGGTCAATGACGCCGCGATAAAATATGTCTGGCCGCGCATCAAGCCTCATCTGACGGCTGGCAAAGCCCTTTATTTTTCGCATGGGTTCGGTTATGTGTACAATTCGTTGACCAAGGTCAAGCCGTGTGATGATGTGGATGTTATTATGGTGGCACCCAAGGGTTCGGGTACATCGGTGCGTCGCAACTTCCTGAATGGTGTGGGTATCAACTCGAGTTTCGCGGTGGCTCAGGATGCGACTGGCAGGGCATTACAGCGCACCAAGGCGATTGGTATCGGTGTTGGTTCGGGGTATCTGTTTCCGACTACTTTTGAGCATGAGGTGACCTCTGACTTGGTTGGAGAGCGCGGTGTTCTTATGGGTGCTTTGGCGGGTATCATGGAAGCTCAGTATGATGTGTTGCGCAAGAATGGGCACTCGCCCTCGGAAGCGTTCAACGAGACAGTTGAAGAGCTGACACAGAGTTTGATTCGTCTGGTGGATGAAAATGGTATGGACTGGATGTATTCCAACTGCTCTGCCACAGCTCAGCGTGGAGCCCTTGACTGGCGTCCAAAATTTAAGAAGGCTACTTTGCCGGTGTTCAAAGAACTTTATGAATCGGTAGCCTCGCAAAAAGAAGCGCGACGCGTGATGAGAGTCTGCGGCGCCAAGGATTACAAGAAAAAACTGGATGCCGAGTTGAAAGAGATGCGCGATTCCGAAATGTGGAAGGCTGGTGCCGCAGTGCGTAAGTTGCGTCCGCATGAAGAGATCAAAAAGGGAGCTGAGAATGCTGCCGGTGTGCAAGGACGCGGCAAAAACTGATAATATTTCGTTAAGCCGGAGGTGGATGGGGCGGACATATCTCATGTGTCCGCATTCCGTCTGCTGACCAGTTGACTGTAGAGTTCAGAGACCGGCATGTTCGGGAGGCCCGTTGTGGTGAAACAGCGGGCCTCTTTGATTTTAGCGGCATAATGCACATCTCCGACAACATGGCGATCTGGTGTTTTTTAATCAGACGCTGCTGTTTTTCAATTGCTTCTCGGGATACAAGCGCATATTATAGACTGAAAGTTCACACCTTATGTATTCACGATGAATTCTCTATTGAAAAAATACGTTTTTTTGACTTTTGGCCTGTGTGTTTTTTGTATGGAGCTCAGAGGTGACCTGCTTGATGTGGCACGTGAGGCGTTACGGGATAAACTTTACCGTGTGGCGCAAATGAATGCGGAGAAGGCACTTGAGGAAGAGAGCCTTGGCGATCGAACCAGGGCGCTTGAGATTTTATTGGAAGCGTTAGCGCGGCAGCACAAATACATGGAGATGCTAAGAGCTCTGGAAGAAAATAGAGATGCGGTGATTGAGGCTCAGGCTAGTGAAGCGCTGCTTTATTGGAGGGTGTTGGCACTGTTCAATACCGAACAGCTGGATGATGTTGCCAACATCATCAATTCCGGCAGAGTTGGCACTAATACCGCTTTCGGGGTAACGACTCTACGGATTGGGGCGCGCACACGTGAATTAACCGGTGATGTGCCCGGAGCGATTGAGCTGCACAAACTGGTTGATTCTGTTTTTATCAATGAGGCTATTCGCAGTGCCAATGCATATGAATGGGCGGTATTGCTGAACAAGCATGAACGTTATGAAGAAGCACTTGATGTGCTCAAGAGTTTGGCACAGATGGAGCTGAACAACGATAATGTCCATGCTGGTGCGCTTCTGCGGGGGCGGATACTGATGAGATTGGGGCGGGATGATCAGGCAGCGCGGGTGATGGATGCGCTTGCGATGAATGAGCGGGTGGCAGAAGAGCCGCGTGTTGAAGCGCTGGTTGAAATGAGTGTTTACAAGCTGGATTCCGCGATCACTAATGAGGCTATCGCCTACGCACGTTCGGCTTTCAGTCGTGCGCAACTGCCACGGACCCGTAGACTGGCCGGCTACTGGCTGGGTGATCTGTTGTGTCACTCTGCTCAAACTGTCAAAGAGGGAGCTCAGCTGATAAAAAATCTGGTTCGTGAATTTCCGGAAGAGGAAGAGTCGCGCAAAGCGCACCTGAAGCTGGCCGATTCCTTTTTGAATTTGAATATGCCATCTGAAGCTGCTGAGGAATATCGTATTTTTCTTGAGACGTATCCTTCATCCACACTTGACAATCGGGTCATGAGGGGGCGTGGATGGGCATTGTTCCAGCTAAAGCGTTATACAGAGGCGGGGGTTGCTTTTGCGAAGGCGGCCGAGTTGTCGATTGATCCTGAGGAGAAAGCGCAGTGTCTGTTTAAAAAATGCGACGCTCTGATGGCGGAAAATCGTTTTGTTGATGCCGCAAGTTCCTATTTGGAAATAAACGCACAGTTGCCTGACACCTCTTTGGCGAGATTGGCACTTTTCCGCAGTGCGGAGGCATTGGAGCGTGAGAACCTTCTGGATGATGCGTTGATGCGCTATCGTGAGACAGCGCGGCGTTATCCGCACAGGGAGGTGGCGGCAGAAGCCTTGTTGCGCGTGGCCGCTATACAGGCGGATGATCGGGAGATCGATGAAGCGATTGACACCTACGGGCAGATTATTGGCAATTTCACCAACACGTTATTCGTCGCTCAAGCTCACATGGGGCGGGGCCGTTCTTACTACAGTAAATATCAGTTTGAGAATGCAATGCAGGAATTTGCCGCGGTAGCTGAGATTGATCCCGGTAGAGTTGATGAAGCTCGTTATTTTCTGATTCTCTGTTTGTACGGGCTTGGGCGCGAATCGGAGGCGTTGCAGGCAGCCGAGAAGTATATCATTGATTTCCCTACATCAGAGTTTTATGCGGACATGATGCTTTGGATTGGCAAGTTTCATTTCAACAGAGGAGATTTCAGTTCGGCAATCAAGTATTTTGATAACTATGCAAAGAGTTTTCCAGATCGAGTGTGGGCGGATGCTTCGCTGGTCTGGGTGGCACGTGCCATGTTTAACAAAGGTGATTTCACAGCTGTTATTGAAACGGTGACCAGGTTGGTCAAGGCATATCCTGAAAGTTTTCGGTTATCCGAAGCCAGATTTGTTCAGGCCGAGGCTTTGATTGAGTTAGCCCGTTTTGATGCGGCGATTCTATTACTTGACAATATTCTTGAAAATGATCCTGAGAGTCGTTGGGGCCAAATGGCGCTTCTTCGAAAAGGCAACTGCCTTTTTGCTTTGGGAGCCGGTAATCCTTTACGTTATGAAGAGGCTCTGGCAGTCTATCGGAGTATTGCGCAAGGCGAGGGATTGACATCGGCGATGCTGATTGAAATTTATTATAAAATCGGGCGTTGTTTGGAAAAGTTGGAACGTTTTGATGATGCTGTAAACACTTACTATTCAGAAGTGCTGTTGCGATATCTAAAGGATCGCTCTTCCGGGACATGGTATGATGAAAGCACACTCAGTCTGGTTGTACGAGGAGCGTTCAGTGCGGCTGAGATATTTGAACGGCAGGGTCGTTATGAGCAGGCTGTGGGAGTTTTAAAGCGGATTGCAAGGTCTGACAGCGGCGCTACCGATGAAGCCGAGAGGCGCATCGATGTGATAAAAAAAATCAGGGATTGATAATCCCTTAACATAGCGGAGATTAAATATGTTGGCCAGTTATGGAGGAGTTGTTTTTATCATCCTGCTGCTACTGGAAGCGGTCACGATTATTGTATTCTTTGAGAGGTTGCTGCACCTTAGACGGGCTCAGGTTGATCATGCTGATTTTATAAACGGAGTATGTAATGTACTGGATCGTGATAATGTCAGTGAGGCACTGATGCTTTGTGAGGACACGCCTGGCCCGGTGGCTGCGGTTGTGCGTACTGCGATACGTCATAAGGATGGCAGTCTGGATGCTTTGCGTGATGCTGTGCACAACACGGGGCTCGCAGAGATTTCACGACTGGAAAGGCGTGTCGTGGCATTAGCGGTCAACTCACAGGTTGCACCTCTGCTTGGGTTGCTGGGTACACTCCTCGGTGTTATAGATATTGTGATTCTGTTAAACAACCAGGCCCCTCTTATTCAAAATACCGCTCTGGCCGGAGGGTTGATGAAGGCTTTGGTGACAACCGTCGCGGGTTTGATAGTAGCAGTTACCGCCTATACGATGTATACAATGCTGATGATCCGCATTGAACGTGTTGTACTGGATATGGAGGCGGCTGCTTCGAGTATTGTGGCTTATTTCACGCCTAATGGCATGCGCGTGTTGGAGGAGGATGGATGAATCCGAGTAAAGAGCGCTGGGGTGAAATGATTCGCAGGCGTCGTTCGGTGCATGCGCGTTTCGACAGAAAATGGTTTTTTAACTTCCGCAACATTCACTGGATTGATGCTTTGGTAATTACGGTGTTGCTGTTGTTTGTCAACAGCCGCATGACGATCACCCCTGGCATGGTTTTTGATTTGCCGGAGGCCCCTTTGAGGGGCGGCACACGTATTACAGCTTTAACTGCTGTGATGATACCGGTTGTACGGGATGTCAGTAGCGGCAGTGAAACACTTGTTTTTTTCGATGACGAGCGTTTTTCGATGATTGATGAAAATTGGGAGCAGAGTTTAACCGCAAAGGTGCGGGACAGAATTAAGGCGAGTTCAAAGCGAGATATGCTGTTGTTGGCTGATAAAAATATTCCGCATGGCGATGTCATCCGTTTGGTCAACGTTGTTAAGGAGGCGGGGGTTAATCGGGTGAATGTTGGTGAGAAACCGGAATAATAGGGTTGCATTATTATTGCTGATTGAAGTTTTTACGCAATGAGAAAAGAACAATATAGTGCCAGGGCTGCACGCAAACCACTTCATTTTTGGTTTCAGCCATTTGCGCTTTTGTTGCTGATCGCAGTGTTATGGTATCTTTTGCCGTCTTCGGCTCTGTTGTTTAAAACACGCATTGTACAGCCACTGCCGGATGCGCGGGTGAGTTATGTGAAAATTGATTCTGTTTTTGCGACAGAAATCCTGCGTGTTTCAATGCAGGCCTGGCGCAGATCAGCCTTTGGTGATGGAAGCACAGATAACGGAATAATAATGAGCGTGATTGAACCTTATGTACCGCTTGGGCCTCCTGTATTCCTGTCGAGAAGCTGTGGCTACTCAGCAAACTGGGTTCCGAGTGAGGTACAGCCTTTGCAAAGAAAGCTACCAGACCTGCTGTGTACGTTTAACCGGGCTGAGAGTATTTACCAGATGCCGTCTCTCTCCGGTTCACAGGGGGTGCGCATAGTTTTGGATCAGAATCTTGAAGATGCCGCGTTCAAGTTTGTCGGGATGCAGCTCTCCGATTTACGAAAATCCGGCAGCTGCCGCGTGTACGTTGAGACTGAGGACGACGGCAGTGTGGCGCATGTTCTTATCCTGGAATCCAGTGGTCAGGAATGCCCTGCTGAGATAGAGAGAGCACTGAGTATGGGGCAGGCAGATGGAGCCGCAAGGGGTCAAATAGAAATTAGTTGGAGGAAGCAGTGAGAGCGGTGGTGGTTATAAGTTGCGGTATCTTACTTTTCTCTGGATGCCGGGATCGCTCCGATGGTGCAGTGGGCAGAGAGCCTGCCAAATGTTTTGAATTAAAGGTTGCCCGCCGGTTTTCGGCGCAGAGTGAACTGACCCTTCCCGTCGAGGCGGGAGATTTACTGATTTATGCCGATATGAACGGCAGCGTAAGCGCATTGGGAGCCGACTGGAAGCCACGCTGGAATACTAAAATAGCGGAGGAGAATCGGCGGTTCACTGCCGGAGGTGCTCTTGCGGGGAATTTGGTATGTCTGGCCTCGATGGCGGGCACTGTTTACGCATTTGACACTTTGGATGGTTCTGTTGCCTGGCGGAGCGATTGCGATGCGATATTTGAGCACAGGCCGCTGTACGGGTCAGTGGGTGAAAAAGCGACGTTGTGGTTGTTGTCGGCATCTGATGGTGTGATTCACGCGTTTGATGCAAGCAACGGTAAATTGTTGTTTGAAAGCGAGCCGACCAACCGTTCAGATGGTGGCGCGGTCTTTTGGAAAAATGTAATCGCCTATGGTAACTGCGACGGGGCGGTTCACTTCTTTAATGCTACTGACGGACGCAGGCTTGCGTCAGTGGTCGTAGGCGACATTGACCAGATGGCTGGCAGGCCGCTGGTCGGGGAAGAGGGCACGCTTTTTATCGGGACGCGATCCGGCAAGCTGGCGGTTATCGACTTACAGAGGATGAAACTTATCACAACCCTTGAGATTTCCCGGGCAGAGGCATTTGTCGAGCCTGTGAAGGCTTTTGACGGTTGTATTGCCATGGGAACGGATGAAGGCGATCTGCTGTTATGCAGCCTGGTCGGGTCAACACTGGAGATTCTGCGACAAGTGAAAACTAAGGCGCCGGTTGAACGACTTGCTTTTCATGATAATATACTCTACGTTCTCTCCGGTGGTGATTTGGTGGCTTATAACCGCGACCTGGAAAAACTTGCTTTTCTCAACGTGGCTGACCGTACGGAGGGAGTGATGGTCACTTCACGTGGTCTGATTGTGATTAGAGCCGCAAACACACTGATCGGAATTGAAGGAGGATGGCGATGAACGGAGCGTCGGTCTCGGTTTCAAAGATCGAAAAGGTTTTCAGCGGTGTCGGTCCGCAGCCGCTCAAGGTTCTGCGCGGGATTTCGTTTGAGGTGCAAGCTGGCGAAAGTTTATCGGTTACCGGTCCTTCCGGATCGGGCAAATCCACATTGCTGCACATTATTGGGGCGTTGGATTATCCGACGGTCGGGGCAGTTCTAGTTGATGGTGATGATATAAGTGCTCTGGATGAAAGATCACGGGCTGAATTCCGCAATCGCAAGGCAGGTTTCATCTTTCAGTCGCACTATCTGCTACCTCAGCTGTCGGTGATTGACAATATTCTTGTGCCAGCCTGGAACAGTCGTCGTGACTGTGAAGAACATATTGAACGTGCCTATCTATTGCTGCGTCGGGTGGGACTTTCCGCGTTTGCCAAACGTCTGCCGGGTCAGCTTTCAGGTGGTGAGCGTCAACGGGTGGCTGTTGCACGAGCTTTACTGATGCGTCCCGCTCTGGTGTTGGCCGATGAACCGACTGGTGCGCTTGACCGGGGAAACGCCGCCGCTCTGATTGACTTGATGTTGGAGATGAATTGCATGGAAAAGACGACTTTGCTGATGGTGACACACTCTGAGTATTGTGCCGAAAAAATGGAACGCCGGATTGAAATTCTGGATGGAATGATCAGCGATTAGTTTTTATTGAGCCGAGAGTTGAGTCAGCAAGTTCTGACCGGCTTGGTACGGTAGCCTCAGTTAGATGGCAGTTGGAGGAAGAAGAAATGACGGAACATGATATAGTTCACATATTGCAGGAGACAGGTGCGCTTTTGACCGGCCACTTCGAATTACGTTCAGGTTTGCACAGCAACCGTTTTTTCCAATGTGCGAATCTGTTGCGTTATCCGAGAATTGCGGGAAAACTGTGTGAAGAACTGGTTGTACGTGCGGGCGCGGTTGTTGATTTAAGTTCAGCGACAGGGGTGATCTCCCCGGCGTTGGGCGGTATTCTCGTCGGTCACGAGGTTGCACGTTCTTTGGATCAGCAGTGTATTTTTGCGGAGAAGCAGGATGATCGGCTGGTAATGCGGCGTTTCAGTATCAAGCCTGGAGAACTCTATATTGTTGCCGAGGATGTTATAACGCGAGGCGGACGGGTTGCTGAAACGGTTGAGTTGGTGCGGTCGGCCGGTGCGGAAGTGCTTGCCATTTTGGTGATTGTTGACCGCAGTGCGGGAAAGACGTGCTTTGATCAACCGCTTTTTTCACTTTTGAAGATGGCGCCGGAGGTCTGGGAACCAAAAGATTGTCCGATGTGTGCTCGGCAGGAACCCTTTGTGCATCCTGGTTCATAGTTGCTGGCATGATCAATCGGATAGCATCGGCAGCAGATGTTTTCGGCAGGCTGCGTGGATATGACCGTTGGTGGCCAGAAAAGCCATACGGTGTTTGGGATATTGACACAGTATTTCAGCATGTCCGCCAGCGCGTTCCACAATCAAAGCTGCAGCGGCCATATCCCAGGTATAAATTCCGGATTCAAAATAACCGTCCATTCGTCCGCAGGCCACCATACACATGTCAACGGCGGCGGCGCCCAGAATGCGGGGGCGTTGTGCCATTTCGGAGACCGTTTGCATGAAACGGAAGGAGCGTTTGTCGAGGTCCCATTTGTCGGCGCCGGTGGCGATCATTGCCAGAGATAAATCCGAGGTTGTAGAGACCTTTATCGGCCTGCCGTTAAAGAGTGCTTTGCCATTGCAGACGGCTTCAAAAAGCATGTTTAATTCGGGAATGAAGACCGATCCGGCCACCGTTTTTCCCTTGTAACGTGCGGCGACACTGCAACACCACCAGGGCAGACCGTGAAAAAAGTTGATGGTACCGTCGATCGGGTCAATAATCCACAGCCACTCAGCGTTGGTGATTGGCTTTTCGCAACTTTCTTCACCGAGAATATCATGCTCCGGAAAGACATTCATGATTACGCTTTCGGCGACCCGCTGGGCTTCGATATCCAGTTTATGTTTCACGTCGTTGCGCAGATTGGAGTTACAGTCGCCGCGGCGCTCCAGGTGGTTCATGACATGCTCTCCAGCGCGCCGGGCGGCCAGCGTTGTGAGTGCCTGTATCTGTAAAGGCGGCAGGGGAAGCTCGTGTGACTTTTTCATGGTTTTAATCTTAGATGCAGCGTTCGGCGCGGGCAAGCATAAAAAAAGGCGGCTTCTCGCAGAAGACGCCTTTTTTTGAATGGTGAGCGTTTATTTTGAATAAACTTTGCGCTCATGATAATGATTATGCAGCAGTTTATGTGCTTTCTCGCTGAGCGGGGCACCCAGATATTCGTCGTACACCTTTTTAATCTGGGGATTCTGGTGTGACATACGCAATACACAACTCCTGTCATCGCGGTAGATACCGGCAATGCGCTTTTCGCGTACTTCGTCGGTGGCACCCAGAGGCTGACCTCCGCCGCTGATACACCCGCCGCGGCAAGCCATGACTTCGATGAAGTCCCAACGAGGTTTGACTCCGTTTTTACGATCTTCGCGAATAGCGTCAAGCACCTGCTCGATGTTGCCCATCTGATGCGCAACGGCGACATTCACTTTGGTGCCTTTGATATCGATCGCTGCCGACTTGACACCTTCCATTCCGCGAACAGCACTGAACTCTATCGACGGCGGTTGTTCATCACCTGTTACCAGGCAGTAGGCAGTGCGCAGAGCGGCCTCCATAACACCGCCGGTCACACCGAAAATCGTTCCCGCACCGGTGTAATCACCCATGATGTTATCCGGTTCCTCTTTGGGAAGATTTAGGAAGTCGATGCCAGAGCTTTTAATCATGCGGGCCAGTTCACGTGTGGTCAGCACCACATCGATATCCTGGTAGCCGCTGGCGAACATATTTTCGCTGCGGGTTATTTCAAACTTCTTGGCGGTGCAAGGCATAATTGAAACCATGAAAATTTTGGACGGATCAATGCCCATACGTTCCGCATAGTAAGTTTTAGCCATTACGCCGAGCATCTGTTGTGGTGATTTTGCCGAAGAAAAGTTATCGATGAAATCACTGGCATACTTCTCCATCCAATCAGTCCATGCCGGGCAGCAGGAGGTGATTAACGGCAGGGTTCCTCCTTTAGTGAAACGTTCGACAAACTCATTGCCCTCCTCCATAATCGTCAGGTCGGCACTAAAATTTGTATCAAAGACAGCATCGAAGCCGAGTCTGCGCAAAGCTGCGTAGGTCTCGCCTGTCATGATTTCGCCGGGTTCTCTGTCAAACGCTTCGCCGATTGCGACACGCACTGCCGGGGCTATCTGTACTACGCAGTATTTCGCATCATCGCAGAGTGCGTCCCAAACCGGGCGGGTGTGATCATGTTCATAAATCGCGCCGACCGGACAGTGGGCTGAGCACTGTCCGCACTTGATACAGGGTGAGTCGTTGAGCGAAACATCGGCGGCAGGTGCGATACGTGTGTTTTCGCCGCGGCCTATGAATTCAAGTGCCCAGACATTCTGCATTTCCTGGCAGACAATTGCGCAGCGTCCGCATTTGATGCACTTCTCCGGATTCAACACAATTGACGGTGTTGATCGGTCAACCGGAATTGTGGGAACTTCGGCCGGGAATGGTATCTCACGGATACCGAAATCGGCGGCGATGTTTTGCAACTCACAGTTGCCGCTGCGGGGGCATTGCAGACAGTCGTTGGGATGATTGGCCAGAATCAGCTCGAGCACAGTGCGTCGCACTCTGACAATATCGGCATCATGGGTTCTGATTCTCATGCCGGGGGCAACCTCTGTAGCGCAGGCACGCAGTAGTTTGGCGGAACCTTCATTGCGTACCACGCAGATACCGCAGGCGGCCCAGGGGCGTAAATCCGGATGATAACAGAGAGTTGGAATCTTAATCTGAACCGACTTAGCCGCTTCCAGAATAGTTGTCCCCGCAGGGACTTCGACGGGTATATTGTTTATTTCTAGTTTCACCATAGACATGGATAGACACCTTTCCGGTTAAGAACGTGAGACAGCCTGGAATTTGCAGACTTCAAAACACTGTCCGCATTTGATACAGAGTTCCTGATCAATGACATGAGCCTGTTTGCGCTTGCCCTGAATAGCCTGTACGGGGCAGACTCTGGCACAAGCGGTGCACCCGACACACTTGTGCGGGTCAATGCTGTATTTAAGCAGGTTCTTGCATTTTCCGGCGCGACACTTTTTGTCGTCGATATGCTCGATATACTCATCCATAAAATAACGAAGGCTGGAAGTAACCGGATTTGAGGCGGTCTGTCCGAGTCCGCAGAGGGAGGCACGGCACATGGCCTCGCTGATATCCTTCATGTTCTGAATATCCTCGGCTGTTCCTTTGCCATCACAGATTTTGGTCAGATAGTTGAGCAGCTTGCGTCCGCCGATACGGCAGGGTGCACATTTACCGCACGACTCCTCCACAGTAAAATCCAGATAGAATTTCGCTACATCAGGAATGCAGTCATCTTCATCCATAACGATTAGACCGCCGGAACCCATGATAGATCCGATTTTAGTCAGGCTTTCGTAATCGATTGGCGTATCAAGGAATTTGGGCGGGATCATGCCGCCCGAGGGTCCGCCAGTCTGAGCGGCTTTAAACTCTTTGCCATTTTTAATGCCGCCGCCGATATCGAAGATAATTTCGCGTAGGGTAGTTCCCATGGGAACTTCAATCAGACCAGAGTTGTTGACTTTGCCGGTCAGCGCGAAAACTTTGGTTCCTTTGGTAGTTGCTGTGCCGATTTTGTTGAACCAGTTAGCACCTTTGAGCATGATGACCGGAACGTTGGCCAGGGTTTCAACATTGTTGATAACCGTCGGACGTCCCCATAAACCCTTGACTGCCGGGAAAGGCGGCCGGGGTGCTGGCATGCCGCGTTTACCTTCAATTGAAGCCAGCAACGCAGTCTCCTCGCCGCAGACAAAAGCACCCGCACCGAGGCGCAGTTCAATCGTGAATGAAAATCCGCTGCCCAGAATGTTTTCACCCAGCAGCCCGTAATCGGTTGCCTGTGCAATTGCGTTTTCGAGCCGGTCAATCGCCAGCGGATACTCGGCTCTGATATAGATGAACCCTTTGGAAGCACCGATTGCATAGCCAGCTATAGCCATGGCCTCGAGGATGCTGTGTGGGTCGCCCTCCAGCGTGGATCGGTCCATATAGGCTCCCGGGTCGCCCTCATCGGCATTGCACACCATGTATTTTTGCCCCTCCGGCTGGGCCGCCGCAAAAGACCATTTGATACCGGTAGGGAAACCTGCGCCGCCACGACCGCGCAAACCCGAGGTCTTGAGTTCTTCAATGACATCTTCAGGTTGCATTTCAAAGAGAACCTTTTCAAGCCCCATGTAACCGTCACGGGCAATATACTCGTCAATCTTGTCGGGATCGATCACGCCGCAGTTGCGCAGCACAATGCGAAACTGCTTCTGATAAAAGTCAATTCCGTCGATTGCGACGTTACCTTTGCTTTGGGCGTTGTCATACAGCAGACGGCTGACGACGCGTCCTTTGATGATGTGTTCCTGGATGATCTCGGAGGCGTCTTCCGGACGAACCTCGACATAGAAGGTGTCTTCGGGCAGTATTTTGACGATAGGCCCTTTTTCGCAGAATCCCAGACAGCCGGTGCGGACAATCTGAACGTCGTTGATCAATCCGCGCTCTTCAACTTCCTTTTTCAATGCGTCAACCAGGGCGATTCCCCGATTGGATTCGCAGGCTGTGCCGCCGCAGACCAGAATGTATTGTTTATATGCCATTGTAATCTTCCTGCTTAGCGAATGATATCCATCGCGGGTTTGTCACAGATGTGGTTGTCGATCAGCTTTTTGCTGATGACATGTCGATTGACAATCTCCTTGGCCAGTTCGGTGTCGACATTGCCGTAGATGACGGCGGGCATTCCCTCCACAATCACCTCAACCGTCGGTTCTGAGTGGCAGAACCCCATGCAGCCGGTTTGACGTACCAGCACATTGGAGATATCCCGGGCGGTAAGTTCTTCGATTATCGTGTTGAAGGTCTCTTTCGCGCCGGCTGCGATTCCGCAGGTGCCCATGCCCACTATGATCTGTGCGCTTTTATTCTCGGGATCGCGCATATTCATAGCTTTCTGTTTTTCATCGCGCAGTTTGCGCAGATCGTCAAGTGTCAGCTTTGCCATATTATCTCCTTACTGTAATAAATTCTCTTCCTGGGCTTTTATAAAATCTCCGGTCAGAGCAATGTTTGTGATCTGTTCCAATGAACCCAGCGTTTCAATCAGTTCTGAACGTGATATTGTGTATTCGTCCTTCAAACTCTTTCGGATCACCCTCAGCTCATAGTCACCTTCGAAAGTTAGCAGCCCCGTCAGGGTCAGGGCAATATCGCCGAGCGGCGGGGTATCCAGGTGCCGCCGATCAAAGCTGAAGCCGACCTCAGTGCCGTGTTCCGGCTGCGAAGTGATTTTCATGCTGCCGTTGACTGCTTCAGCAGTTTGTTTCAAAAGAGCCAGTCCCAACCCGACCCTGCGATGATCATGTTTGCCGGTCTCCGTGAAGAAAGGATCGACCGCCGACCGCAGGGTCTCGCTGTTCATGCCCTTGCCATTGTCTGAAACCGCGACTTCAATTTTTTCCGGGAGCGTGCTGATTTCAAGTGTGATCAGTGACGCATCTGCTTCAACGGAGTTCTGCACGAGGTCGGCAATGTAGTCACAGATAGTAGCGTGCACAACATCAGGCCCTCTTGATATCGGCAATAATCGCGTGCAACTCCTGTATCTTAACCTTGCCGTAAACCTTGCCGTTGATCACCATCACCGGAGCCAGTCCGCAACAGCCGATACACCGAACCGCTTCAACCGAAAACTCACCGTCGGGGGTAACTGTGTTCAAACCCACACCTAAAATTCCCTCGATTTCCGCGATGATGTCCTCTCCGCCCTTCAAATAACATGCCGTTCCCATGCAGACTTGAATCTGATTGCGACCGGGTTTTTTGAGTTTGAAGAAGTTGTAGAATGTCATCACCCCGTAGATTTTGGCCAGTGGCACATCCAGCCGGTCGGCAACTTCAAACGCGATCTTACGCGGTATATACCCGAACTCCTGCTGTACTCTGTGCAACACCATAATCAGGTTGCCCGGCTTAGCTTTCCAGTCAGCTATAAATTCAATCAGCTCTGGCGTCAGAGTCTCAACCTTTTCCACCGAGGTAGTTTCGGAACTCACGGTTTCACCTCCATCGATTTTTAATATTGCCACCAGCCCAGCTGAGTGGTCGAAAAATTGCGCAAAATTATGCTAAATAGTCCGCTTTTCTGCAAAGTAATAATCGTAAAAATTAAAAATACCGGGTTTTAATGCGGTTTTTCAACTAATTGATATAGTTTTATCGATATTTAAAGGTTATTTCCAGAAAGGACTTCGAAGGACTTCGATAAATTGTTACAATGGAGGGCACGAATGAAAATTATATCTTTATTCTATTGCATGGGCGTGATGGGTGCTTGTGGGTCAAATCTGATTGATAATCCCGGATTTGAAGAGATTTTACCGGAGGGTGCGACAAAAAGTTGGCGGGAACTGAGACCGACCTACCGTATTGAAAATGGGGCCGGACGCAACGGCAGTCGCGGTTTGGTTTATGAAAATGATGATCCCGATATCTACCGTCTGGTCAGTCAGAAGGTCGACCTGCAGACCGATTGTCTCTATCGTTTTTCGGTATGGGTGCGCACCGAGAGTTTGGAAGGTGCCGAGAACGGCGCGACTGTCTGTCTGCAGTGGCACGACAGAGCGGGGAAGTGGATGGGAGGTTCGTTCCCCAAGGGTGTCAAGGGTACGCACGGCTGGCATAAGATTGAGGGCTCGGTTAAGATACCTGAGTTCGCTGCTGTGGTCAGTGTCACACCTTATGTTCGTAAGGGGATGACCGGCAAAGCGTGGTTTGACGATCTGGAGCTCGTCAAACATATTCCGCCGCCGGTCGGAGTTATCTGCTCATCCGCGTATCGTGACACGGTGGCGACGCACGAGTGTTTGTACTTTGTTGAACTGGCACTTGTAGCCAACGGTTTGTGTGCACAGGACGTTGAAGCGATATTCACTTTGCGCGCGCATACCGGTGAGGTCGTATTTACACGTGCTGCCGATAGTATCGAAGAGGATCATGCTGTCATCACAATTGACACTGCGCGGATTGCGGCGGGTTGCTACGATGTCGAGTTTTTGCTGCGCACTGTGGCGGGTGAAGAGCTGGGTCGCTGTGTCGGGCGGATGAAGCGCGTGGTTCAGATGCCTGAGCGTAAGGTATGGATCGATGCCCACAAGCGTGTCATAGTTGACGGCAGACCGTTTTTTCCTCTGGGGATGTTTTTTTCGGGGATCAAAAAAGATCAGCTGAAAATCTACGCTGACGCTCCGTTCAACTGCCTGATGCCATATGGCATGCCGAGTGTGAAACAGGTGGATATGGTTCATGAAGCCGGTTTAAAGATTATCTATTCCCTCAAGGATATTTATTATGGTACGCGTTACGCGCCCAAGGCCTTGAAAAGCGAGGCTGATGAAGCTGAGTTGGTACGAGCCTGGGTGGATAAATTCAAGGGTCATCCTGCATTGCTGGCCTGGTATGTGAACGATGAGTTGCCGCCGGACATGATTGGGCGGTTGAGTGCGCGTCAGACACTGATGAGAGAGCTTGATCCTGATCATCCGACTTGGGTGGTGCTATATCAGTACAACCAGGTACGCACATACATACCCAGCTTTGACATAGTCGGAACAGACCCGTATCCGATTCCTGGAAAGAGTGCTGGCATGGCACTGACATGGAGTAGAGTTACGCGTGATCAATGCTGGAATACCAGACCATTTTGGCAGGTGCCACAGGTTTTCAACTGGGCCGGTTATGATCATGGAACGGATAAGGCGAAGCAACGTGCACCTACCCTGGATGAGATGCGCACCATGGCCTGGCATTGCATCGCCGCCGGTGCCAACGGATTGATTTTCTACTCATTTTTCGATTTGGTTAAAATGGATGAGAAGGAACCCTTTCAAAAACGCTGGCGGGAAGTTTGTGAGATGGCCAATGAAATCAGAGGCTACCTGCCTGTGTTACTATCTGTAGAGAGTGTCAGCGGGATTGAATGTACTGGTGGCGAAGAGATTGAATATCGCGCCTGGTCATACAACAATGCGCATTATCTCCTGGTTGTGAACGGTGGTCGGCAATCGGCGGAGGTGGTTGTTAAACTTGCAGTCCACCCCCACCGGATTGCAACCGAATTCGGCGAAGCACCGGTTGCCAGCACCGATGGCGAATTGCAATTTAAAATTGACCCGCTCAAACCGGTGATGATCCGTTGGTAACATCGTCACCGGCAAAGCAAGGTTCTCTGTTTCCCGTTTGCCCGGCAACAGGTCAAACTCGCATTTTCTGTTTATTGAATCATGTGAACTGTGTGTTTATGTGTCCACTGTACTGAGCTCAATTCCCAAGGCTTTGGCCACCCCGGCTCCGTACGCGGGATCGGCCTTCAGACAGTTGGAAATGTGCCGTTTTTTAATCCTCTCCGGAGCATCGTCCATTGCCCTGGCAGTATTGCCGAAGAGCCGCTCTTGCGCATCGGGTGTCATCAGGCGGAAAAGCGCACCCGGCTGCGAATAGTAGTCGTCATCATCTTCACGGTGACTCCAGTGATCGGCATCGCCACTAATTTTTAAAGGCGGTTCTTTTACCTCGGGCTGTTCCTGCCATTCGCCATAGCTATTAGGCTCATAACCAAGTGTGCCGCCGAAGTTGCCATCCACCCGCATCATGCCGTCGCGATGATATGAGTGCACCGGACAGCGCGCCTTGTTGACAGGAATGAGGTGATGATTGACTCCGAGACGGTAGCGCTGAGCATCACCATAGGAGAAGAGACGTCCCTGCAACATCTTGTCGGGCGAGAAGCCTATGCCCGGCACAATATTAGCCGGATTGAAGGCGGCCTGCTCAACATCGGCAAAGTAGTTCTCCGGGTTTTTGTTGAGTTCAAGCACGCCGACATCAATCAGCGGAAAATCCTTATGCGGCCAGACCTTGGTCAGATCGAAGGGATTTACAGGATGTTTTTCGGCCTGCTCCTCGGTCATTACCTGAATCTTCATGTCCCAGCGAGGGTAGTCGCCCTTTTCAATGCTGTCGAAGAGATCACGCTGATTACTTTCACGGCATTTGCCGACAATAGCCTCAGCTTCGGCATCGGTCAGGCATTTGATACCCTGCTGGGTTTTAAAGTGAAACTTGACCCAGATGCGCTGATTGTCGGCGTTGATCATGCTGAAGGTATGGCTGCCGTAACCGTTCATGTGGCGGTATGAGAGCGGAATGCCGCGATCACTCATTGTGATTGTGACCTGATGCAACGCCTCCGGCAGGCTGCTCCAGAAATCCCAGTTGTTTTTGGCACTGCGCAGATTGGTTTTCGGGTCACGTTTGACCACATGATTCAAATCAGGGAATTTGAGTGGATCGCGCAGGAAAAAGACCGGTGTGTTGTTGCCGACCAGATCCCAGTTGCCCTCTTCGGTATAAAATTTGATGGCGAAACCGCGAATGTCGCGTTCGGCATCGGCGGCACCGCGCTCACCGGCGACAGTTGACATGCGCATGAAAACATCGGTTTTTTTGCCGACCTCCGAGAAGATTTTGGCCTTGGTGTACTTGGTGATGTCATGCGTAACCGTAAATGTTCCAAAGGCACCTGACCCCTTGGCGTGCATACGTCGCTCGGGTATAACTTCGCGATCGAAATGCGCTAATTTCTCAAGAAACCAGACATCCTGCAACAGTTGCGGTCCGCGTTTACCGGCTGTCATTACATTCTGGTTGTCCGCTATCGGTATGCCGACATTGTTGGTCAGCTTTTTATTTTCACTCATTTCAGTATTTCGACTTTCCCTCTTTATTTAAGCTTAACATAACACTTAACGAAATTTAACGTAGTCTCAAAGTAGCGAAAAAACATGTTGTATGCAAGCGAAAAATTATCTGTTTTTCTGTAGCGTTTTCTGCGAAAATAGTCCGGACGTTAAAAGAGAGAGGCAGAGCGGAGATATATTATGAAAATTGCCGGTTTTATGCCATTGAGCCTGTGTGATTATCCCGGTCATGTGGCGGCAGTGGTTTTCACGCAGGGCTGTAATTTCAATTGTCCGTTCTGTCATAACGCTCAACTTGTGCCGCTTGAACCGCAGGATGGGGCCGGGTTGTTGGACTGTGATGAGATTCTGACCACCCTGGCCGAACGGCAATCGCGCTTACAGGGGGTTGTCGTGACCGGTGGTGAGCCGATAATTCAAAAAGGATTGGCCCCTTTTCTGGCGCATGTACGCGGGCTGGGACTCAAAACCAAACTCGATACCAATGGGGCTTCACCCGAGCTGCTGCAAGCTCTGCTGCAACAGAATTTACTTGATTTTGTGGCAATGGATATTAAAGCGCCTTGGAGTAAATACAACCAGTTGGCCGGGGTGCATTGCAATGTTGAGGCACTGCGCGAAAGCATCGCGTTGATTGCGGCTTCCGGTGTCGCGCATCAGTTCCGCACCACCCGCTATGATGTACTGCTCGATGCCGATGATTATGACGAGATCGTGAGGCAGGTACCGGAAAAAAGTCCGCATGTCTGGCAGGAGTACCGTCCGGTCGCAAAGGCCTGATCAAGGCCGTGCCGTGTTGGATTGAGGTTTATTGCGACGATTAAATCGACGCAATGATGTGTGTAAAAAAAGATGATGTCGCAACAATTGCCTGTTATCAATCGTGTACCGGGATTTTGCGCATCTGATCATCAACCCGTACAAAGGTGATGGTGGTTGAGAAATAGGGGTTCTCGTAACTGTGGGTGCCGCAGTCAACCACGCTGACACCATAACTGACCGAGGTGCGCCCCTCTTTTATCGGCGTTATCACGAATTTCAAAATAGTGCCGCATTTAACCGGACGTTTGAATTCGACCTGATCCATGGCGATTGTCAGAAAACGGCACTCGGGGAAGTCGATAAAAACTGCCATAGCCGCGCTTTCGTCAACCCACTTGAGCAGGTTGCCGCCAAAAAGATCGCCGAATTTATTGAGGTGCTCCGGCATCACCATTTTGTATGTTGTCATAAGTGAAGAGTGAAGATTGGGTTAAAATTGATTTCTTTGCTTTCAAGTTAGTTTTCAGACAGGATTACAGGATTAACATGATTATGTTGAAATTGTTTTTAACTTCCTTTTAATTTCAACATGTTGCGGCCCAAAATTTATTATCAGACCAATTTCAATGCCCGTTGCCGTCAAATAATTTACTAACTGCACCTCATGCGCTTTAACTATATGGCTGACTGACTTTAATTCGATTATAATCATATCTTCTACTATGACATCTGCAATATAGTCACCTACATTTTCTCCTTCATAAAAGACCTTGACGGGGATCTGGCTTTCCGCGCTTAAACCTTCTTTGTTAAGCTCTATCATGAAACACTTTTCATATACAGATTCTAAATACCCATAACCCATTGCATTATATACCTTATAGGCACATCCAATGATTTTCTCAGTCAAATCCTCATGTTTCATGCCAACCCTTTTTCAAAATCCAGTTCATCCTGTAATCCTGTCTAAAATATATGCTGGTTCACTCGTCACTCTTCTACTGTGTCAGCTTTTTCCAGTCGCTGATGACCCAGTTGCCGGAGTAGGCGTCGCGGATAACGGTAACGGCGACACGTTGTTCGGCAAGCACATTGGGCTGCTCCATCAGCTCGGTGCCGGGGGCGATCACCTGCGCGGCGAGGACGATCACAAAGATGTTCTGCCGGAATGAAACCTTCTCCGCAATGCCGCGCAGCACATCCTCGGTGTAGTCGTGGGCACTGTGCGGTTTTGAGAGGTTCATGACCGTTGTATTGCGGTGCATCTCGTTGGTGGCGAGCGCGGGCAGCATCTCGGCGTAGCTGCGCCAGCCGGTGTTGTAGGGCATGTTGGTCAGGGCATGGCGCCACAGTTCGCTCCAGCGGTGATTATCTGGAATTTTCATATTTGTATCAGAACTTAAAGACCAATTATTAGTCCAGCCTATTATTACGTTGCTAAAAAGGATGTCCAAGGTTGGTGTAAGCGTGGTATTGGCCTGAACAAGCCCGCGCCGCGGGGCAGGCTCAGGCCAGGTTGTGTAGAAGTCGAGCAATGAGGCGCCGGAGGCCATGGAGAAGGTGATAGTGTCGTAAGGCGCATCTAGGTCGGAGATGTTTCCGTTCTGCGGATTGGCGATGCCCTCCTGGGCGACAATGGCGGCCTTTTGGGCCGGAGTGCCGTCGGAAGAATCGTCATCCGACGCTATGCGCTTGTAGGGGGTGTACACTAGGCCGAGGTCACCTGCCGATCTTAATGGACGGTTAAAATGGATGAAGGGCATCTCTTTGACACCGTAGCTGAGATTGGTCTGATTGTTCTGACTGTCCCAGGTTTCAAAGAAGTTTAGCCAGCTTGATGCCCAGGCGTTGTCGCGTGGTTCAGGAACATAGAGGTTGGTGACGGCAGTCCAGCCCTCGACTGTAGCGTCATTATTCTGTTTGGGAATTAGCAGAGCCTCGTCCACAATTTTATCGATGTTGCTGGGTTCACTGGTCTCTTCACCTTCAACCCCACTTTGATCATAGCTCAGAACGGTTACAGCAGGGCGTAACCACACGGTGTTCGTGTTCGGGAGCTGATTGCCGGGCATGTAGGCTCCCAGAGGATAACAATTGGTCACAATTTCGGTCTCTTCCGAGCCGGATGGCGCACCTACAGGGGTGCGCTCTTCAATTTCAAGGAATGAGACTGTTTTTTTAGGATAGATGGTCCAGAAGCAACCTTGGAAAACGGAGGGCTTCGAGAAACCTTCGTCAAAAAAGCTGACGGTTTCATCGTCAGCTTCATGCGGCACCAGCGAATAGCGATCTTCTTCTGTCAGGTTGCCCAGTGAAGGCTCTACCACACGTGGTACAATTGTATTGTTGACTGCCGGATTTTCACTGAACCAATCGAACAGATTATCCCAGTCCTCTGTGGTCAGCTCATCAGGTCGACGCATCAGAAATTCTTCCAGCGAGTCGATGTTATTGGTAGGCAGCAGACCGAAGAGGGCGTCCAGTGAATTCTGCAGATCATCAGGAATGTAGAGCGGTTCCACAGGAAACTCTTCAACGGTGAAAAAGATCCCCTTGCGAGGAAGAAAGAAGTTGTCATCAAAATTGGCGGTGGAGATAGCTGTGAATTCGTTGGTGAAGGTTGCTTCGCTCTGAACATCGCGCCAGGTGACAAACTGGGCACCGCTGACCGGGTCGTAATCGAAGGCAAGCGGGATGTTGCGGCTTAGTTCCATCGATATGACCTCGCCCTCGGCGGTTGTTACAGAGCCGAGAAGGTTGCTACTGATACCACCGCTACTAACATCTTCCCAGAACATTGTAACGTAATCTGAATCTTCAAAGTATTCACCGTAGATAAACTGATTTGTAGCACCTCCGGCAACCGAAGTCAGCCAGAAATTGGTGGCGATCATATAGGTGTAGGTGTTGGTTGAAATTACGCCGTCACTCTCATTGGTGCTGACAACATCAAATGTCTCCGGATAGAAAGCCTGATAGATTGGCGCGCTTTCCAGAGTGAAGTTGCCGTTGGTGTCGGCCTGCGGCCAGGATGAGTGGCTCGTCATGTTGGTGGTGAACCAGAGCTCCTGATCGGCGGTGATAACCTGCCAGAGTGGATGATTGCTGAGGTACAGCTCTCCGACCGTCTGACGATATGTCCGTCCCCAGTTTTCAAAGAGCACCTGCATCACCGAGTTGGAGGTCTCGGCGTAAATCCAGTCAAACCAGCGACGCAGTTCCTGGTCGCTCAGCGGACGATTGGTTGAGGTTACGACATCCGCCTCGTTGGTGTAGATGCCGACGTAGCAGGCAGGATATTCCTCTTCATCCGGAGGCGGGGTTGGAGCGAAGGGATACCACACCTCGACCGCGACCGCGTAATGGTTGCTGAGTGTCGGGTCAGCGCCATAGTACTTCAGATTGCCAACTTTGTCGGATGGCCCGCTGTCATCTTCATAGATATCGAAAACAGAAATTTTATTGATCAGCGGCAGATCTTCAACAATATAATTTTCGCGTGTGGCCGGTGCGCTGCCATCGAGATTAAATTTTTGTGGCAGACGGTCGGGATCGATGAAATTGGCGATGTTCCAGGCCAGTGAAGCAGGATTGGAGACGGCGTAACGCTCGTTCCTGCTGTTGGAACGCAGACATATCTGATTGATTGTTGTGACCGGCAGTAACCAGCTTAAATTAAACTCGGCATCGGTATACCATTGATCTGCAATTGCTGTGTTATCATAAGAAAGGTAGTTGGTGATGCTGTTGATGTTGAATTTATTGGAGGCCAAATTGCCGGAGGTGAGAGCGGTCAGAGCTTTGTGAAATGTCGGGTTGTTTAATTCCAGCGGCGGATGGAAACTGAAGTTTTCATTTCCCAGAATATCGTTTTCACCGCCGGCATGGTAGCGATAGACATCTGGTCCGGGATCATAGGATGTGTGAAAGAATGGTAAATCCTCGTCGGCCATAACGACATTATTGGTCTGCATATAAGAGATTATTGCAGTGTTGCCATCCTGTTCACCCTCTGTTGCGCTGTTGTCGGTGCTTACATCGCGGGTAACATCATACTGCGAAAAATAGCGGCGCTGCGTTTTCTTGGCG
>CAYOQJ010000042.1:0-40545 GCA_964406095.1 uncultured Lentisphaeraceae bacterium
TTTGCCAGTTGAGCAATGCGGAGAGGTCGGGTGAAGCGAAGGGTTCCGCCAAACCGAAATTGAGTGACCATTGCAGTGGAGTGTTGCCGCGGTTGATCAGATAGGAGGAGTTGGTTACGCCGGGTATTTCGGATTGTGTGATCACTGAGATGTCGTCGATCAGAGTGAAATCTGCAATCGGGTATGCGAAAAAGAGGTTGAATTCAGAGGTCTCGCTGTAATTTCCTGAGGGGTCGGTAGCTGAGATGAAATAGCTGAGCATATCTCCGGCTGTGGCTGACTCTGCAACTGAAGCGTGATAGATGGAGTTAGAGAGTGTGTTAAGAGCGGTAATCTGCCATGTTGAGCCATTGAGTCGCCAGTGCAGGGCGGCTGATATTTCGTTGTGGGTATCGGTTATGGTTACGTTTACGGCATATGGGCCAGGTTTATTGATCATGGAGGAGGTGGGGTTATGGTTGATGGAAGGCGGAGCTGGGAAAGCAAGTATATCAAGCGGATCGGAGTGATCTTGAAATTCCTGATAGAGGTCATAGCCATCGTTGTCATGGTCAGTGTAAATATCATTACCGATTTCTCCCAGAAAGCGGAGTTCAAACCAATCCGCGATGCCATTGCCATCCTGGTCAAGTTGGGCGTCAACATAGGATGCGGTCAGGCAGATGGGCGTGGTAAGGTCAATCGGCGGATGTAGAAGCAGGCTTTTGGCAGTTGTCACAGGGGAGCGGTAACCGTTGAGCAGCCAGCCGGAAAAAGCCAATATATTGGTATGGTTGACAGAGACAAAAGATTTGGCTGGTGGTGGCTGGAATGTTGTATCGCTATTGATCCAGAACAGTTTTTCGTCTGTGATTTCGGGTTCGCAGATCATTCGTACGAGGTATTGTCGTTGCCATTTCCAGACAAGAATTGAATTGCGGTTGATACGGAAGCTAACGTATTGATTGGTGGAGCTTGGCGGAACGCTGCCGGTGCCGGTCAGACCGAGACAACGATAGCGTGTATCAGGTGCTTCGTAATAGATATTTTGGCTGGATGCGTTAATGATCAAGCCGGAGGCGCTGTGGTGAACGCCGTAAGCGGGTTCGCAGGTGCCTATATTGGTTGGCGAACCGGCTATATTGAGTGTAAGTTGATCGGTAATGAAAAAGGTATGGTTGTTGGTTGGCGGGTCAGATGCAACAAAACCTGCCCGGTTGCTGGCGGTAATTGAGTAGTCGATACGAGTGTAGCGTGGTTGAGCGGGTATCTGCAGATGGTATTCATTACCGTTGATGCGCGACATCTTCTGAGTGATTGACAGATTGCCTGGTTGACAGGAATAGGCAATGAACGGGGAATCCGGGTCGTAGATGCCCACTGGTTGCAGGATGCATTTTACATTGTGATTTGATAAGGTATTATATGTGTTGATTAGTGGTTGATGGGTAATTGAGGGAGGCACAGTCAGCAATGGCGGCATAACTGGCAGAGCGGGATCGCCGAAGAGGTTCAATCCATAATAGACCCAGCGGTAGACAGAAGCACCGTATGAAGGTACGCTGGGAAGATTAGCGCGTCGGGCGGCTTCACTCATTTCACCGAAAGTCACTGCCTGACCGCGGAAGGCGCTGTCCCAGAAATGGCGGTGAAAAAAGTGTGACGCACCTGCTATGGTATCGTTTACTGCCCAGCCCTCGCGAGAGTTCATGACTGCGATTGACGCAGCGTTACTAACACTGACCAGTGTTTCAGCAAAGCAGTCGGGGTGGTCAAAAGCGCCACTGAGGCAGGCCTGTGAATAGAGGGCGTAGGGAAAGGAATTTTCGAGAGAGGCCAATTTCGCCTGATCAGTGGGCAGTTGCATATTCAGCCGCATGCACTGGTAGGTTGACCCGTGTCCGATATGGTTTATTGAGTGCAGGTTGCTGTTTAGATATTTGAGAATGTCGTTAGTTGCAAAGAGGAAGTTTTCGGAATCATGCAGGGAGTTTGTGACCGCAAATCGGTCTAAGTAGGGGGAATTCAGATAGCCCAGCGTGTTTCTTCCGTACGTTGTACTGCCGTCACGAATTTCATCCATAAAAGGTTTACCATAAACGACATTGCCGAACGACACCTTTTCCGAGACAAATCCGTTGTTATAGAATTCGGAAGCGGCGGCTTGATCATAGCGCAGGGTCTTGCGCACCATGTGGGCCAGTTCAAGAGCGTTTTCCACGGGAAATCTTCCGACGAGAATCTCGGCGGTAAGGTCGACATCGCCGCCGCTATCGCCATCATTGAATTCGCCGTAAAGTCCATTTTTATTACCATCAAAGCTGCCGTCCATGCAGCCGTAATAGACGGGGTCAGAGGGTATTTCGGCGGTGTATTCGTTGAAGAACTGAGAGATTTTGATATACAGTTTGCGTGCGGGGATCATTGTGTGGGTTCCGGCGATGAGCAGATATTTCAAGTGCCAGGCGGAGTGGGCATCCTGAAGAAAGTGTCGAATCTGTTGGGGTTTATCCGAGCCGTTATAGTTTTCATAAATCCATTCCACCGCTACTATTCGGGTGATTAGTCCGGAGTACTCACGTCGGGTTGCAAGGGCGTTAAAATCCCAGGGGGGGGAGGCTTGTGCGATGAGATTGGAGGTGGAAATGATGAGGTAGTCACAACGCTCTGCGGAGTTGAGGGGGAAAGTTTGAAGGTTGGAGGGTTTAACGGTGCTTTGTGTTGTAGTGGAAGGTAGCGGTGCGAGAAAAACAGTGAGTGTAATCTGTCGGCTATGGAAAAGGGTTTCGCTTACCGGATTGTATTGCAGGGGGGAAAAGTTCAGAGAGAGCAGGTTGCAAGCATCGGTACGGTCGGTTCGAAAGGTGATTTGATCATCGGAAGGGTATTTGTTATTGGATGAATATATATTCTGGTCGGGGAGTATGGATGCAGGGTTTTCTCCGGGCTGAAAGTGTGGTTGTGCCCATTCGATTATTGCAGGCACTTTAATTTCGTCGGTTTTGCTGCGAGTGATGGTCACACTTTCGACATTATAATCGAGTGGTGTTTCGATTGAGATGCCGAAGAGCGGTAGTGCCGGTTTTCCGGGGTTGTAATCGGGGCGACACTCTCGCATGGTTATTCGGCATTTGTTTTCAACCATTGAGAGGGAGGGGGGATCGAATTTAAATACACGTGTGATACGCAAAGCTGTTGCGGCGTTTAGTCGCAGGGTTGCGGCCAGTAAGATCAGGGTTAATATCTGGCGAAAGTGCAACATAAACAACTTATCGGTTTGTATGTGGCAGGTGGTCTGATTAAGCACACTGCGCCGTGAGGGTTTGATTTGCCTCTTCTGTTCGGAATGATCGGAAAGGGAGGCAATTTTTATTCAGATATCGTCGGGTACTTCAATCCTTATGGTGCGTCCTTTGATCTCTTGAATCTGATCTTCGGAATGATCAAGATCGCTGCCATGGAGTGTACCTGGGTCGGAGAAGAAAGGCACCTCAAAGGTTACGCCGCAGGCTGGACATTCCGAGGAGCTTCCGGCCATCGAGGTAGGTGCTTCGATCTCCTGGCGGCAATTTTTGCAGAAAAATGAGATCATTCGTTTTGGCTGGGTCTGGCGTTGTTCCTCTATTCCCAGAGCTGCGAGATCTATTCTGATTGTCTGGTGTTTGGGAGGGTCAAGAGCGGGCTGTGTCCGGGTTTGTGACTCCGATGCAGGTTTTGTTGTGCGGTCGGCGGGCTGAGTTACGTTGTTTGGTGTAGCGGATGTTTCTTCGCCTCGCTCGGTGTTTTCGTTTTCCGTTGACGGCTCTCGTGTGGTTGACGTTTCGGGTAGTGGATCGCCATGCATGGTGCCTGGTTCCGATTTATCGGGTATAATGATCACGGTATTGCATGCCGGGCATTCGGATGTTATGCCCGCTGCCGCTTTGGGAGCCTCAATTTCCTGGCCGCATTTTTTACAGCGGAACGAGATTGCCTGGGAGAAGTCATCATAAATCTGAGAAGCCTCACTCTCTTGGGGCAGATAGGTAACAAGGTTTTCGGGTGGCGGTGTTACTGCATCTTTCGCTTTTTTCAGAGCCCTGACGCGTAAAGCGTCGTGTTCAGCTATGAGAATCTTTTCTCCGGTTTGCGGATTTCTCATCTGGCGTTCTTTACGTCGAATTATGTCAAGTTTACAGATTCCGGGTATCGTGAATCCATGGTTGGTTGCTTCGCGATAGGCAATAAACTGCAATGCGTCCAGCACAAAGCGTGCTTTTTTCTGTGTAATGCCGACAGTGAAAGCCAGTTCTCTGATCAATTCCGACTTAGTGTAATTCCTGTTTTCCATGTGATACATTTCCTGTTAGATGTTGACCGGTTAATTTACGCAAAAAATATGCCATAAATCAAGGTTGGAATTATTGTAAAAATATGGCACCATAGTTGCGCATTTTACCTTATAGTTTTTATTTCATCGGATTGTTATATAATGGTTGCGCGGATTAAATTTGTTACTAGGGATATTTATAAATTGAATTTGGTTTAAAATTTTATAAAAACGAGGGGTAGAGATTATGGCAGGTAAATTCTGGTTCAGAAAACGTGACGATAGAGGTAGAGGGAAGGAGAGTGGTTTTGATGATCGCCATTCTGAGACGGGGGCAGTTGCAATAACCGATGATGTATTTCCGGTTAGTTTGACGGATGAAGAGGAAGAATCGGCTACGAATGCAGGTCAGGTGATTGAGCAGATTAAACGAGAAGCGCAGGTGACAAAAGTCAAGGCTGACCGATTGAAAGGGGAGAAAGGCACTCGGATCAGTTATTCTGAAGCTTCCACGGCAGGAGTTAAGCCGGCGGAAGGTCAAGGGAAAAGTGAACATGATATGAGTATTATGGCTAACAAAAATGCGAACGTATCTAAGTCTACCACTTTTTCGGGAGCTACTGGCAACATAATTCCGATGGGTAAGCCGGTAATGACTCCGGTACGTATGGCACCTAAAACGGCCCCTGTTAAACTCAAGAGTGTTAGTGAAAGCAAAAAGAATACTGCTGTTGGTGTTGATCAGACTGTAACGGACAACCGTCAAGTGACACCGGCATTAAAGGTTGTTAACAAAGAGAGGTCATCCGGGCCGTTGGTTGATTCACGGCCCAGGTTCAGTATCAATCTGGGTAAGCCGGATTCATCGGACGCGGCAGCTCCTGGAAAGTTCGGCTCTGAGGCAGTAAAGATAGAGAAACCTCAAAACGACCAGCGAAAGCTATATTATCAGCTGATGAACGGTTTATATGATGCGGTGCTGATACTTGATGACCACGGACATGTGGTTGACTGTAATGAACGGGTGTTGAAGTTGCTGGGTTACACTCGTGAGGACTCCTGGGACATGCCAATAGATCAGGTTATCAAAGGCATGAACAGTCAGATGTTCGAGCATTTGAAGCGCAATCTGGCAGAGAATCACAATGTATTGATCACTGCGCGTTGTTTCAGGAGTGACGGTGGTTCTTTCAAGGGGGAGATTGGTGTAAGCACGCTTTCACTTACCAGTGAGAGTAATGTTGTCTTTGCAATCCGCAATGTTGATCAGCGTAAAAGCACAATGGATGAGCTGCGCAGGGCTGCGGCCGCTTTCGATGTTGCTTTGGTACCGGCTTTTGTATGTAACCTGGAGGGTTTTTTTACAAATGTGAATCGTAATTTATTGAAATCATTCGGTATTTCTGACGTTGCTGAGGCACTTAAGCTCCGGTTTGTTGATCTTTTGCCGGATGCCGCCAGATTTTTTGCGAAAGCGTTAAGTGGTGAAAGCATACGCGAAAAACTTGATGTGACAGATGCTCAGGGCCATGTGATCAAGTTGGAGTTAGCACTTGAAGCGGTCAAGAATGGAAACGAGGTTGTTGCAGGTTCGATTTTGCCGATTTAAAGCGGGAGTTAAATTGCCATTTGGAGTTAAAAATGATGGATAAGAACAAGATGGTCGAGGGGTTTCTGCGATCTCGCGGTCTGGATACTGACAGCATTGACCGCGATGGCATTTTGAGTGAGTTTGACAGCGAGATGACCAAGGGGTTGGAGGGAAAGCCCTCTTCGCTGGCGATGATACCGTCGTTCATTTCGGTTGATCATGAGGTTCAAACTGGAAAGCCGGTTGTTGTTCTGGATGCGGGGGGAACCAATCTGCGAACCGCAGTTGTGCGAGCCAGTGAAAATGGTGAAATTGAAATAGGAGATTTCAGCAAGCGTTCCATGCCTGGGGCGGAGTATGAGATGGGGCGCGACGAATTTTTTGAGGCGTTCGCTGATTTTGTTGAGCCTAATTTGGGGCACTCCGATACAATCGGTTTCTGTTTTTCCTATGCGGCTGAGATTACACCTGATTGTGATGCCCGGCTGTTATACTGGAGCAAGCAGATTGCGGTGCCCTCGGTGGTGAATACAATGATTGGAGCCGGTTTGCGGGAGCATCTCAAAGCGCGTGGTTTTGACCGCCGTATTGTAATACTGAATGACACGGTTGCTGCTCTGCTGGCGGGTCGCAGTCGTGGTCTGACCTCTAATTATTCCGCTTATGTAGGTTTTATTTTGGGAACAGGAACAAATACCGCCTATGTGGAACACAACAGTAAAATAACAAAACGCAGTGATCTTAATCCGCAGGGTTCGATGGCGGTGAATGTGGAATCTGGTGGTTTCCGTAACATTGAGCAGAGTTTATTTGACCGTTTGTTGGATCAGCGTACCAATGACCCTGGAGCTTACACTTTCGAAAAGATGATATCGGGTCGTTATCTCGGCAGTGTTGGGTCGATCGTGCTGCTTGAAGCGGCCAAAGAGGGATTTTTCTCAACCGGAGCCACAGAGTCAATCATGGCGATGGATGGTGGGAGTGAGGATGAGTTGCAACTGGTATCGAACAAGGATATGGATGATTTCTGTGGCGGCAAATTTTGTGAGGGCAATCCACTGAACGCCGGGGTGTTCAATGATGATGATAAGAAGCTGATCAGAAGTTTATGCACTCCTGTTTATGAACGGGCCGCTATTTTGGCGGCGATTAACATTGCTGCCGCCGTAATTAAGACTGGTGCTGGTAGTGATCCGGCACGTCCGGTTTGTGTTAATGTGGATGGTTCCACCTACTATCGTACAATTACTGCTGATTTTGAAAATCGTGTCAGAAGTGAGCTCGATGCGCTTCTTTCAAAACGCGCTTTGAATTATGAGCTGGTCAAGGTTGACGACTCGCCTGTTATCGGAGCAGCGGTTGCCGGTTTGATGAAGTAGTGACATCTGTGCGATAATTTCATGATTATATATCACCAATCCTTGACGGAACTACCCGATTTAGAGAAAATTCCGCCTGATAAACCTACAATTCCATTGCTGAGTTAAAGGAAAGAAATCAATTGAATGAGTGACAAAAAAGTATCAATGTCCGATTTTGAATCGTTGCTTGATGAACAGTTAAGTAATTATCGGGGTGGTTTTGATCCGGGAGAGCATGCTGAGGGTGTTGTTACCGGAATTTCCGAAGAGTATGTTACTTTGGATGTGAGTGCCAAGCGTGAGGGCTTGCTGCTGGCGGATGATGTCATGTGTGATGACGGGACTTTGCGGGTTGATATAGGTGACAGAATTGATGTTATCTTCTCCGGTATGCTAAACGGTGCATTTCTTTTTACCACCAGGCTCAGCTCACGTTCGGCGGTTGAAAGGACATTGCACGATGCATATGAGCGTCGGATGCCGGTTGAGGGCAGGGTTGAAAAAGAAATTAACGGAGGGTATGAAGTCAGTTTGAACGGTCAGCGTGCGTTCTGCCCCTTTTCTCAGATCAATCTGCATCGTCAGGAGGATGCGGTGTATGTGGGAAAAACATTCATGTTTATGATCGCTGAATATGAGCATGATGAACGCGGCTTGAATGTGATTGTCAGTCGCCGTTTGCTGTTGGAGAAAGAGCGCGAAGCTCAGCGTCAGGAGCTGATTGAGGATATTTATGAAGGCATGATCGCGCCCGGAACCGTGACGCGCATTATGGAATTTGGCGCGTTTGTTGATCTTGGAGGTGCTGAAGGGTTGATTCCTCTGAAGGAATTGTCTTGGGCACGTGATGTTAAAATCGAGGAGATTGTCAAGCCAGGCGACAAGGTAGAGGTTGAAATCAAAGCGTTGGACTGGGATGCCAACCGCATCTCGTTGAGTTTGCGTGGTGCTCAGGGGGATCCCTGGGAGGATGCCGTTGCATCTCATCCGGTTGGTTCAACCTGTACGGCATTGATTACGCGAGTTGAACGTTACGGTGCTTTTGCTGAGATTGTTTCAGGGGTAGAGGGGCTAATACCTATCGGCAAACTTGGCAACGGCAGGCGTCTGATGTCGGCCCGTGAGGTAGTCACGGAGGGTGAGCGCGTTGATGTTCAGATCGATGAGATCGACAATGATAGACGGCGTATCTCTTTGCGTCCGATTGATAGACGGGTCACGGAGTTAGCCCCCGGTGAATTGGGGGTTGGTGTCAGGGTTGAAGGTATTGTGGAATCGATTCAACCTTTTGGCGTTTTCATTCGTCTTGCGCAGGACAAAACCGGATTGTTGCATATCAGTGAAAGTGGTGTTTCGCATGGAGGCAGTCCGGTGGCAAAACTGGAGTATAGTTTTCCCTATGGCAACAAGCTCGAAGTGGTTGTCAAATCTATTGATGGAGATCGCATTTCACTTACAACTCCGGAACAATGGGAGCAGAGTTCGGCGAACGATGCTGTTGATCTGGAAGGATGGAGCAAATCGCAGACGAAAACTGACTTTGGTTCGTTGGGCGATGCGTTTGAAGCTCTGAATTTGCCGTAGAATCGCGGTTTTTTAAATGGCGAGCAGATAAAGGTGAAAGCGATATCGATATCTGATTTCCGAACTTATCTTTATGCCTTATACGCAACCGAATTTTTTGTAGATAAGAGAAAAAAGGGCACAGATTAAATTCGATTATTCCTTAGAAACTTGCAGATGGAATTTTAGAATGCTTAATACAACTGAGTTAGAGAACCGTCTTTTATTTGCGGCCCAGAGGGGTATTGCAGTTGTGGAACGGCCGTTTGCTGTGTTGGGTGACGAGTTCGGGGTCGATGAAAATGCTGTTGTGAATTTGCTTCAGAGATTGCTGAGAAGCGGTGAGGCACGACGGTTTGGTGCTGTGTTCGATGCTCGCAGATTGAATTATCGCAGTGCCCTGTGTTGTATGGAGGTATGCTCTGGTACGCTTGAGAGTATGGTATCGAAAATTATGCCGCTGAGTGGTGTTACCCATCTATATCAACGCGGTTGGACTGATGAACTGCCACGTGATGTTATTGGTGGTCCGCGTGACGCTCAATGGCCTAATATCTGGTTCACTCTGGCCGTGCCGCGTGACACATATCAGCAGGAGCTTGACCGCTTACGTGCCACCTGCGCACCCTGTGTGATAGAGGAGCTGCCAGCAGTTCGCAGGTTCAAGATTGATGTTATTTTCGACATGCGTCCGGATAAAGGGCAGGAGAGTCGGCAGCTGGCGGTGGCTGACATAGAGATGGACTCGGAAGAATCTTTTGAATTAAATGATGAAGAACGGCGTATTGTCCGGTACTTTCAGGGTGCTGTTCCGGTGGTTCCGGATTTTTATCGGAGTGCTGCGGAGCAGCTTGAGATACCCGTGGCAGAGTTGATGAACACGCTCCGTGCCTGGTTGCGCACGGGCATTGTCCGTCGTTTAGGGTTATTGTTGCGCCATCGTCTGGCAGGTTTCAAAGCGAATGGAATGTGTTGTTGGAATGTGCCTGAGGACGAGATAGTGCAGGCTGGTCACAGATTGGCAGCATTCAGTGAGGTAACCCATTGTTATCAGCGACCGCCTTTAGCTAAATTTCCTTTCAATCTTTTTGCCATGATTCACACCCCCTCATGGGAGCGAACCCAATTGCTTTTCAGAAAGCTTGAGCAAACATGTGGACTCAGTCATGGCGCTTTGTTACTCAGCTTACGTGAGTTCAAAAAAACCAGTATGCGGTTTTTTGAAGTTTAAAAAACAAGGAGAGCTTAATGAAAAATGTTCTGGTGGCACAATCGGGTGGTCCAAGCGCGGTGATAAACAATTCAATTCGAGGTGTAATAGAAGCCTGTCGTGATTACCCCTTGATATTTGGTAACATCTATGGTGCCTGGCATGGCATTGAAGGTGTTTTGAAAGAGGAACTGCTGGATATTTCCGCTCAGGATGCCAGGGAGATTGCTTTGCTTGAAAGCACGCCGGCGGCAGGCGCAATAGGAACTTGCCGTTATAAGTTGAAAGCCGGTCAGGACGAAGATTTTGCGCGAGTTGTTGAAGTGCTCAAGGCGCATGATATCGGTTATTTTTTTTATGCCGGAGGTAACGATTCGATGGATACAGCCAACAAAATCTCACTTATGGCGGCTGGAAGCGGATTAGAACTGGTTGCTACCGGCGTACCAAAGACCATTGATAATGATGTCGGCGATTCGGAATTCAAACTGGTTGATCACACCCCCGGTTATGGTTCAACCGCTCGTTACTGGGCTGCTAATTTGCTTGGTGTCAACGAGGAGAATGCCGGTTCATCACCGGCGGACCCGGTTTTGGTTTTGCAGACTATGGGGCGTAAGATCGGTTTCATTCCGGCGGCGGCTCGTCTGGCGGACCCGCAGCGTTTGCTACCGCTGCAGATTTATCTGACTGAATCCGGTGTGACGTTGCCGGAGATGGCGGATATGGTTAATGATGAACTGGTACGCAGTGGACGCTGCATTGTGGTTGTGAGTGAGGGTTTTGATGTTGGAGATATTGGTGCCCAGAAAGATTCATTCGGTCATATCAACTTCGGTGCAAGTGAGCGTACGGCTCAGTCGGCGATTGTGGCTTATCTTAATTCTGTCGGATTAAAAGCCACAGGCAAAGCACGTGGTCAGACCGTCGGAACGGATCAGCGGCACTCGGCTCCTTTGGCATCGGTGGTTGATCTGCAGGAAGCTTATGAATCCGGACGTTATGCGGTCGAGATAGCCCGCAAGGATGGCAACGGTTATATGGCGACGATTCTGCGTGAACCCTGCGAGCAATACAGGGTGCGTTATGATAAAGTGCCGCTTGAGGTGGTAGCTAACAGTGAACGTTTCTTTCCGACCGAGTGGATTTCATCCAGTCGGATTGATGTCACCGACGATTATGTGAGATATGCACTTCCGTTGATCGGTGAGAGCTGGGCTCAAGTTCCGCTTGAAAACGGATTGCCGCGGTTCACCCGCTTCAAAAAGATTTTCGCTGAAAAAAGATGCGGGACTTACACTCCACAGGCTTATCGATAAAGACGCTGTTTTTCAGAGCGTAAGTTATAATTTTTACGAATTTACCGTATATTTTTATTGTCATTTGGGAGTTTGACTTAGTATGTTGCGATAGTTTGAGGTTTTAGAGCGACACAACCGGCAGAGAGAAATACCCGGAATGAAAAAATTGTCAATTATAGCATTAATCATCTTATCATTGCTGTTCAGTGGACGTCTTACTGCTCCTTTTGAGCCGCCCCTGGGCGTGGTCAGTGTAGTTGAAGCACCACTGTCGATTGAGTACCAGTGTTCAGGGGTTGCCATCACAGACAAAGAATGACTTACTGACATTGACATCTTGTTGAGATGCGGGAGTCACAGAATTATATTGCCGTATGAAGATTGTATGCGATAAGAACATGCCTTTTGTGCAGGAGGCTTTTTCAACGCTCGGTGATGTTTCGCTGATTGATGGGCGGGAAATATCGGCGGCAGACGTTAAAGATGCCGATATGCTGATAATCCGCTCCACAACCAGAGTGGACGGTCGTTTGCTTGAAGGCAGTCGTGTGCGTTTCTGCGGTTCCGGAGTTATTGGTACCGATCATCTAGACATTGCATATCTCAGGAGTGCTGGGATTCAGTTGGTAACATCGCCAGGGTGTAACGCCGTCAGTGTGGGTAATTATGTGGTTGCCGCTCTGTTGTGGCTTAGCGGCGAGTATGGTTTCAAGCTGAAAGATAAGAGCCTAGGTGTTGTGGGTGTGGGTAATGTCGGCAGTCAGGTCTGTCGTTTTGCCCGGGCGCTTGGTATGCGAGTATTGGCTAACGACCCGCCGCGTCAGCGTAATTCGGATGATATCGAAGCGCGGAGTTTTGTGAATATTGAGCGGATTCTGGGTGAGTCTGATATAATCAGTCTACATGTTCCGCTCAGTAAAGAGGGAATTGACTCTACCTTTCATCTGATCGGATCAGAGCGGTTTGCCGTCGCCCGTGAGGGTGTTATGCTGATTAACGCCGCACGCGGGGCGGTGATTGACAATCAGGCTTTGTGCGATGCACTGCATGCTGGTAGAATATCACATGCTGTGGTTGACTGCTGGGAAGGTGAACCGTGTTATCGGGACGATCTGCTGCGTTTGGTTGATATAGGCACGCCTCATATTGCTGGCCACTCCTTTGAGGGCAAGGTCAACGGCACCGCCATGACCTATCGCGGTGCCTGCGCTTTTCTGGGAGTTGAACCGGAGTATCCTTTCACGTTGCCGGAGCCGCCGGTACCGCTGATAGACACTTCAGCGTTTCAACGAAGAGACGAAGATGTTTTGCGCGAGCTGGTGCTCAGAGTGTATGACATTCGCGGTGATTCGGAGAGGTTGCGGTGTGCCACTGTGAGTGATAATGCTCAACGTGTAAAGGTTTTTAACGCTCAACGAGCCAGCTACCCGATACGTAGGCAATTTGAGTCGACAAAGGTGCGAATAGAGGACGCATCATCAGCTCTACTCGAAAAAGCCGGTGCTTTAGGATTTCAACTTTAGCACCTTGTTCCGACAGGGCAGGAGGATTCCGGCGGAACTGTTATTTTTTCCAGAAACTGGGTAGAAACAGAATTAAAACGGTATAAAGTTCGAGGCGGCCTAAGAGCATACAGAGCGTCAATATGATCAGCCCGATATCCGGGATGGCCGCATAGTTGCGGGTGGCACCGACCGCATTCAATCCAGGGCCGACATTACCGAGGGTCGCAGCCACTGAGGTTACCGCCGTTTCAAGATTCGGAGTAAAGGAGCCCGCCAGAACAGTATGCCGCGGGGGACACTTTCAATAGTTGTATAAAGCAGATTAGGTAGCACAGTTGCGCCAGTTGCGGTGAAACCGGCCCCCTTTTTGCGTGCCATCAGGCAATTCATGATGTTATCTTCGTCATCGCCGGTCAGTGCCACAAAAGCGGTGCGTTCGGTGATGCCGCTTTCGGTCAGAGTGCTACTTGAAAGAGCATCTCCGTGTAAAACAAGTGTTTTGTGTAACTTCGCCGAGCAGAGAACAGCTCTTTCCTCGTTGCGTTCTAGCAGGATGCACTCCATGCGGTTTTCCGCTTTTTTTGCCAGCATCAGCCTGAGGTCGCCGCCACCCGCGATAATCACCTTTTTGATCGGCATGAATTGCGGGCAAACCCACTCAGAAAATTCAGACACCTTGCTTCTTGAACCTATTATATACAAAAGATCATCGGCTTGAAAAATTGTGTCGCCGTAGGGTATGATCAGATTGTCAGCTCTCCGCACGGCGATCATGCGAATTTCATTGATAATGTCCTGGCGGGAGCACTCAGCCGGAGTTGTGCCAACTAATGGAGTGTTAGGGGTTAGCCGGAAACCGGCGATGGTCACGCGACCTTTGAAGAGGTCGAACACCTCAAAAGCACCGGGCATCAGGAGCCGGTTGCAGAGTTCCTGTGTGCATTCGCGTTTCTGGTTTATCACCAGATCGATACCCATTTTCTCAAGGTCATAGGTGGCCTTTGAATGAGTGTAATCGGGATTCCTGACTCTGGCAATTTTGCGGGCGACACCGGCTGAATTTGCGTAAAGGCAGGTTAGTATGTTGACCTCATCGGAGTCGGTTACGGCGATACAAAGATCGCAACTGCCGAGATCGGCCGCTTCCAGGATATTCGGATTTGATCCGGAGCCGCAGATAGTAAGTATGTCAAGATGGGCGTCGGCCTCACTCAGAGCGTCCTGATCCGTATCAATCATGACGATACTGTGCATCTCCTCGCAAAGACGCATTGCAAGTTGGCGTCCTGCTTTTCCAGCTCCTGCTATAAGAATCCTCATGGGTTACTATTAAATCAAATTCTTTCCGCTTACCACAGTCAAAAGTTATGCGGGTAAAAATTAAACCTCTTTTTTCAGTTTTTACGTCTCGGACGACGTTTGGGCGAATTGTTTCCATCGTTTGCGGTCTCATCGGAAATTTCAATTGAACCGGCCTCGCTGACATGCACTTGTGCATCCAGGGGTCTGGTGCCGGTCTCGCCTGCTTCAAAATCGTAATTGATTTGCATCGGTACCTTTAGGGGGGGGCAATTTCATTGAGTTTGCGATCGGGGAAGCGATCAGGTAATGAGCGCCAGGTTCTGTCGCCGTAAAGTCCCGCCCGGGTTGTGTCTATTGGACGAAACCCTATTTTCAGGGCAGGTGAAGACGCTTTCAGTTGGAAATCTCCATGCGATGGATTACGGAACAGAGGATCGGCCACAATTGAGCCGTGATCATTACCGGCGGCTTGCCACTCCGCAAAAGATTTTCCCGCGAACTCCGGTTTTCCGTTGGTACACCAATAAATGTTGGAGGCCACCAACCAGTCGCCATTATTCCAGGGGCCGTCCAGCATCTGCGGATGATCACTGTAGATGATGTTGCCGGTTGCGGTGTAATGACACCGTTTATCCTCTCGGCTTCTGCGCATTTGGCCATGGTCTCCCAATGCAAGAATGTTGTTGCGCACTGTGCAGTTTGCGCCGTAATGCATAAACAAGGGAGAATTGCGCACACGGTACACCACGTTATCCTCCATAAGAATGCAGGAGCTTCCCTCGTCCGGATAAAGCCCCGAGCCATGTGAGATATGTTTATAGCTGTAGATATCGTGAATGAGGTTATTGCGCAGGGTGGTTCCAGGTGACACACCGAGGGTGTAAATACCGCCCATGTCACTTAATCCTTCTCCGTTACTGAGATGATGAATGTGATTAAATTCAATCCGGTTGTGGTTGGCTGATGATGGTTGAAAGCCCCATGACCAGCCACATGAGATGCCGCTGTAATCAATGTTTTTGATTTCGTTGTGAGTTATCCGGTTATAAGAACTTTTTCCGATCCAGACACCGTGTGCGCCATGAAAAAGATTGCCAGCGTTGTGTATGAAGCAGTTATCAACCGTGTTGCTCGTTGATATGCCTTTGCCACCGACATCCCACCCTCCACCGATATACACACCGCCGCCGCCAAGTGTGTGGAGATGGCACTGTTGCACCAGATTGGAGCTACTGCCGTCGATCAGAGAGAGAGCGTGTGCTCCGGCACATGATATTTCGCAATTATTGAAGCTGCAGTGTCGCAGACCACGTGCCATAATCAGGGCGGCTTGATGGATATCGGCCTGACCCGAATTTTTTATTTCACTGAGATCGGCGTCGGTGTGACGAAAGATCAAATCTCGGAAGTGTAGGTGCTCAACATATTCTTTTTCAGACGGATTGCCCTTAAATTCGAAAAGAGTTGTTTTCAGCAGGGGAACAGTCACCTCCGTTGCATTGATCTTTTCACCCGGTTGCGGAAAGTAGTAGAGAGTGTTATTATCCGAATCAAGATACCATTCACCCGGGTGGTCTAAAGCTTCGAAAAGATTTTCCACGTAGTAGCGTTGCTGTTTTTCCCAGTGCCCCATCGGCCACCTGGCCGGTTCACGGAAGGTCAGAATATTTGCCTGCGTGTCGATTGATTCCACATGATGCAGCGATGTTGCCCAGGAGTGATACACAACAAAAAGGGCGCGTTCCATGTGACGCCATTTGGCGATATCATTATCTTTATAATAAAATTCGCGGTTGAGGTTACTTCCTGTGGGGCCGTCACTGCGCAGAAAAAATCCATAGTTGGGGGTACGTGCGCGCGGTCTGGCTGAATTGTTGATATACAGCTGATTGAAGTCCCAAGATGTGCCGAGAGGGTTTGGCGGCAGCTGCAGTTGCCATATCTGATCAGACAAACCGGTAATATATGTGCTTCTGAAATCAGCGGGTGTCCAGTTACTCAGTATCAGGCCACCACTGATAACGGGTTTTGTGCCTGGTTTTGCGCGATATGTGACAGGAAACTCAGCACTGCCGGAATCGTCAGCTGTGAAACTCAGTGCTTCGTTCTGCGTATAAATCCCTTTGTCTAGCATAACGGTCACAGCTTTGTTTAATCCTCCTGCTGAATTTTGTTTAAGAGCTCTGATTTTATTGCGGGCTCCGGCAATGGTGCGCAGTGGACCGTCGGTGCCGCTGCGGTTCGGGCGAGAGTTTTCGCCACTCCAGAGATCATTGCCCTGCGGCGAAACATAGATCACTATAGTATTGTCGGCGTTTTGAAACGTTGAGCTTGTACATGCTACAATGAACAAAGTTGCCGGTAGAAGTACCAGCATCAATCCGGTAAAGCACCTGGAAATCATGGGTCAGATCCTTTTACAGTAATTTTAACTTTTATTAGCACTTTAAATCTTTAAAAAAAGCACAGTTGTGTGGCAAGCGTACACAAATTCGGTGATTTCGGCAATCTTCATCTCATTGCGGTTCGCCTTCAATTTAGTTCAAAAGAGGCTGAATGGTCTCATTCGGCAGGCTAAAGTCTGTACTACAAACAGTTGTGCTGCGATAAAATAGTTTGTTCCGGGTGCAGATTTGAGCGTTGCACACGAAAGAGAGGCGGTCGCAAGCTGTTTCAGTCGTTGAACATGACAACGCCGACGTAAGAGACCGTATTCGGTCCATTGTTATAGTTCAGTCCGCAACTTCTGACCAGTGCCGTCACATCAATTCCGTGAGCCTCGAGTGATCCCATAGCCTGATCGGGTCTCGGGCAGGGGCGGCGCAGAATATAAGAGCAGGTTTCGCAGAGATCGCAGGCACCGGCGCTCAGCACGAGAGGCGGCTTTTGCAACACCGTACGCAGATCAGATGAGAGTTGTCTGAAGAGTGCGTTGTGTTTTCTGCCTGAGTTCAGCATACCCTCTATGTCAAAACTGTCCTCCAGTTGCCAGACTGTTTGGACAACGAGTGCTTTTTTAAAACCGTGTACGCGTCTGCGCAAGCTTTCAAAGCTGCCCGCACCGGGCGGGCAGGACCAGTTGGTTCCATATTTTCCGCAGCGGTTTGCGGCACAGGCATCATGAAAAGATTTATCAAAAACCATTTTTTCAAGCGGCACAAAACCGAATTTGTCAATTTTATGCCGATGCACAATCTCAATAATTTTGTCTCTGATAGAAACCTCCTTGCGCAAAATGATAACATAGATTCAAAAAATCGGGGCTAATTAAAAAAATTCGGTTTTTCGTTGTTATTTTGCACCGGAAGAATTATTCTTCAGTAGATGTTTAAGAAAGGAAATTATAATGAAAACTGTTAATGTTGTTATTTTTGCGATATTCGCATCTGTTACTCTTGTTCATTCGCAGCAGGTGCTGCGGGCTGGTATTATCGGACTTGATACTTCGCACGCCATTCATTTTACCAAAGCGTTGAATGCCGACAATCCTGAACCTCAGTATGCTGGTGTGAGGGTGACTGTTGCTTATCCGCAGGGAAGCAGGGATATTGAATCTAGCACAAAAAGGGTTCCCAAATATACTGAACAGGTAAAAGGTATGGGAGTTGAGATCGTTGATTCAATTGATGCGCTGTTGGCCAAGTGCGATGTAGTGTTTCTGGAATCCAACGACGGACGAGTTCATCTTGAGCAGGCGATACCGGTTTTCAAATCGGGCAAACGTGTTTTTATCGACAAGCCGGTTGGTGGAACATTAGCGCAGACTCTGGCAATTTATGATGCAGCTGCCAAATACAAGGTGCCGATGTTTTCATCCTCGTCCTTGCGTTTCACTGTAATGATGCGTGATATTGCCAATGGCAAGTATGGCGATGTAATGGGGGCATCCACTTACGGCCCATGTGCACTTGAACCAACTCATCCCGACCTGTTCTGGTATGGTGTTCATGGTGTCGAGATGCTGCTCGCGTTAATGGGGCCGGAATGTGTAAGTGTTGTGCGTGCAAGTACGGATGCTTGTGATGTGGTAACCGGGGTATGGGAAGACGGGCGAGTCGGTACCTTCCGGGGCAACCGCAACTGTAAAAGTGCCTTTGGCGGAATTGCCTACTTTAAAAAAAGTGTTGAGCATGTCAATGACTATAATGGCTATAACATGATGCTTGCAGAGATCATAAAATTTTTCAAAGGTGCCCCGGCTCCCGTAAAGCCTGAAGAAACCATAGCTATTTTCGCTTTTATGGAGGCTGCTGATGCCAGTAGGCGTCAAGGTGGTGTGCCGGTCAGAATTACCGATGTTATGGCAAAAGCGCGCAAAGAGTCTGAAAGGCTTTTTGACAGATAATTACTGGTTGCCAGTGATAAACCACCCTTAGAATAATTATGTTAATCATGTAATCCTGTCAAAAAAAGTAAATTGTGTAAAAAGATCGCGTTTAACTTCCTTCAGAAATGGGTGCCGCGAAAAATCCTAACCGTGGGAGGGGCTTGTACTGCCTTGCCGAAATATGATAAGGTTTCCCCACATGAGTATCTGTGTGGGGGACATTTTTTTGAAATATAAAAATTTAATCATAGTATTATTGTTACTATGCGTTTCAGGAATAAATGCACAGCAGAGTTGGCTTTCGCCGTCGGATATTGTTGTGGTTCGGGATGGGTCTACTGCGGTGCTGGCCTGTGAAGAGGCCGAATGTATCCGTTTCTTCAATCTCGAGGACGAAGAGACAATTGCGGAAATCAAGGTTGACGCTGTTCGTGAGATTGCACTTTCTGGTGATGAGAAGCTAATTTATGCCGCCGCTGGCGGCTTCAATGGACGTATTGATGAGATCGATGTTGCGAGTGGGGAGGTAAGGCGCAGTTTTGATGCTGGACATACCCCGATGTCGCCATTGCTCAGTGCCGATGCTGAAACGCTATTTTTCTGCAACCGTTTCGCTCGTGTCGGAGCGAAAAATGTGTTTGCGTTGGATATTGCCACCTGGCGTATAAAGGGCGGCGCAAGCGCGATTCGTGAACCCTGTGCCATGCAACTTTCCAGGGATGACAAACATCTGTGGGTTGTGAATTTTCTTCCCTTGATGGAGGGTAACCGCGAACATGTTTTTTCATCCGTTAATGTCTTTGCGGCGACAAATCTGAAGCAGATTGCCAGACTTGATTTGCCCCCCGGTTCATTTGCGGCGCGTGATGCTGCTTTCAGTCGGGACGGACGCTATTTTTTTGTAACTCATACAATCGGAAGGTTCACTGTGCCGACCACCCATCTTGATCGCGGCTGGATCAACACAAGTGCCGTTTCAATCTTTAACGCGCGGCAGCTCTGTTATGTCAACACCGTACTGCTGGATGACACCATGCAGGGAGCGGCCAATCCATGGGGTATCGAAGTTACAGATGACGACAGATATCTGTGTGTCAACATATCCGGAACTCATGAAACCATCTTTGTGGATGTGGCCGAGATGTTCAAGCGTCTGTCGGAGAGAGCCGATTCTGATGAAGTGATGAACGATCTTGGTTTTCTTTACGGTGCGAAAACGCGTGTCAGGTTGGAGGGGCAGGGGGCCAGAGCGATTGCGGCTCATCATGGTTTCATTTACGTTTCCATGTTTTATTCGGATTCAATCAATATGATCGAAATCTGGGATGACGGACCTGGTGCTGCGGCGTTGCTGAGACTGCATGAGTCACCGCGACCGGATATGGTAAGGATCGGGGATATGGCATTCAACGATGCGACCATGTGCTACCAGAACTGGCAGAGTTGTGCCAGCTGTCATCCGGATACCCGCTCAGACGGAACAAACTGGGATTTGCTTAACGACGGCATAGGTAACCCCAAGCAATCGCGCAGTCTGCTCTACACGCATAAAACCTCGCCGGTTATGATCCGAGGTGTGCGTGCCGCAGCGGAAATTGCGGTGAGCAAGGGTTTTTCGCATATTCAGTTCTATCAGGTTTCACCGAGTGTCGAGGAGTCTGTTAACGTCTTTCTCAAGTCTCTTGAACCTGTGCCCAGTCCATATCTGGCGCGTGACGGCACTCTGACAGCGGCTGCCAAACGTGGTGAGCTGATTTTCAAGGGTAAAGCTGGCTGTGTCAAGTGTCACACCCCGCCATATTACAGTGATAAAAAGCTCTATCGGTTCGGACTCGGCAGTGATGGCGACCGCGATTGTGAATTTGCCACGCCGATTCTGATCGAAGTCTGGCGTACCGCGCCCTATATGTATGACGGCCGCGCACTTTCAATCAAGGATGTTGTCACTGCTGACAACAAGTTCAATACGCATGGCAATACCGCAGAGCTGAAGGAACAGGAGGTTGATGATCTCGTGGAATATGTCAACAGCTTGTGAAGATCGGCGTATTCTGGCTGGGCATTTGCTCCCTTTTTTATGCTGGATCGGAGTTATTTTTGCTGTGCAACTCTGTGAAAAACTAGGTTTTTACCACAGGTTGCTCTGGCCTTGGTCTTATGCCTTCAAAACGGTGGTATGCGCGGTGCTTGTGTGGCTGCTCAAACCCTGGAGGGTATACTCTGCTTTAGAAATCCGCAACATCATTCCGGCAATAGCGGCAGGGCTGTTTGTGGCACTTGTATGGATTCTGCCCGAAACCGGGTGGGTCGGTAATGTTATGCCCCGAGTCAGTGAGTTTTATAACCGTTGGCTGATAATGATGCCTGGAGCCCTGCCATCATATTATCCGGAACTGTTGCCTAATCATGTGTCGAAAAGCTATTCACCGCAGGAGGCGGGTTGGTTTCTGACGATCTTTAAGCTAATCGGTTCCTGTTGCGTGATTGCGGTTATTGAGGAGTTTTTTTTTCGCGGTTTTCTCTATCGCTGGCAGAGTAACGTCAAGTTCTGGCGGCAACCGCTGACTGATTTTGACTTTCAGCCTTTCATCATAACGGTTCTTGTTTTCGCATTGGAGCATGATCGCTGGTTTGCCGGCATTCTGGCAGGTGTTGTTTATGGCGGACTGGTGGTGTTGCGTGGTGATATATGGGCGGCGGCACTGGCGCACGGCATAACCAATTTTGTGCTGGGGCTTTATGTGATCAGTATGGGAAAATTCGGTTTCTGGTAAAACAGTAAGAGCAGGGTGGAGTTGCAATATCCGGGGTTGACTCTTTTCCGCTTCGTCGGAAGAGTGGTTTTGCAACGCCACGGCGGGCAGGTGGCGGGCAAAGGACAAAAGGCGAACAACTTATGATTAAGGCAGTTATCAACAGAGAGTATCTTTTCAGAATGAGCGCGGTGGCGTTGTTTATGTTAGGGGTGACAATCTGGTCGTTTTACGACGGCTTTGTGGCTTGGCCTGAGATCAACCGTGAGGTCTCTCAGGTTCGTGCTGAACTGCGCGGAACAAATTTGAGTGCGCGGGCCTGGCTGACACCTGTAACCGATAGCGGTGCTACTCCGTTAGACCAAATTTTTCATGCGCAATCACTGGAAACACCCAGAAAGCTGATTCGGCGCATCGATGAAGCCAAAATGCCGGAAAATGTTCCGGTGGAGGGTCTTGCCGCTATGCAGGAACGGGAGAGTAGATTTCTGCACTCTGTTTTTGAAGAACCGCTTTACAGTGCGGGTGATCTGCAGGGGCAGTTTGTGATGGCGGCAATTACCGCGCTGGTTGGAATTATAATAATTGCTACTCTGATCCCTAAGGTCAGGCGCGTTTATAGCGCTGATGAGAGCTCAGTTTCGCATAACGGGCTGAAAGAGCAGAGTTTTAACTATAGCGATATCGTGAGTATGGATTGGAAACTATGGCCGAAAAAGGGTATAGTGAAGTTGTTTTTCAAGGGTGGCCGTACCCTTGTTCTGGACAGCTGGCATTTTCGGGGTGTGAAAGAGATTGTTGAGATGATTGTGCGCCAGCGTCCCGATCTGATCGAACAGGATCAAGCCGATAAAGAGGATTGATGGATTATGAAAAAAATTGGAGTTATACCGTCGCGCTGGGGATCAACCCGGTTTCCCGGTAAAAGTCTTTATCCGATCATGGGCAAACCCTTGATAGCGCATGTTGTTGAGGCCGTTCAGTGTGCCAAAGAGCTTGATGAAATTATGGTGGCCACAGATGATGAACGCATCGCCGACGCATTACGTAATAGGGTCAAGGTAGTGATGACCCGTGCTGATCATCCTTCAGGAACCGACCGGGTGGCCGAGGCGGCCAAAGCCGCTGATGATGATATTGTGATTAACATTCAGGGTGATGAACCGCTTATAGACCCCGGACTGATTGACAGTCTGGTACTGCGCATGGAAGCGGATAGTGTCTGGGACATGGCCACAGCGGCCACAGCTGTTAAATCACATGACGATTTGGCGGCCCAAAGTGTGGTTAAGGTCGTTACGGCTCGTGACGGAGCCGCACTGTACTTTTCCAGATTGCCGATTCCCTGTCGGCGCGACGGTGATGCGTTGCTGGATTCCGGTCTGTATCGGCGTCATCTTGGAATTTATGCTTATCGCGGTGCCTTTCTGAACCGGCTGGTCAAAGAGCCACCTTGTCAGCTTGAGCAAATTGAGTCGCTTGAGCAACTGCGGGCTCTTTATATCGGAGGTCGGGTTGCGGTAATTGAAACTGAAGATCAGGGTATTGGAGTTGATCGCCCTGATGATGTGGCTAGAGTGGAAGCTGTTTTACAAGAAAGGGAGAATAGAAGTGTTCAGATCAAAGGTTAAGAAGATCAAGGTGGATGATGTTGTTTTCGGTGGACGTGAACTGGTCTTTATTGCTGGCCCGTGTGTGATCGAATCAGTTGACGGAGTGATGACACTGGCTGCGAAGCTGGTAAAGTTGGCTTGCGGCATGGGCGTGCCGTTGATTTTCAAAGCCTCTTTCGACAAGGCCAATCGGAGTTCAGTGGATTCCTACCGAGGTCCGGGGTTGCGCGAGGGGTTAGCGGTTCTGAGAGAGGTACGCAATCGTTTCAATGTTCCGGTGCTAACCGATATTCACGAAACATGGCAGGCTGAACCGGTTGCGGAGGTTGTCGATGTGCTTCAGATACCGGCATTCCTTTGTCGGCAGACAGATTTGATTCTGGCAGCAGCACAGACCGGCAAGGTTGTGAATGTAAAAAAAGGGCAGTTTTTGGCCCCGGAGGATATGATCAACGTTGTTGATAAAATTCGCGGATGCGGCAACGAACGAATCATCTTGACCGAGCGGGGTACCAGTTTCGGCTATCACAATTTGGTTGCCGATATGCGAAGTCTGCTGATTATGCGTGATCTCGGTTATCCTGTTGTTTTTGATGCAACACACAGTGTGCAGCGACCGGGCGGCATCGGAAAAGAGAGCGGCGGTGATGGTCAGTGGGCTCCGGCGCTGGCGCGTGCCGCTGTTGCCACCGGTGTCGACGGGATATTCATGGAAACGCACCTTAATCCCTCCGAAGCACTCTCAGATAAGGCGAATGCGATTGATTTTAAAGATGTAAAGAAACTGTGGCGGAGCTTGCGGCAAATCAATGAGCTTTAATTGGCGGAAAAAGTTGGCATATTACTGAATTTTTATATAAATTAGGTGTCATGAGATTTAAATCAACAGCGCAACAGATAGTTCTGGCGGCCTTGGTGGTTGGCGGAGCGCAGCTCTGCCATTCTTCCGGCGAACTGGACAACGCTGCGATTGAGGCCCTCTTCCGGCGACACTCTGATGACAACTTGAAGCAGCTTGATAAGCAGTGGAGCGAGATCAAGGGACGCATGACCAACCCGATTGAAAACCTGACTCTGCCACTTGATTATTATCCTGATGGAACAATCAAGGCTCGGCTGATTGCTAAACATTCGCAGATTTTTGAGAATGGAACGGTTTTCGCATCGGGAGTTGAAGTTGTTATGTACGATGTCGGAGGGCAGGTCAGTGGACATCTGGTGGCCAGCGATTGTGTTTTTGACCGTGAAAAATCGCATGGATATTGCAGAGGTGCGGTTGAAGTACGCTACAATAATGATGTGCTTAAGGGGGTGGGTATGTACTTTTCAATCGCAGATGAATATATTAAAATACTCTCCGATTGTATGATTAGGACACGGCGTTTTCAGACGAATTTAGGGAGACTATTGTGAAAAAAACTTTGTTTGAGATTTTGCTGCTGATGGCGGCATTTGTGACTGGTGCCGTTGCACAGGATGCAGTGGCTGGAGCACAGAGTGCCACGCTTGCCGGCAAAGATGAAATTAACCCGGCTGTACCGGAATCGGCCATTACAGCCGATAAAATCGAGTTCGATAACAAGGAGGGTGTTATTCTTTTCGATCGCAATGTCCTGGTCTCTGATCCGCAGTTTGTAATGCGTTCCGACCGGCTGATCGTTTTTCTGCAGGGCACCAATGATGTCGATCAGATTATGGCCATCGGAAATGTTTCATTGACCAATGAGAACCGTAATGCGAAGTGTGATAAGGCAGTGTACACCCGTAAGGATGGGCAGATTGTGATGACCGGCAACGTGGTTTTGCAGCAGGGAGGGGATAAATCAGGAGCCGTTTCAGGTAGTAAAATGGCGATCTGGCTGAATGAGGAGCGTATGGAGATTCTGGAGGGCGGACGGGTCAGACTGCCACCGAATACATTTAAAAAAGTAGACAAAAATTTGATTCCATGATCTAATAATAGTATCTGATTAAGAAATGTAATATGGACCTTACGTACAACAATGCAATTACAGGGCAACATGATGTTGTCGCTTTGAATCTGGTCAAACGCTATGGCGGGCGCACGGTGGTCAATGGTATTTCTCTGTATGCTGATTGCGGCGAGATAGTCGGGCTTCTGGGTGCTAACGGGGCTGGCAAGACAACAACTTTCTATATGGTCGTAGGTCTGGTGCGTCCTAATGAGGGAGTTGTTAAATTCAAGGACGAAGTGATAACAAGAATGCCAGTCTACAAGCGTGCCCGCATGGGTCTTGGTTATCTTGCTCAGGAGGCCAGTGTCTTCAGAAAACTGACGGTTGAAGAGAATATTCTGGCAATTCTTGAAACACTCAAATTGAGTTCAGCTGAACGTATGCGACGGCTTGAAGAGTTGCTGAATAATCTCAGCCTGACCAAGGTCGCGCGTCAAAGAGCCTATACCCTCAGCGGCGGTGAGCGCCGTAAACTGGAGATTGCCCGTGCGTTGGTCAGGCGCCCCTCTATTCTGATGCTTGATGAACCCTTCAGCGGAGTTGATCCACTGGCTGTCAATGATATTCAGGATATCGTCAGGGATTTGCGTGAACAGGGATTGGGCATTATTATAACCGATCACAATGTACGGGAAACTCTTTCAGTGGTTGACCGCGCCTATTTGGTTTATGAAGGTCAGATTCTACGCGAAGGTAACAGTGCCGAGCTTGTCAACGATCCGGCGGCGCGTGAGTTTTATCTGGGTGACAATTTCAGAATGTAAAACACCTGCCGCAGGTGCGGCGGAAATTAGAAAGGAGATACACATGTCCATCGAAGTAACATTGAGACATAAAACCGCCAATGAGGATTTGAAGGATTACGCACACTCGAGAGCCGAACGTATCATGATGCAGTTTCCCAAAGTCGACAGCGTACATGTAGTACTTGATATGCAGCGTCATCTTTATGAGGCTGAGTTTGTTGTGCACCAGAAGGGATTGACCGCTGTTGGTGCGAAAGAGCACTCCGACAGTTTTCAGTCTGTTATTGACATTGCAGCTGCCCGCGCCGAAAAACAACTGAAAAAGCGGCATGACAAACGTATAACTATGAACCAGGGGGCAATGGCTAAAGCCTGATTAGAGCTGTCTGGAAATTTTTTTGTGCTGGAGTACTCCCACCTTGAGCTGCGGGTTGCTCCAGCTGGTTTTTGTGTTTTAGTGTTTGTTTTCTAAGAATGAGTGGAATCCCTCAAAGTAAAACAATAGTGCCGGTAGTTACAGTCAAAGATTTTATGGATCGGGCCTGCGGTCGCTTCAATCTTGAGCTTGTGGCTGGCGAGGCTGGTCTTCAGACTGTGATTGATGAGCCGGTTGTACATCGTCCGGGGCTGGCACTCTCCGGTTTTTACGAACACTTTGCTGCGCATCGTATCCAGGTGATTGGCATGGCGGAGTACGCCTATCTGCAGAGTATGACATCCACTCAGCGACGTGAACGTATTGAGGAAATTCTGCGTATTCACCGGGTTTCCTGTATTGTTTTCGCATGCGGTAACGAACCCATTCCCGTGCTGCTGCAAATTGCTGAGCGTGAGGGTGTTGTTGTTTTTCGGGCCTCTGATCTGACCCGGGTTTTTATGATGTCGGCCACGATTCTGCTGGAGGAATTGACATCGCCACGCTGTCGTGTTCATGCTACAATGGTGGATATTTCGGGTATGGGGGTCTTGATCGAGGGTAAATCGGGGCTTGGCAAAAGCGAAACAGCATTGGGTTTGATTAAACGTGGTCACGCGCTGGTTGCCGATGATATGACCTGCCTTTGCCGCCAGGGTATCAACCACCTTATTGCGTGTGCCACCGAAACATCGCGTGATTTTATGGAGATAAGAGGGCTCGGCATGCTTAATGTTCGTCAGGTCTTCGGTGTGGGAGCTGTGCGATGTGAAAAGCAGGTTGACCTGGTTCTGACCTTGATGCGGCAGAGCGAGGTTGAGGAAACTTTAGAACGCACCGGACTGGAACGGTTGGAGCGTGATTTTCTCGGCGTGAAACTGCCGCAGAGAATCATACCTGTCGCTCCCGGCCGAAGTCTGGTTAATATGGCGGAAACTGCGGCTCAGGAGCAAAAACTCAGACTTTCGGGCTATGTGGCGGTCGAGGAATTGGACAAAAGAATTATCAGTCTCCATTCAAATAAAGGAGTATGACAGTGATTGATACTGAAACGGAAAATGCTGAGGTGCGGGAGGTCGTGCTGCGCAATAAATATGGGCTGCATGTGCGTCCAGCGGGTGTTTTCGCCAAGGTGGCATCACGTTACAAAGCCGATATTTTTGTTGAAAAAGACGGCACCTCGGTTTCGGGTAAAAGTATCATGGCACTGATGACACTGGAGGCGGTTTGCGGATCCACATTGCGACTTGTCGCGACAGGTGAGCAGCGCAAAGAGGCAGTGAATGAGCTGGTGGCTTTGGTTAATCGGAATTTTGACATTCCTGAACAACAGGAGCAGTAAACGAAAGTATGGGTGCGATGAATACGCCGGTTGATGATAAAAGAGTTTTTCAGGGACTGGCCGCTTCAAGCGGACAGGTGGCAGGACCGGTTTTTGTCTTTCGTAAACGTGGACGCGAGCAGGTGCCCGGCTATAAAATCGAGCGCTTACAGGTGGGTGATGAGATCAGCCGGCTGGAAAATGCCTTTGAATTGACTCACGCGCAGATACACTCGATCTCAGCTGAGTTGCACCGTAGAGTTAATGGCCCGGAAGCATCTATTTTCGAAGGTCATGCGATGATTCTGGAAGACCCTGCTGTTCTCGATAAGTGCCGCAGGAAAATAACCGATGAACTCTGCAATGCGGAGTTGTCGGTGTATCAGGTTTCCTCGGAATATGCAGCTGTCTTCGAAGGCATGGAAGATGAATATTTGCGTGAACGAGCCAATGATATTTATGATATAGGGCATCGGCTTATTCACAATTTGATGGGTACTAATGAGCCACTGGTGGGACCTTCCGCCAAACCCAGTGTGATAGTTGCTGATGAACTCAGCCCCTCTGAAACAATTGCCTTTCCCCGTCATCTGATTTTGGGTTTCGTCACCGACCGCGGCAGTATCACATCGCACGCTTCTTTGATTTCGCACGCACTGGGCATTCCGGCAGTTGTGGGTATTGGCAATCTATCCGAATTTGCCCGCAACGGAGAAACGATTCTGCTGGATGGCACAAGCGGCACGGTGATTTTGAATCCCACCGATGACGAAATCGGAAATTTTAATCGGACTCTGGAATCAAGTAAGATTTTCAACGCTTCACTTGGGGAGTTGCGTCACAAACAGGGATTGACTTGCGACGGGTGCCATGTGCCGCTGATCGCCAATATCGATTCCAATACCGTGATGTCGGAACTTTATGCGGTTGGAGCCGAGGGTGTGGGACTCTACCGCACCGAATATCTCTGGCTATCACTCAATCGTGAACCGACCGAGGATGAGCAGCTAGAAGCCTACACCAAAGTTGTGCGGGCATTACCCCACGACCAGGAGATCACCATCCGTGTACTGGATTTGGGCGGCGACAAAATCATGAGCAGCGGTCTGGCTGCCTCCCACAATGAAGCCAACCCTTTTCTAGGTAATCGATCCATCCGTTATCTGCTGAGTAACCGCGATGTGTTTAAACGTCAATTGCGTGCTATCTTACGTGCCAGTGCACATGGGACTTTGCAAATATTATATCCCATGATATCGGTTTTGGAAGAGTTGCTGGAGTCCAATGAAATTCTTGAGGAGTGTAAGACTGAGTTGCGCCGTGAAGGAATACTGTTTGATGAGAATGTGAAGCGCGGTGTCATGATCGAAGTGCCCTCTGCAGCTTTGATTGCGGATGTGTTGGCACAAAATTCCGACTTTTTTTCATTAGGCACCAACGATTTGATTCAGTATGCTCTGGCGGTCGATAGATTGAATGAGACCGTGGCGCATCTGTATCAGCCCGCTCATCCCGCAGTATTGCGTCTGATCGACATGACGATTTTCGCTGGACACGAGCACGAAAGCCGTATTGCGGTCTGCGGTGAAACCGCGTCGGATCCCGTCATGGCCTTTTTGCTGTACGGTATGGGTGTTGATGAGTTCAGTATGACACCGCACTCGATTCCGTTGATAAAAAAAGTTTTCAGTTGTATTGATCGTGCCGATACTTTGAAACTGGCCGAGGATGTTCGTAATTTCTACGCCAGACCGGCATCCGAAATATACAGCTACTGCCAGGCACGTTTGCATGAACTGGCTCCTGAAATACCTTTAAAAAACGCATTCTGATGATGAGTTGCTGAAACTCTCCGTGTGCGCTGATATGAGGAGTTGAGACGGGGTTCAACCTGCCATCCTTCTGACCAGCATTATGGTCAGTCCGACAATAACAAACAGCAGCAAAACAATCACAGTCACCCAGATTTTATTACTGTTGCTCTTTTTGCTAAATTCTTTCGGTGCTGATTTGGCTGCGTTTTTCTGGATGACAATTGTTGTGCGGGCCAGATTGAGTGGCTCTTCGTCACCCGCTTCCGGCACATCATCACCCTCAATCGTCACCGGTACTTCACCGATCAGAATGATATCGTTACGAAATATGCGCTGTTCTTTTATCTCTTCGTTATTTACTTTGGTACCGTTGGTCGATCCAAGATCACGCAACAGATAACCCGAGTCGTCTTTTTCGACCTCGCAATGTGTTCCGGAAACCGATTCGTCCTGCAGAAGCCAGTCGTTGCTGTCTCGCCGACCAATCCTTAAAATACCATTTTCGATTATCGTCTTACGACCCTTTAACGGACCGTCCATAACAACTAGACATGCCATGTTTAAATCACCTTTTCTTAACTATTGACCATAGCTTAAACACTCTTTTTTGAGAAGTCAAATACTTATAGGGTGTAAATATAATAATTTTCTCACATTTGGCCTGCATAACCCATCTGCTCCAATAAACGGATATTTTTGTACCAGTTCTTCTCCACTTTTACCCATAAATTAAGGATAATCCTTGTTTCGTATAGAGCGGATAAATCCTTGACTGATTTTGTGCGAACCCACTTTATTAAAGCTCCTTTTGGTCCCAATACAATTGCTTTTTGCGAGTTACGGCTGACGTAAATGGTGGCGTTCACCTCCCATTCGTTACGACTTTCATGAATCGTATCGACAAACACTCCCAGCTCATGCGGAAGCTCGTCACGAAGTTTGGCCAGGTACTTCTCACGGATCACGTCGGCACAAGCCAGCTTACGAGGATAGTCGGTGATAATATCTTCAGGGAAGAGAAAGTCGTTGGACGGTGGAGCCAGCCCACGCAGAGTTTCGAGCAGTTGATCGGTTCCATTCCCTTCACGTGCGCTGCATTCGATCCATCGGGGGTTTATATTGTTGTTTTGACCAGTGGTAACCTCGTCCCACATCTGCTGGAAAGGTTGCGGATTAAAGCCGACGTTCTCTGATTTATTGAGTACAAAAACGACCGGCTGCTGTGTAATCACACCGAGTGCGCGGCTCATCCATCCCCGGTCTTCTATATGTGGTCTGCGTGCAGCATCGAATACAACCGCAAGAATATCAACACCGTCCGAAGATCTCCTCGCCATACGGTTCATCAGTGTTCCCAGTTTGCTCTCCGATTTGTGTAGTCCCGGAGTATCCAGAAAAACCAGCTGAACAGCATCCATTGTCAGAATCGCACGGATAGTATTGCGGGTGGTCTGCACAATCGGACTGACAATGCTGACCTTTTCGCCTACCAGCCGGTTGATCAAAGTGGATTTTCCTGAGTTGCTGCGTCCTACAACGCCGATAATGGCACAACGTTTCAGCGTTCTTTTTGATACCGTCATAAACCGTCCTTCGCTATCATCCCGGGAGATGCTCTCAGAATTGATTATCACGGCATAACGGTGGCCGCGTTTGTTTCACCATCAAAATAGGCCAGCTGGCCGGTTGCGTCGAGTACAGCACGCCACAGATCACTGTTTAAATTGATAGTCTGACGCTCAATTGTTGCCAGTCTGATGGGAACTAGTGTGTACCATTCACCAAGATTGCCGACCACACAGTTGGTTCGCCCGGCCATAGCTGCATGCACTGCGTTGCGTGCCAGCAGATAGCAGCGGATGGCATCGGTTCCTTTGGCTGGCACACTGCGGATAGAGTAACTCGGATCAAAATATTTTACCGAAGCTTCAATGCCGAGCTCATTAAAATGCGCGGTGATTGTATTTTTCAGGAATTCCCCCACATCCTTTTTGAGAATGTTGCCGGAACGGTCTTTTTTCATTTCGGTACTCTGAATATGACGTTGTCCCGCCCCTTCCGCCACAACTATAATCGCATGATCTTTACCAGAGTTGAAACGCCGCTCCAGTGCTTTTAGAATGCCTTTCTCGCCGCCAATCTCAAATTCCAGCTCGGGGATCAGGCAAAAGTTGACCACCGGGTTGGCCAGTGATGCGTAGGCGGTGATGAAACCGGAATCGCGTCCCATGAGCTTGACAAGTCCGATTCCGTTGAAGGTCCCCTTAGCTTCCATGTGTGCGGCCTGGATGATAGGGGAGGCCTCGCCGACCGCTGTTTCAAAACCGAAGCTGCGTCCAACAAATTTCAGGTCATTGTCAATCGTTTTGGGAATGCCGACTACACTGATGGCCAGTTTGCGCCGTTTGCATTCGTCAGCTATATCGCCGGCACAGCGCAGGGAACCGTCACCGCCGATGCAGAAAAGCAGGTTTATATTCATGCGTGCTAGAGTGTCCACCAGTTTGCTGGTGTCCTGCTGACCTCTGGATGAACCCAGCATGGTGCCACCGCATTCATGAATGGTATCAACCTTGTCCGTGTCAAGCATGATCGGTTCATAGCCGTAACAGGGAATAAGTCCGGCATAACCGTAACGGATGCCGTATATGGTTTTTATTCCGTAGTCAAATGAGAGAATTTCCACCAATCCCTTGATTACGTGGTTCAATCCGGGACAAAGGCCACCGGCGGTGACAATGGCGACACGTGACCAGGCCGGATCATGAAATATTTTTTTATGTGCTCCGGCCAGCTCGAATGAGGGACGCTTGCCGTTGGCCTGTTCGGTGATGTAATCAAGCAGCTGGGAGTTTTCAGTTGCGAGAATGCGTTCGCTACCGCTGATGAATTCACGGCTCCGCACCGGTGATTCAATCTTGCACTCGCCCAGTTTCTCCACATCTAGCGAATAGTATTCCGGATCTGAAAGTATTTTTTCAAATGTTGTCATAAAAGCTCTCTTTCGTCTGTACATATTAACACTCATACACCCTTTCAGTTGAGGTGGGTCCAAAAAAATTCAAATGGTCAATTGACACACCCGGCTGATTTTGGTTTAATGCGTCTACTTTTAGGTGAGCATAGGACCTTAGCTCAGCTGGTAGAGCACGACACTTTTAATGTTGGGGTCGTGGGTTCGAATCCCACAGGTCCTACCACTTCGCAGTTACGGAAAGTTTCCCCGGTTTTACCCTGTTCAAACTTCAATCACGCAGAGTGGTCGCCAATATCTCATCAGGTACCGCAATTCCCGTTAAAACTTGACCGATAGCTGACGGTAAAGCGAAGAGCACCCTGCCTTTGGAGCGTTTTTTGTCAAGTTCGATGGCTTTGATAACCTTGTCCATGTTAATTCCTTCAGGCGGCCTGACCGGCAGGCCGACCGTAGCGAAATAACCGGCCAGTTGTTTGGCCACTCCGGGCTGCGCCAGATTCATTGCCTGCGCTATACGGGCTTCGGCCACAGTGCCTATGGCAACAGCTTCGCCATGCTGAATTGCGAAATCGGTCGCTTTTTCCACTCCGTGTCCGATAGTATGGCCCAGATTGAGTGCCGCACGTCTGCCACCTTCAAACGGGTCATCTTCAATAATTTTGATTTTTACGGCCATCGAACGGGCGACAAATTCAGCGAGCCAACCCTGGTCTCGCAGATGTTCATTACAGGGTTGTTCACCGCTGGTACAACAACAGAAACTGAAGTGTTTGAGCATCTCCAGCAGGGTTGTGTCGTTGATGATTCCATGCTTGATGGTTTCAGCCAAGCCGCAGCGCAGCTCTCTGACTGGCAGCGTTCTGAGTGTGCCGATATCCGATATAACCAATGCTGGCGCGTGGAATGCTCCGACCAGATTTTTGCCCTCGGGAAGGTCGGTTCCGGTTTTGCCGCCCACACCTGAGTCACACATTGCCAGCAGTGTTGTCGGCAGACTGACCCATCTGACACCGCGTAGCCAAGTGGCCGCCGCAAAACCGGTTAAGTCACCTGTTACACCGCCGCCGAGTGCCGCCACACAGTCACCCCGCTCAATGCCTGCCTGCAGAAATTTTCGCCAGAGCAACTCTACACTCTCTATTGTTTTACCTGCTTCGCCTGCCGGTATCACTGCGGTGGAAACGGTCAACCCCGCTTCAGCGATAGATTTTGCCACGGTTTCAGCATAGAGCGGCGCCGTGTTTTCATCGGCCACGATAACGCAACGTCCACCCAGATTATGCTCTGTGAACAGCTCTCCGCTGCGTTGCAGCAAATCTTCGCCTACATACACCTGGTATGCTTGCCGCATGCCGCTGACGCGATAACGTCCCAGAACGCACTGCACGTTATCGGCGGTTGTTTCCGGCGGAATATCTGAGATTGCGAGTGTCAGTTCAAAAGAACGGTAGTGTTCGCTACGTTTGGCCAGCAGTTTGAGCAACGGGCTTTCAGCTTCAGGTATCGAATTGTCTTCGTCGGCTAGCGGCCGTTGGCCCGGGGCCTGGCGAACACGCCGCAACAGGGTATCACTGTCCGCCGTGAAACAGAGCACACGTCCGTGCTTTTCAGCGTACTCACGGTTTCTATCGCGTAGCAATGCTCCGCCACCCAGCGCGATAACCGATGCCGGTAGCGAGGTGCTCTGCTCAATTGCTTCACTTTCCAGATCACGGAAGTGCTGTTCTCCATGCTTGGCGAATATCTCTGAAATTTCACAACCCGCATTCTGCACAATAACAGAGTCGATATCAACAAAGTTCAGGTTGAGCCTCTCAGCTAGAATTTTTCCGATCGTGGATTTTCCACTGCCTGGAGGGCCATATAGATAGATGTGTGACATAGTATCAGATTCCGGTATTTATGCCTGCGCCAAATCTTTGGTGTGACATGCAGATGTCAGTTGTCAGCGTATAAAATAATTTTTTTGTGTCAGTTAAAATAGTTTTAGGGCCAGTAGATATGAGCGCTGTTGGTCATTTTAACATCGCGCAACGTCGTCTGCCTGAGCGTCTTGAAACGCGGCAGCATTTCATTCAGAGAGTCCCCACCGAGTTTTTCGAGCAGTGCGTCGGCGATCACAAAGCAACTCACCGCTTCACAGACAACCACGGCACGCGGCACCGGGCAGATGTCTGAACGTTCATAGGTTGCCATGCACTGCCTGCCATTAGCAAGATCAAAGGTGTCCTGTCCTTTGCGAGTGGTCGGAATCGGTTTCATGGCCAGGCGCATCCAGATTGTGCCGCCATTGGAGATGCCGCCTTCTATCCCGCCGCAGCGGTTGCTGCGGCGGACAAGCTGTTCTCCATCTAGAGCAATCTGATCCTGCGCCCGGCTACCATGGCGCGCAGCATTGGTGAAGGCATCGCCGATCTCCACACCCTTGATCGCATTGATCCCCAGCATCGCTCCCGCCAGGCGGCCATCAAGTCTGCGCGAGGGTTCAACATGTGACCCCAGCCCGACCGGTACACCCCGAGCTGTTATCTCCAGAATGCCGCCCAGGGTTTCACCCTCGCGGTGGGCAACCTCAATGGCGCGTTCAATCTTCTCCGAGGCACGTTCGTCAGGACACTGCACTCTTGACAAACGCGCTCTGCGCACCCGCTCATCGTGTTCGTAAAGCTCCGTATTGCCTGCAATACCGCCGATTGCCACAACATAACCATCAACTGTGATGCCGAACTCTCTGAGCAGAGCGCGGCAGATAGCCCCGACCGCCACACGTGCAGCGGTTTCGCGTGCCGAAGCCCTTTCCAGCGATGGACGGATGTCGCTGTAGCCATATTTAACGGCAGCGGCTAGGTCGGCATGTCCCGGGCGTGGAGTAGTGAATGGTGTTACCGCACGCCCTTTCCAGTTGATGTGATCGCTGTTCTCAATTAACAGGCTGATCGGTGCGCCGGTGGTTACACCCTCCATCACACCAGCCGTAATACGGGCATGGTCGGATTCAATTGCCATGCGCTCACCCGATCCTGCACCGCTCTGCCGTCGCCCCAGATCAACCGCAATCAACTCTTCTTCGATTGCGAGCCCGGCCGGCATGCCCTCTAAAATCGCCGTAAGACACTCTCCATGAGATTCACCGGCTGTTAAATATCGTAACGCCATATTAAATTCACTTTTTTACTGGTCTTGCACAAATTTTGTGTGGTGAACACGTTGTATGCTGAAAAATCATTAGGTCTTCATTATACAAAAATTGATCATGTAATAGCAAGAAGGCTCTGCGCTTAGAATTTTTCGCTATTTTGAAAACCAAAGAGGCTGTGTTGCGATGAAGAAATTCGGTATTTCGATCTAATTGAGTAAAAAAAAATTGACCGATTCACCAATTTTTATTTTTTTATGTGATCAGGATATCGTATTATCCAGAGTCATCCTAATTTGGCAGAGTTTCTGCTTGATAAACATTGATAATTTTACAACTTGAGATAATTAGGCCCTTAAAGCTCAGAAGTTGTAACAAAAAACAAGAAGTTTAAGTAATCATTTGAGCTGGTAGATGTTCACAAATGTAGCAGAGCAAGCTACAAGTTATCCTCTACGCGCTTGAATTGTGAGCGTAGCCTGAGCAGGATTGTTTTTTATGGATATGAATGTCATTTTATTTTTGATGATGATGCTTTGTTTCCCTCTCTTCGCTCAGAGTGGAGCGGGAAAAGTTGCGGCTCAACAGATACCCGAGCGAAGGGGTGTGTTGCGCAATCATGCGCAGCGTGAAAAGCTGGTACGTGAAAAACGGGAGAGCGAAAGGTTACGGCTCAGTGATGTGCGTGCCCAGGCAGCTGGACGAAACATACCAATCCGTATCAAACATCCGGATGGTACTTTGCGCGAGCTGAGGGGGTTTCGTGGTGAGCGTCCGCTCTACTATACAACCCTGAATGCGAATGCCGCTGTCTCGACCGCCGCCGATATACTGCAAACCGCACCCTATAATCTTGACGGCAGTTCTCTGACGGTTGGTGTGTGGGATGGAGGCGGCATTCGCAGCACCCATCAGGAGTTCGGCGATCGCGTGACCAGCAAGGATGGTGCTTCAATCATCAATCACGCCACTCATGTAGGTGGTACCATTGGTGCTTCGGGTGTTGACAGCCGTGCCACCGGTATGGCCAGGGCTGTTAATATCGACAGCTATGACTGGAATGATGACGTGAGTGAAATGACCGCCAGAGGTGCCTCTTATCCAGGTGAACCGGGTACAATATACCTCTCGAATCACAGTTACGGTTATGCATTGGGCTGGGTTGATACATTTGCCAGTTCACCCGAATGGGAGTGGCACGGCAGTGGTAGTGACACCTCAGCCCGGGAAGAGGCTTTCGGTGTATATCTGGAGTACAGTGTCAGTGCCGATGAGCTGTCTTGTGCACTGCCATACTATCTGATGTTCTGGGCGGCGGGTAATGACGGTGATGACAATCCGGCCAACGGTGACAGCGTGGCACTCTCTCCAGGAGGCACTGTGGTGTCGTACGACAGTACGCAGCATCCGCCGGGGGATGGAGTTTATCGCTTAGGCTACGATAATATCAGTGCTCACGGCATAGCCAAGAATGTTGTCTGTGTGGGCTCCGTGACCGATGCGGTTTGGGGAGGAGTGCGCACGCCGGGGGTTGCTGATATCAGTAGTTTTTCGAGCTGGGGACCCTCTGATGACGGACGCATCAAACCTGATCTGGTCGCCAATGGCGATTCGCTCTGTTCTTCTTTGGCGTCTAGCGACACCGCCTACGGTTATTATTCTGGCACCAGTATGGCGACACCTAACGCAACTGGCACCGCCGCCTTGCTGATCGATTGGTTCACAGAACTTTTTTCAGGTCATTATATGCGGGCTTCAACCCTCAAAGGGCTGCTGCTGCATACGGCAGATGATCTGGGCAGTGTTGGGCCCGACTACAAATTCGGCTGGGGTTTGATCAATGCGGAAGCTGCCGCTGAGTTGATTGAAATGTATTATACCGCTCCCGCTACCCATGCTGTTGTGGAGGATCACCTTACAACATCGCGTTCTAAGGTTGAAATATCCTTTATCTGGGACGGAGTCAATCAAATCCGCGCCACACTCTGCTGGTGTGATCCTCCCGGTGCCGAGGTTACAACACCGGATTCCAGGGTTTCGGTGCTGGTAAATAATCTCGATTTGAGAATCAAAGGCCCGGATGACACGATCTACGAGCCCTGGGTGCTACCCTATGTCGGAAACTGGAGTGACGCTGCTCTGGCTTCGCCAGCGGTGACCGGCTCAAATAAAACCGATAATGTGGAGCAGGTTATCATTACTTCGCCGCCGCAAAGCGGCGAATATACGGTGATTGTTTCGCATGCTGGCTCTCTCGATGGTGGCGAGCAGAAATTTTCACTGCTACTCAGCGGTGCTTCGGATGCCACCCCCGCCTTTGCACCGGTTGTGACCGCCTCCGAGCCTCTGTCCGCCTCGGAGCAGGCTACCCGCTTCACCGTAAACGGCAACCATTTCGCACTGGGCGCGGAGGTGAATCTGCGGCGTAGCGGCGCAACTTCGGTTGCGGGAGCGCACACCGAAGTGACCGGCGACCGGATTGAGACGTTGATCAATACCCTTGGTCTCGATTCCGGCTGGTGGGATATAGAGGTCATCAATCCGGGTGGCCATCGCGGTGTGCTGCATAATGCCTTTGTTCTGCCCTGTATACTGTGGAATGAGGATTTCGAGGTGAGCGATATTACCACCCGCGGCTGGACTCTGACCGCCGCCGACGGTGTGAACCAGTGGGAAATCACAACTGCGGCAGCGACATCACCTACGCGCTCGATCTTCTCTCCGGGAGCTGCCTCTTCATCAGACACCGCCCTGGTGTCTCCACCGATCAATATCGAGTCCAACTCCTGCGATCTGCAACTCTCTTTTCAACATAAATATGAGCTGGAATCGCAGAAAGATGGTGGTGTGCTGGAGATTTCGCTTGATGGCGGAGAGTGGCAGGATGTAAACACTGCCGGTTCCGGTGTGAGCTTCATTAAAAATGGTTACAACAACACAATCAATGACACTACAGGCCCTCCGTCAAATAGAAGCGCATTGAATGGACAGATGGTCTGGAGCGGCAACAGTGGCGGATTTATCGAAACAGTTATCAGTATTGATGATCTGGAGTCCTTCGTGGGCCTTTCGCTGCGCGTGCGCTGGCGTCTTGTGACCAATAACAGCACTGCATCGAACGGCTGGTATGTTGACGATTTCCAACTCAACGGCATTCCGCCGCCTCCGCCACCGCCGCGTGGAACCCTTCTGTTTGTGCACTAGGCCCGGAATAGCTGTCGCAAAATCTGCCCAGGAAAAATAAACTCAAACGATGTGTTTCAAAATATATTTCAAGGTAATTCACATCGTAGTAACAAACGCAAATTATATTGTTTACTGTTTACACTAAGTCTAATTGTGTTAAAATCAGGACTAGAACAGTTTGCTAGTTATATTTTACTGGAGATTCACATGAAAAAAATTGTTCGGTCCATTCCCTCGATTATAGTGCTGCTCACTCTATGTCCAACCGCCGTCATCCACTTAAATGCAAATCCTCTTTTTGAAGACAATTTTGAATCCGGCCTAGATAACTGGACAACTGACGGCTCCTGGGTGCTCACAACTGCGCACCCTTATTCCGCCAGCCACGCCGTAACCGACAGCGCGGGCAGCTTCTACACTAATAACACCGATGCTTCACTGACGCTGACGCAACCGCTCAACTGCGCCAGCTTGACATCACCGGCATTACGCTTCTACCAACGACACGCATTGGAATTGAATTATGATTGGGCATCTGTCGAGATATCCACCGATAATGGCATCTCCTGGACCGTACTTGCAAACTACACCGGCACACAAGCCGAGTGGAGACGGCAGCAAATTGAACTCACGGCATACGCTAACGAAAGTGATCTCCGATTACGTTTCCGACTGATTACCGACGCATCGGTTATAATGGATGGCTGGTATCTGGATGATGTACTGATCGGCGAAAAGCCGAACGCCCCCGCGCTCACTAACGTTACAACCATGGGAGCGTCAACAGTCTCGCTGTCCTGGAGTCCAAGCACCTCGGAAACGATCTCGAAATATCTGATCTACCGTTCACAAAATCCCGGTTCCGCCTGGCACGATGCTCAATTCATCGGCGAAACTCATGCTGCCGCAACCAGCTTTATCGATATAACAGCAGCACCAAAGACGCGCTTTTATTATCGTGTTGTGGCACTCGATGCCAACGAACTTCATACCGAGAGCAATGAAATTTCGGTCATGTTGCCAGCAGGCACCGACTATCCTTTTATTGACAACACTGAAGCGGCCGGCACATTCTGGATTGCAGACGGAGGTTGGGAACGATCCGCAGAACGTGCGGCTTCCGCTACAACCGCTTGGAGCGACTCTCCTGATGCGCTATACACAAACAACCTTAATGCGGCTCTGCGTCTTGCTATGCCGATGGATCTCTCCAATGCCGCCGAACCCTCGCTGACATTTGTCTACATGTGCGATATCCTCAACGGCGACGCAGGTTTAGTTGAGGTGTCGATCAATAACGGCAGCGATTGGACTACGCTGAAAACATACTCGGCCACCACCGCAACTAATTCATGGATTCGCGAACAGCTCAGTCTTGCCCCCTACATCGGCGAGTCCTCCGTTCTGATACGTTTCCGTCTTACCACCAGTGCCGCCGACAGAGCCGACGGCTGGTGGCTCGACGACATCGCCGTCGCTGAAACACCATCTCCAGTTTCGTCATTGCTGCTGGATAATGTCACATCTCACTCTATACGCTTGTCCTGGCCGCAGAACAACGACCTTCTCTTTTCACACTATGCTATTCACCGTGTGACGGACAGTTCCGGCGTGAGTTATCAATCGTCATGTATTTCAACTGTTTCTGATCAGACGCAAACCCAATGGACCGACAGCGGGCTAGCACTCAATACCGTATATGCCTATCGTGTCTATACCGTTTCACCTTACGGAACCCATTCAGCCGATGGCGCTGAATCAACAATCATAACGTTGAACAATCCACTACCTTTCGCCGACGGCTTCGAGAACGGCGATCTCAACTGGAACTTCCTCGGTGCCTGGGCGATCACAACCGAGACCAATGCCAACGGCAATGCCTGCTTAACCGACTCGCCACTCGGTTTCTACCCCCACAGCCTCAACAGCGGCAACAACTACGCGCTGACCGCGGTTGACCTGACTGAGGCCACATGGCCGGTATTGCGCTTTAAAGATCGCTTTGATCTGCAGGACTCCACCTCCGGTGACCGCGGCATCCTCGATGTCTCGCCCAACGGCAGCAGCTGGACGCGGGTTTACGGCGTGAGCAGCGACCGCAGCGCATGGACAGAGCAGATTATCGATCTCTCACGCTGGCGCGGCCAGAGCAATCTGCGC
>CAYOQJ010000043.1:0-10321 GCA_964406095.1 uncultured Lentisphaeraceae bacterium
GGCGGGTGAGGCCACCGCCCCCACACAAGAGAATTGCACGAAGCGGAATGATGCATATTGTAGGGCGGGTGCCCCCACCCGCCGCACAATGGCCGGTGAAACCACCGACCCCACACAAGTGAATTGCGCGAAGCGGAATGATGCATATTGTAGGGCGGGTGACCCCACCCGCCGCACAATGGCCGGTGAGGCCACCGGCCCCACACAAGAGAATTGCACGAAGCGGAATGATGCATATTGTAGGGCGGGTGACCCCACCCGCCGCACAATGGCCGGTGAAACCACCGGCCCCACACAAGAGAATTGCGCGAAAGATTTGTAAAAAAGCCCCTTCACCAAGAGATACGAAAGTAAAACAATATGAAAATTGGAATACCTAAAGAGATAAAAGTGCGTGAAAACCGCGTTGCCTGCACACCTGGCGGTGTTTTTGAACTGGTGAGAGCAGGGCACCAGGTGCTGGTTCAGAGCGGTGCCGGTGACGGAAGCGGTTTTTCCAATCAACTTTATAATGAAGCCGGTGCTACGATTGTTGACAGTGCTGAAGAAGCATGGTCTGCCGAGATGGTCATTAAGGTCAAGGAGCCAATCGCTCCGGAATATGGATATTTACGCAAAGATCTTGTCCTGTTCACCTACTTGCATCTTGCGGCGGCGCCCGAACTGACAGAGGCCATGTTGAATGCCGGGATAACCGGTATTGCCTATGAAACAATAGAGATCGGCAGACGTCTGCCGCTGCTGGAACCGATGAGTGAGATTGCCGGACGAATGAGCGCAATTGTCGGCGCACACTGGCTGAGCTGCGCTCAAGGCGGTAAAGGCGTTTTGCTCGGCGGCGTGCCGGGTGTTCTGCCCGGCAATGTTCTGGTGCTGGGCGGCGGAACAGCCGGAATCAACGCTGGCCGCATGGCTGCCGGTTTGGGCGCGAATCTCACTATCCTTGAGGTTGATCTGGAAAAGATGCGTTTTCTGGACATCTCTATGAATTCCTGCGCTCGCACATTATACAGCAATGAACAGAACCTGATCGAAATGCTGCCCCGGGTCGATCTGCTGATCGGCGCGGTGCTTGTTCCGGGAGCGAAAGCCCCAAGGCTGTTGCGGCGTGATATGCTGCGGCAGATGAAACCCGGATCGGTTTTTGTGGATATCGCGATTGATCAGGGCGGCTGCGCTGAAACTTCCAGAGCAACGACACATGATAATCCGGTTTTTGTTGAAGAGGATATCGTCCATTATTGCGTCGCTAACATGCCGGGAGCTTATGCGCGTACCGCAACCCAGGCACTGGCCAACGCAACCATGCCTTATGCGCTTAAGCTCGCTAATCTGGGTAGCGAAGAGGCGCTGCGACGCATGCCGGAACTGCGCATGGGATTAAATACCTGGCGCGGCGGATTGACATGCGCACCTGTCGCCGAGGCTCTTGGGTTGCCCTTCAACGAGGTAAATTTCAAATGAAAACAGTAAGATTCGGAATAATCGGCGGCGGCTTAATGGGACGTGAATTCGCCAGTGCGGCGGCCCGCTGGTGCCATCTGGCTGATATGGATGTGAAACCGGAGATCACGGCGATCTGCGACTCAAATCCCGCGGTCAGCGCCTGGTTCAGCGAAAACCTTACAACTATTCGTCAGATTACCTCTGATTACCGCGAGTTGCTGAGTAACCCTGAGGTCGAAGCGGTTTATATCGCTGTGCCGCATAACTTACATGCCGAAATCTATTGCGCGGCAATCGCCGCCGGTAAACATCTCATGGGTGAGAAACCCTTCGGCATCGATCTTGAAGCCAACCGGAGAATCAACTCCACATTGACTGCGAACCCCGAAGTTTTTGTCCGCTGCAGTTCGGAGTCACCCTTCTTTCCCGCAGTCCAGCATATCGGTCAGATGCTCGAGACAGAGACTTTCGGACAAATTATCGAGGCGGAGACCGGCTTTCTACACTCCAGCGATCTTAATACCGCAAAACCGATCAACTGGAAGCGGATGATTGAGTTTAACGGTGAATACGGCGTGATGGGCGATCTTGGTATTCACGCCTGCCACCTCGGATTCCGCGCTGGCTGGTGTCCCACTAATGTACGGGCGATTCTAGCCAATATCGTTAAACAACGCCCTGACGGACGGGGCGGTATGGCCGAATGCGCCACCTGGGATAACGCCACCCTGCTCTGCGAAACCTCTGATAATTCAACGAACGACAGCTTTCCCTGGACAATCAGAACTCACCGTATCGCGCCAGGTCAAAAAAACAACTGGTACATAGAGATATCGGGAACAAAGGCATCAGCGCGCTGGTCAAGCGTTAATCCGGATATACTGAATGTGATGCGCACCGATGGCAACGAGCAGCTCTGGGGCGAGATACAGACCGGATACGAAAGCGCCTACAAAACAATCACCGGCGGCATCTTTCAGTTTGGTTTCACCGACTCCATCCAGCAGATGTGGGCGGCCTTTCTGTATGAACTACAACACGGCCAGGCGATAAACCGCTTCGCTGGCTGCGTCACCCCTGCGGAGGCATCACTGAGTCACAAGCTCTTTACCGCGGCCCTCCAGTCACAGAAAGAGAGCAGCGTTGTGAAAGTGCAGCAATAAATTTGAAGAATAATAGCTGTGAATTATATCTAAGAAAGAAATTAAGTCGATTCACTCGAACAATTTTTAAATGCGTATTAAACACACAGAACAATTTTATATCGGAGTGGATATTGGCACTACCGCGCTTAAAGCTGTGCTGATCGACAGTCGCGCCGAAGTACTCGCTGAGTATGCAGTGGTGAACGAGCTGAATTTCGGAGCAAACGATCAAGTGGAGTTTGATGCGGAGCAACGATATCATGCGCTCTGCACAGTGACACGCGCTCTGACCGCGGTGGCGCCTTGCGCCGTCAGCGCGCTGGCGATGGCCGCGGCCTCTGGAAATACATTACTGTGTGATCAGCACGGCAAACCAAGCGGTCCGGCAATCAGTTGGATGGATCAACGTTGCGTACACAATCCACCGTCTAAGTTGACGGCGTTTAATGAAAGTGATGTGCGTGAAATAACCGGCTGGCCCTGTATTAAAACTTTCCCCTTAGCGCATCTCGCTTGGCTGCATGAAAACGCAAGCGCCCGTTTTCACAGTGCCGCGCACATCGGCATGGATACCGATTGGCTGGTACACCGACTGACCGGACTCTGGGCGCTGGATCATTCAAGCGCTACTACTTTTCATTTGCGCAATCAACGCAGCGACAGCTACCATCAGCCGTATCTTGACCAACTGGAAATTGCACCCGAGAAACTTTCCACGCTGATGTGTTCAGGTGAAATTATCGGCGCGCTAACTGCTCGGGCTGCGCATGAGACAGGACTTTCGGAGCAGACAATGCTGGTTTCCGGCTCTTTTGACCATCCGGCGGCAGCCCGCGCCGCCCATGTGCTGCACCCTGGCGAGCTGCTACTCTCCTGCGGCACTTCCTGGGTTGGCTTTCTACCCCATCCTGACCGCGCGGCAATTATCGAGGCGCGACTGCTCTGCGATCCTTTTCTCTCCGCAAATGGCGGCCCATGGGCCGGCATGTTTTCTGTTCCCCAGATCGGCAGGAATATCGACTGGTATGTGGAGCATCTGATCGCCCCTGGTGAGAAGGTTAGTGAACAGATGCGCGCTTTCGATTCCATGGCAGCCAGTGTCGCAAGTGGAGCCAACGGCTTAACGATCGATCTGAGCCAGCCACCGCAACAGATCAATGCGGCGCCGGCAATGATCAGTCGCGCCGTGATGGAAGGCGCCGCTCGTTTGCTGAACGAAAAGATCATTGAGTTGACGGCGCACGGTTTCCACTACAAACGCGCTGTAATGGTGGGAGGAGCTTCCCGCAGTCCGATCTGGCCCGGCATAGTGGCGGAGTTCACCGGGTTGGAGGTAACTGCGGGTGACCGCTCAGCTGGAGCTCGCGGCGCTGCCATGCTGGCTACACAGGCGGGCGGAGAGGAGAAGCCTCTAGCAGAGGTGCGGCGGCAACTGTAGGGCGAGTGACCCACCCGCCGAGAAATGGCCGGTGAAGTTCCGCCTTCGCTAACGCTAGGGCGTGACATGCACCGGCCCCACAGAGGGAGTTAAGTTTTACCCTCAACATTGCGTCGACTGTGTCGTCGCAATAAATTTAAATGCCTCTTCAGGATTAACAGCATGAATACAGATTACAGAGAAGCAGATAAAAAAATTTACGAAAATGAACTGCGCGGATTTCTGCCGGAAAAAATTCTGGATGCACATATTCATATCTTCGATCAGTCATGCAAAGTGCCAGGAGTGGAATTTCCCGCCAAGAATGTTTATCAGAAGTTTGGTGCTGTCTTTTCCTATGAGCAGTGTCTTAATTGGGCGGCAGCTCTCTTGCCGAAACAGGAATTTTACCTCAACTGCTTCGGTCAGCCCTCTTTCGACAGCGATCTGGACGCATCGGCTAATTACAGCGGCAGAGTCTCTGATAATCAGCGATGTTTCGGCATGGCTCTGGTCTCTCCGCATGATTCCGCCGAAGCAGTCATCAGCCGCGTTGAGCGTAATCAACTGATCGGCTACAAACCCTATCTGAACTTTGTGGACTGGAAACCAAAAAATGAAATTACCATTCATGATATGCTGCCTGCGGAGCAGATGGCTGCCGCCGACGAACGCGGACTGGCTGTCACACTGCACATCCCGCGCAGCGAACGTCTGGCAGATCCGGTAAACCAGAAGCAGATGGTCGAAATCTGCCGACGCTACCCGCATGCGCAAATAATCTTCGCACACATCGGGCGAGCTTATTACATGAGCAACGTAACCGGTTTTCTGGACGGAATAGCCGACTGTCCGAATGCGTATATCGATACAGCCATGGTCAATCATGAAGGGGTGCTTGAATATGCCTTTAACCGTTTTCCGCGTGAGCGGATACTCTTCGGTTCTGATGCGCCAATCGCCTTTCTGCGCGGCAAGTCGGTTGAGATCAATAATCAGTACGCCTATCTGATGGGCGAGGATTATGCGATCGGCTCTTCAATCTACGATGCCGACCACAGCATCGAATTCACATATTTCTACTATGAACAATTGCGCGGCATCAAAATTGCCGCGCAGCGTGCGGCCTTAAGCCACGCCGAAACAGAGAGCATCTTTTTTGACAACACCTATAATCTGCTGCGCCGGGTGGCGGATGCCAATTACGGCAACTGAAGGGATTTAATTTGAAAGGATAAATATAATGTTGAATCAAAATAAACCGCAGGTGGGCTTGCTGCCTTTTTATCTCAAGTTATATGATGATATTTCACCGGAACGCGGTAATGGTTTCGAAGAATTCTTAAATCAGATAGTCGCCGCGCTGACCAGGCGAGGAGCAGATGTGCGGCAGGCACCGGTTTGTCGTATCAGTTCAGAATTTGAAAATGCGATTAAGGATTTTGAAAATAGCGGAGTTGACTGCATTTTCACACTGCATCTGGCGTATTCCCCATCGCTGGAGTCCATCGAAGCCTTCTGCTCAAGTGAGCTGCCGATTGTCATTCTCGATGTCACAATGGATGCAAGTTTCGGCATGTCGGTCAGCCCGGCAAGAATCATGTATAATCACGGTATTCACGGTGTGATGGATTTCGCCAACATGCTCAAACGCCGCAAAAAGCCATTTGAAATCATTGCGGGCCACGGTGCCGACAATGCTGTGCTCGATCGCGCGGCGGCATACGCCCGCGCCGCAAAAGCCGCACGCTCCTTGCGCTCCAGCCGTGTGGTGCGTATTGGTGAAACCTTTAACGGCATGGGTGATTTTGCAGTCGATCCCGAAATCCTGCAAAGTGTCTTAGGAATCACAACCGAGCAGATTGAACTCACAACTCTTGATGCCGCGGTTGAAACAATTACTGCGGAAGATGTGCAGAGCGAGATTCTGCTGGATCAACAACGCTATCTGTGCGATGCCGACGAAGAGTCGCACACAAACTCGGTGCGAGTGGGTCTGGGTCTGCGCAAGTTCCTCTCAGATGGCGGCTACAGCGCCTTCTCAATCAACTTTCAAGGCTTTAATTCCGCTGAAAGACCCGCGGACACTATGCCCTTTTTAGAGATATGCAAAGCAATGGAACGCGGCACAGGCTATGCGGGCGAAGGGGACCTGCTGACTGCCGCTCTGGTTGGAGCACTGGCGAGCGCATTCGATGCGGTGACCTTCACGGAAATCTTTTGTCCGGACTGGCAGGGTAACACCTTGTTTCTGTCGCACATGGGTGAGATTAATCCGGCTCTGGCCGGCGAAAAACCGCGGCTTTTCAAAAAACCTTTTATTCTAAGCGGCGCACATGATCCGGCGGTCTTGACCTTTGCTGCAAAATCCGGCCCGGCGGTTTATGTAAATCTAGCGCCACTGCTGGACGATCAATTTGCCTTGATCGTCACGCCGGTAACAATCCTGAAGGAAGATGCGACTTTCAATCCGGCACTGAGTGATGCGGTGCGCATTTGGATGAAACCCACGCTAGATATTGCATCGTTCTTGGAAGAGTATTCACGCGCCGGCGGCACGCATCACAGCGCACTGGTGCTCGGCGACTGCGCTGATGCCCTCGCTGCCTTCGGACGGATGAGCGGCATGAAAGTGCTCCGGCTGGGATGAGGCGAGAAAAGTGCGCGAATGCTCCGAGTTAAATTTAACACGGTGATAACTGTAGGCTCGCAGTGCCCCTCACCGACCTCTTCAGTTTTTACACTCGTCATTGCGTCGACTGTGTCGTCGCAATAAATTGTCCATCAAGCCGCGATGGAACTGGATGTGCCTTGAGAACCAAACACCTTTTTGTTTTATGAAAAAAAAGGTTTATAAAAAAAGAGCAAGAGTATTATTGTGCAATTTTGCTCTGGCCGCCTTGATTGCGATGACTGCGACGGCAGCTACGCGCAATCAAAATTCCAGTGTGCCGCTGATGCCGACTCTGCCCAAGCCGACCTTTACCGGTACGCCGATTGATGTGCGTGCGCCGCACAGAGAGCCATATCGCGGTTATGATGTGCCGCCGCCGCAGTTGCTGGTGCCGGAGGACACACGGCTGCTGTCAACCGGATGCCGGGTGAGCTGTAGCGCGCCGAAGATTGCAGCCAAAGAGCTGGCGCTGGTAACCGATGGCGACAAACAATTTACCCAATTGAGTTATCTGGAACTGCCCCCCGGCCTGCAGTGGGTGCAGATTGATCTGACAACGCAAGTGGTTGTCCAGGCAATCTGTATCTGGCGTGAGCAGCCCGATATGCGTGTCTATCGCGATACCATCGTGCAGTTATCCAATGATCCTGAATTCTCATCTGATGTTATTACGGTCTTCAACAACGACTATGATAACAGCACCGGCCTAGGCAAAGGCGGCAACAAAGAGTATTTTGAAGATCATTTCGGTCGACGCATTAAAGTTGACGCTGTCCAAGCCCGCTACCTGCGTGTATTCAGCAATGGCAACACCTCTGATCCCTACAATCATTTCACAGAGATTGAGGTATATGGAGATTTAAAAGATGAAAATAATTTTATGCACACGAAAAAATGAGGAGTTTATTAAATGAATGAATTAAGCGATTTTTCTTTGAGCCCTCTGGATATGGTCGCCTTTCTGATGTATTTTGTCGGTCTGTGCGCAATCGGTTTCTGGGTGGGCCGTAAAGAAAAAACTGAGTCGGAGGACTATTTTCTAGCGGGCAGAACGCTGCCCTGGTATGTGGTGGGCGGCTCATTTATCGCTTCCAATATCAGCACGGAACACTTTATCGGCATGATCGGCGCCGCCTTTGTCTACGGCATCTGTGTCGCAATGGCAGAGTGGGGTAATATTATCAGCTTCTCGTTCCTGATCTGGCTTTTTATTCCATTTCTTCTTTCAGCGAAGGTTTTTACCACACCCGAGTTTATGGAACGCCGTTTTAATTCCACCCTGCGGCAGTTCTTCGCAGCAGTCACCATCATCAGCAATGTGGTGGCTTTTTTGGCTGCGGTGCTCTACGGAGGCGGACTGGCCATCCAAAAACTCTTTGGCTGGAATCTCTGGCTCTCAATCATTGTGCTGGGTGTGGTGGCAGGCAGTTGGGCAGTGTACGGAGGTCTGCGGTCGGTGGCCTGGACCGATTTCTTCACTGTGATTGTGATGCTGGCCGGCGGCACGCTGGTAACCTTGCTGGGCTTGAAAATGCTGGCCGGCGAAGGCGGATCGTTGATCGACGGCTTTCGCGTGATGTTGGAGCGCAATGCGGCAACCACCGGAATCTGGAAAGAGGTGGTGGCCAAGAATGCCCCCAATATAGTGAAGATGAACGAGTATCACCGACTCTCTGTTGTGCAGCCGCTTACCCATCAGACCACCCCGTGGCTATCGCTGATAACCGGATTTCTCACTGTCAGTATCTGGTATAATGTGATCAATCAGTTCATGATTCAGCGTGTACTGGGTGCTAAAAACGCCTGGCATGCCCGCATGGGAATTGTGCTCGCCGGTTACATGAAGGTTTTCATGCCTTTCATTGTGGTGGTTCCGGGACTGATTCTTTTCGCCGCCAAGCCAGAAGTTCTTAATCTGCCGTGGGCTGAGATTCGCCCGGAAGCCGACAAAGGTTATATTCACATGCTACAGACTCTGGTGCCTGCCGGTCTGCGCGGCCTCTTTCTGGCGGCACTCTTTGGCGCCATTCAATCAACCGTCAACTCCGTGTTGAATTCCACCGCCACGGTTTTTACAATCGATATTTATAAAAGACAGCTCAAAAAAACCGCGTCGGAAAAGGAGCTGGTGCGGGTTGGTATGCTATCCACAATCGCGTTTTTAGTGATCTCAATCGTACTGGCCGGTTTTATTGAACGTTTTGGAGGCAGTCTGTTTGTGTATATCCAAACCCTTTACGCCTTTTTTGCACCACCCTTTGCCGCCATCTTTCTATTGGGAATTCTTTTCAAACGCATCAACGGAGCCGGGGCGACAACAGCCGTTATTGTCGGTTTTATTTTCGGCATCGCGTTAAAACTCTATGTGCAGTTTTGTCCCTCTCATCCTCTCTGGCTTGAACCTTACTCGAATCAGGCGATCTTCAACTGGGCTGTCTGTATATTTACCTGCACCGTGGTGAGCCTGCTTACCACTCCTCCCGCTCCTGAACAGGTAACCGACCAGTTAACACTCAACTGGAAAAAACTCAATATCTTTGAGGGTCTGGGCACCTCCTGGCGCGACAGTGTCACGCTGTGGTGGGCCATCTTTGTACTGATTGTTCTCTCAATGATTATTTATCTGTGGTAAAACGACATGAAATTACGCTGGCTGGGAACTAACGGGTTTGAGTTTAGATATCGGGGACAATCCATTCTGCTGGATCCATACGTGACACGCCGGATGGATTTGATCTGCGACCCTGCAGCCGTGTCAAAATATATCACTGATGTGGACACTGGATTTGTGCCGAACACGGTTGACATAAAGTATGGAGCATGGAGCATGGGGCACAAAAAGTTTGCACCCGGTCCGAGTTCTTCTCCCTGCCCTTTGCCCTATGCCCTATGCAAAAACAAACAACAACATGAAGACGAGATGTTGCCGGAAACCAAGAGATCGGCTTCCACCCCTCGCGTGGAAACTATTATCATCGGTCATTCACACTGGGATCACCTTGCCGATGCACCGGAGATCGCCAAACGCACCGGTGCCTCTATTTTAGGCTCATTAACAACCGTAAACATCTGCAAGTCCCTGGGAGTTGCATCCAGTCAGTTGAAGGTTTGTGAAGCTGGCGACATAATGGAGTTTGGCGATTTTACTGTGAATGTACTGCCATCATTGCATAAACAACCAATGCTGTACCCGGGAGCGTATAGTGAAGTTCCCAAAAAGATTGAAAGTATTGAAGATTTTCTTGAAGGTGGAACATTTGCACTGCTCTTTGATTTCTGCGGCTTGCGCGTGTTGAATCTCGGCAGCGCCAATTTTATTCCAGAGGCGCTGAACGGTTTAAATTGTGACTGCCTGCTAGTCGGCATATCCGGGCGTGCGGATAACTTTATGAGCGAACTTATGAGCTGCATTAGCACAAAGCTGATTATCCCCACACATTTTGATTATTTTGACACACCGATGGAACAGTCGGGCGAACGCATCAGTATGGCCAGCTTCCTGCAGGAAATGCAGACAGTGGCGCCGGAAGTTGCGATAACTAGAGCTTGTCCCAGACCCGCAAGTGGTTGTTGAACAAAGCGTTGCTGTTGATAACTTCCGGACAAAGGAGGCGTTTTTGCCTCCCTTGCCGGAAAGAA
>CAYOQJ010000044.1:0-16772 GCA_964406095.1 uncultured Lentisphaeraceae bacterium
AGCGCTCCCGCGCTATGGCAGGGGCCTCACCAGGCGGAAGCCAATGCTGCCGCCCCGATCCGACGGGGGGCCGCTGCCCCGATTCGCCGAACGACAGTCCGACGCGGGAAGGTTCCAGCCCCCGCCCCGCCGCACGCGGTTCGAACCCGAATCCGCCCCTGCAGGATCAGTTCCGCATTCCAGCTCAGCAGCATACCAGTCCAGACACCACTCAAACACGTTGCCGTGCATGTCGTAGAGTCCCCATGCGTTGGGAACGTAGGATCCAACTATGGCTGTGCCGTTCTCAGGCCCGCACCCAGCCGCAGGTGCGGTCTCGCCGTCGATGTGCCCTCCGTTGAACTTGTACCGTCCCAGTACGTCCATCTGGGCGTTGCTTGTCGTATCCGCGGGAGTCCCGAGCCCGTCGTTGTAATACGTCGTCGTGCCCGCCCGGCAGGCGTATTCCCACTGCGCTTCAGTCGGCAGGTCGAATCCCGCGAGGCCAGCCTTTTCCCGTAGCTTTCCGATAAAGGAGTCCGCATCAACGCTGTTATTCGTCGGCCAACCCGCACCAGCCGATGAACCGCGGATATCATTGTACGAAACCATTTCCACAGGACGATACTGCCAGCTCGAAACGTCGTTGAAATTAGAGGGTTTCGCATTCATAACCTGATACCACTGGCCCTGCGTCACTTCGAACACCCCGGCGTAGAAGTCCTGCGTCAGTGTCACAGCGCAGACACCCTCTCCCATGTTGAACGCGCCGGCGGACAGTTTATTCATCACCAGACGTGAGCTCTTGTAAATCTCATTCGTGATTCCGCCATACGGCAGGGAATTTACACTCGGATAGTATTTAACCGGATAGGTTTCGGCAGTCGATCCCCCGCTCAGATCAACCACGCAGCACTGCGGCGGCGAATTGGTCTGCCATGCCGTCACCACCGCCCGAGCATCGGTTACCGAATGCTCCGGCCAGTCCGCCCCCGCGTTCCAGACAATTGAATGTGATCCGGGCTGAACCACCTTGCAGACGTCCCCGGACAACTGCGTCACGGCCGAGTCGGGAAGCGCCACGCCGTTAGTTTCGATGGAAAGCGTGACGATTGCCTGCTCACCGGCAAGCGTATAGCCGATATCCACAATTCTCGAAGCGCTACGCTGCGCCATTGTCACACTGCTAACTTCCGGCACAGCCCGCGCCGCGCCCGCAACACCCATAACCGCCGCCGCGGCCAGAGTTGCAACTGTTTTCGTTGTATTCATTTCGTTCTCCTTTTTCGGGGACGAAAGATTTTTCGCCCTTATAATTTTTCTCTTTGAAACACCGGACACCACGGGCCTTAACCCCGCGACCGAACTCCGTCCGGATAAACTCCCTGACTCATCACTCGCCAACTCCGAATACACATCCTCAACTCCCCGCAATCCGGGAACCGATCCCGGGATCATATCCGGCGTATAGCGCGCTATCCATTGATCCGCGATCTTTTCCACCGCATCAAATGCCGCCGCCGGATTTTTCAGAGCTGCCCGGCCCCTTACAGCCGTGAAAAGTTTTTCCGTCTCAAAACGATCAGCCGAAAAAAAGCGGGGTTGTTTGCCATACCTTGAACACGCTCCCTCTCCTGCCACGCACAGTCCCGCATCCTTCAATTTAGCGTCCTTCACCTGCACAGAGCCTTTGAACACAAACACGTCGGATACACCGTTTATCGTTGATACACTGAAAATTGTTCCCAGATCCTCCGCCGTCAGACCGGGGGCATGCACTGTAAAACCAACCGCTCGTACTGGCACATCCGCAAGCAGCCGTCCGTTTATCAGCTGAAGGCTTAGATTATTTTCGATCAAAATTCGCGCCTGACCTGTCAACGTCAATTCCACCCCCGAGGAAAGCCGCACCGTAAGTTCTCCAGATTCCATCTGCACGAACCCCGGCAGCGAACGAGGTATTTCGACACCTTGAGTTTCAGACTGGTGTATTATACGTACTGGCGGAACGCCGGCAAACCTCTCATACAGATCGAACCATAAAGATCTGCTGCTTCTTCCCGACCAGCAAATTGCCATACCCATAAGAAGAAGAGCCACCGCTGCCGCCGCACTTGCGGCCAAGCTCCACCAGTGTCTCTGCCGGAAAGCATTAAATCGTCCAGGCACGCCAGTTTTTCTCCATTTTCCGGCATCTCCGCTTGAAGCTTCTTTATTTTCAATGCCTGCTGAAGTAATATCTCTTTCTTCCGCATACAGACAAAGCAGGGCATGAATATCCGCTGTCTCACGGAATAAATCACGCGCCTGCGGAGAAGCCAGCAAAGCAGCTTCAAGCTCCGTCTTTTCATCCTCTATCAGCACGCCGTCATACCATGCATCTATCAAAATCTGTATTTGTTTTTCCGTCACTGTGTTTATTGTAATTGGTCTTACCTTTGGTTTAGAATCTGAAATCATCCCTTATAACCGGAGCTTCTGAATCCTGTCTGTTCCAGTCTCATATGTCTTTCCACACAATCCCTCAACAAAGTGCGGGAGCGTGAAAGCAGAACGGACACTCCGTTCACACTCAAATCCAGCCTCTCCGCAATTGCCGAAGCTTTAAGCGCACCATGATAACGCAGCTTGATCATACGCCGCGCCTGCGGAGCCAGTTTCTCCATACAGAACTCCAACAACTCCAGCCGCCTGTCTTGATCCGCTTCCGGCTCATGGCAATCCGCCGCCAATGCATCCAAAACCTCCTCCGAGAGCGGCAGAAAGGCCTTATCCATTGCATTCATGCTCTTAAGCACACGAAAACGGGCAATCGCGAAAACCCAGGCCAAAAAATTAGTCCCCTCCTGGAAATCTGCTGCTTTGGCGGTTACTGTAAGAAAGATATCCTGCGTGATATCATCCACCTGGGAAATATCAGGCATTAAGGAATACACAAATGCCTTGATACGGGGCATATATTTCACAAACAGCGTCTGAACATGAATCAGATGCTTATTTGTCCGTTTATCATCGCTGTATTTGATTGAATTAGAGTCCATGCAACTAGCAAGTATATACGATCAGAAAACAAAATCTTAGTATCTTTTTTGTGCTCTTTTATAAGATTTAGTCCGGTCTATGAGCGATGCCAGAGTGTGGCAAGCACAAGGTCTCGGCCACAGCGGCCAGGTAGGCGTTGATGTCGGCATGCTTCTTCACGTCCAACCACATCACGCAAGGCCAGCAACTCCGAAAGCCGTGTGAGATAAGTGACTATTTCATTCTGATTCATGGTTTAAACATACCATACGCCAGCAGGGATGACAAGCATCGGCGCAGGGCAAGCGCGCTGATTTGTTCCGCTGAAACTGCACAACCGACCCGCCCTTCCCCATTCGTGCACTGGAACCTTGTTTTCTATGGGGTTTTGCTTCAGTTGGTGGCTGACGCGATCAAAAGGGTGCTAAGTATTACAGCTCTTGCGCCACTCATGAGGTCGCACGGCTGTGAAACGTTTAAAGACTGTGGCAAAATACTGACTGGATGAAAATCCCAGGCGGAAAGCAATATCCGTCACCGAAAGATCTTGATCAGCAAGCAGCTCCCTGGCTTTCTCCATCTTCATCATTGTCACGAAGTTGCCCGGTGACATACCACTCTCCTGCTTGAAACGAGCCTTAAAGCGTGATTCCGACAGACCGGCCACCTCGGCCAGCTGCCATACCTGGGGAAACTCATCAAAAATGTGAAAATCAACATAACTCATTACCGCCGCCACTGGTTTTGAAATGCATTTGTTCGCATGCTTGCGCGCCTGCGTCAGAATATCCAGAAGAAAACGGAGCATATGATTCTTCAGATCAGCGTCTGTCAGAACAGTATTTTCCGAATCATTTATCCTGAATATATTCTCAAGATGTTGTTTAAGCTGCGTTTCACCTTTGAAATGACGACATGTAATGTTAAGCAGACCTCCGACAAGTTCCTGCCCCTCACCGGGTGGAAGATTCAGAAACCTCTCCCGCCTCGAAGGAACACTGATCAGCATCCAATAGAATCTTCCTCTGCCGAGTGGAGATAATCCGGACCCATGCACCTCATTAGGGAATGTAACAAAAACATCGCCGCCCTTCAACAGGTACTCACGTCCTTCGACCTCATACTTCTGTGTACCCTCATCAAGATAACAGATTTCAAACATTTCACCATGGGTGTGTTCCCGTAAGGGCTCATGCGCATGCGCATAGCTGTAGCGACCGAGAACCAACACATCACGGAAACCTCTCTTTCTGAAATCAACGATCTTGCGTTCATTTGATGGATCTATCAATACATTTTTCATCTTTTGTTTAAAATAGTACTATAATACGATAATGAACGCAATACTATATTGCATGACCTAAAATAGTAACAATTTCAATAAGAGAAAAAGTGAATCCTTTATGACAACAGGCGAAAATTTAATCAAAGCTGTCAGATTTGAAACACCGGATTGGATACCGGTTGAGTTTCACATCAATCCGGCTTGCTGGTTTCACTATCCTCACGATCAACTCCAGCAAGTGATGGTCGAACACCCGCTGTTGTTTCCAGGCTACACTGCGGTGGAAAAGGTCGAGCCGACTCTTTCACCGGTTCAGCTTGCTGATGCGCCGTACACCGATCCTTGGGGATGCACGTGGACGACAATGCAAGACGGCATCACCGGTGCTGTGCACAGTCACCCGCTGACCGATTGGAGCAGTTTCGATTCGTACCTTGCCCCCGACCCCGAGAAAACCGACGGACTCATTGCCGTTGACTGGACGTCCAAAGCCAGAGAGATGAAAGTCGCCGATTCGCCGGTGACAGCCGTACTGCCGCATGGACACACCTTCCTGCGTCTCTGCGATATCCGCGGCTTCGAAAACCTGATCTACGACATGATTGATGAAGATCCCCGTCTACCCAGACTCATCGCCATGAATGAAGAGTTCAATAACGCTGTCATCAGCCGCTACATCAAACTGGGCGCGGAGTGGATATCATACCCTGAGGATCTCGGCATGCAGGTCGGGCCTATGATCTCCCCCGACCTTTTCCGCAAGTATATCAAGCCGGTCTATCAACGCATGATGAGAATGGCGAAAGCAAAGGGACTGATCATACATATGCACTCCGACGGTGATATCCGTTCTCTGGCTGATGATTTGATCGAAGGAGGAGTTGAAGTGATCAACCTGCAGGATCTGGTAAACGGAATCGACTGGATCGCCGAAAAATTCGCCGGCAGAGTATGTATCGACCTCGATATCGACCGCCAGTGCGTGACACCCGAGGGAACGCCGCGGCAGATCGATGACCTGATAAGAGAAGAGGTCGAAAAACTCGGATCCAAAGAGGGTGGACTGACCATGATTTACGGACTTTACCCCGGCGTGCCGCTCGAAAACATCAAGGCTTTGATGGATGCTTTAGAAAGGTATATGGGATACTACAGCGACTAGTCGCTGTAATAACTGTGGGATGTGGGATGTGGAATGTGGGATGTAGAATGTGGGATGTAGAATGTGGGATGTGGGATGTAGAATGTGGAATGTGGAATGTGGAATGTGAGATGTGAGATGTGGGATGTGGAATGTGGGATGTAGAATGTGGGAAGATTTTATGAAAGACAACAAAAAAAATGTAATAACACTGATTCTCTCTCTCGCAGCAGGGATCACTCTCGCGGAAATGGCCATCAAGGTCGATGATAAGACGCAGCGCTACACCATCGAAGACAACGGCCAACCGGTGCTGACCTACAACTTCGGTACGGTGCCCGTTCCGGAAATACTTAAAGGCAAAAAGTACGCCGAACCGCGCAGCGATTACATTCATCCGCTCTACGGTCCGAACGGAGAAATTCTAACCACGGACTTCTCACCCGACCACCCCCACCACCGCGGCATCTATTGGGCCTGGCCTGAGGTGACATATAATAGTGAAAAACGTGATCTTCACGCCCTGCAGGGTGTCTTTGCCCGACCGGTAAAGATACATAAACAGAGTGCCAATAAAGATTACGCGACAATCACCGCCGAAAATGTCTGGAAATGGAGTGATGACGAAGCGATCGTAAGTGAATTCGCAACTATTACTGCATACCACCTGCGGAATGGATTACGGATTATCGATTTCACTTTCTCCTTCGAAGCAATCAAGCCCGGCATCACCCTGGCACGTCGCGGCAAAACCCACTATGGCGGTTTCAACCTGCGCATGTCGTCCTTTACCGACCTGAAAATTGTCAAACACAGCGATGCCATCGGAGCGTATCCACGTCGCTCGCACGCCGAAATCACTGGCACACCGCCGGCAGGTAAAGAACCAACAGGCATTTTAATCCTGCAACATCCCTCTAACCCTCTTTATCCCGGCGAATGGAAGGATTTCCCAAAGCTTCCCTGGCTGCAACCGACATTTCCATCTGCAGGCACGACCTATGAACTTACACCCGGCACGCCACTTGATCTCGCCTTCCGTGTTATTATCCGTCAAGGCGACTCTCTCGAAACCCCACCAGAGAAATTATTTGCGGAATACGCTGGTGATATGGCTGATCCACTAGAAAAAATGGTGTCATACCAATACGGACAGAACCGTGAAACCCTGACTGGCACTGAACAGGCCCTGCGCACAGCCGACAAACAGCAGCGAAGACAGATTGAAAAGCGTATATTGAATATTCTTAAAAAGCATGAAACATCGAGCGACTTTCAACGCTGGGCTTTCCGCCAGTTGCAATCCTGCGGCAGCGAAGCCTGCCTGCCGGTCGCCGCCGATTATCTCGACCAGGACTCATGGATGCAGGCTTTGGATGCGATCATCGCTGTTCCCGGCGAACCCTCGCTCCGCGCCATGCTTCAATCGCTGCCGAACCTGCCTGACGACCGCAGGGCGGCGGTCATCCAGTCCATCGGAGTGCGGCGTGATTACGCCGCCGCAGAGGTTATTGTTGATTACGCCCGTAACACAACTGCATTTTCAGCAATCTCGGCAATAGAAGCTCTCGGCCAAATCGGTACAACCGACGCAGCGAAGATACTGCAAACACTGAATGTCACTCCGACTCTCTCGTCGGCCCTGATTGACGCGCAGCTTCTCTGTGCTGAAAAACTTGCCAACACCAAAAAGGACACACAGACTGCGCACCAAATCTATCAATCAATCCTGCGGGACGATCGCGTAACAGGGAGCAGGCGCACCGCTGCGCTGATCGGCGTGACGCGCTGTTCGGAGAGCGTCACTCCTGAACTCATGCAGGCACTCAAGTCTACTGACAAACAAATTGCGGACGGTGCTGCTGCTGCGCTGAAAATAATAGACAGTAGCCAGTTAACCACTTTGCGCCAGCAGTTCAACAACCTGCCCGAAAGATCAAAAATCATCGTCATGACGCTCTGGGGCGAATCCCGTCTGCGCGAAACTGAGCCGGAAATTCTGACGCAACTGGAACACCCATCAGAGGAATTACGCCTGGCGGCGGCCAAAGCTCTGCGGACTATCGGAAGCAGAAAATCAGTCAAGCCGCTGCTTGTCGCCGCCGCTGATAAGAAGAGTACCGCAACTGAGGCGAAAATATCACTCACTCAAATCTCCGGCGACGGTATCTTCGACGAACTTGCCGCAGCAGCCCAGAGGGCTGACACGAAAACGGCCGCTCCGGCTCTTGAGGTTATCCGCGACCGGCGCGATCCCGGATACATCGAGCTTATGATGAGAATAGCCGCATCAAAGGATACCGCAAAAGCAGCCATCGCCTTGGACACTCTGCGCATCTGCGGCACTGCGAAGGAACTCTCCGGACTGCGCGAACTCTTGATAACAGAAGAAAAAGAAGTTCAGGCACGTGCGGCATCAGCTATTGCCGGCATATGCGCCCGAAACAAAGATGCCGACATTGGAACTATCATCAATGCCGAGCCTGAAATTACCGGAAAAGCTCGTGAGGCACTGATTCCCACACTGCCGACCATTGGTGATGAAGCCGCCCTCTCTTTCGTATGTCGCACGCCAGATGAACTGGCCATACGCGCTCTGCTTAACTGGCCCGGCAGCGAGGCAGTCAAGCCGTTGCTTACAATCCTGAAAGACAAAACTTTAGCAGATCCCCTCAACCGTCTGGCAGCCGCCGCATTGTTGCGGCTGACCAAGAACAAGTTGTCTGCCACCGCGCAGGCACCCATTCTCAAAGTAGCGTTGCCGCATGTTCGTGATGAAACTGTTCGCGCTCAAATGGAAACTTACCTGACAGACCTCGGCAATGTAAACATAGCCCGGGGCAAAACGGTGAGCTCATCGCATCCCTGGCAGGGAAACTTCAAACCTGAGCTAGCGGTGGACGGCAATCTGAGCACCTATTGGAGTTGCGCACACTCTCCATCATCCATTACGGTAGATTTGGGCGCGATCGCGATACTCGCCCGTATAAAGGTTGTGAATTACTATAAGGGCAAGCGTTACTACCAATATCGTATTGAAACTTCATCAGATAATACAACATGGAGCACAGCGGCGGATATGAGTAAAAACACGATGCCAGCCACAGAAAAAGGCGACAGCTTTAAACTGAACGCGATCAAAGCGCGTTATGTCAGAGTTACCATGCTTAAAAACAGTGCGAATCCCGGCATGCATATCGTAGAGCTGGAAGTATATGAAGGAGCGCAGCAAATGTGATTAGCGGCAAGAAAAATATAGGATGCAGAACGTATTTTACAGATGCAGCATTCAGGCGGGAGTCGCCGTGCCGCACGAGCCATGTTAACAGGTCATTAGGTCACCACTTCATAGTTCAGGAGAGATCATTATGAACAGACGAAAATTCTTAAAAGTTACGGCATCGGCGCTGACGATGCCTGCGATTATCCCGGCGAGTGCCCTGGGCAAAGATGGCTCAATTGCACCCTCAAACCGGATTACAGTCGGATTGATCGGTGTGGGCGGGCGAATGAGTGGAGTCTGGAGTGCCATGAAGCGCTGTAACGGCGTTCAGGGTATCGCCGTATGTGATGTGCAGACGGCAAAAAGGGAAAATTATCGCAAATCGCTGAATCTGACATCCAAGGATGTTTTTGTTGATTTCCGCGATCTGCTTGAACGCAGGGATATCGACACCGTAGCCATCGCTGCGCCCGACCACTGGCATGTGCCGATGTCCATTGCCGCCATGCGTGCCGGCAAGGATGTTTACTGCGAAAAACCGCTGAGTAACACTATCAGCGAAGGTCGTGCTCTGGTCGACAACGCCCTGCGCTACGGCACCGTCTTCCAGCACGGCACACAGCTTCATTCCACAAGTGGTGTGCGTCATGCATGCGAATTGGTACGCAACGGACGCATCGGCAAACTAAAGGAGATCCGTATCGGCTCTCCTGCCGGACACGCCTTTGGCTGGCCCTCATCTGAACAAGTTCCTGAAGGATTGGATTATGACATGTGGCTCGGTCCGGCACCGGTCACCCCCTACTCATCTGTTAAAATCGGCGCGATTCCGAAGATTGGTCTGCGTGGCTGGTACTTTATCTCAGACTACAGCAAGGCTGGATGGATCGCCGGTTTCGGAGTGCACGATCTTGACATCGCCCAGTGGGCTATCGGCATGGAACGCAGTGGACCGGTCTCAATCGAAGGCAAAGGCATCTATCCGCAGGACGGTTTGTTCGATACAGTTCTTACCTTTGATATCACCTACGAGTATGCCAACGGAGTTCGGATTGTAATGACCGACACCGGCAAAAACCGTCACGGTGTCAAGTTTATAGGTGAAAAGGGCTGGATTTTCACTCGTGGTGGAATTGAGGCCGAACCAGCCTCGCTGCTGAAAGAGGTGATTGCTCCCGGTGAAATCCATCTCTACCGCAGCCCTGATCATGCGCAGAATTTCTTCGACTGCGTGAAAACAAGGGCTGAGACCATTACGCCGCCCGAGATTGCCCACCGTGCGACATCAAGCGCACTGCTTGGCGGCATCGCCTGTCAGCTAGGACGTAAACTCAAGTGGGATCCGCAGCACGAGATTTTCCCTGATGACCCCGAGGCTAACAAACTGCTGCTATGCTCGATGCGAAGTCCATGGCAAATCTAGCAGAACGGATAAACAAAGTACTGAATTGAATTATTAATAAAACTACTCGAAAAAAGAGAGTGTTATGGAGGGAAAGAAGATGCAAGTCACCGAAAGAAAGGCAGAGTCATCGCTCACCCGTCGTCGTTTTCTGAAAGCCAGCGGATGCGCCATGATGCTCCACCCACTGGCTATGAACGTAGCTTACGGTATGAAGTCCACAAAAATTTACCGCAACAATGCGCTACTCGGCGAAGACTCCGAGATTAGTATTTCTCCTTCGGAAGGGTGGCGTGACAGACCTGCGACCTACACCTTCACAATTAAACTCGGCAAAACCGGACTGTCCTCCACCGATTCATTAGGAATCGTCAATGGTTCTTATTTAGATCTTTGGCAATTCACTTTTCCAAGCCATTTCTGGAATGGATGCCGCCAACCCTGGCACACAGCCCACACCGGAACCGGAAGAGTCACTGCATCATGCAGCCAACGGGATGCGAGGCTTAATGTGCTGACCGGCGAGCCGCTGCCTAGCAGGGGAAACTTAAACCCGGCAGCTTTTATCAAAGCCATGCGAGAGCGTAAACGCGCTGTGCTCGAAGTTAAAACGAACAAAGACCTCAAGGCCGGCGATGTTATCACGCTTACCTGGCATGATGTCAGTGCCCCTCCATATGCGATGAATTATCTCTTTATGCCGTTCATCTTTTCAAAGTTACCCAAACTTGACAGAGACCTACCCATCAAAAAGGGTGAGTTTGACCACCTGCCACGGATAAGGGTGAAAGGGCACAACGCCGCAGGCTTTCATGTAACTTGCCAGCCTCTGCAAACCGTCAATCAGCCATTCACATTAAAAATCGCCGCCATTGATGAATATGGCAATCCTGCTGAAGATTTTGAAGGAGCAGTCAAGCTCAACACCGACAAGACCATCACATTGCCCGACAGCATTAGTTTTGATCGTAGCGACCGCGGTTTTAAAAGCGTCAACGGCTGTATGGCTACGCAAGCAGGCTGGTTTAAAATCAACGCATCCAGCGGCAAGCTTACCGGATATTCAAATTATGTAGTTGTATCAGAGACCGCTCCCGCTATGCGCCTGTACTTCGGCGACATGCACACCCACACATTGGACTGCGATGCGACAAATGATATTCACGAACATTTTCACTATGCTCCCAATATCGCCGGACTCGATTTCGGCGCTGTTTCCTGTCATGCGGAATACTTCGGCTGCGCATCCGCCTGGCAACGCTACCTTAATGAGACCTCCAAAGCCAATAAACCCGGTGAGTTTGTGACATTCCCCGGATATGAGTGGGCACAACAGGGACATTGCAACGCCTACTTTCTTGCAGAGGATGAAACCGTTCTCATCTGGGGAGAAGCGCGTATGCGCAAGCAGGGCACGCCGACCGATGACCCACCCTTTCGTGTCGGAGCAATCAACGAAGCGGAATTTATGAGCAAACTGAAAAATCTCAAACAAACCGCCTTCGCCATAGCGCACTGCCATACGAGTTACTCCGAGGGAATCGATGATTCCATGCTCTTGCTTGATGAAATCTACTCCTGCCATAAATTTTCTCGCCAGCAGCGGGAAAACCGCCTGCGTACCAACCTGGCCAAGGGACTTAGGCTTGGTGTTGTGGCCGGTTCAGACATGCATCGTCTCACAATGGGGCACCTCTGCAAGCAGCCGGGTGAACGTTGGCCGCAGGGCGGCTGGGAGAGCTGTCAGTTTCAAACCGCCGGTCTGCAGGCAACCTACTCAGAAGAATTAACCCGACAGGCACTTTATGAAGGCATGCGAGCGCGTAACACCTATGGAACATCGGGTGCCCGCATAGTTCTGTTTTTCAGTTGCAATGAACATCCAATGGGATCTCAGATCGAGCTGGATGCCGGCAGCAAACCAGCCTTTAAAATCGAGGTCGGCGGCACAGCTCAGCTCTCCGAAGTGACCCTCTGCCGATACGACGGCAAAACATGGACGGAGCCTTTCGTGGAAAAAACAGCAGCCAATGACCAGTCCACACTGTCGTGGCAGGATGATGCCTTCAACCAACGCGGCATTTACTATGTTCGTGTAACTCAGACCGATGGCGAACAGGCCTGGTCAAGTCCGATCTGGATAAATTCATAAAATTAAACCACAGGAGTTGTCTTATGCGCAAACTAGGAGTGCTTATCAACGGTGCCGGTTGGGTTTCCACTCAACATATCAGCGCTTTCAAAAATAACCCTGATGTGGAGATTCGCGCAATCTCCGACATCAAGCTTGAAAACGCGCGCAGACGCGCTGCCGAGTTTGAACTGGATGTTCCCTGTTTTGACAGCTTGGACGATGCGCTGAAACAACCCGGCATTGATATCGTTTCGGTTTGTACCCCTCAGCATGCGCATGCGGCCAATGTCATTGCCGCCGCGCGTGCGGGTAAACATGTCGTCATTGAGAAACCGGCGGCGCAAAGCATGGACGAGCTGCGCCGGATGCAGAGCGCGGTGCGCAGCGCCGGAGTCAAAAGCGTTGTCAGTTTTGTGCTGCGTTGGAACCCGATGTTCAAAGAACTTAAAAAAATGAGCGCCAATGATTATTTCGGTGAAATCTACTGTGTAGAAACCGATTATCAGAGCTACAGCGGCGACTGGTGGGGCGGCTATCGCGACGGACGCACTCGTGAACGTGGCGTAAGCGCCATGCTGGTGGCAGGCTGTCACGCTGTTGACTCGCTGCGCTGGTTTGCCGCCCAGGGTGAATTCGAAGCTGCTGATCCCATCGAAATTTTCGCCTATGAGGGCGGTAAACGCGGACACTCCACCACTCAGTACAACCCGCTGAAAAATAACTGGCACGAGGGAGAACCCCTTGAATACGCCGGCGTTGAAATGATTCTGGTAAAATTTTCGAATGGAGTTCTCGGCAAAGTTTCTGTCAATTTTGAGTGTATTCAACCCTATCGTTTCCCCATCGAAATTTTCGGCGACAGAGGTTCCGCAAAAGCCAACCGGATTTGGTCGCATCGCTATCCTGATCAGAAGGATTGGGTCGAGTTTAATACCATCCCTCCCGACAGTGCCGACGTTGCGCACCACCCCTTCCAAGGCGAGATGGATCACTTTGTCGATTGCATCCTCAACAATGTGGAATCGCACTGCAACCTGGCTGACGCGATCAAAACACATGCGATCGTTTTCGCCGCCCAGGAGTGCTACCGCAGCGGCGCACCAGTAAAATTGAGTATGCATAACCAATGATTTGATCAGATATTCAAATATGACAAAAAAGGAGTTGTAATGAAGAATTTTCAAAAAACATTTGTCGCAATCACAACCTCAATTGCCGTGACCTTCAGCATTTACGGCACAACAAACTACTGGGATAGCAACGATTCTGTCGCGGGGTTCGGTACAGCCGGAGGCACTTGGGGCATTGACGGCAACTGGAGCGCCGATGAACTTGGAACATCCGAGACAACTGTGACCAACACCACCGCTAACGATGTGCTATACTTCGGCACTTTGAATGACGGACTTGCCACCGGTACTATCACGGTCAATGGCACCAATCAAGCGTTCAACACCATGATCTTTGGAAAAGCCTCGGGTGCCATCACCATCAACGAAGGCGCGCTAGAACTGGCGAATCCCTTCTCAACTATCGCAATCCACAACGGGACCAACACTATCGGTTCCGCCTTGACCGGCACCAACGGAATTCACAAGGCAGGCGCAGCCTGGCATGGCAGCTTTATCCCCGGAAATCAAGTTAAGATATTTCCCAGCCTAAAACTCGCGCATTTTGCCGGAGTAGACGGCATTTTAGGAGGAACCTCAATTAACTTCAATCAACCGAAAGCGGCGGATGTCTTTCATTTTGTCCACAACACAACCAACGCCACTTTCCAGTTACAGATTTATGAAAACGGCAACACAAAATGCGTTGCGCTGGAACTTACCCAAATCGGCCCCGACATATACGCCAGAGTTAGGTATGCCAAGTATATCAGCGGCAATCAACTCGGATATGATTTCGACACGGGCGGCGGAACAGGAATGTCAATCGCAACCTCCTACGCTTCGGGAAACTATGGCTATGGCTGCGCTGAGCTTTTTCTGCTTCCTGAAACAGGAGTTTACGAAGGATTTCTGACAGAAAGTGCTGCCGTAGCTTTTTCAAAAGCAACTTTGCGAAATGTGGCCAGTGCTTCCGCAAACTTTGGCGGTGGCAACATATTTGATGTAAATGCGCCCGGAACACTCTGTTTTTTCGAGAATGACGGTACAACAGCCAACTGCCAGTTTCAAATTTATGACAACAATTTCACCAAATGTGTCAAAGTTGAATTGATGCAAATTGGTGAGAATATCACCGCCAGAGCGGTTTATGCGAAATACTACAGCAGTAAATTCAGCAATGTGATCGGTTTTAACTTTGACACCGGAGGAACCTCGACTAGCATCGCAACAAGCTTTGCGGAAAGCGGATACGGGCTTGCGCAGTTGCAGCTTGACTACAACACCGACAAATCCGTGCTCAGTCTTACCGGGCGCAACACATTTTCAGGGAACATGATTCTTGGAATGGGCTGCGTGGAAATGAATGAACAGGCCGTACTTGGTGACGGATATTATTCAGGCGACATTATGAACTCCGGTGATTTGATTTTTAATGGATCGGAACGTCAGACACTGGCAGGTTCAATATCGGGCGGCGGTTCATTGATTAAAGGCTTTGCCTCGCAGGGCACCCATCTTGCCCGCAATTCTCAGCCCGGTTATGTGCAGACCATCTCGACTGTCATCATTACCAATGCGACGTTATCGCATTTCCAGAACGCCACTGCATATATGGGTGGGAAATCAATGATTACCGGAACAGCCGATGGATTCTTTTTTGATAATAACGGCACCTATGCAACCGTCCAGTTTCAGATTATTAATGGGCGTTATACCAAATGTGTCAAGGTGGAACTGGAGCAGAGCGGTGCCGATATTGCAGCAAAGGCAGTTTATGCAAAGTACATCGAAGCGCATGATTTAGGTTTCAATTTTGATCTTGGCGGAAAAGGAGCGGTAATCGCAACTTCAGATAACGTCATTAATTATGGAGTTAAATCACTGACACTGCATTCATGCGAAACATCCAGGTTGATTCTGGATGGTTCCGGCACCAACAGTTATGCCGGAGGTACCGAAATCACTTCCGGCGGAATAGTAGAAATCAATGGATCCTCCAGATCGCTCCCTGAAGCCGAGGGCATTATTATTAATAAAAATGGCGAGCTAATCCTAAATGTGAAGGGATTTACATCAAAGTTCAATACAGTTGGGGGAAACAATCCCATTGAGGTTAATGGAGGTCTGTTAACGCTCGCACAGCAATTCAATACCGGTACCGACCGTCCAGTCACCATCAACGGAGGCACACTCAACAGCATCACAGCCGTAAATGGTGATAATTGCAATTATCTGAATAATCTGACCTTGATGAACGGCGCCGCGGTTACGGGTTACCCGATTCGCATGGGATTTGTTGCCACCCCCACAATCAACGTTGTCGGCACAAATGCCTGCTCCATACCGGCTGGCATTTCACTGTTGAAACTAGAGGGGTACACCCCGCTTACATTCAACATCGCCGACGTAACAGACAGTCAAGCCCCAGATCTTACTATTGCAGGTGTTATCCGCGATTTTCCTAACCTGAACCTCGCATGGATGCCGATTGTCAAAACCGGTGCCGGCATGCTTAGTATCTCCGGAGAAAACACTCATCTGGGAGTTTATACAATCGAACAGGGAACTCTGGCACTCGACGGTAACGGTTCGATGAATATCGACAACGACATTATACTCGACGGGGGAACACTGGCCATGGGTGCTTGTACAAACAATTGCGGCACTCTGACAGTCGGCAACGCCGGCGGCACACTGGTTCTTAGTTCAGGCTTGCTCTCCTTTACCGACAGCAGTGCCGTCTCATGGAGCGGCACTCTGAACCTAACCAACACACTGATCGAAAAAACTGTGCGCTTCGGCACGGACAACACCGCTCTGAGCGCAGCGCAACTTGACTCTATTGTATCGATCTGCGACAGAAAACTACGATTAACTAAAGACGGTTATCTGAGTGCCACCCCATGCGGAACATATTTATTGATTCGTTAATTCGACATTAGGCCCTTCAGACAAAACAATTGGTGATTTAATTGTTTCCGCGCATAATTTTTCCTGTTTTAAACAGTAAAAATTACGAGGATTACCGCCTGAATTAAAAATTAGAAAAATTAGGGACAGGCTTTAAATAATTTCCTAAGCCGTTGCCTCCCCGTTCGTGGACACGGATACACGCCCGGAACCATGCCTTATCCGATGGTCCGCAAAAGCTCATAAACCGCATTCTGTCCGTAAGAATATTTACGAAATAGTCTCACCGTTCCATGCCTCGCTTCAGCTCACAGACACCGACCGCAGCTCTCCCGCCGCGCAAAGCCCGTTCCACCCGCACGCATCGTTTTTCAGCGGCCGCGCTCCGCGCTTTTTCCGCAGCGCGCTGAACTGACCGTGCTCGTCCAGCATTTTATCAACGAAATCCTTCCCTCCGATGATCACGCCGTCCGTCAGATAGCGCACGCGGCAGTGCAGAAGCTGCGTCACGGACAACTCCCCGCCCTCATCCAGAACCCTGTCAGTCACCTCCCTCGCGAAGCCC
>CAYOQJ010000045.1:0-6496 GCA_964406095.1 uncultured Lentisphaeraceae bacterium
GTCCTGATATAAGTTGTCACCATGACAGATCAAAAAGGAGGTCGAAATGGCAGACAACATCAAGTATAGTGAGGCATTCAAAAGACAGGTGGGTGATGATCTGACTCCATGCGCAACCTGGCTTTGCGGCCGTTGTGAGTTTTGCGGGTAACGCAATGCGACCAAATTGAAAATGCTTGGAGTCCGACGCCTGCCTGTCGGCAGACAGGTTCTCGGCGGGCATTTTCCCGCGGAGACAATAAATTTTGAGAGAAAATAATTTTAGACACGATTGCCGCTCCCTGCGGTCACTGCCACCACACGGATGGCCCTACTCCGCTACGCCACGTTTTTCATGATTGACATGATTTCAATATTTTTATTTGGGGCGGACTTCGCAACAGAAAATGCGTGCCCATCTTCAAACCCCTTAACCCCTTTCAACTGTTTTTTTAGTCTTAATCGCCTTCATGAAAAAAAAGCACCCCCTCTGGAGAGGGTGAGGTAGGGTCAAAAACTGCTTCAATATGAACGCAAAAAAAACAATGAAAAATTAACAAAAAAGTACAACTTTAAATCAGGACTTGACCGCGAATGCGCGAGTTTATTTTTGGAGTCACTTGATTCAAGTTGAAGATGAATTTTTCACGCTCCATCCAACTCATCTCTGTGATTTCTCAGATGTAGCGACGCTCAACGCGGTTGCCAAAAGAACAGATTATTTCATAGGGGTGGGTGTTCTTCAGTTGCGCCCAGGATTCAATCGTGATGCACTGCGATTCGGTTGCTCCCAGACAGGTCACATCATCACCGACCTGAGCATCGGTTGTATCGTTGAGCAGTACATTGGTGTAGTCCATCGAAACACGTCCGATAATCGGACAGAGACGATCGCGGATAATCACATTGCCCCGGTTCGAGAGTGAAAGCGGCAGCCCATCCGCATATCCCGCCGAGATAGTTCCAACAAGACTTTTACGCTTCAACTTATAGGTGTGGCCATAGCCTATCGAGCTACCGGATGGTAGCTCGCGCACGGCAGTTAGACGCGTTTTTAGTGTGAGTACCGGCTGAATATCCAGTGAACGATCACCCTGGGCATCGAAAGCTCCATGCAGATTGATGCCGATACGCACCAGATTGAAAGGTGAACGATAAGAGTCTGGGAAGTTGTTGACGGCATCGCTGTTGGCAATGTGCACATATTTGAAGTGAATGCCAAATTGAGAGAGACGGGCAAGCAATGCTTTGAATTTTTCGATTTGTGCGGTTGTCATCGGCGATTCGCGGTCGTAGGCCAGGGGAAAGTGCGAGAAAATGCCTTCGCAGATCACTCCCGGCAGCTCGCAGGCTGTTGTGATCACAGAGAAGGCATCATCACACAGGATGCCCAGACGACCCATGCCGGTGTCAACTTTGAAGTGGACACTGGCGAATTTATGTAGCTTCTCCGCCGTTCGGCTGATCAGTTGCGCTCCGTCCAGGCTGGTGACAGGAATTATGATGCCAGCTTCAATCATTGCTTCAATTTCTTCCGGTAGAATGCTACTGAGAATATGAACCGAACGTTCCAAAGGAAGAAGCTGGATGGCCTCGTAAGGTTCGGCCACTCCGAAACGCATTGCTCCCGCATCACGCAGAACCTTGGCGACAGGCAGAACGCCGAGTCCGTATGAATTGGCTTTCAATACCGGCATAACCTCAGCAGGTTCAACCCGTGCGCAGACGGCACGGTAGTTGGTAGTCAAGGCTTCACGGCTGATCTCAAGCCATACTCTGCGTGGAATTTTACGCATCTCTGAAGATTGTTCTTTCATGTTTCTGTTTTGCGGTGTGACGCTGAACTAGAGCGTCGTTTTCAAGACCCAAGTCGGTGTGCGAACCATTACACCCGGCTACGGCTCAATCTCCGATTGTAAGATCAGGAGGTGCCACCTGAAAGATACGGGCTTCACGGGCATCAAGCCAGAGAATACCATTTTCAGTACGAGTTGCATAACGTCGATCAATTCGTCCGTCATAATCCGCAGCGGCCAGTGCTGCAATCAGTCGTTCATCCGCAGCGAGCTCCGGCAGGAAGGTGGTCTTGCCTCTGCCGATTCTGCGCTGCAACGCTCCTAGTGCCTTCTGATTCGGTTCAAAGGCCAGCTCTGCATTGCTGACAGCTTTGTTCTGTGCACCCGCACGCCAGCTTTCAACCCGATGAACCGACACACCCAGATCGCGCTGATCACTGCTTTGGCTGTCAATCTCCGAAGGCCGCCAGCTTTTAGTTATCAGCTCCAGTTTGGCAATGCTCCGGTTGCCGATGATCGTGGCGGGAATCGTAAAGTCGCACTGTTGCCTCCCACTCTTGTTGATGTGTCCAACGGGGCTGGAGTTGACTCGTACTGCAACGCCATCGGCAGGCAGTGCTTGCGGCGGCACCGAGAGAGCCAATCGCACGGTGTGCTCAGTTGAGGGTAACACCGGAAGCAACACCCCCGGATGTGCTCCGCTCCAACGCATGGTTGCATTTTTATGCTCTTTCCATTCGCCTCCCTTTTCCCGATGACTCCACTCTCCGAAAAGCCATTCTTCATCATTTTCACTGCCTATTTGCAATTGCCAGTGTTCAGGGATGGTGCTTTTGATCACAGGGTGCATGATCGGAGCTACGGGTCGAGACTCTGAAAACAGACGTGTGCGCCAATTCTGATGGTTGTACAAAGTGCCACCCAGTGTTTCGCCTGGCATGGTAGCGGCGATCAGATGACCGCCTTTGCGAATCCACTTTTCCATTGCCTCGGCACTCTGCGGCTCCAGCACCGGTGAGTGGGTGAGCACCAGAGTTTTATAGCCGCTGAGGTGTCCGTCAGTCAGCGAACGCCGGGTTACATAATCGAAATCGGTTACATCCCGCAGAGTGCGTGATAGTTTATAACAGTTGCTGGGCGCGTTGTTGTTGATAGCCCAGCTTTCACGGGAGAGATAAATTGCCGTGGAAAGGATTGGTTTGCGTGGTATCAGACGGTGGACATTTGTACGAAAATTTTGAAAAGAGTTCAACCCTTTGTCGAATGTGTTGGCGGTGTAGTCGTGTAACTGCCGTGCGCCCGAGGCGGTGGCGTTGTAGATACGTGCCACTATGCCGACGGCGTTGATTTTGGCGGCCGGTTCAAAACCGCAGAATGATCCATAGTGTCTGGTGGCAGTGGCAACTTCGTGCGTATGCGAAAAGTTATGTGCGTAGTCGCTGCTCTCATTGGTGATACGTATACCGGCCCCATAGCGTGCGATTTCCGCTGTCTGGGCGGTGAAGTCGGCTCCCAGCATCGGGTCACCGGCACCGCCGGTGCAGAGATAAATCGGAGTATCGGGAAAAGCGTCACGCACCGTTTTGACCCAGAAAACCGACCAGTCGGTCATGGCTTGCTGATACCACTCGGTGAAATCGGCGCGTGCTCTGAGGTTGGGAGCATCTTCGGGCAGAAATGTTGTGACCTCATCGAAAGATATATAAGTTGTGCTCCAGGCGGAATTGAGATGGCGTAGTTTTTGGTATTCCTTGCGCATGGCTGTACGAAAAGAGTTTATGGCATGACGATCGCCGGCCCACCAACCGCGGTGGTTGTGGTACTCGCCTGTCAGTCGGGTGGTCCAGCCACCCTGAGGGCCGGCTGGATAGATACTCTCGCCGTAAATCCCGGTTACGCCCAGCAGTAGCGATTCGATTATGTCGGTGTCACGGTAGCGTTCTGCGAACGCCCGAACAAAGCGCTCCACTTGCGCGGGCAGAGCGGGATTGAAGAGGCTCTGAACTTTACTTTCGGTGTTGTGTTCCAGACACTTGAAAACCGCTGATTCGGAGCTGTTCTGAAACCAGAGGGGGGTGGCGTAAGCCGGACCGGCAATCAGAAAGGGAACCCACTGCAGATCGGCCCGGCGCAGAATTTTAACCTGCTGATCCCACTTGCTCCAATCCCAGCGTCCTCGCTCCGGCTCAACTCCCGCCCAATGCACGTAACTTTCGACGCTGGTGGCTGAGAGCGCACGAAACATTGCGGCTTCAGCCGGGGTAGCGTCACTGCCGAAAGTCAACTCCATGCCCGGCTTGCGATGCACGGCAATGTTTTTCAGAGTCTGCTGATCGATACCGCCCTGCTCATTAAAATCAACGGGAGGTTGAGGGCCAACTATGATTTTGCGGAAGGCCAGTCCGGGAGCGGCAAAACGGAAGTCGGCATTGTGGTTCTGGCCATGTCCGAGACGCACGTTGGGCAGAAAAAAGTGCAGGGTGCGCCAGCACCGACCACCGGTCAGAAAGTACGCCTGCTCCGCGGCGGTGTATTTTGTATTACGTCCTAGATCATGACTGAACTGATCAAACGTCAGATTTATCCGCTTCAGGTCGTCGTCATAAACCTCCGCTGAGACGTAGAGATCAACCGGACCCTGCTTGTAGCTATCGTGATCAATTCTGACGTATAGATAACCGGAATCTTTCGTTACACGGCGCACCGTCTGGTTGTCAACCACCGCAACCTCGTTCCGACCGTCACCGCCGGAGGGGATGACCAGACCTCTGCCTTGGTTGTGTTTGCCGAGAGCAACCGAAAGTTTCGGCAACACTGAACCTTTAACAGCCGCCGCACATGTGAACATTGTCAGCCAGATGCAGAAATACACCCTGAAAAACATAACTATTCCTCAATTTTAAATTGATTCAAAGGAGCTTGCAAATAAACAGCAAGCTTATTTAAACATAAAATGCGACGATGTTCAACTTGATAGCGGCATCTGAACGCGGTTGTCTGAAAAGAGCCACCAGAGTATAGAGAGGATGAATTGTGATTTTTTTGCGTCGTTCAAGTGCGCAATGCTTGTATTTTATTGTCTTGGTAGAAATCACGTTGCTGGTGCCAGAGGAGGGACTCGAACCCTCACGTCCGTGAAGACGGCAGATTTTGAGTCTGCATTACACCCAATAAAATCAGTACTATCATTGACCTCTGTATACTTATTGTATATAATTAATTTAATTAATGGAGGATATTCGGTATCTCGATATAACAGGTGGAAACACGAGGAATTTTTAAATATGGCTAATAAAATACATAACAGAAGCAAGGGCAACGGTACCTTGATTAAGCGTGGAAAAATCTACCATGCACGTTGGGTGGTAAACGGAAAACCTTTCTCAAAGAGCACCGGCACCGGTAACAGACAGGAGGCGGAAGCAAAGCTTGCCGAGTTCACAGCGCCGTTCCGCTTAGGTAATGAAGCTGAAACTCTTCAGGCGATGGCGGCAAGAATTGAAGGTCACAGAGCTGAAGCTCAAAAATACGATGATGAAACCCCGGCTACTACTATTCATGAGGGATGGGGCTCTTATCTGAGGCAGCCTAACCGGCCCGATACGGGTGATACCACGCTCCGCCAGTACGAATTCCAGTACGAGGCCTTCGCTAAGTGGATGGAGATTAAATACCCTGATGTTAAGGAGCTCCGGTATGTAACGCAGGATCATGCTGATGAGTATGCGGCACAACTGCAGAATAAAGTAGCTGCTTCAACATTCAATAAGCACCTCAATCTTCTGACTCTGGTATGGAAGGTTCTTAAAAAGAAAGCTAAGCTGGATGAAAATCCATGGACAGAGATATCACGTAAACGGTCTGTGTCGAAATCACGGCGGGAGCTGACTGTCGATGAACTCGGCCGGGTATGTGAGGCAGCTGAAGGTGAGATGAGACTTTTGATCGCAATCGGCCTATACTGCGGTTTCAGGCTTGTTGATGCAGCATGTCTGAAGTGGTCCGGCGTTGATCTGGTACGCGGCAAAATATCAGTTGTTCCTGTTAAAACCCGGCGACGTGCGGGTAAGACGGTGACGGTGCCGATTCACCAGACATTGCATGAAATGTTAAGTGAGACACCCAGGAGTAAACGCAGCGGCTATGTAATGCCGGGGCTGGCTGAACGTTATAATATTAAAGGGGCTCTATCAAGGGATGTAGCTAAGCTCTTTAATTCAGTCGGTATTGAAACCACGGAAAAGCTGGACGGTAAACGAGGGGTGGCTGTATGCGGCTTTCACTCATTAAGGCATACGTTTGTTTCGTTATGCGCGGAAGGAGGGGTGTCGCATTCGGTGGTGCAGTCACTGGTCGGGCACGGATCACCTGCGATGACAGCCCATTACACCCATATCGGGCTTGAGGCCGCCCAGAACGCCGTCGCGGTGCTTCCCGACGTGACCCGCAGTATTGATTGCCCTTCGGTCACACCGCAGCTTAGGGCACTGGGCGGGCACGTGGACGCTGTGGTGGCGTCTCTTGAGGGGCTTTCGGTGGAGGAGCTGGATACCGTAGCGAAGGAGGCCAGGGCGCTTATCAGGGCGAAGAAGGGTAAGAAGGGTGGAGGGAGGTGATAATCCGGTCACGTCCTGATATAAGTTGTCACCATGACAGATCAAAAAGGAGGTCGAAATGGCAGACAACATCAAGTATAGTGAGGCATTCAAAAGACAGGTGGG
>CAYOQJ010000046.1:0-11482 GCA_964406095.1 uncultured Lentisphaeraceae bacterium
ATCTATCATCGGGATGACAAGACGTTATCCTATTTACGGCATCTGCGGCGTTGTACGGTTTCCAGCATAGTCACTATAGCTGAAAACCGTGCGCCTTGCGTCTACGACAAAATGGCAACTGCCGTTTTTAGGATAATCTTTTTTTAACTGTGGACGATATGAGCTGTGATCTAATTGCAGCTGACACTTGATAATGTCGAGAAATTTTGGAGGCAGCACATATGCACATATTCAAAGATCCCGAAACTATGCAGCGCTGGGCACTGGAGCAGCGCGTTGCCGGACAGATCATCGGATTGGTTCCCACAATGGGATACCTGCACGACGGACACCTATCTCTGATTAAAACGGCAATGCGGGAGTGCGATATCACGGTAGTGAGTATTTTTGTCAACCCGACTCAATTCGGCCCTAACGAAGATTTCGTGCGATATCCCCGCGACAACAATGGAGATTTGGCCATGTGCGAAGAACATGGTGTCGATGTCGTTTTCATGCCGGAAATTGACGCTATGTATGCACAGGATGCCAGTGTATATGTGATGGAAAAACGGCTTGCCCTCAACCTCTGCGGAGCTTCGCGTCCGAATCATTTCTCCGGTGTGTGCACAGTGGTAGCCAAACTCTTCAATATCGTTCAACCACATGAGGCTTTTTTCGGTCAAAAAGATTATCAGCAAGCAGCAATCATAAGGCGTATGGTCTGCGACCTGAACTTTGCAATTGACATCAGGGTGCTCCCGATTATGCGTGACCGTGACGGTCTGGCCCTGAGCTCACGTAACATTTATCTTTCACCGGATGAGCACCAGCGGGCACTGACGCTCAACAGATCACTGCAACAGGCGCACGAACTTTTTTTCGCGGGCGAAAACCGGGCTTCGGTGCTGAAACAAAGCATCTGCGAACTACTTGTAGCTGAGGAACTTAAAATTGATTACGTTGAGATTGTGGATAGCGAAACACTTGTAGCTGTCAACGATGTTGAAATGGGCAATGTGATGATGGCGGCGGTTTACTGCGGCAAAACGCGTCTGATCGACAACTGCATAGTATGATATGAGAGCTGATAACAAACTGCGTAAACTTCAAACTCTGTTTGCTGAATTCAAACGTGTTGCTATCTGCTTCTCCGGTGGCGTTGACAGCTGTCTGCTGCTCAAGATCGCAACCGATCTGCTTGGCTCTGAAAATGTGATAGCGCTGCTGGCCGACACTCCCTCATTACCGCGCTCCGAACTCACCTCTGCGCGGAAAATGGCTGCTCTGTGCCGGGCGCAGTTGATTGAGATTCAAACCTGTGAGATTGACGATCCCGCTTATGCCGCCAACCCGCACAATCGCTGTTATATCTGCAAAAAGATTATTTTAGGACGCCTTCGTGCTGAGGCGCGTATGCGTGGTTACACTATACTGCTGGACGGCAGCAACTACGATGATCTTCATGAGGAGCGGCCTGGACGCCGAGCGGTCGCGGAACTGAGCATTCAAAGTCCATTGGAACATGTGGGTCTAACCAAAGCGGAAATCCGCAGCTTGTCACATTCACTTGGGTTGCCGACTGCAGACAAACCGGCCCTGGCCTGTCTGTCCACACGGATACCCCCGGGTCACTGCATAACCCGCGATGTACTGGCCAGAATTGAGCAGGCCGAGCAGTTTTTGCGAGACACGGGATTTAAACAGTTACGTTTGCGCGATCATGGCAATCGTGCCTATCTCGAACTCGCGCAAGATGATTTTAATGTACTGCAGAATGCTGCGATACGTGTCCGCATAGTCGCATCACTCAAAAAAATGGGTTATGCCAAAGTTTTGCTTGATCTGGAGCCGCTGGTACGCGGATGACTGCAATCTGATCCTCTCACAGCAAGCATCTGCAAATCGGTGCCGGGCTGCATGGGTGCGATTTAATTTAGGCCAAGCGGCACGACATTCTCCCCAACAGCACAATAAAGACGGGCTTAACAATGTTTGTAATTCAGGCTTTAGCCTGCCGAATGAGACCATTCACTCGCTTTTGAACTAAATTGAATCACGCCCGCCTGCATTGGGGCAGTCACAAGATGTTTGCTTTGTTGCTGAAAGATAGCTACAATGAAATTTGATTTATCTGGAGAACCCGAACATGCCAATTTATGATTATCAAGCCAAGCAACCTGAAAAGTCATGCGAATACTGCCGTAAAGGATTCGAAATTGTGCAGTCATTCAAGGACCCTCATCTGGAGAAATGCCCGCAGTGCGGTCAACCGGTGATTAAGTTGATCAGTGCCCCGGCGATTGGAAGATCGAAATCAATGCTTGATGACCGTGCTAAAAACGCCGGTTTCACAAAACTGAAAAAGATTTCCAGCGGTGAGTATGAAAAGGTCTACTGATGGCGGTCTTCACCGTAACATAGAGTTGCGCAGCCGGGTATTGCGAGCAACTCGTGACTTCTTTTACAGTAATGACTACATTGAGGTTGAAACGCCAGTCCGCATAGCGGTGCCAGCTTTGGAAACCCACATTGACGCTCCACGTTCCGAAAGCGGCTGGTTAAGGACCTCGCCCGAGTTGCACATGAAACGCCTGCTGGCACAAGGTCTGGCACCGATCTTTCAGCTGGGCTCCTGCTTCCGGCGCAACGAGTGCGGTGCTCGGCACAATCCGGAATTCACCATGCTGGAGTGGTACCGTGTGAACAGCGACTACATGGAGATTCTGGCTGAAACTAAAAATTTGCTGCTGCATGTTTTCAATACGACTCTCGGGTCCACGACATTCAATTACGGTAAACACAGAGTTATGCTTGACTGCGAATGGAATCTATGGGAAGTCGGGTGGGCTTTCAGAGAATTTGCCGGATGGGACCCGGTCGCATGCTGGGATGAACAGCGTTTTGAACACGATCTGATGGAAAAGGTTGAACCGGCACTGCCGTGCGAGCGTCCCTGCATATTAAAAGATTATCCCGCACCGGCTGCTGCGCTGGCGCGGCTCAAGCCTGACATCCCTGCGGTTGCCGAAAGATGGGAGCTGTACATCGGCGGAATGGAGATCAGCAACACCTACAGCGAGCTGTGCGATGTAAAGCAGCAGCGGCAACGCTTTGCGGAGTGTGCGGCGCAACGCGCGGCACTGAACAAAGAGGTTTATCCTCCGGATCAGGAATTTCTACAAGCATTGGAGCAGGGAGTGCCACCCTGCGCCGGTTCGGCACTTGGCTTTGATCGTCTGATGATGTTACTCTGCAACGCAATCAGAATCGACGAGGTACGTCTGTTCGCTCAGCACCCCGGCGAGTTGTACTGAAATCGGACTCCGGCTCTGCTGCCGATCAATTCCCGTATTTCCGCCACAGCTCTTCAGCTGTATCAGAGGTGAGTTCACCATCGTAAACAAAGAGCCGGTAGTTACGCGCATAACTTTGGCCAGCACGCATCTTCCATGGTTTTTCATAAACCGTGTTGAAATTGATGAACACCGCACCATTATGCGTTTCAGGGTTCCAGGTTCGCAGCATCTCGGGATGATCACGGTTGTCAGGGTGACTCATGAGCAGAATGCCCGCTTTCTGTCCGGGCTGACCCGACCCTTCAACCCGAACCCAGCGTGCACGAGTGAAATTAGACTCAGAGTAGTTGCGGCCTGCACTGGTCAGAACACTGCTGTTACCTTTATTCCATTGCGCTGTGGCTCTCAACGCGAAACCGCTGTAGCGGTAGGTACTAACTGTTATCTCTTTTCCGGCGGCCGGTTTCTGAACGATTTCGATATCCAGATAATATCCCCTGACTGGTGCATCTACCACAGCCGAGACCTCGACATCTAATCTTTCATTTATGATCACACGTGGCCCCTCCGATGCTTTACGGTCGATATAAACATTGTTGGCTCGGAAACCCGTCCCAGTCAATTCGGCACCTCGGGCCTCAATCAGGCCGTCTTTACGCTGCAGTTCCCAGCAGAGAATTTTACGTCCATCAACTTCGACAAACTTCCATGGCCACCAGAGTCCGAAATGATGGAGGTGATCTGAGGGTTGAAGTTCCGTTACGAGAAAACCCGCAGGGGTTCTGAGAGGATGAATAAAGGCACTTCCCTGAAAATCAGCACCTCCCGCAGGTGTGCGCATAGGCAGCTGCTGATAGCTCACCAGACCATGATCGCCGACTTTTACATTCAACTTGGTTTCATCAGCCTGCACAATGTGATAAAACACAATTACCGTCAACACCGCCAACAGTTTTTCATTCATTTTAGTATAACCTTTCTCTGTGTCATCATCATCTGCTCTTTTCCGCCAGCAACGGATCATCCATCTGACGTTCAAGTCGTTGCAGTTCAACCTTAAGTTTCACAATCCGATCCTCATACTCGGGATTATCTGCCAGATCACACATCTCGTAACGATCGTGCGCCAGATCGAACAAACGATAGACACCGGCCTCTGGATAATGGATCAACTTGAATCCATCCTGAACTATCGCACGCTGCAGTTTCAAGTATCCAGCATAGATCGCATCATAATGCTCTTTCCGGGTTCCCGCAAGCAACGGACAGAGACTCTTGAATTCAACCTTGTCACGGCTGGCACCTGCCAATTCCAGCACAGTCGGCATGACATCCTGCAAATAAATCGGTGTCGTAACACGACGTCCACCCTTGAGGCTCGGGCCACAGACAATAAACGGTGCACGCAGACTGTGTTCATACATATTCTGTTTGCCCATCAAACCATGTTGACCGCAAGCCAGGCCATGATCCGCAGTGAAGAAAATATAGGTATTATCGGCCTTGCCGCTACGTTCAAGCGCATCCAGAATTCTGCCGATCTGAGCATCCATATGGGTAATGATAGCATAATACTCCTGACGGTTGACTTTTACGGCATATTCCGTACGGGGAAAGGGTGCCAACCGTTCATCGCGCAGTTTCTTCGGACAACCGATCTTATCTTTGAAGGGATACTGCTCTAAAAAATTAACCGGTCGAGATATGCGGCTGAGGGGGTACATATCGACGAATTTTTTCGGTGACTGACGCGGATCATGCGGCGCGTTGAATGCCGCGTAGATAAAAAACGGTTTTTCGGAATCGGCGGAGGTTTCCAAAAAACCGATTGTCTCGTCCGCCAGAACTTCGCTCCAATGCTTGCCGCCTTTCCAGAAGCCGTCCCTACTCTTGTCCCAGGGTAGCCATTTTTTATCGTTCTTCGACAACGGACGATTATAGCCGTCGGAGGTCTGATTGGGCATACCAGGGCGTACTGATCCGGTCTTATTGAAAATTCTTTCCGCTTTGACACTCACGTGCCATTTGCCGGCCATGCAGGTTTCATAACCAGCCTGGCGCATCCGCTGTGACCACATCAACCCCTCCTGCTCATAATCCGCTAGAGCCGCCCGAGCCCGCCAGACAAATTTTCCTGTGTTCAGCATCGCGCGACTAGCCACACAGACCGCACCGTTCCAAGCACCCATATTGTAGGCATGGGTGAAAACAACACCCCTGTTGACCAGCCTGTCCAGATTGGGTGTAATCACCTCCTGATTACCAAGTGCATTGATCGAATCGTAGCATTGATCATCGGCAAAAATAAAAAGTATGTTAGGTTTTGCGGCGGCAGCAGCCGTCAATACCATTGAAATCGTCACAATCAGAAAATTCGCAGCCGTTTTTTTTTGTATCATAGTTCCCCCAAAATTGATTACTTTCACCCAAGTCAAAGATAATAAAATAACAGAATAACATAAACTCACTCATAAACATAACAGACCAAAGGTGAATTTTCAAATCAAAATTAAAGCCCCCAAACTAAATTGAATTGCACCCGCCTGTTTTTAATAATCTTGATCTCCCTTGTTTTAATAATTCCAGTCGTTTATAATGTCCGACGTGACAAATGAATACCGAGAGGATAAGAAGATGAGGAAAACAGATCTGATAGTTATTACCACTGCGGCGATATTGCTAAATATCACCTCTCTTACGGCTCAATCACTGGAAAACCGCTTTAAAGAACCACCACCCACCGTGCGTCCCTACACCTGGTGGCACTGGCTTAACGGCAATATCACCAAAGATGGTATCACCGCCGATCTCGAATCCATAAAAGCTGGCGGACTGGCTGGCTGTTACCTTTTCAACTGCGGTGGCCAGATGCCCCAAGGTGATGTGCGCTTTATGCAACCTGAGTGGCAGGCAATGTTCAAACATGCAATTGACGAGTGTGAACGCCTTGATTTGAAATTCGGTGTACACAACTGCGATGGCTTTTCACAGAGCGGCGGGCCGTGGATCACGCCGGAAAAATCGATGAAACAGCTGACCTGGAGTTCGGCAACCTTCAATGGTGACACTGTGATCAAAGCCAAACTTCAGCAACCGGATGTCAAAGAGAATTTTTACCGGGATTTAGCTGTCATCGCCTTTCCCCTGCCAGAGGGAAGCGTGCTCAAGCCGAATCGCATAAAAACATCCGAAGGTATCGACAATCCTGCTAGACTGATCGACGGCGATGTCGTAACCAAAGTTAAATTTCACCCCTCTTCTGACAAAAACCACCGGATTGATCTGATTTTCGATCAGCCGCAGACCGTCCGTTCACTGCAACTCCGTGGCTTCGGACGTCATCTGTGGGAACACAACCCAGCTATGATTATATTTGCCGCTGATGAGAACAACAAATTCCACCCGATCGTGGAATTTACCCCCAACTTCGATCTGCGTGACAGTGACACAATCACAATCGCTTTGGATGAGAGCACTAGTACCACCTTTCGTATTCTGTTAAAAAATGAGACTCCGACGATCTTCGGCGAAATCGAACTCAGCTCGGCCGCGAAAGTTCATTTTGCTGAGCCCAAATCCACACGGGTACGTGCACGCGGACATGGCGCGGAGGCTCAGCAATACCGTGATTACCCCGGAGTTTCCCGCGATCGCAAAATCCCCGACTCACATCTGATCAAACTAGGAATGATAAAAAACATCAGCGGCAATATGAACTCCGCTGGTCAGTTGAACTGGAAGGCGCCTCCTGGACGCTGGCGGATACTGCGCGTCGGCTACACCAGCAACGGCCATTATGTCGCGCCCGCAACCAATGAGGGCCGCGGACTGGAATGCGACAAACTTGATTCCGCGACAGTTCGATATCATCTGGATCAATATGTTGGCAAGCTGATAGCAATGGCAGATGACCGAGCTGGCAAAACATTCACAACCGTCGAACTCGACAGCTGGGAGTGCGCCATCCAGAACTGGAGCGCGGGTCTGGAAAAGGAGTTCATGAGTGTCAACAGATGCCGCATATTCAACTTCATGCCGACTCTGCTTGAGGGCTGGATTATTAACGATGCCGACACCAGTGAACGTTTTCTCTGGTCGTGGCGACGTTTTCTGGCCGACCAGATCAGCAAAAACTACTTCGCAACCGCCGCTGATTATCTGAAGGAAAAAGGAATGATTTATGTCGGCGAGTCCAATGGGCGCCAGCAGTTCCTCTATGATGTGGCCTACAGCCGCAACAGCGCGGTGCCAATGGGAGAATTCTGGCTGGGTGAAGGTCTGGGCCAGGGGGTGCGTGTCGACAACAAGCTGTCATCTTCGGTGGCGCACATCACAGGCAAGAAGATCATAGCATCCGAATCATATACGTCCGGCCCTGGCGAAGCCAGCTGGCAGCAGCATCCATTCTCACTCAAACGACTGGGCGACGAGGCCTTTTGCGCAGGAATAAATCAGTTTGTATTTCACACATTTGCGCATCAGCCCTACGAAGTATTCGGCCCCGGTTTCACATTCTTCTTCTGGGGCCTGAACTACAATCGTAACAATACCTGGTTCCACGAAGTCGGTGCCTGGAACAGATATCTGAGCCGCTGCAACCTGATGCTGCGCGAGGGTACTCAGCTGTGCGATGTATTGTGGTATGTTGGCGAGGATGTACCGAACGTCATCGAATGGCGCGACTCTCTTCGTCCGCCACTGCCGGATGGTTATGATTTTGATGGATGTGACCGGATGACACTTTTTGAGGCAAAAGTTGACAGTGAGGGCCAGATTGTACTGCCATCGGGCAGTCGTTACGAAGTTCTGCTGCTACCTGAAAGTGAAACCATGACACCCGCAATCGCAACCAGAGTGAGAGAGTTGCTCATGAATGGTGCCCGGGTGCTGTTACCAGGAAAGCTGCCGCGGCAGTCACCATCCATCTCTGATTTCGGTGAAGGCGATGAGCTTGTACGCGAGGTGGCGCATGATATCGAAGGTGTTCCTAACCTATTTCGTAATCTCACCTTTGAAGAGTTGTTTGAACAGATAGAAATTGCTCCCGATTTTTCGTACAGCACGGAGCATGACGATGCCAAGGTCATCTATGTTCACCGCCGCACAGCTGATGCCGATATCTATTTTGTTGCCAACCAGAACGACCGGATTGAACGGATAGAGGCATGCTTCAGAGTGGCGGGACAATTGCCGGAAATCTGGGACCCGGTTTCCGGCAGAAGATCAACAGCGGCAGCCTGGCGGTATGAGGAGGACAGAACAACACTTGATCTGGTACTGGAGCGATACGGTTCGATCTTTGTGGTTTTCCGCAGGGATTCACAAGGGTTCGACAACTTGCAGCTTGTCAAAAATGCCGAAGAGCTTCCCTATGTCAATCCACCGCTTTTCATTGAGAACGAAAAGGTCTTCGCCGCACTCTCGGCAGAGAGTGAACTGAGTGTTAAAACAGCAAACGGCACTATCAAAGAATTGCACGGTGCTGATGTACCCGCACCACTGGAACTTGGCGGAGCATGGCAGCTACGCTTCCCCGAAAATCATGGTGCACCGCGGCAAACCGTACTCAACAAGCTGATAGCGCTGAGTGAGCACAGCGTCGGCGGTATTCGTCACTTCTCAGGCACGCTCGAATACAGCAAAGACTTTCAGTTCGATGGTTCTATAACAAAAGAGAATGGCCGCGTATTTCTTGATCTGGGTGATGTTCAGGTGATCGCCCGGGCAGAGTTAAACGGCAGAGTTCTGGCAACACTCTGGAAACCACCCTACCGGGTGGAGATCAGCGACGCGCTACGGGCAGGCCAAAATGAGCTAAAGATTTTTGTGACCACCCTCTGGCCAAACCGAATGATCGGCGACGCGTCACGGCCCGATAATGATGTCGAATGGCATCCCAAAAAGAGAGCACACAATCAACTGCCGGCCAAATGGCCGGAGTGGTTAATTGAAGGGCACTTGCGTCCATCCGGCAGATTGACCTTCTGCACACGCCGCAACGTCTACCGCCACAACGATCCGCTGCTGCCCTCAGGCCTGATCGGACCAGTAAAAATTGTTCCGGTACAGCATATCAGAGTGGATTGAGGATGAGCCAAGCTTCGGATTGTAATCAGGCTGGGTGGAATCCGGCTGCAAAAATGATCTGCGCACAGCTGTAGCCCGCAGCGCAACACAAACCCGAAATGAATTCCAGTTGAGAATCGAACCTGCTACACTTGACGATCCCGCTTCGCGGGATTCTGCCCTTCGAGGAAGGAACTACGCTAATCTTGCGTGGGTTCAGTTTTTTTTATTTCATCCCAGACCGAATCAAGCTCTGCGAGTGTACACTCACGCATCTCGCGTCCCATTTCACGCACTCTGCGCTCAACCGCGCGGAATCTGACGGCAAACTTACGACTGGAAAGGTTGAGCGCACTCTCTGCATCAACATTGATGAAGCGGCAGTAATTAACCACCGAAAAGAGCAGGTCGCCGACCTCCTGTTCAATTTCGTCGCTGTTTTCCTCTCGAACGGCCTGCATCAGCTCGTTGATCTCTTCATAAATTTTATCAACAGCACCAGTGGCATCCTGCCAGTCGAATCCAACTCGTGAAGCTTTGCTTTGAACACGTTGCGCTTTTAGCAGTGCCGGCAAAGCATCCGGTACCCCGTCAAGAGCCGAATGATCCCGCCGGTCTTTTTTTTCGACCTGCTTGATCTGCTCCCAATTTTTCAACACCTCACCGGAGCTCCTTGCATCGGTGTTGCCGAAAACATGCGGATGACGCCGGATGAGCTTGGCTGTCAAAGCCTCGGCAACATCATCGAAGCTGAATTTTTTCTCCTGCTCACGGATAACCGTTTGAAAAACAACCTGCAACAGAACATCACCCAGTTCTTCAATGTGAGCCGGAATATCATCTTGATCCATCGCTTCCAGCAGTTCATAACACTCTTCGAGCAAGCAAGGCTTGAGAGATGCCAGACTTTGCTCACGATCCCAAGGACAACCTGAGGACGAGCGCAGTTTACGCATCACATCAAGCAGTTTTTCCATAGCACTTTTATCTCTGTTCATGGTTTACCCAAAGGTTTGTTGAAAATAAAGACCCCGTTTCAATGAAACGAGGTCGCACATCTGATCCAGTCACAATTTCTACACAGCTCGTCGTATGTTCATCAGTCCAGATGTAACAAACGCCGCACATCCTGAATCAGCTCCGCATTAAAATCGGTAATTTGCCGATCAGCACCACTGATATCCTGATAATCAACAATGTCATTGGTTTTCACCAGCACACTCAAACCGGAGGTGAGTGCCCCCTTAACAGAGAGCCCGCTACCGGCCACCCCGACGCACAACCGCTCATGAAGCGCGTTCTTACGTGCAAAACGACGCCACCCTTCCCAGCTGGTGAAGCAGAAACTGGATGCCAAATCCTCAGTAACACACACTTTGTTTTCGGGCAAAGCGCTGAATTTAGACTGTAAAGAATCAACATCCGATTTGGTGAATAGCACAGTCTTCAACCCTTTGTCTGCAGCTTCGCTGAGAAACTCCATGAAACCTTCCGGCAATCCGTCTGACACCTGACCAATTCTTTCCGCAAAAGCTTTATTGCAATTCGCAGCCAACTCGGCAACATCCTCTGATTTAACATTCTGAAGACGACATAACGAATTCAGTGCAGAGACAAAAGAACGTCCTAACATACTGCGGGCCATCCGTAGCTGATCCACCTTCAAGCCAGCCTTGGGAAGCTGCTCACTACAGACATCCAGCATAATTTGATGGCCCGGCATCACCGCGAAGTCAAATTCCACCAGCAATCCGCGTTGCAGTTTAGAATAATTTTTATCTTCACTCATTAAAAACTCCTCATTCATATGACGTATAAATTGAAATAGCTCGCTTGCCAAAAGTTCCAAAAGTTGTGCATACTGTACCTTTTAAAGTAACAACAGGTCAAGCGTAGAGTATCAGCTCAAACAGCACCCCCCCCCAAGGGAAGGGCGCATCTCCCAACAGGTATAAACAAATGACTTGAGCGGACAATAACGATTTAGTAAAGTCCGAATTCTCACCGGGTGTTCTTCTCTTATTTGTTGATTTGCTTTTCTGCATAATAGAGATTTTCACCCGGTGTTTCAACTACTGCCAGTTCATGTTCATAATAAAGTTTTTTCCTTGCCGGTTTTTTCAAAAAAAGGCAGCCCC
>CAYOQJ010000047.1:0-6401 GCA_964406095.1 uncultured Lentisphaeraceae bacterium
TCACCGGCCATCTTGCGGCGGGGGGGGTCACCCGCCCTACAGCAGGAACCTCACCGGCCATCTTGCGGCAAACCCATCTGTGGGGCCGGTGACCTCACCGGCCATCTTGCGGCGGGTGGGGTCCCGTCTTCGCAAGCTACGCCGAGACAAGCACCCGCCCTACAGCAAGCACATCACTGCCCCACCGTGTCTCTGTGATAAAAATTGTTTATTCGGCAACAATCAGTTCCTCATTCAGAAATCCGTACACCTTGCCGTCTTCGGCGCCGATCAGCATATCCGCCTTGCCATCGCCGTTGAGATCGGTGATCCAAGGTGTGGCGTTGTGCACACCGAACTGCAATTCGATGCCACTTTTCAGCACAAATGGGCGCGGACGCGCGAAAACCGGCTTGGCGTTGGTGCCTTCATTTCTGATCAGGAAGGGAACAGCTCCTTTATCCTTACGCGACTCACTGAAAACCTTTTGGCAGGAGCGATTGGTGCCGAAAATCAGATCGAGATTGCCATCGCCGTCCCAATCAAAAAGTGAGACCGCGCCACGACCCCACAAACCAACCGGGCCGCAGAGGCGGATAGTCTCACCGTCGCTGTAACGCAGTTTTTCTTCGCTCTTGATATTCACTGACCCAGGCGCGTCGGGAATTGCCACCGCCATATCACCATCCCAGTCCTGCACCAGCAGCGCGTCATGCGGCACAGCGGCAAAACCGCTTGCGGCATACACAAAATCAGGGCGACTGCGCCAAGCGACTTTATAGGGTTCGCCATCACGGGTGAACGGAAGCGGCGACTGCAAAGCGGCACCTCCTTTGTCGGGATAAAAAAGCACCATCTCGCCGGTGATATCATTAACAACCATTGTTTTGCGTCCATTCCATGTTCCAGCCACAACCTTGGTGTAGCCCCAACGCTTTTCGTTCGGCCCCTGAATGGAGCCGCTCATGCCAGCCACCGGTTTGTAAGGCACTCCGTCAACCGTAAACGGAATCGGCGATTCATAACGCCAGGGGTCTTTGGTGCCGCGCCAGAACCACACATGACCGGATGCATCACCGGTCAGAAGGTCAGGGATGCCGTCATCATCCCAATCCATGCGACAGGGAGATGTCAGCGATTCTCCAGCCAGATAACCGCCGCGGGTCTGCGCGACACCCAACGATTCGAACTCGCCGATTCGACGCCCTTTAATGACGGAGGTCACACCGGCAGGCCCATCCATCAGTAGCTCGTCAAAGCCGTCCTGATCCAGATCAACCCGCGTGATTGTCAAAGGCAGATAGGTGTGCGGCATCACATAGCCGTTGCGCAGCAGCGGCTGCGCCTGCCCGCTGTAAACAACGCCGTCACGATACTCTATCTCGATTGCCATAATTTCATCGACATCGCCGGTGGTTATCAGCCAGTTTCGTCCGTCAAGTTTCAGCACTGTTATCGCGCGCCGACTTTTAACCGTTTTCCAAAGCAGGGGAAACTCCTTCGTGCCGGTCATGATCTGACTCGACTTGCCGAAATTAAGCCCGCCGTCCGCATCCATCACACCCGGCGCCCAGTGATATTCGGCAATCTGATTGTGACCGATCCAGTTGCCGCGCACATCATAACCGCGACCTGAACCGGCATAACGCATCTCCTTACCGGTCCAGGGAGTGCCCTCAAAAGGAAACGACATGTTTTGTCCAGTTGAAAGATAGCTTACATAGATGAAATCGGCAACTCCGTCGTTGTTAATATCCTCTAAAGCCCAAGAGGCAGGCCCCCTATGCAGCACAGCTCGCATTGTTTTGTCGTCAAAGCGCACCTGACGCATATGAAACTCGGGCTGCCCGGGCTCACCGCAATTCAACATCTGCACCAATGACTCAGCTCCCAAAAAGGTTTTGCTTCCCACTGCGAACAAATCAAAGGTTCCGCGTGAATTGGCCAACGCACGATAGTAGCCGTGCGGCAAGTTATCCACCGCAGTACCGTTGTCATACACCGGCAGACCGTCGGCCATGTTCATAAACCGATAAACCGCCAGCCGTGACCCGAATGCCCCGTCGCCTTCGCAAAGCAAATCACGCCCCGCCTTGTCATACCAGGAGACAGCGGTGGTGTGTACACCAAGCTGATCAATTAACGGATGATGATCATCGGCTGTGACTCGTAACGCTCGATATGGTATCTTCGGCTGCCGGTAGCGAATTTTTTCATACGCCAGCCGATGTTTATCAGCGGACTCTCTGACGGCGGCGGGCGCTGCTTTGTGATAGTGTTCAGTAATTTCCTGCTCAGTCAAGACACGCTTAAAAAACTCAAACTCTTTTTTAAAGTCACCCAGAAACAAACGTCGGTTCTTTCCGTCAGCTCCGATCCACATGCGGACAAAGTGCGGCAATGAACGCGCATGCCAGCTATAGCCGCTGAATTCACCATTCAGATAAAGACGTGTCTCGCTGCCGTTGTCGGTTAGAACCATATGGTTCCATACCCCCGGCTGCACCGGAGGACTCGCAGTCAGAGTATAGTGATAAGAACGATCCTTTTTAAACAGTGTGACTGTTAAACGTCGGTTGACAATCCGGGCAAAGTATAAGAACTCGCGTTTGTCGGCACTCTCCATTTTAAACAGAGTCATCGGTGAAACATCACTCCACTCACCCTCTTTGAGATCAGGGAATCGATCAACGCGAAACTGGAGCACCAGCGAACAAGGTTTGCCGTTGCCGAAAGAAACTTCAACCGGCTTTGAGGAATCATACTGCAGGGATTGCGCATCAAATTCAGCAATGGCGTAAAAAGAAGCTAGCAGCATTACTTTAATCAAAAAAAAGGTAATCTGTTTTTTTTTCATAATCTCATCCTAAGGAAGCGAGTTGCTGTGCGGCTCGCTAAAAATCATTCTTACAAAAATACAAATCCCTCCTGGCGAGCCGCACAGCAACTCGCCTCCATATTTTAGTTCAGCACGAGTCCTATACTCCACAAATCAGTTATTCCCCTTCTTGGCCGTACTGGCCTGCTTACCCATGCGCCCCGGTTTCCCGGCAATGGGATTATAGCTCTCCAGCATAGCGGCGCAGGCGGCGACATCTTTACTGAATTCCGGGTTATTCACCTGGTTGACGGTTTCAAGTCCATCTTTATCATGATCATAGAGTTCACGGGCTACTGTTTTTCCGCTGTTCCAATCGCGCCACTCGGTATAACGGAAATGATCGGTGCGCAGCGAATAACCCATAACTTCGGGAGCGTCATTATAATATGCCGGACGCGGATGCTGGGTCAGAACTCCATCGTGCACCTCAGCAAGGGTGTTTTGCAATAATGGCACAAGACTTTTGCCTTCAACACCCGCAGACTGGGGCAGATCAGCCATCGCAGTCAGGGTCGGATAAATATCCAGCAGAGCCGCCAGCGATCTGGTACGACGGCCACCGGGTATGCCGGGAGCCGCAATGATCATCGGTACCCGCGCATCCAACTCGAAGTTCGATGTTTTGGCGAAAAGAGTGTGCTCTCCCAAATGAAATCCGTGATCGGACCAGAACACGATGATCGTGTTGTCATTCAGACCGAGCCTCTCCAGTTCATCCAGCAGGCGACCAATCATGGCATCCATGTAGCTGATCACCGCATAATAGCCGTGACGTAGCTCACGCACCTGAGCTTCATTATACTGATGCCCCTCCTTACCACGCAGTTCGCGGCTGTCGTGCCAGGCGATACGCGGCGCATCCTTGGGCCATTCCGGATTGGCGGGCAATGAAATCTTGGAACGATCATACATATCCCAATAGCGTTTAGGCGCGTTATAGGGCGTGTGCGGCTTCCAGAAACCGACTGCCAGAAAGAATGGCTGACGATTGGCGGCGCAGTCGCGCATGGCATCCAGCGCAAGATCGGTTACGCGGCCATCATAGTAGGCATTGTCAGGCACATCGCGGCATTCACAGCGGTAGGTTGTCGCTGTATCTGGGGGAAGCTTTCCTGTAACCATAGGTTTGTCGTGATGGTGGTTAAGAAAGTGCATCTGCGCTGGCACGCTCCACGCAATGGGATCGCCCTTGATTTTAGTGCGCCAGTTGTGAAATATCTTGCCGACGTTCTGTGTGAAATAACCATGCTGTTTAAAATACTGCGGAAGTGTCACAACATCGGGAAGCTCATCACGGAAATGTTTGTCGAGATCCCACTGATGCAAGGTGTCGGGGTAGCGTCCACTTAGCAGAGAGGAACGTGAAGGGTTGCAGAGCGCCTGCTGACAATATGCGCGTTCAAAAAGAACACCGCTCCGCGCCAACCGGTCGATGTTGGGCGATATCACCTCGGTATTGCCGTAACACCCCAGATCATTGCGCAGATCGTCAGCGGCGATAAACAGGATGTTGGGCTTTCCGACGGCACCCGCAACAAAAGTCATGCCTGCAAACAGCACGCAAAAAATTAAGTCTGTCATTGTTTCTCTCTGTTTCATACTCTCTTTATCCTTCTCTCTTCTCTCTTCTCACCGTAATAAACCTTCATAGACGCCATGGACAAAATGGACGGCATTCACACTCTTATTTGGCTCTTCAGGCAGGCTGAAAGCCGGTACTACAAACCACCGCCCGTGAGGTTATTGTGGGGCGGGTGACCTCACCCGCCGAAATCCGGCCGGTGAGGTCACCGGCCCTACAGAGTTCAATCATTGAATCCTGTAATCCTGTCTGAAAATTTTTCCTTTCAATGTCTCGCGCATTAAATTCCCCCTTTTCCTCTGCGTAATACGGTTGTCAGCAGAAATCCCGCCACAAAGATCGTCATGGTTCCCAGAACAATCGAGAGATTAGTATGCAGTTGCGGTAGCTCTTCAAACTTATTCTGCAGCAGTGTGATCCAGGCGATCACCAGCAAACCGAGCACAACACCGGCAGCCGCCTCGAAATTGCGCGCTTTTTTACAGAAGTAACCCAGCAGAAAGAGTCCCAGCATACCGCCACTGAAGACCGATTGCATTGTCCACCAGGCATCGAGCGCGCTCTGAACCTTGATCATGGCCAGTGCGCAGCCGATACCGGCAACTCCAAGCAGCACGGTGGCGGTGCGCAGAAAGCGCACCTCCTGTCTGTCATCAGCTTCCTTCTTGAAATAACGTTTGTAATAATCGGTCATTAGAATGGTTGCGCCGCTGTTAAGGCTGGTTGAGATGGTGCTCATACCGGCGGCGAAGACCGCCGCAATCAGCAGACCGGTCACACCAACCGGCAAACCGTTGACTATAAAATAGGGAAAAACTTTATCCGGTGCCGCGGCAATCTCCGCGGGCAACTCCCCAGCCGGCAGGCCGCGATAATAATAGACCAGCGCTGTTCCGATGCAGAAGAAGAGCAACGACACCGGCACATACAAACATGAACCGAAAATAGTTGAGCGAACAGCGTCTTTCATGTCGCGGGCACTCATATAACGTTGAATATAATTTTGATCAATCCCAAAATTATTTAAGTTGATAAAAAGACCGTATACCAGACAAACCCAGAAAGTCTGCGTTGACCAATCAGTCAGACTGTAACTTCCCAAACTGAGTTTTCCTTCAGCGGAGGCCATTCGCACAGCCTCGGTCATACCGCCGGGCATTCTGATCAACAGCACCGCCAGACAGAGCAACACGCCACCGATCAGCACGATCCCCTGCACCGCATCGGTCCAGATCACAGCGCGTATGCCCCCCATCATAGAGTAGAGAACCACGGCCACACCGGTTATAAGAATGATAGTCGGCACCGACCAACCCAACAGCGCGTTCATCGGCAGCGCCAGCAGATAGGTTACCGCTCCAATGCGCGCGATCTGCGTAACCAGATAGCAGAGCGACGCGTAGATGCGCGCCCAGGGTCCGAAACGTTGCTCAAGATAGCTGTAAGCGGACACGCTGTCGAGTGAACGATAGAGCGGCACAAAAAAGTGTATCGCAATCACCGCCGCCAGCGGAATCGACAAACTGAAAACAAAGGCGTTCCAGTCGGAACCATAGGCTTTGCCAGGCAGCGCCAGAAAACTGATACTGCTGATATAGGTCGCGAAGATCGACATGCCCACAGCCCAGGCAGGCAGACGTCCGGCACCGGAGGTGAACAATCCAGCGCTCTCGCCATCCTTTGATCTGAAGAAAAAAGAACAGCCAAAGAGCACAACCCCCGCCATATATATCAAAAACACAATCAAATCTATCAACGGTAAGCGCATTTTTTCTCTACTTTCCGGTTTTTAGCTCTCCATCCGCCACCGCTTGAGGCATGGAAAAAATCTTATCTCCAGAGATCCTCTTCACTCTCAAACGGCGGGTGAGGTCACCCGCCCTACAGCAGGAACCTTCCCGGCCAATCGGCGAAACTTTCTGTGGGATCGGTGACCACACCGGCCATCTTGCGGCGGGT
>CAYOQJ010000048.1:0-29715 GCA_964406095.1 uncultured Lentisphaeraceae bacterium
CTGAACAAGAAAGACTACAAAGCGCCGAATCACTGCGGAATGGATTTGCGGGCGGGTTTTTCATTTGAACTGGCTTATCAACTAGCTGCGCTAACTCCAGGGCAATCGCTGTTGGATAGTCGCGACTCTGCCGGTAAAGGCGTGTATATTTCCACCGCCGAAAACGGAACTTTAAAAATCACTCTCAATGATGGTCGTAGTGAGTGCTCATGGAGTTCAGACAGCGAGTTGTTGAAAGCGGACACACGTCAACATGCGGTCATCACCGTTGACGGCGGCCCGAAGATCATCACCTTTATTATGGATGGCACTCTGTGCGACGGCGGCGACGAGCGTCAGTTCGGCTGGGGACGCTACAGTTCTTTGCTACGCACCCCTGACGGTGCTGAAAATGTTACGATTAACTCATCGGTCAAGCTGCTGAGAATTTACCGCCGCGCCCTGCGCACCAGCGAAGCTGTTAGCAATTTCAATGCGTACCGTACAGCCGGCGGGTGAAGGTGGGAATGAGAGGAAGTTTAACACGGAGACACGGTGGATTGTAGTAAGTGGAAAGTGGGACGTAAGAAGTTAAACACAGAGTGGTGAAAGAAGTTATACAGTCGGGAGAGTTTCCCGCAAAGGCGCCAAGACGCAAAGGGGGAGACAACTTAAACTATTATGAGATCTGTAATGAAAATATTTCTTACGATCGCCGCTATGACCGCGGCGCAAATTGTACACAGCGTCGAACCGTTGGTCGAGTTTGAATTTGAAACCACTCTGCAAAACAGCGGATCACTAGGGAGTGAAGCTCATCTGGAAACTTTTGCCACCGGCGAAGAGCCATTTTTTGGAACCGCTCCTTTCGGGAATTGCCTTGATCTGACCGCCGCCAGCCGTCATGGCGGTGCTACTCCACAGGATCCACCGGCAGGCGGTGCTGTTTTTTTCAACAACCCGCAGCTTAACAAATTGCAAAGCTACACAATCGTACTGTGGGCGCGCCAGAACCCGCAATACACGGAGGATAATGCCGCTCGGATGCTGCAGAAGAAAAACGCCTGGGATTTGCTGCCGCACACTTCCGGCATGACTCTTATGCTCGGTCCCGGCTCAAAGAAAGTCTCGTACATGCTGAGATGTGGCAAACCGCAGAAACTAAGCCAAGCATGGACTTTTTTCGCCGTAAGCGTCACACCTCAACAAATCAGCGGTTGCAAAGGTCGAATCGGCGAACCATTGCACTGGGCCAATGAGCTTGAACGACGCGAAAACTTCGACTCAGGTGACGAACTGCTGGAGATAGGCAACTTCAACCGTATTCGCCCTTTCAATGGTTGGATCGACAATCTACGTATTTTTGATGTGGCATTGACTCAAGTGCAGCTTACAAACATATTTGCGGAAGATTCATCGCAGGCAAGCGCCCTGGACGCTCCAGCCGTTTATAGCATCAAGCAGAGCACACCACCACCTCGCAATTTTAAACTGAATGCATCAGCAATTCCTTTTTCAACCCGCTGGCAGAGACGCGATGATGCCCTCACTGTCATGCAAAGTTTTCACGCCACCCACTGTCTCTGGGTTTACGGCACAGAAACACAATTTATCCAAAAAGTTAGAAGCAACAACATCTTTTATCAAGGCGCGCTCAACGGCCTGCAGGGAAGAGAACATGCCACGACAAACCTTACAGCCCGCGGCGACAATTCAGGACGGCATGAAGACCTTGACGGCAACAAAAATATGCCGCATTGGATGGTCGCATTCAGTCCGCGTCACTTTACCGGCTGCTGCAACAATCCCGCATTCCGCAACTTTTTTTTCACCGATGCCAAAAAACTGCTGGATTCCGGTGTCGATGCTATTCACGTGGATGACTGGGGGATGAATGGCAACTGGGTTTTAAATGTAAATGGAGGCGTCTGTTTTTGCGACGCCTGTCGACAGGGTTTTAGGGAGTGGCTGGAACAAAAATATTCTGCGGCTGATCTCAAAAAACTGGGAATCGACAGCATAGCGGATTTTGATTATCGGCAACATCTGAAAAACAACGGCATTCCTGACGCGCAGACATACCAGCTTAAGCTGCGCGAGCTTCCATTAACTCCGATGTTTGTCGATTTCCAGATTGAGAGCACCAGACAATTTTACCGCGAGTTCAGAGATCAGCTCGACCGCTGGTCGCCTGATAAATATATTCCGGTTTCAATCAACGCCCAGCTTACACCGCGACAGCTTGAACGCACGCTGCATGCAGTTGATGTCGTTGATTTTCTGGACGGTGAAGCATCGCAGAGTGTCGACTTTCAGGATGCGCGCAGCAATATTCTGGCGGCAAAAATGGCGGATGCCGTCGGCATTCCGCACATTGTCTCACCTGTGCCACGCGGCACTGCGCGCACACGCGCGTCGATTGCGACAGCCTACGCGCTTGGTCAGTTTCATCTCGTGCCCTGGGATATCTATATGGGTAGCGATGCCACCGGCTCACAGCCGCGTTATTTCGGTACGCAGAAACAGTATGGCGACCTCTATCGCTTCATCCATGAACAACGCGCACTATTTGATAATTCCACCGCGGTCGCCGAAATCGGCGTGTTGATCAACTGTGATGAACCCGATGATTACACCGCCATCTGTTCCGCCTTGACTGAGTTGCAACTCCCCTATCACATTATTCCTGTCGCTCGTCGCTACTCGCAGATTCCACTCCGCACCCAAGCTTTGGAAGGATTGCGGTTGCTGATTAATAACTCACCAGACACAACTCTCGCACCGGATGATCAGAAAACACTTAACTCTTTCCGTGACCGGCATTTGCTACGTTTTGCACACTCTGACATCGACCTTAACGCCGTCAGCCGATTGATGAAACTTGATTTAATGCGTGTTGAAGGCCCAGATAACATCTTCGCTTTTCTGCGCATCAACAAAAAGAGTCATGCGGCGGCAATTCATCTGGTGAATTGGAACTTTCAGGATGAAGCGGAACAGGTTGAACGCTATGCCAATGTCACATTGTCGCTTCAGCAACCGCGGCGCTGGGGTGAAATTAAGTCAATAACACTGCACGAGCCTGAAAAACCCGCGCAGCAGTTAACAGCGGAACAACACTCTGACTGCATCCGCATCCCTGTCGCTGAGTTGAAAACCTGGTGCATTATTGAAATACAACTGCATGACAATATGCTACCATAACAGGAAACACCGCTTCATGAAAATCAGCTACATCACAATTATAATCTACTTACTGTTTCTAACCAGCAGAATTGTCGCTGGAAACTTTGATTTTTACACACCTGCGGTCAAACATGTGACAATTCATGAGGGGAAATATGCCGAAGGACACCACCCCTACAACCACATGGCGTCAATTGAATGGTTCGACGGCAAATTCCACTGCGTCTGGGGTGGACATGCTGCCACGCATAAAGAAGGCGCACCCGGGCAGATTAACTTATGGTCATCAACAGAGGATTTTAATCTCTGGCCGGCACCTCTGAAACTCGCGCATTGCGGCTCTCACGCACTACCACTAGATCCGGATTCTGTTCAATGGCAGCCGAATCTGCTTAATTTTAGAAACAAAGAGCTATGGTGCGTCTGGAGCTTCAACAGCCGCAATCCTGAGCTCGACGGACTATGGCTGAGCAGGTTGCGCCAAGGCTCCGCAGAGTGGCAACATCAGCGTATCCAGCGTCGCCAGCAGATCAATGGTCTTTCCTGCTCTATCTTCGCTAGTCAAAATCCAGTGCTGCTCAAATCAGGGCGTGTGCTGGCTCCTGTCACGCTGAACTATCGCGACCCGAAGCATGATACTGGAAAGGGTCACGCTCAAGCAGTAACCGTCCGCCGCTGGAATGCCTGTTTCTACAGCGATGATGATGGTAAAAGCTGGCAGTGCTCTCCGCCGTTGAGTGCCATCGACGAACCAGACGCTCAGTGGGAACCTTTTTTTTATGAGCAGAGCGATGGACAAATCCGCTACTATGCTCGCAATTTCACCCGCGCAATCAATCCCATCTCCTGGCGCTACACGACAGTTGGAACAGGTGCGAAAAAGAAAGAGCCGATCCTTTTTCCCTCCGATCCCGTGTTCTCATACATGGAGACAGCCAACTGCCGTCCCCAAGTTTTCAAACTGCCCTGCAATCGATTCTGTCTGCTGCAGCAGGATGCATGGGTCAACCATCGTGACTACCGCACACGCCTCAATGTCGCACTGCACTTCAGTCGTAGTGGCGCCGATGATTTTGTGGCGGCGACCCCGGTTTCACGTCACAATGTGATCAGTGCTTATCCGCAGGGTGTCGCTCACAACGGCGCGATTTACCTCGCCTACACATACGGCGAAGGCGATACACCACGCGGAATCGAAGGTGCGATGATCTCTCCGCTGCCCAGCAAGGATAAACGCTATATCTGGCCGCGCTCCAAAGAGAGAGTGATCATCAAAGAACGTCTTACGGCTGACGGCAAAAAAGAGATTTATAATTTTAAACCCGGACAGCGAACAGAGCTGCCGTTTGTCAAACAAAGCGGCGATAAAAAAGTTATGCGTTTTGGGGGCGGCGCCAGTGCCGGAGTTGAGATTGATCGACCCGATTTCGCTGATGGGCAATGCCTAACGGTGCAGTTTAACGCTAAGATACTGCGAATCCAGGATAGAGGCATGCTGATTCTCTGCTCTTTTGGTGATCAAAGGCCCATTCGTATCGGCATTCCCGCCAACCGTCCCGAAAAACTATATGCCTATACCCGCAATCAGTGGCAGCCGGTCTGTGATTTTGTGACTGAAAAATGGCATAACGTCAAACTGACCTTCCGGCCTGAAACCTTCTTTGTGGCTGTTGATGATGCCGAACCTGTTGAGTTTTCCAATCCTCTGATAAACCCGAATCCGAGATTATATCTTGGTGACGGTTTTGAATCGGAGCATCACGCCAGCAACGCGGGCTCAGAATTTCTGATTGATCTTGAGTCGGTTCAAAGTCAAATTCACGGACGCCATTACATCGCCAATGCGGCTGAACTCAAAGCAAGAATTGAAACTCAGCTCCACACATCCAACCCCGACTATATTGTTTATGTTCCAAAAGCTGAACAGAATCTGAGCGACACCGGCAATGAGCACTTTCTGGTTTTCGACGGACCGGACGATTCACTGATGGCAATCTGGACCCAGAGTTCCGTTGAAAATTTCTCTGCCGACACCCCCCCTGATCAACACATCTCATTCGCCCACAGCACCGACAACGGTATCACTTGGTCGGAGCCACGTATAATCGCCGGCCCCAAAAAAGCCGGTGACGGACACATGGCAAGCTGGGCGTATCCGCTGGTTAGCAAAAAAGGTCGTATTTATGTGCTCTACAGTCAGTCAATCGGCATTCATGACTCATTCATTCATCATACCGCTTGGATTCACGGACGTTACAGCGATGATAAAGGCGCAACCTGGTCGCAACCGCAGCAGGTTCCGGTTGCCCGTAGCATCAACGACAACCCTGATCCGTCGATGCCACCCAACATGCTGGTCTGGCAAAAACCGTTGCGACTTGCCCGTGACGGCAAATATCTAGCCGGATTCACCCGTTGGAGTAGTTTCGCGGCACGGCCCCCTGTTCCTGAACGTGGTCTCGGCTCCGCCGACTCCCGCGTTGAATTTATGCGTTTTGAAAATATCGACGAAAATCCTGAACCGCGTGATATCAAGATCTCCTGGTTTATGTCCAATCAGCAAGCGTTGGCTGTGCCATTTCCGGGACACCCTGAGAACAGCGTCTGCCAGGAGCCTTCAATTGTCAAACTGCCTGATCAAAGACTCTTCTGCGTGATGCGTACCCATGCGGGCAGTCCCTATTGGACTATCAGTTCAGATCAGGGCGAAACTTGGTCGCAACCGCAGCCGCTACTGGTAAAAGATGGCGGTGACCCGCTGCTTCACCCCGTCTCACCCTGCCCCATTTACGACATTGGCGGCAATGAGGCCGGCAGCGGTCGCTATGTTCTCTTTATCCACGGCCATGACAACCGCTCCTACACCGGATATCGTCCTAAACCATCGGTTACGGGCTGGAACCGCCGTCCAGTTCAACTGCTTGCCGGACGCTTTCAACCCGGTGCTCAACAACCAGTCTGGTTTGATGAGCCACAGTTTTTCATGGATCACGACAATACCAGCCTCGGCAAACCCGGCACCAGCGGACGCATGGATTTATCGCTTTACGCCAGCTTCACAGTACGGAACGGTGAGGCGGTACTCTGGTATCCAGAGCGCAAATTCTTTCTGCTTGGCCGCATCATAACGAAGAAAGAATTTAAATAGGGAGAGTTTCCCGCAAAGGCACCAAGACGCAAAGGGGGAGAGGTGGCAGTCAGCAGTAGCAGTCGGCAGATGGAGAGGAAGTTTAACACAGGGACACTGAGAGCACAGAGAGTTGTGAGAAGTGAAGAGAGTGAAAGTCGGCAAAACAGGCTACAGAATACAGAATACAAGCTACAGGCTACAGGCTACAAGCTACAGGGTACAAGCTACTTATCCCCCTTCACTTTTCTCTCTTCACTCTTCTCTCTTCACTTTTTTACACTCGTCATTGCGTCGACTGTGTCGTCGCAATCAGCCTTCAAACCTTGAACCACTCCCGCACATGTGGGACTAGTAAACCAGCATCCTGCATGCGGGATGCGCTTGGACTAAAAACATGAAAAGAAACAGAGCACAAAACAACAGTCTCGCATGTTTCATTAACGCACTTTTTGTCGGTGTTGCCGGACATGTCATCGCAACAGAATCCAACTGGCGGAGCTATAAGCTTTATCAGCCGCATATCGAACGCGCTTTTGTTGTCAATGCGGCCAATCAGCAGCTGCGTTACAACCACGACAGCTCGATCGCCTGGTTTCAGGATCGCTGGTTCTGCTTGTGGAACGCCAACACAACACCAGCGGAGGGAGCACCCGGTCAACTCAATTATGTCAGCACCAGTAAAGATGGAATGCAATGGTCGGTGCCGCAGGCGGTTTTCTCCGATCCGAAACTCAGCATCAACCCGATTCCCTGCCCGACCGGTACACAGTGGCAACCCAATCTGCTGGTGGTCGACAACTCCCTCTGGACGTTATGGAATCAGAACTCGAAAGATCAGCATAATGGCTGTTATCTTTCGATTCTTGATAAATCCGACGGTTTATGGCGCAACCAATTGATTCTCTTTGACGACAAAGCGGAACCAATGATCGACGGCAAGAGCTTCAGAGTATACCCCACCCAGCATCCACTGCGCCTCAGCAATGGCCGTATTCTCGCACCGGTAACCCTGATCGGTCCGCAATCAGAAAACGCCCCTAAGAGTCAGAATAGCTGGTATCAGCGCGAGAAACGCGACAGTGTTATTTACAGTGATGACAACGGAGCAAGCTGGCAGGTCTCACCCGGAGCCATTATCCCAGATCACGATTGGCGTCAGTGGGAACCGACTGTCTGCGAACAGCCGGACGGCACGGTGCTGATGTTCGCCCGCAATAATCTTATCAGTCACTTTGAAGATGTGCCGATCACACCGCAAACCGCACTGGTCAGTTCGTTTTCAAGCGACCGGGGCGCCACCTGGACTCCACACCAGTTTGTGCCGCTACACTCGGTTGTCTCCCGTATGCATCTGCTACGTCAACCCGATTCCGAACGTTACCTGATGATTCACAACGACTGGCCTGCCGGAATTTTCTGCAACGACCGACTCAACCTCGCGCTCTTCGTCAACCGCGGTGGCGGCATAGATTATACTGCCGGCATCGGCTTAACAGAGCATCAGCCTCAGGTTGCCTATCCGCAGATGGATATTCACAACAACTCATTGGTTGTCTGCTACAGTCAAGGCGAATGCGCCCTGCGCAACATCCGCGTCGTTAAAATAACTCCGTTGCCTGCCGCGGACCAGCTTTATATCTACCCGCGCAACAACATCCCTGTTCCGCGTCAATGCTCAATCACCAATGGCGTAATTCATCTCCGCGGCGGCGCTTCTTTGAAATGCAGAACAAACCCCCCAGTACAACAGCATCACTTCAAAGCGCGGGCCGTTGTTCATCCCGACTCAACCGGCGTGCTCTTTGACAATCGCACACACTCACGGGGACTGGTTTGGGGCATCACCGGCACCTGCTTTGTGCATCTGAGAGATCCGTCATACAATATCCGATCCACAATTCCTGTGCCGTTTGACCGCTGGAGCACACTGGAAGTTGAAATTGACTATCCGGCAGGCAGAGTGCAGTTTACTGTCAATGGCCAGACCGAGGTGAAAAAATTCAAACCCGGCAAAAAAACTTTGACCGGCGACTCCGCAACTCTCTTTGGCGCGAATCTGCAACACAGCTCGCTCGCAGCATTTGAGGGTCGTGTGCGCAACCTGACACTCTACGGCACCAATACGATTTTACAAGCCGAACAAGTTAACGATCTCAAGTCAAAATTCAAGCTTCCAGACAACGAACTCCCGCCACACACTGAGTGCGTTGTAGTTAAATCATCGGACGGTGATCAAATGCTACAGCTTCATGGCGCGGCCTCAGCAGGTGTTGAGCTCAACGCCAACGAACGCGCCAAGGGTGATGTTGTCGAACTTGAGTTTTCGTGTGCAATCGAAAATGCCGAAAATCTGACGCTCTGCACCATCGGTGACGCCAACCAACCGGCACAGATTGTAGCGCACGGCAACCGTATCACACTTGAACACGCTCTTGCAGTTGTTGACTGCGGAGAGTTCGAATCCGACAAATGGTACACTTTTGAAATCACGACTGGTGCGCACCGCACCGCCCTGCGGATTAACAAGCGTGAAGTTGCCGCAGTATCACATGCGCCGGAGGCTAACTGGATCTATTTTGGCGAGGGCTATCCCGGATTAAATGACAAAAAAAGATCTGGCAGTTTCCTGATTGCTGTTGAAAGTGTCAAAACCCGGATAGTGACAAAAAGATTAAAACCTGCATCATGAAAAGCGGTAGCAAATTATGAAATTCAATGAAGATTCAAGAGTGAAAATACCTGCCATACTGCATTTATGCAGACTTGGCTACAAATATATTTCGCTGAATAGTGCGGTTTGGGATGCAGAGACAAATATTTTCACTAAAATATTCAAAGAATCTATTGTAAAAATCAATCCTGACTTTGACCAAGACCAAGCGGAACGTTTATTGGTTGACATCTCTCTTTTACTGAGCAATGAAGATTTAGGCAAAGCCTATTTTGAGAAATTGACCAGTGAATCAGGCGTAAAGCTGATTGACTTTGAGAATTTTGAAAACAACACATTTCATGTTGTAACCGAATTGACTTATAAGAACGGAGACGAAGAGTTCAGACCCGATATAATTCTTTTAATCAATGGAATGCCGTTGGCATTTGTTGAGGTTAAGAAACCAAACAACCGCGACGGAATAATTGCAGAGCGTGAAAGGATAAACAAACGGTTCCAAAACAAAAAATTCAGAAAGTTTGTCAACATTACGCAACTGATGCTTTTCTCCAATAACATGGAGTACGACAACGAAGATATTGAACCCTTACAAGGTGCTTTTTATGCTTCACCTTCATACACAAAACCGATATTCAACTATTTCAGAGAAGAAGAAAAATTAGACTTGGAAAAGTTGCTGGCAATTGAAGATGACAATTTGGAAAACTTCGTTTTAAAGGATAACAACCTTGCAGTTATTAAGAGTTCACCCGAATTTCTGACAAATAAAAATCCAAACACACCAACAAACCGAATTCTCACATCATTATTTTCAAAAGACAGGCTTTCGTTTATTTTAAAATATGCTATTGCTTACGTGGACGAGAAAAAGGGAATTGAAAAACACGTTATGCGTTACCCTCAAATTTTTGCTACAAAAGCCATGGAAAACAAATTAGAAAGCGGAATAAAAAAAGGAATTATCTGGCATACCCAAGGAAGTGGAAAAACGGCATTGGCTTTTTACAATGTCCGCTACCTGACCGATTATTTCCAAAAGAAAAAAATAATTCCAAAATTCTATTTTATTGTTGACCGATTAGACCTGCTGATTCAGGCAAAACGGGAATTTACAGCCCGTGGCTTGATTGTTCATATTGTCGATTCAAAAGCGGATTTTGTGAAATCAATAAAAACCACAACTGCCATTCACAACAATTCGGGCAGGGCAGAAATTACGGTTGTTAATATTCAAAAGTTTAGCGAAGAAGCTAATGTAACTCAAAAGCAAGATTACGACATCAGCATTCAGCGAATTTACTTTTTAGATGAAGTACACCGCAGCTACAATCCGCAGGGCAGTTTTTTGGCTAACCTTACACAATCCGACACCAATGCAATAAAAATAGGTTTAACTGGCACGCCTCTTATTACAAAGGATTATTACTCAAAAGATTTATTTGGCAATTACATTCACAAATATTACTACAACGCTTCAATCGCCGATGGTTATACGCTTCGTTTGATCAGGGAAGAAATTGAAAGTGATTATAAAATTGTACTGAAAGATGCCTTGGATAAAATTAAAGTTGCCAAAGGTGAGATAAAAAAAGAAGAAGTCTTTGCTCATTCAACCTTTGTGGAGCCGATGCTGGACTATATCGTAAACGACTTTGAAAAAAGCCGTTTGACTTTCTCTGATAGTTCTATTGGCGGAATGGTGGTTTGCGACAGCGCACCGCAGGCAAAAGAAATGTTCAGAATTTTCAACGAAAAATATGCTTTGAAATCTGAAGAAGAATTGCTGCAGGCAGCAGAACCAATAGCTGATTATAAAACTAAACTGAAAGACAGCTATAAAGTAAAAACGGCTGCTTTAATTCTTCACGATATTGGCACCAAAGACGAACGCAAAGATATTGTCGAAGATTTCAAAGAGGGCGAAATTGATTTTCTGTTTGTTTACAACATGCTTTTAACTGGCTTTAATGCCAAACGATTAAAGAAATTATACATCGGGCGGGTTATCAAAAGGCACAACCTTTTACAAACACTTACCCGGGTAAACCGAACCTACAAGAATTTTAAATACGGTTATGTGGTTGATTTTGCCGACATACGCGCAGAGTTTGATGCCACCAACAAAGCCTATTTTGACGAACTGCAAGCCGAACTGGGCGATAAAATGGAGTCTTACTCCAATTTGTTCAAATCAAAAGAGGAAATTGAAAAGGAAATTGCGGAGATAAAGGACATACTTTTTTATTTCGACACAACCAACGCTGAAATTTTTTCACAGCAGATAACCCAAATTCAAGACCGTGAGAAAGTGTTGCTCATTAAAAAGGCTTTGAGCAATGCCAAGAGTTTATACAACCTGATCCGTTTGTTCGGGCATTTTGATCTGCTTGAAAAAATTGATTTCAAAAAACTGGCTCAACTTTACCGCGAAACCGAAAATCATTTAGCCCTGCTCAATACGCAGGAAGCACTAAAAAACAACATCGACAACACCAGTTTATTGAATGTTGCACTGGAAGATGTGTTGTTTCACTTTACCAAAATTTCGGAAGAAGAGCTAATTTTAGCCGATGAATTAAAAGACACTTTGCGGAAAACTCGCGAAACTCTGGCAAGCAATTTTGACAAGAAAGACCCTGAATTTGTTTCATTGTACGAGGAGTTGAAACGCCTTTTCGACAAAAAGAACCTTGACGAAATTACGCAGGACGAAATGAAACAGAACATTGGTGCCTTAACAAAAATTTACGAGAAAATAAAGGAACTCAACCGCCAGAACAATTTACTGAAAGATAAATACAACAGCGACCCGAAATATGCCCGAATCCACAAGCGCTTAGTTGAGAAAGGCACACTGTCACAAAAGGAAAGTGTGATTTTTGAAGCATTGAAAAGCGTAAAACAAGATGCTGATTTGCAGGTGCTGCAAAATACACGCTTGTTAGAGAATGACAGCTATTTCGCCAGCCAAATGATGCAATTGGTTATTGACCAGTTCAAAAACAAAAACAAGATAAATCTGAACGCTGGATCATCAAAGTTCATTAACAACTTGGTGGTAAACGAATACATGAACGAATTCCATGGAAGAGCAGTATAAGTTTCTCGCTAAGCCGCAGAGACGCAAAGAAAAAAACTTAGCGCCTTCGCGCCTTAGCGAGATAAAAATAGCGAGAGCAGTATGACCGATATAGATTTTAAAGAAAAAACCAAAACACTTATCGACAGCCTGAAAAGCATAAGCGCCAACTATGGCCTGGGCAACGATGGCAATGAGTTTAAAATTATCACACAGGTTTTCCTTTATAAATTCATGAACGACAAATTTGCCTATGAGGTTAAGAAACTCGACAGCAAATTAAAGAAAGCCGAAAACTGGGAAAAAGAAATAAGCACGTATTCCGAAGATGATTACGAAATGTTGCTCCTGCAGTTGGGAGCCGACACCGCGAAACTGAAACCACAACATTTTATTTCAGAACTTTTTGACCGACAGAACGAAAGCGATTTTGCCAAGCTGTTTGACGACACCTTGATGGACATTGCCATTACCAACAACGATATTTTCTCGGTTAAAACCGATGGCGGGGCAAAGGTGGTTTTATTCGACCGCTTAACGGAATATATTAGCGATGGCAGCAAGCGCGATGCCTTTGCAAAAGCAATTATCAATAAATTGGTGGGTGTAAGTTTTGAGCATATTTTCAACCAGAAATTCGATTTCTACGCCACCATTTTTGAATACCTGATAAAGGATTACAACACCAACAGCGGAGGCAAATATGCCGAATATTTTACGCCTCATGCGGTGGCGAAAATTATGGCTGCCATTTTGGTAAACAAACCAGTGCAGGATGTAACCGTTTACGACCCGTCGGCGGGTTCGGGAACACTTTTAATGAACATTGCCCACGCCATAGGCGAAGACAAATGCACCATTTATTCGCAGGACATCAGCCAGAAATCATCAAGCCTTTTGCGTTTGAATCTGATTTTGAACAATCTGGTACATTCCATTCAAAACATTATTCAAGGTAATACCATTTCGCACCCTTACCACAAAGACGATAACGGAGCGTTGGATAAATTCGATTTTATTGTTTCCAATCCACCGTTTAAACTCGATTTTTCGGATTACCGCAACGATTTGGATTGCAAAGAAAACAAAGACCGTTTTTTTGCAGGGATACCCAAAATACCTAATAAAGCCAAAGATAAAATGGCGATTTACTCACTGTTTCTGCAGCACATTATTTTTTCGTTGAGTAAAAAAGGGAAAGCAGCCGTAGTAGTTCCCACAGGTTTTATTACCGCACAAGGCGGAATTGATAAAAAAATACGTGAAAAACTGGTTGAAAGCAAAATGCTGGCAGGTGTGGTGAGTATGCCGAGCAACATTTTTGCCACCACAGGCACCAATGTTTCCATTGTGTTTATGGATAAAAACAACAAAGGTAATGTTGTACTGATTGACGCTTCCAATTTGGGCGAAACCATTAAAGACGGCAAGAACCAAAAAACAGTTTTAACTGCCAAAGAAGAACAGCAGATTATCGACACTTTTAACAACAAAGTAGCCCTTGACGATTTTTCGGTGGTAGTAAGCTACAAAGAAATAAAACAAAAAAACTACTCTCTGAGTGCGGGGCAATATTTTGAGGTGAAGATAGAATATGTGGACATTACAGCCGATGAATTTGAAACCAAAATGAAAGGTTTTGAGGAAAACCTGAACAATCTTTTTGAAGAAGGCAGAGCATTGGAAACCGAAATTCAAAATAATTTAAAAGGATTGAGGTATGAATAATAATTTTAGAACTTCGCGTCTTAGCGCCTTAGCGAGAGAATATTCCACGCAAAGACGCAGAGACGCAAAGAATAATTTAAAGGGTTGAGGTATGAATAATGAAATAATTATATACTTCAACTGTCGCAAAATTTGCGACAGTTCAAAAAGAAGGCGAAAGACTATTTTGTAAATAACATAATAAACAGGATAGAAGACAAAGTGGAGATGGAAGTGAAAATCATTTTGCAACAGTTAGATAATAATTTAGAAGGATTAGGTATGAAAAATTGGTTTTCAAAAGAACTTGGTAAAACAGCTTCAATATTTAATGGTTCAACTCCATCAACAAATAATGAAGACTACTGGAATGGAGATATTATTTGGATTACTCCAAAGGATTTATCTGACCAAAATCAAAAATACATTTTAAAAGGTGAACGAACTATTACTCAAAAAGCATTGTCAAACACAAAATTATTACCTAAAGGAACTGTTTTACTTTCGAGCAGAGCTCCAATAGGATTACTTTCAATCGCTTTAAGTGATTTAGTTACCAATCAGGGATTTAAAAATATTGTTGTTAATGCTGAAATATTACATAATGAGTATTTATATTATTATTTAAAACTAAAAAAAAATGAATTAAACAAACTTGGTTCAGGTACAACTTTTAAAGAGTTGTCGAAAAGTACTTTAGAGAAATATAAAATTAAATTTCCCGACCTCCCCACCCAAAAATCCATTGCCAAAGTTCTTTCCGACCTTGATGCCAAAATCGAGCTGAACAACAAAATAAACCGTGAGTTGGAAGCCATGGCAAAAACGCTTTATGATTATTGGTTTGTGCAGTTTGATTTTCCAAACGAACAAGGCAAACCCTACAAATCATCGGGCGGGAAAATGGTGTTCAATGCCGAATTGAAAAGGGAAATTCCTAAGGGGTGGGAAGTGAAAAGGTTGGCTGAGATTGCAAATATTACAATGGGACAATCGCCAGAAGGCAGTTCGTATAATGATGATGGGATTGGAGAAATATTTTTTCAAGGTTCTACCGATTTCGGTTGGCGTTATCCAACTATTAGACAATATACATCTCAACCAAGTAGAAGAGCAAAAGCTGGTGATATTTTACTAAGCGTACGTGCGCCTGTTGGTACTTTAAACATCGCTGATAATGATTGTTGTATTGGTCGCGGTTTAGCTGCATTAAATAGTAAATCAGGCTATGATAGCTATCTATATTATGTAATGGAATATTTTAAGCAAATTTTTGACAACAGAAATAATGCAGGAACCACTTTTGGCTCAATCACAAAGGATGATTTATATTCATTGAAGCTAGTTTATCCAAAAAATGACTTGCTTAAAAATTGTAACCAAACAGTATCAAAATACAATCAAATGATTTTGAACAATCATAAACAAAACCAACAACTAACTGACCTGCGAGATTGGTTGTTGCCAATGTTAATGAACGGGCAGGTGACCGTCCGGCAGGCACTGAAAAGCATCGAATTTGACACAGATGGAATTTGGGATGTCGCCGCTGCGGCTGAAACACAGGCGGAGTATCCCAAAAAAGATTAACCTGTAACAAAGAGTCAAGAATGACGGGATTGCATTATGCATAAAATTAAAAACAACATCGACCGCGCGGCGGATGCGCTGCTGACAGCGCTCAGCGCGTCGCTCTCGGTTATTGTGCTGACCGCGGTTTTCTTCCGCTACGCGCTCAATCAATCGTTATCTTGGAGCGATGAGCTGGTGCGCTATCTCTTTGTCTGGTTCACCCTGCTGGGTGCGGCAGTCGCGCTGCGCGAACGTGAGCATATCCGCGTCGATTATTTTGTCGGCAAACTGCCGCCGCAGTTGCGGCGCGGCATAGAGTGTCTGGCGCTTTGCGCGATCGGCCTCTTTCAGATTGCGATGATTGTTCTCGGTTTCATGTGGGTCTACGCCGCGCGGGGAACCTTGACATCCGCACTGCAATGGCCATTGAATCTGCTCTTTTACGCGGCACTGCCCTGCACCGCGCTGCTGAGTCTGTGGTATGCGGCGCGTCGACTTGTACGCGGAGAGTATCGGGAGATGGATGTTGACGAGAGTTCCACCGGATCAGAATCCGTGAAAGGAGGCGCTGAATGCAATTCCTGATTCTGATGATGATTCTACTGCTTGTGCTGGGTATTCCTGTGGCCTACTCCATGGGCATAACATCGCTGCTCTACGTGGTGCTGTTCACCGAGATGTCGCCGATGATCGTGGCACAGCGTGTCTGTGTGGGCACCGACAATCTGGTGCTGCTGGCGCTGCCCTTTTTCCTGCTGGCAGGCGAGATCATGAACGCGGCGGGAATTACCCGGCGACTGATGCGTCTGACGCTGGCGCTGATCGGCCCGCCACGCGGCGGACTCTCCTATGTGGTCGTTGCTGTCAACGTGCTGCTGGCCATGGTATCAGGTGCTGCTATTGCAAGCGCGGCGGCGGTCGGTTCCACCATGGTTCCGATGATGACAAAGAAGGGCTATCCACGTGAATACGCCGCCGCGCTCAATGCCGCGGCCGCCACTATCGGACCGATCATACCGCCGAGTGTCGGTTTTATAATCTACGCGTCGGTCTCCGGCGCATCAGTCGGCAAACTCTTTCTAGCGGGAACACTGCCGGGAATTGTGCTGGGTATCGGCACGCTGCTGGTATGTCTCTGGTCCGCACACCGACATGGTTTTCCGAAAGGCGAAAAACACAGCCGCGGAGAGCTGCGCGAGAGCTTTATCAGCGCGCTGCCGGCGCTGCTGATGCCGGTAATAATTCTGGGCGGCATCTTCGGCGGATTGGTAACCCCCACCGAAGCCGGCGCGCTGGCGGTTGGATACGGTCTGCTGGCGGCCTTTGTTTTCTACCGCTCACTGAAATTGAGTGATCTGCCCGCGATTCTACTGATCACAGCCAGGCGCACCGCGACAATCATGCTGATCATCGCCTGCGCATCCTGCTATGGATTTCTCATAACACGCGAAGTGGATGCCGTCAGTTTCATCAGCTCCCTGCAGGCCGCCACGCAGAGTCGCACACTGCTGCTGCTGTTGCTATTGGGCTTCATTCTGATTCTGGGCATGTTTATGGAGGGCGGCAGCATCATGATTATTCTAACTCCCCTGCTGCTGCCGGTTTTAAAGGCGTACAACATCGATGTGATCCACTTCGGCGTCATTTTTCAACTGGCGATTATGATCGGACTGCTGACACCGCCAGTGGGCATGCTGCTGTTTGTTATGTCGGGCATTACGCGTGTGCCGGTGCCGGCGATTGTGCGTCAGTCGCGTCCGTTTTTAATAATGCTGGTTGTCGTACTGCTGCTGGTAACCTTTATACCCGAGATTTCACTCTGGCTCGTCAATATTTCAGGAGGCAATTTAAAATGAAATTCAGCACTCTCAGAATTATCTTCCTCCTCGGCGCGCTGAGTGTGGCTCAGAGCTGCGCGAAAAAAACAGAACCTAAAATCATCCGTTTCGCATACACGGCCGGGCCGTCGGAGCTGCTGCACAAGGCGGCGGAGCAATTTGCGCGGCAGGTTGCTGAAGAATCAAACGGCGCACTCGAAGTGCGTCTTTATCCCGGCGGACAACTTGGCAACGAGCGTGAATTAGTAGAAGGGTTAAAACTGCGCGGGATTGATATCATCGTCACCGGGCTGGCGGTTGTGGGCTGGTACGCGCCGGAATACGGCATGTTTGAAGCGCCCTTTCTCTGGCGCGACTACGAACATCTGGAAAACGTTTGGAATGGCGAGATCGGAGCGGAGTTGCGTGCTGTCATGCTGCAACGTACCTCGACGCATCTGATGCAACCCTGGTATCGCGGGCCTCGCTATCTGACAACCACATCGCGCAAGGTGCTGAATCCCGCCGATCTCGCCGGGCTCAAGCTGCGAGTGCCTGAATTAACCATGTATATCGAATCCTGGAAAACCTTCGGTGCCAACGTCTCGCCGGTTCCTTTCACCGACATGTTTATGGCCTTGAAACTGGGTGTGGTTGACGGACAGGAAAATCCATTGGCCACGATCTACGCCTGCCATCTACACGAAGTTCAAAAATATGTGATGGAGACACGTCATCTGATCAGTTTCTACATTCCAGCCGTCGGTCCATCGATTGAAAGGCGTTTGCGTGCTGATGAAAAAGCGATATTTTACCGGGCATTGGCTGATGCCACCCGCTGGCACAATCTTGAGGTGGAGCGGGCTGAGAGCGACTACCGCGACAAACTGGAAGCAGCCGGAGTAACCTTTGTGCCGCTAGACACAACACCCTTCCGCAAGTTGGCAACCGAACGCCTGCCTGAGATATTTAAAGAGAGCTGGAAACCCGATGTCTTTGAACGTATCGCTGAGAACCAAGACACGAAGTAATGCGAACAAAGTGACGGTGCGGAAAATAAAGTGCCATTGCATCCCTATTGGGGCCGCAATCGCGAAGGAAAGGGTGAAGGTAGTATTTAACATGCGTACTTCTGCCTTCAAAGTGCACACTCGCGAACTTCGCAATATATTTGCTAAGCGTCCCGCTTATGTGTCCAAATGCTGCTCCCGCTGTTAAACTCTGTAGTAATTTTTGGGCAAAGCATAAAGCACAACCCCATTCCTGAGATCACTGCTGATTCTCCCATCTGGGAGCATCCAATCCTCATGCGACTCACCTCTTCCCTCCATCTGATAACGGATACAACTTTCCCAGTCACCACGACAGAAAAGTTCACACCAGCTCTTGTCTAGCAATCCTTGCTCGATATATCGTTTCATAGGACACACAGGAAACCAGCAACATTCATGCAGGAGAGTTTTTAAAACCGCATAATTTCCAGTCACTCTCTCTTTGAAATGCGGCTGGTGAAGTAACACCGCCGGATGTGAAAGAGGCAGTATTTTAATCTCTTTAACCAAAACCAATCGGCCCACTAACGAATAGAACTCTTTTTTAGAGGGAACATGTAGGCCATATCTCGTGAAGATATACTTGGCTGAATAATAACCTAGCGGCACCAGCACATCCGGATTTACCAGCTCAATCTCCCTGTTCAGCCATTCGGAACACGCATCGATTTCATCCTGCTTCGGCTTACGGTATTTCGGAAGCATACATTTTACGAGGTTGGTTATATAGAGCCTGCTTCTAGGCACCCGGGCTGCACTCAGCAGATCATCAAGCACCCGACCCGAAGGCCCGCTAAACATCCGCCCATCACGATCCTCTGTCTCGCCCGGTGCTTGGGCAATCAGCATGATTCTACCCTGCAAATTACCTTCACCGCAGAGAACATTGAGCCGGGTTTCCGCCAGTCGGCATTTACGGCAGGCTTTAATCTGTCTGTTCAATTCATCCATATTCATTCTAAAATAATGCCTGTCACTATTTATTTGTCCAACTACATAATCTTGAGTGAATCACCAGCAGACAGTAAAGAGCGGAAAACTATCTTTCAGTGGGAAACTTCAATAACTTCCGACTCTGCAGCTTACTGCTGGTCAACCTTGTAGGGAATCTCCACACCATACTGCTGATTAACCTTAAGCATCTCCGCCAAAGTCTGCTGATGGGCTTTAATGGTGTACTCGCCGACCAGATGGAACATCTTCTGATGCGCCCAATGGGCTTTAATCAGTGGCGACCCGGTCTTACCGTGCTGCTCGATATTCAGGCGAAAAACCGAATCGTAACCTTCGCCCGCGGCGAGTCCGCGCACCTGCAGAATCAGCTCCCGGGTTGCAGCAGGGCAGACACCGATGATCTCCAGCTGCTGATCTTGGTAAAGATGAGTTGTACGGCGAGGATAAACCTCGCTTTGCGAAGCATTATCAAAGGTAACTGCTATATCGGTGAGCACAGGATTACGCACCGAGCTGTAAAAAAGTTTCATTGATTCGGGAATATCCCAGCGGTTGCCGTTCAGGATAACCGATCTTCCACGGTTGCAATAGGTAAGCATATCAAGTAGATACTGATTGGCACTTGAGGTTGTTCCATACATATTGACCGACATCAATCCGCTGTTGAGTTCAGCGAACGATCCGATAATTTTAGCTGTACCGGTGAGGCCGGTGGTCGGTATGCCGTCGGTTATCACGAAGGCTATCATCGGGCGCATCGGATCGCGTTCATAGTGTAGCAGCGCGCGCAAAGACCCAAAAACATCGGTCTGTCCATACGAATGCATTGAGGAGATAAAGTCGACCGCCTGTTTTTGTGATTCGGGCGTAAATTCGGTCCATCGTGGAAAACAGCTCTCAAAATTATCACGAAAGCTGATTACATTGAAGCGGTCCCCGGCATTCATAGTACCCATGGCACTGATCAACGCATTGCGACAGAAGCGCAGACGCTCCTCGGTCATCGACGCGGAGACATCCTGAACCCAGATAATATCTTTTGGCAACACCTTGATTTGCTGGTCACTGCGCGGTTGCAGACCGATGCGGAAGTAGAGTTGTCCGGGCTCATTAGGATCGCGATAGGTTTCCAAACCCACAGCCAACAGTTTGTCGAGCGATTTATACTCGACGCGTTCCTCGATCTCAGCGATTTTTTCACGTGTTTCGTGCACCTTCTCGACAAGTACCTCGCTGCCGCTCTTTTCGGTCACATCAGGCGGCGCAGCGGGTGTACCGACATTTGGAGTGGTAGTTTCTTCTTTAGCGGCAGGCGAAGACGTATCTTTGGCGGCGGTTATCTTCGACTCAGGTGAATCGGCAACCGCACGTTTATCACCGGGCTTATCTGCGAATTTCTCTTTGGTAACGGACTTGCCGGCCGCATCCGGCACTATTGGCGGCGGAACTTGCGGTTTGGCGAAGGTACCCTTAACAATCTCAGTATCGAAAACCTCAGCGGCCTTGGGTGGTTTCGGCGGTTCAACTGCTTTACCGAATTTACGTCCCGCCAAATCGACAGAGGGTGTAATATCCGGTGCTTTAGGCACACGTTCAATCATGGGTATCTCACGTCGCGGCAGCGTGGCAACCTCATCCTGCACAGTACGGTCGAAAATTTGTTTGATCTCCTGACGCGGCATCCAGGGGGTGGTATCGACATCCGCAACCGAAATTTCGCTCAATTCGGGAACGCCTGGCGAAAGGGCCTCACGTGGAATTGGCGGCGGAGCTGTCAGAGCTGGTGAGCTGTCACGTTTGAGCTCTTCGACTTTGTCACTGACCTCGATCGGTCCGCGACTGGGGGTATCGCGTTCTCCGGGCACTTTGTCCATAATCCGCATAGGATCGGCACTGAGGGTCTCCACTCTCATCGGCGGCACCTTATCCGGCATCATCCACTCTTTCGTTTTCTGGGCGAAGTGTGTGATACCGGTGAAACTCCAATCACTGAAAAAATAAACGAAGACAATGTGAATCAGAATGGAGAAAAGAATGGCAACCCCGGCCAGCACCCAGTGATGCTCGCTTTTCTGCTGTGAATACTCAAATCCATTTGGAATCATTTTAATTTCATCCTCCTGTTACGCGGAGCGGATCGCAGTGCAAAATCATCATTCACGGCGAGCCAGCGGAGAATTGGGATAGCGTTGTTTCAGTTCCTCACGCAATTTAAGTGCCTCTTCGTCGCGTCCCTGTTTTTCAAGCAACTCCGCCGATTTGTGCAAAGCATCAGGCACAATCTCCTTATGATCAAAAAGTATGCCCACACTGATGTAATAGCGAATGGCAGCGTCGATATCACCCTTCAACTCAGCATTTTTTGCCAGTTCGGCATAAGCACGGGCACGTAATCCAATCAACTCAGGTTTAGCGGCGCGTCCGGCGGCATCAGTCAAAATTTTTTCAGCCTCATCATGACGTCCGGTCTGTGCCAGCAACTGACCGAGCCTCAGAGCGGCTTCGGCACCGTAATCGGTTGATGCTCCAGTAGCCAGTGCTTGCTCAAACGCATAGATAGCAGGGTCACTCTCGCCCTTTTCGCGATGTACTCTGCCCAGAATTGTCCAGGCGGTCTGCTGCCACCCCTTATCCGGCTGTAGCTTGATCAGAACATAAGCTGCCTTGGCGGCCGACTCAAAGTGCTTATTACGCTGCTGAAACTCAGCCAGCCAGGCGAGTTTATCCTCGCCGAGTTTGTCGGCTATGCCGCTATCAAGTAACTGATTGAAGAGTTGCGCGGCCTCCTCGCTTTTGCCGTTGGCCTGCAGCAGCAACCCGAGTTCAAGCGTGGCCTCACGCTCAAACTCTTTGGAGGGATCGGCGGCCAGAGCAGCCCGGAAGGCCTTTTCGGCCTCTACCTCGTCGGCCAGCTCACGATAGATTGTGCCACGCCAGTAAAGCACCTCTGCTTTATGCGAATCATCGGGAAAACGGCGTAGCAGCTCATCAAGGGTAACTCCAGCGGCGCGACTCTGGTTAGCGCGTAGCTCCTCCATCGCCTTCTGATAGAGGGTTTCCGCCACAAGCGGTGAGTCGGGATACCGGGAGAGCAGCTTGGTCCAGTCGCGCAGGGCGGCTTCACTTTGATTCAACCGCGCCAAACAGACACCCGAAGCGTAAAGTGAAGTTGCGGCCAGAGGATCATCCGGATAGTTCTGGGCGGTCTTGAGAAACCAGGAAGAGGCCTCTTCCCAGGCCTCCTGCTTTTGCAACACCCATCCCAGGCGGTAAAAGGCGTTTTTGACAAACTCGCTCTGCGGGCATTTGTCAACCAGTGTCCGGCAAGCCTGAATCACGACATCCAACTGATCGAGTTTCATAGCTGATTCGGCCTTCATCCACAATACATTATCGAGCAGCTTATCAACCGGATTGTTAAATTTTTCAACAGCCTTCAGAACCTCGGCATATCTACCGGTGCGGTAGAGAGTCGTCAGCAACTCATAGTGTGCTTTCGGTGCCAACGAACCGCCGGGTGCAAATTCCAACTGCTGCCGATAGGCGGCGGCGGCCTGCTCATTATTACTCAGCTCGCGCTGGCAATTTGCCAAAACATACAGCACCTCTTCCCGTCGCGGATGGGCGGTGTCATTGACGATCAAATCGAGTATTTCAAGACCTTCCTTATAACGAGCGCAGTAGTAACAGGCCCAGGCGGCAGCCAATGCACCCTCTCTGACACGCGGTGAATCGGGATATTTGGTGCGCAGCATTTTAAAAAGGTCGGCACTCTCCTCGTACTTCTCATCGGTCAGCGCAACTTGAGCGGCAAAGAAGACAGCCTCCTCCGCCACCTTGGCATCTTCAGCACCATAAGCCAGCTCGAGATAGATACCCAATGCTCGCCGTTTCTCTTCACGCTCATCGCTGCGGCTGAAAATCCATGCTGCTTTCAAAGCACTATAACTGCCGTACTCGGAAGTGGCGAACTCCTTGCGCAGCGTTTCATAGCACTGCAGAGCTCGCGGCAGTTGATTCAGTTTTTCAAGCACCTCTCCTTTATGGTAGAGAGCTGCGGTGCGCACCTCGGCGGCTGTATTTGTGGTAGTCAGCTGCTCCAGTTCTTTCAAGGCCTCGGGCAGAGAGTCCTGATCCTGATCCATCAGCAGCAGTGCCCGCTGCAGACGTGCGCGGGGTACCTGGGCACTATTCGGAACACTCTCAATCAACTGTGCGTAAACCTGGATTGCCTCGCTGTTTTTTCCGATCCGTCGATAGCATTCAGCCAATCGGAAAAGAACCGTATCGCGACCCGGGGTCTGCGGATTGGCGGCCAACACCTGGTACTCGCGGGCGGCCAGATCGAACAGACTGCGCCGGAAGAGCCCGTCGGCCAGATGCAACCGGTCTTTCACGTCAACGGAATCCGCCGAGAGAGAACCAATCAGCACTGCTACCGCAATAAAAACCATGTAACTTCTTAATCTCATTTACTCTCCGCCGCTGCAGCCTCCTGGTGCTCGCTGGTAGCCATGGAAAAATTCCAGATATCGGCCTGACGGCAGGTATCGATAACCTTGATCAGATCCTCGTAGTTCGTATCTTTATCCGCACGCAGAACAATCGGCTGTCCCGGAAAATAACGTGCCAGCCGATCCAGCCGATTCTTGAGCGCATCCAGAGTCATATCCTGCTGGTTGATGGATATTCTGCCGTCATTGGCGATATTGATAATAATCTCGCCGGGCAAACGCTCCGGCACCTTGCCACTCTCGGCTGAAGGCAGACTGATATCAATCTCGTACTCCCACTGTGAAAACACCGATGTTGTGATGAAAAAACACAGCAGAAGAAAAACAATATCCATCATCGCCGTCATCTGAAATGCCGGAAGCTCACCTTTGTTATTCTTCCTGAAATTCATTACGCATCACTCCTTTTCGGATATATCCACCTGCATGCCCATACCGATAATCGAAGTTACAACCTCGGAGGTAGCCGCCTCCAGATTGGATATTTGGCGCCCGGCGCGACGACGGAACCAGGCATAGAAAGCCATACAAGGTATTGCGACAATCAAACCGAAAATTGTCGTCACAATAGCCTGTGAAACACCGGAAGCGAGCACCACCGGTTTGGCACTGGCCACATCGTGCGCCACCGAACTGAAAGCTCTGAGCATACCCAGCACTGTGCCGAGCAACCCCAGCAACGGAGCAATTGTGGCAACATCCAACAGCAGCTGCGTCTGACCCTGAATTGATTCCGCCTGACGCGCACCTTCCGCTTCCGCCGCACCACGCAGCAGATTGACATCGCACTGCGGCACATTTCGCAGACAATCCAATGTAGCCTGCACAATCGCGGAGAAAGGACATGGATGACGATCACTGAGACGACGTGCCTCGCTCAGGTCATTACTGCGGACCTTGGCCAGGATATCGCTGACCAGCTCGCGCGGCACAATCGCGCCGTTGCGCAGTGCGGTCATAAAATAGAAAACCAATGCCACTGCGAAGACCGACATTCCGGCCAGCACCCACATCACCCAGCCGCCATGCTGCCAGGCCTCTCTGAAGGTCATGCCATAGGCACTCTGCGCACCCTCTGCGGCGGTCGTCGGATCGGCACTTTGTGCGCACAACTCTGAGATTATTCCCAGTCCGAAAACAAACCCCGCCATCACCACTCTCTTAACTTTACCGTTCATCTTTTCTCCCTTTGTCCAGAATCCAACTCTCAATCAATCACTTAAACTAACTGTAAAATACGCCGATTCGATTGGAAAAAGCGCCGAAACTTTATTCCGTTTTTCTTCAAATCTCTGTCCTGGCGAAACCCCGCAAAACTTTCCGCAAGGCACGCCGCGAAGCCGCGCGCCTGCTTTTCACGCCAGCAAGAACCTCTTTTATCCGTTCGCGGTAGGCCGCGAAATCCAATCCCGCCGGGGCTCCCAGATGACTTTTGGCAGAGAGTGCCGCATCGGGATCGGCCTGCTCCAGATCATCCAGATGTGTACGTACATACTGGTAGGCCTCCCGGAAGGGCATACCGCTGGCAACCAGCTCCAACGCCTTATCGGTTGCGAATACTCCGCTGCCAAAACCGTCACGCAACTTCGCCTCGCAGATTCCGAGCGACTCCACCAGCAGTGTCATGATACGCACTGAGGAGCGGGTAGTGCGTATCCCATCCATATAGAGCTCTTTGGTATCCTGAAGATCACGGTTGTAGCCTCCCGGCATAGCTTTCAGAATGGTGCCGACTGTATCAGCGCAACCCATCACAACGGCGGTTTTGGCCCGTATCAACTCCAGCACATCGGGGTTATACTTCTGCGGCATGATGCTGCTACCGGTGCAGAGTTCCGGCGGCAATACAAAATAGCCGAACTCGGGCATCGAAAACAAAATCAGGTCTTCCGCCAACCGGGAAAGGGTCAGCATGATCTGAGCGCAAGCCGCAAGAACCACCGACTCGATTTTACCGCGGGCATTGGCAGCATGCAGGACATTGTGATGAGGCTTTTCAAAACCCAGCAACCGGGCGGTCATTCGCCGATCTATCGGCAGTGGCACCCCATAAGAGGCCGCCGAACCGAGCGGACAACGGTCATTCAGTTTATAGGCGGCTTCCACCATGAAGAGATCATCCAGCAAACTCTCAGCCCAGGCCGTAGCCCATAAACCAAGCGAACTCGGCATGGCAGGTTGCAAGTGCGTACGTCCTACCATAGGAACGGCCGCATGTTTGACTCCGAAAGTCACCAATCTCCGCGCCAGCTGGGCAACCTCGCCGATCATACTCAGAATCTGATCGCGCATATGCAGCCGGATATCTACCGCCACCTGATCATTTCTGCTTCGTCCGGTATGCACCTTGCGTCCCAAATCACCCAGAACTGCAGTCAAACGCCGCTCAACGGCCAGGTGCACATCCTGATCGGCCTCACTGATCGAAAACCTACCGCTTTGCACGTCGCCGATCACCGCGCACAGCTCCTGAATAACAAGATCCCGCTCTCTGGCAGTGAAAATCGCCGGGGTGACCCTCTTCATCGCGGATAGCATCGTGACATGCGCCGCCGTTCCGATACAATCCCAGAGAGCCAAATCCATATCCAATATCGGGTCTCGGCCAACTGTGAATGCCAGAATATCGGGATGGATATTACCAACTATTGTTTTTTTCCCGCTTTTCGCCATTCAAAATCCAAAATAAAAAGTTTGATCTCTCTATACGTAATCCGCACACACTTATTGAAAGCGTCGTCGCAACACCGCTCCCTTTGCCAGATACTCTTCCAGTTTGCGGCGTTTTCGTTCAGCCTGTTCCAACATCGCCGACATTCTCTCCGGCGACTCCCCCAAGGCCAGCTCTCTCAAAAACCGCACATACTCCTCTGATAAAGCAAGCAACGTGCCATCTCTACCGGCCGATGCCGCCCTGATTTTCAGTGCCTGAAAATGAGCAGCCTTACGTACCGCCGGTAGCTCGGCAAGGCTGATCGCTCTATCAAAAGTGCAATATGCGTTCGTTCTGGAAAAGATCATGCCATAATCGGTGGGGAAAAGCAATAATTCAGAGCGGAATCTGCTGACAATTCCCTCGGTAGTGAGTCCCGGTTCTATCACACGCCGTCCGAGCTCCAGCATGCGCAAATCCAGCATACGGTCAAAATCACCTGCAAAGTTCTCTGCGAGCAATTCCGATATGTTAGCCACATTCCATTCAATTCCGCTGGAAGCATCTCTGAGCAGCTGTTTGAAGGCGCGCGCGCGTTTTTCCAGAAACCAGCCAGCCAAGACTGCCGCTACAGCCGGTTCCTGCTCGGCAACTTCACTCTCAAAGGCGTAAAGTTGTTCAGCGGGCGGTAGCGCACCATCCGACCAGAGCGCATAGGAGTGATCCAGATCACTCTGTCGGGTGCCGGAGTGCATATAGCGCATCATCCCATCGATCAGCCAGTTAGGCAAATCCTGCATACTCTTGTCAGTACCGCCAGCCTCAACCATCCAGACCCGCAAAAAAGCGACCGCCAGCGCACGACGCAACCGATCCAGATCGGCCGCTTCGGGATCAGGTAGCACGATCCTTTCACGCAGATTACCGCGGTCGTCACGCAACCGTGCTGTCAGCACCGACTTGTCTCCATCGCTTTTTTCACCGATCACAATTTCGAGCGGGCAGTGCTGGGAGCCTACTCTCATATTAAGTCCGCTCTGAAAGAGATCGCGAATACGATTGACAAACATCAGCACCGGTCCGCGATATCCGGCGCGCCTCTGTGACGAGTGCACAACCACAGCATTATCACCCGCATAAATCGGCGCGGCTGGCAGAACAACTCCGCGGAACGAATCAGGCTCGGGTGTTGCATTATCGCCAGACAAAAAAAGCGGCAGAAAGGACAAAACAATGCAAAATCTCAATTTCATGCTCTACTTCCGGCATACAGTGAGGCCAGCTTCTGCCAGCACTCATTGGAAATCTGTTCGGCACGTGCAACAGGATCGATCCCCGCTTTGGCTAAAATCGCGTCAATCTCCGTGGCTTCGCGTCGTAATGGCCCCTCCGCCTTGCGCAAGGAGCCGCCGATCTGCTTGCGGCGGTGCATAAAGGCGTAACGCGTCAGATCAAAGAAACATCCTCGTTGCGGCGCAGTCAAGGCAGATCCCCGGCGATCAATCCGCACAACTGAAGAACCGACCTCTGGACGCGGCCAAAAGCATGCCGCTCCGACCTGACGTAAAATCCGGACCTCATTGTCGAGTTGCAGCCAGACCCCTGCTTGGCTTCTCTCCGCGCCGCCCGGAGCCGCAGCCAGGCGTTCTGCCACCTCACGCTGCACCAATACCGTTAAGGCAGCAGGCGCAGCAGGATGAAGTGCAATGTCCAGCAGAATACGCGTGCCCACAGAGTAGGGCAGATTGGAAACACACAGATCAAAACCCTGGCCCAAAAATTTATCCCAATCGAGTTTCAAAGCATCGGACTCAACTACCTCCAACCCGACCGGCGTACCCAATGCGTTGGCGAGTCTCTCCGCCAGCCGGCGATCCTTCTCGACGGCGGTCACCGTGGCTCCGCGTGAGAGCATAGCCTCGGTCAGCACACCCAATCCCGGACCTATCTCCAGCACCTTCAGTCCGGAGCGGATGCCCGCTGCGTCGACAATTGCATTCAGCGCATTGCGGTCGATCAGGAAATTCTGACCTAGTGTGCGATTGGGATGAAACCCATTTTCAATACACCAGCTTTTGATCTGGGTTGGCGAGGTCAGATTCATCAGCGCATATCCGTTCGTCAATCGGCTCACATGCCGGGCAGTTCAAATATTTTGACATAGGCCTCATCGCGCAACCTCTGCATCCAAGCTTTGTAGAGCTCTTCGGCCTTTTTCATTTTGAGGTGGCTCTCCACCAGCGGTGCGGCCTCCTCAAAGGTCAGGGTGCGTCCATCCTGCTGTTCATCCTTGCGCACTATATACCCGAAATTATCCAGCACGATCAGCGGCGAGACCTCGCCGGGCTCGAGCCGTGCTAGCATATTGACGATCTCCTTCCTAAAAACATCATCAGGATTGACCTTGCCCCAGGAACCTCCCTGCGAAGCTTTGGTATCACTCGAGTAAATCCGGGCCAGTGTAGCAAACCCGACACCGTCATTCAATTTATCCTCTATTTCGCGAGCCCGCTCCTTAACTGACTTGCCGTCCGCATCGCTCGGCGGATCGAGTATAATCATGCTCACCGCCACGGCTTTTTCTGTCTGATAACGCCCTTTATTGGCATCATACTCGGCACGTATCTCCGCCGGAGTCGGTTTGATGCGGCTTTCAACATTCTGATAACGGGCGGCACTGACCAGCAAATCTTCCTCGAGATTCTTCTTCCACTCTTCAAAGGTGATTTTGCGGTCGGCCAGCAGTTGATGCAGCTTGGTTTGATCGCCGCCAAAATTATCCGCCACAATCTCGCGAACCCGGTTGTCAACAGCCCAGCTCTGCAGTGTCATCTTCGATTTTTCTACATAGCCCAGAATCAGCTTGCGGTCAATCAACGCATTCAAAGTGGCGTTATACATCTCGCGTAGCCTTCTCTCACGCTGCACTTCGGAGGCATTGGCGGCCCACGGACTACGCCGCACCTCCATCATCACCTCGGCGATTGTTATCATCTCACTGTTGACATAAGCCGCCACACCATCCAGTAGCATAGCTTTACTTTGCACGCCGTCCTCTTCAGCACGCACAGCTGACAGTGCAACCGCAAACGCGGCCAGCGGTATTAAAATTTTTCTCATTCACACCTCCTTGAGTTGGCTTGCAATCATACCCTTTAAACAAGTCGACCTGCAACCGTAAAATCTGTGAAGCAAAAGGATCGCAAATTGTAATATTGAACCTAAAAACGGCAGTTGCCATTTTGTCGTAGATGCAAGGCGCACGCTTTTCAGCTATAGTGACTATGCTGGAAGCCATGCAACGCCGCAGATGCGGTAAAACTGGCAACCCCTTGCGGTTTGAAATTCAGAAACTTCTTCACCCATTGGGTGAAGCTTATAAAATTAACAAATTCCTT
>CAYOQJ010000049.1:0-26997 GCA_964406095.1 uncultured Lentisphaeraceae bacterium
AAAGACCGGAAAATCATGATTTTAGTGAATGACACAGCTTAGGGAATTTTTTTAAACTGGAGGTGTCCCAAAAAAATCCTTTTTTGGGACGGAGTCTAAATAGGATAACAGTCGGGTGTAACGGGGTCATGACATGGTGCGCCAAGCTTCGTTTGGCGCGACTAAGGTCTGCCCGATGTGCTTTCTATATCGTTTTTATTTGCATACCGTCTAACCCAATTCGTGAAAGTTGTCGCGACTATATTGTTTTCCCTGCAGAAAGCCTCCTGACTTAATCCGCTGTTTTTATAGTGCTGAACCAGCGACCGGCGATCAGCCAGTGTATATCGTTTACAAATTCTCTTGCCTGTTGTTTCTGATTTTGTTCTCATGGCACCGTTATATCACGGTTGCCGAAGTCAGACCAGTAGGTCAAAGTTAAGACGCTTACGGAACTACTTGACAGCGGAGCGATTGAAAACACAACATCGCAGACGATTCTCTTCGCGGGAATGGACAAAGAGTCTGCGACGCAACCCGCAAAAATCAATATCCCGGAGGGAATTAACATCACCGTGCGCAATTTCGCGATTGACGGTTATTTCCGGCAGGCCGGTGTCTGGGGTTCCACCGAGAGCGGAGCTGATAAAATCAATGATGAGGTCTTCACAGGTCTTGGCACTCTGACGGTGCTGGAGACCGGTCCGGCTCAGGCAACAATTATAATTCTGCGTTAGTCGCCACGAAAAGTTTGAATTTGCAAACGCTCAAAAACCCGTGTGGCGTAGCAGGCGAGCGCGTGTTCCGCTGTTGGAGAAGGATCGGTCTCACCCGCAAAATGAATGCCGAGTACGGTGCTAGTTCCGGCTTTCAGCCAGATTGATCCGCTGTCGCCGCCGGTTGATATCTCAATTTTCTCATCGCCGCTTTTCGGTACAATGATAAATCCGTCGATACCGATCCGGCCCACCGGATAGTGAATGAAGTAGCGTCCTTTACCGTCCACACGTCCATGTGTAACCCGCGTGCTTCGCCCTGATTTGACGACTTCCTCTCCGAGTTGAGGATCAGCGAGGCTATCAGGCACAATATCGAGATCAAGTATCTCAGGATTTATTTTACGTTTTTTATTGAGCAGTGCCACCGCAGCATCGCCATTTTCATCAAGCAACGTATATTCAAGCATGCCGATGGTATCGCGTTCGCCCCAGCCTCCGTCATGCGGACCAGGTTGCAGAATCGGATCTCCACGCTGTGCCGAAGCGGAACCGGCCAGCACATGCCAATTGCTGAGTATCGCCGGTTTGCCGCTGCGTATATCTTCGACAAACATACCGAGGGTGCCTGCGGTAACATCTGTATGTCCGACACTGATGCCGGGTCGCAAAATGTTGAAACGTCGGCTCCGATTGACACTTTCCGGGACAATACCGGGCTGCATGGCACCTGGAGCGTAGCTACCTTGAATCACATCCACTGGGAAGCCCTCTATTTCGGAAGGAAAGCGTTCCGCCGATTCGAGGGCGGAAACGGGCAGTTTTTCGCGCACATGAAAACGGATTGCCAACCTGTCGGTTGCATGTCCGCCGACATATTTAAAGCCGATATCAATACCGGTGAGATACTCTCTCTGAGAGTAGTGACGCACCGCAGTCTCATAGGCCCCTTTTATTGTGTTATCAGCTTTTCCGTCTGCAGTTTTCATAAAGGACCCTCATATTTTTTAAGTGCGACAAAACCGACGCGCTTCAGCAACCCACCTGATGCTAATCGGAGCAATTTGTTATAAACGCAAGTCGTTTATTCCTCGATCACAACACGAAAGCCGACATTGAAAACCCTCTGCCATGGTGCATAACCGTAACGCCAGCTTGAAGTTGCCTTATAGGGTCGGTCAAAAAACGATCCGCCACGCACGCTCTTGCGTGTCAACCCATTCATGGAATTGCAGTATTCATTGTTATAGGGATAGTCAACATAATCGCTGCGCGTCCATTCAGCCACATTACCGTGCATATCATATAATCCCCATGGATTTGGACGATACTGTTTTGTGCCGGTAATTAAAAACTGGTTATCGTTGAATTCAGAGACACGAGGTATAAAATCGAACAGTGGATTACCGACCAGTTTAGGGTTAAACACCGGATTGACACCGCTGACAGCAAACTTCTGAACAGAAATGTCGGCCAAGTTGGCAAACTGACTGAAATCAGCTCTCTTATCACCAAAGAACATAGCCGAATCACTACCGGCGCGACAACCCCACTCCCATTGCGCCTCAGTAGGCAGCAGAAACTTCATGTCGGTTTTATCAGAGAGCCAATCACAGAAATTACAGGCATCCAGCCAGTTCACTCGCACAACCGGCTGCTCCGAATAATTGGCATAGTAGCCAAGTCGGACATGATCCTTCCACTGCTGATCAAAAACACTGGCGTTATGATCGGGATTGAATTTAAAGTACAATGCGTTACTGATTTCCGCCTCCGACATCCAGAACGCTTTTTCAATTCTGATTTTATGACGTGGCTGCTCCTGCGGTGTATCGTTGTCGCTACCCATAATAAATTCACCTGCCGGAATACGCACCATCGTGATTTTAAGACCTTCCCCGAAATCAACCTCGCGTTTAACCTGACCGCTCTGCTGCTGCTGAAGACGGGCACTCTCGGCATCAAAAGGCCAGCCATTCAGTTTCACTGCGGTAGACTCACGCATCTGTGGCGCTTTTTCGCCGGAGAGTTCAACTGGATAAGGTTCGGAGGGAGTATATTCCCAGTTGGTATCGACCAGCGCGTATTGGGAGCGGAGCTGAGCGGCACGTTGTGAGATATCAGCGGTCCAGTCGGCTTTTTTCTGATCACCGGCATAGGCGGTTGACCAACTGCCGTAGAAGGGCACATTCAAGTCTATCCAGGTGTAGAGTCTGCGCAGCGACTCCTGGTCGAGCTTAACTCCGTGGTGCCCTTTTTCGAGCAGTTGAATACCCTCACTGGTTGAAGCATGATATTCATAGGGGTTTTCCATCAACCCACTGCTCTCAGGTCCTGGACGGCGGAAGAACCTATGAAAATCGTAATAAGATTTGCTGTAGTTGGCAGAGTTATTGTTTCTAACCAGCGAGGTGTCCTTGAAATCTGGGCGGGTATTATCAGTACCATCGTGACAGCGTACGCAGTAGGCATCCAGAACCGGTTGAATTTCGGCATTATACGAATAGCCCTCCAATCTGTTGCGATGGGGTGTGATCTTTTGCGGAGCCTTGCCGGAAGCGATAGTCCGGCTGGTATAGGGCGGTTCCGTGGGAGGTTCATGACAGCCGATGCAGGAGAGTTTTTCACCTGGCATTGCCACCAGCCAGCTACGAAAGAGTTGGATAGCGCGTCCCTCTTTATCGAGTGGCTGCAGGGAGATTGTAGTGTTGGCTGGAATTCTAAACATTGCCGATCCATCTTTTTCAACCTTGACAGTACCAAGCAGACGTTTGACATCCCAGCCACTTTCGATTCCTATATGGTCGTGGTTGCCGGTTCTGTAATAACAGTAGGCGTAGGTAAAGATGCGAAGAGATTCGACAACACCCTTGGGCACTCCGTCCAATCCTGGACCACGATACACATTCTGGATATAGCAGACTGCCTCTTTTTCATCCAGATTGATCTGTTCCGGAATTATCGGTGGACGTTCACGCCGTCGCAGCGGATATGGCTCGACCATATATTTAAAACCTTGCATGTCGACGGGTTTGATGCGCACAAAATTATCAAAGGTGTCCACAAGGTAGAGTGCCCAGTCATCTTTATCTGTTAAACGGGCGACAGTCAGAAAATAGTTATCACTTACAGGATAGGGTTGAATGAACTGAGGATAGACTCCATTGACCAGCTGGTCAAGATCGAGAGCCATTTCATGCGGATAGATATCGCGTAATTCGGGATAACATTTATTGAAGAAATCGTTATTCAACTCATGATAATCCTTGCCCTTCTGTTGAGATTCGGGCATTTTTTCAGCTATCAGGCGGTCAACATGACTTTGCAACTCAGGAAATTTTTTCAGCAGCTCTTTTTTTACCACCGGATATATCTGATCGACTGTGACATGAGTTACCTTCTTGCCGTAACCTGGGATATGCTGAACTACGCCGTCGGCATGAGCATAACCTTTATTGGTATCGAATATCGTCAATTTACCGATGCCGGCGACGCCGTGATGGCCACTTACAACCGCCGCAAATTTGCCCTGTTGACCGGGCAGCGGGCGTGCATTGAACATCGAGTTAGGCCAGAGGCTCTGCGAACCGTAGATGGCACGCTGATTGGTTCCATCCGGATTCATTGTCATCATAATACGTGAATAGTAGTGCATTATATCGGTATATTCCCAGCGCAGATACATGATCTTACCATCTGCAAGCACGGAGGGATACCAATCCGCATCCTGCTCAAAGGTTAACTGGCGTATATTGCCACCGTCGGCATCCATAATGTAGAGATTAGGCACCGTGCGTGAACCGCTGATACAGGGCACACCGATCAGGGGAGCGGTAGAGCTGAAGACGATTTTTTCATTAGGCAGATAGACACCACCGTAGCTATGCACAAACTCACCAGAAATAGATGACACCTGCCGACAGCCGGAACCATCCAGACCGACCTCCATCACCTGAAACAGGTTGGCATTATCGGTTGATGTAAAGAGCAGTTTCTCCGCATCCCAGTGCAGATCAAGTTCGCCGAGGTAGGCTTTGTCGTCCGGCATGTAAACATCGGTGATTGCGCCGGTGCGGAGATTGTAGCGTGCAATTTTGTTGTTATAACCCTTGGGTCTGATCACATGTGTTCCGAGCCAGTTGTTTTTCGTCGCCAGCTTATCGCTAAGAACCACCACTATCTCGTCAAAATTGATCCAGGGGTTCTCGGTGATCAAAGCTTTGAATTTCAAATCAGCAAAGCGGTTGAGAGCATCGACGGCCTCGCTGTCCTCGTTTTCCAATCTCTTTAGAACAGCGGGCATGATTTTTTCGAAATCTTTGGCGAGCCTCAAAAACTTGCGCCCATTTTTATAATCACGTGGTCTGGTTTTAAGAATATGAGTGATTGAACGTGTGAGTGCCGCAGGAGTTGAGATGGAGATCAGTGCTTTCTGGTTCCGGGCGCTCTGTTGTTTACGGATAGACTCGCGCAAAGCCCGCAAATCCTGACGTTTATCGCTCGGGGTGCAGGCGGCGGCTAACTCCTGCTGCACACCGCCTCGCAGCTGCACAGCCGCCTCTAAAGCGTAACCGCCGGTATAGTTGAAATAGAGCAGGTTGATCTGGTGACTGCCAGCAGGCAACTTAAGGTTGGCTTTCACAGTTCTTGCGCCGTGCAGACCGTCGTTGTTTATTACAAGATCATCGTTGACAAAAAGCGCACTGCCTTCATCAGAAGTCAGTGTAAACTCATACTCCGATGTAACATCAACCTTGAGTATACCTGAAAACTCGATGTTCCAATGGTCCCCAAACTTTCTGTCGGCCATCGCATCCACTTTGTCGACCTCTTCCTGAACAATCTGATGGCCCTGACCAGTTAATGCGTAGGTGTTTATTTTACCATTATGGACAAAACAGGTCATTTCGGCTGATGCAGTAACGACAACCCCCCCGAAAAAAACAAGCTTTGCGATTTTCCAATTCAGCATCTTTCAACTCCGTCCTTAAATTCATTCACTACCACGAGACTATCTCCGCCACCTTTTCTCTGGAGGGCCAAATACACGCAAAAGGCAATCTAATCATTACAAAGTCGATTTTGACAGTGGAGGGTGATTTTATGCTAAAATGTCGAGCTAAGGCAAGCAAAAGCGAAACTGCATTTGATTACCGCAGATTAACCTTTGTTGCTTGCAGCTTATATTGTAGAATATCGTACAAATGTTTCAAATGTTTTTACGGGGCAAGATTCACTACAGATTCAACAAAAGGATTCGATGCCATGCCACATACAATGCTGACACTTTCCAAGGCAGCCCGGCACATCTGTGTGCCGGAAAAACAGTTGTTTCATCTGGCGCAGCAAAACGAAGTGCCTTGTGTTAAACGCGGCGAACAGTTTTTATTTGAGCACCGCGAGCTGGATGATTGGGCACAGCAGCGCCTGATGAAACTAACTCCGGACGGTCTGAAAGAGCATCATCGCAGAGTTACTGATTTACGCAAAGCCGAACTCCATGAAGATCATCTGATTGAAATTCTGCTGACCGTTGAGCGCATTCATCCAGCATTGCCTGCCAAAACAAAACCGGCACTGTTGCGGGAAATGGTCAAGGCTGCCGCCGCCACCAATTTGCTGAATGACGAAGAGTATCTTCTGCGCGAACTGGCCGCCAGGGAAGAAGCTGGTTCCACCGCTATCGGTGACGGTGCCGCATTGCTGCACAACCGCTATCTTGATCCATACACCTTTGAAAGTTCGTTCATAGTTCTCGGGCGCACAATCCAACCGATTTTCTTCGGCTGTCAGGATGGCGGAACAACCGATATTTTCTTTCTGATATGCTGTGCCGATGACGATCTGCACCTGCACATTCTGGCGCGTTTGTGTATGCTCATTCACGGAACCGAGGTAATGGCGGAACTGCGAATGGCCGAGACGCCGGATGAGATGTACAAAGTGCTGCTATCAGCCGAACAAGAGTTACTTAAAACAATGTGATTACTGCGAACCAGGCCGACAGGCGAAACCGGACATCATATGAAAAATCCCAGAATAAAAGCGGTTATTGATCTGGGGTCTGTTTCCGCGAGAATGGAGATTGTACAGGCAACACCGGATGGTAAAATCCTGCCGCTTGACTCTCTGTACCAGAGTGTCCAGCTGGGACGTGATACCTTCAACAGCGGCCGTATACAGCGCAACTCTGTCGAACAATGCGTACGAACCTTCCGCAGTTTCGCTAGCGTTATCAAAGAGTATGGCGCTGATCTGACGTGCGATGTTACCGCTGTGGCGACAAGTGCGGTGCGAGAGGCTCGCAACTGCGATACATTCCTCGAACGTATATATGTCGCCACCGGCATTTGGGTTCAGCCCATCGACGGAGCCACCGTCAACCGACTCACCTTCCTAGGGGTCTGGCCGCTGATCAGATCACGCGCCAAACTGCTGGAAAAGAACATCTGCATTCTGGAAATCGGCGGCGGCACCACCGACCTTCTCGGAATGCGGCAGGGCGAGGTTCGCTTCTCCCATTCCTATCGTTTCGGCAGCTATCGTTTTTTTGAGTCCGCCAACCGAATCAGCACCACCCGACGAATCGAATCTGATATGGCCAAAAATGAGATCAACTCTCTGTTGCGTTCAATCAATGATGATCTTGCTGATATACGCATCAACCGTCTGATTCTGATGGGTGGGGAAATCCGCTTTGCGGCACGCAGAATCAAGCCCGAATGGGATGAAAAAACTTTATTGACTGTTAATCTGGGATCACTACGCAAACAGGCCCAGGAATTTTTTCCACTCGATCCGGAAGAGATCGCATCACGATTTAAGATGCCGATTGAAGAAGCTCAAATTCTTGGTTTTTCTCTGCTGGCCTATACTCAAATTGCCGAATATCTCTCCTTGAAACAGGTGCTTCTGTGTGGCGCAACACTGCGTAGCGGGTTGCTGGCCGAAGCTGGCAACCCATTAAAATGGCGGCGGGACTTTGAAAAACAGATTATATCATCAGCGCGCCAGAGTGCACTCAAATATAACTGCGACATGAACCATGCCGACTGCGTTGAAAAGCTGGCACAGATGATATTTAGGGAGATGAGTAACGAGCACAAATTAAATGGGCATCATGAACTGCTGTTGCGTGTCGCGGCACTGCTGCATGACTGCGGGCGATTTGTATCGCTTTCGGCGCATCATAAACACAGCAAGTATCTGATTGAAAACAGTGATCTTTTCGGACTAAGCCGCACCGATATACGTATTGTGGCACTGACCGCCCGTTATCACCGTCGGGCAGAGCCTAAACCGACCCACACCGATTACAATCTGCTAACGCGAGAGGAAAAGATGACGGTCAATAAATTGGCTTCTTTTCTCAGAGTTGCTGACGCGCTTGACAACCTGCACACACAGAATGCCGCAGAGTGCACTATCGAACGCACTGAGAATGAACTGCGTTTTCGCGTCGATTCTGTAAGTGACATTCATTCGTCCCAGCTAGCTCTTCGTGAAAAAGCCCGTCTTTTTGAACAAATTTTCGGTTTAATTGTCACTCCGGTTGTGACGCGCAAAAGGGTTAATCATGGCGGCTGACAAGAAAAATTATTTCAATCGTGAACTCAGTTGGTTGCAATTTAACATGCGGGTACTGCATGAAGCCTATAATCCGGCGACTCCGTTGCTGGAAAAATTGAAGTTTTTAGCTATCACCGCCTCAAATCTGGACGAATTTTTCATGGTGCGTGTTGGCGGATTACATACTGCCTGCAAAGGTGGTCACCGTCGCCGTGACATCTCCGGTTTAACTCCACACCGACAATTGCAGGCGATACAGCGCAAAGCGCGTGAAATGAACCGTTATGAGTACAACTGCTTCAACACAATCATCGAACCGGAACTGATGGCAGCCGGAATTGAACGTGTGACAATTGAAAAGCTCAATCTCGGTCAGCACAATTTCATCTTTGACCTGTTTAACGAAGAGCTTCTCTCATGCCTCACTCCTATCCGCCTGACAGCCCACTTCCGTCCTCCGCTAATTCATTCGCTTGCTTTGTACTGCGCGGTACGTATGCAGGGTGATGATGAAAAATCGGATGGTCTGGCTCTGATTGCGCTGCAGCCGGAGGAGCGCCGGATCATAGACCTGCCGACACAACGCGGTTATCAATTCATTTTAATTGAAGATATTGTTAAAACTAACATTAAGCTATGGTTCCCCGGTCAGAAGGTGAAAGAGTGTGTCTGTTTCCGTATCACGCGCAATGCTGACATGACTGTACAGGAGGACGAAGCTCCCGATCTTCTGAGTGGAATGGAAGAGGTGCTTGAAGAACGCAAGATCAGTGACTGCATTCGCCTTGAGGTTGAAGCTGCTGCCAGCGGTACCATCGTAAAAATGCTGCAGAATCTCGTAACTGCGGACAATTCGCAAACCTATTTGCAAGATGGGCCAATTGATTTGAAAGCGTTTATGGCTTTGACTGGACTCAGCGGTTTTGAACATCTGAAATTCGAAGTGTGGCCACCGTTGCCCAACCCGATGGTTGATTCTAAAAGTGCGCTCATACCCCAGATACGTGAATGTGATATTTTACTTCATCATCCCTATGAAAGCTTTGATCCGGTTGTCCGTTTTTTGGAAGAGGCTTCCAGCGACCCATCAGTAATTGCTATCAAACAGGTACTCTACCGTACCAGCCGCAACAGCCCGATTGTCAATGCCCTGAAAAAAGCGGCACGCCGCGGCAAAGCGGTCACGGTTCTTGTAGAGCTCAAAGCACGTTTTGATGAAGAGCGAAACATAGAAGAAGCTGCCGAACTTGAGCTGGCTGGAGCGCAGGTCATTTATGGCGTAAAAGGTTTTAAAACCCATGCCAAGATATGTCTGGTGGTTCGCAGGGAACACTGTGGCATCGTGCGTTACGCGCATTTCGGTACCGGTAATTACAACGATGTCACCGCCCGAATATACGGTGATATCGGTTTGCTGACTTGCAATGAGGATCTCTGTGCCGATGCGGCCGCTTTTTTCAACATCATCGGGGCACACACTCAACCTCGACCTATGCGTAAAGCGGTCATGGCCCCGCTATATCTGCGGGATCGTCTGATTGAGCTGATCGATCTGGAAATTGAGATGCACCGTAAGGGCAACCGCGGACATATTTCAGCCAAAATGAACTCCTTGGTTGATCAGGTACTGATTGACAAGCTGTACGAAGCCTCCTGCGCCGGTGTCAAAATCGACTTGAATGTGCGCGGTATCTGCTGCTTGGTACCGGGAGTAAAGGGAGTGAGTGAGAATATCAAGGTAACGAGCATCGTGGGACGATATCTTGAACACGCCCGGATATTTTGCTTCCGGCATGGCGGCAATGATAAGGTATACATCGCATCAGCCGACTGGATGCCTCGCAACCTGGATCGCCGTTTTGAGCTGATGATTCCGATTGAATCGGAGTTTTGTCGTCACAAAGTTTTGGAGATCGTCAAAGTCTATCTGAGTGACTCGGAAAAAAGCAGCATTCTTGGGAGTGACGGCGAATATATGCCTGTGCGCGACAGAGGTGGCAAAGCCATAAATGCGCAAGAATTCTTCTATCGCCAGGCTTGTGAGTTGTCGACACAGGCAGCTCGCCGACGCGCCACCCGCTTTGAACCGCATCGGCCTGCCACCTAACACGCAACCTCAGCAACAGTAGCCGTTTTTAAAAACAGAGAGGAGCATACATGTCAATAACCAGATGCATCGGAATTCTTACCGCCGGCGGTGACTGTCCCGGCCTCAACGCCGCAATCCGCGGCGTTGCGAAATCCGTAATGAGTCGCGGCATCAAGGTAATCGGTATCCAGGATGGATTCCGAGGACTTGTTGAAAACCGTATGGTTGCACTGGAAGACAAAGATGTAAGCGGCATATTGACACATGGCGGAACCTATCTGGGTTCATCACGGGACAAACCGCACAAGATGAACATGGGTGGTAAAACCATGGACATGACTGCCGTTGCTTTGGACAATCTTAAAAGGAATCATATCGACTGTCTGGTCTGTTTGGGTGGCAACGGAACCCAGAAAAATGCCATGCGACTGCACACCACCGGCGGCATCAATGTTGTAACATTGCCCAAGACCATTGACAACGATGTTGCAGAGACCGATATTACCTTTGGTTTCGATTCTGCCATGACAATTGCCACCGAGGCGATCGACCGTCTGCACACCACTGCGACCAGTCATCATCGCGTGATTGTGTGCGAAGTTATGGGTCATAGTGCTGGCTGGCTGGCACTTGGCGCGGGTATCGCGGGCGGCGCTGATGTGATTTTGATTCCTGAAATACCTTACGACATCGAGATTGTGTTGCGTCATCTGCGTGAACGACGACAGAATCACAAACGTTTTTCCATTATTGCAGTAGCGGAAGGTGCCTGTTCAAAGGAAGAAACCGCCGCGCCCTCCGCAAAATCCAGAAAAAAAAAGGAGGGGCAGGTTCGCCTGACCACCGACGGGCAGCTTCTGGTGCAGGAACCGAAGGCCAGCCGTCTGGCACGTGAAATTCAGCAGACTTCCGGAATCGAGGTTCGGGTTACGTCGCTTGGTCATGTTCAACGCGGCGGCCCCCCCACCCCGACCGACCGTCTGCTCTGCACACGGCTGGGTGCGAAAGCCGGTGAAGCAATCGCCACCAACAAATTCAATGTTATGATTGCCGTGCGCGGTGAAGAGTGTGTAACTATACCACTGGAGCGGGTGGCGGGGATAACCAAATGCATTCCTCCGAAGCATCAATGGATTCAGACCGCTGTTTCCATCGGCACCTGTCTGGGAGACACAATAAAATGAAACAGATCAGAAAACGTGAATTCATAAGCGGCTTATGCCGGGGAGCTGTTACTTTCACTCCGGCATTCACTCTGGCGGGCGGGCTGAATGCCGATCACAATAACAATTCTGAAAAAGCACTTCCGAAAGTGACGACAACTCGCCACGGAGGAATAACTGTGCACTGCATGGTTCTGGGTGAATTGGCAGTCAACTGCTATTTTATTGCCGACTCCGCAGACAACTGTGTAGTCATAGATCCAGGAGCGCAGTCGCACGTGATACTCGATTTTATCCGACAGCGCAAATTCCGGATCAAAGCATGGCTTCTGACCCATAGCCATCTGGATCATATCTCGGCGCTCGACGAGTGTTACGCTACCATCAAAGCCCCCGTTGCCATGCATCCCGAAGAGAATGACTGGGCATTCTGCGACGAAAATCAGTGGGAGCCGCACTATCCGCTGACCAAAAAGGTTCCGATTGAACGCAGACTTCGTCATTGGCAGCGTTTTACGGATGGTGGCATGTGTTACACAGTCCTGCACACACCGGGTCACTCGCCGGGTTCAGTCTGCTACTGGTTCCAGCAGGAAAAAATCATTTTCTCGGGCGACACACTTTTTGCCAGAACCGTGGGGCGGACAGATTTGCACCGTAGCAGTTCACGTGCTCTAACGCGTTCACTCGGTGTTTTTCTGGCCATGCCGCCGGCAACTGTGGTATATCCCGGACATGGTTCAGACACCACTGTACGCAAAGAACTCAGAAACAACCCCTTTCTCGGGTCGACCGATATTTTTGAAGAGTTATAATCCTGTGCGGTGGAGAGTACGTTCTGCGCAAAGTGCAACGAGTAACAGATGTGTCCGCAGCGGATGGAAGATTTAAATACAGTTGCGACAATCTCTCTGCAAGTGCTACAATGCGAATCGTTCAGAAATTTTAATCAGCTAAAAAAAACATCATAGCAGAAGGATAAGATCATGATCAGCGACACGGTCAAAAAAGGGTTTCAAAGGGCGCCACACAGAGGACTTTTCCGTGCTACGGGTATCGGGAACGAAGATTTTCCCAAGCCCTTCATCGGAGTGTGCAATTCATATACCGATGTCGTTCCGGGGCACTGCCACCTCAACAAGGTCGGAGAATGGATTAAACAATGTATCCGCGATGCGGGCGGTGTGCCCTTTGAGTTCAACACAATTGGAATCTGTGACGGCATCGCCATGGGTCACAGTGGCATGAAGTATTCACTGCCGAGCCGGGAACTGATTGCCGATTCAGTCGAGTCCATGGTCAAGGCACACTGTTTCGATGCGATGATCTGCATACCGAACTGCGACAAAATCGTACCAGGCATGATTCTTGGTGCAGTTCGGGCCAATATACCCACCATTTTCTGCAGCGGAGGTCCAATGATGGCGGGACATATCAACGGCAAGGCGGTTGATCTGATCTCCATTTTCGAGGGTGTCGCTCAGTTCAATAATGGCAAAATCACGGAGGGGGAACTCGAATCTATTGAGAAGGCGGGTTGTCCGACCTGCGGCTCCTGTTCCGGAATGTTCACCGCCAATTCAATGAACTGTCTCTGCGAGGCGATCGGATTAGCTTTGCCGGGCAACGGTACAATCCCGGCAGTTGACCCGCAACGCAAGGATTTGTGGAAGCAGGCTGCCCTGCGGGTTGTCGAAATGGCACTGGCTGAAGCCCCCCTGCCGCGTGATATAATCACGCTGGAATCACTCGACAACGCCTTCGCGCTGGACATGGCAATGGGAGGCAGTACCAACACGGTTTTGCACACGCTGGCAATAGCGCGTGAAGCCGGAATAAAATACGATTTAAACCGCATCAATCAGATTTCACAACGCTGCCCCAACATTTGCAAGGTCTCGCCATCTTGCAGCTATCACATTGAGGATGTCAACACCGCCGGTGGCATTTCGGCCATTCTAAAAAGGATTGAAGAGTGTGTCCCGGGGCTGCTCAACACCAATGCACCGACGGTGAGCGGCAGAAGTCTCGGTGAAACCATAGCCGTTGCCGAGGTACGGGACAACGATGTGATCCGCACAAAGGAGCGTGTATATTCCCAGGATGGCGGGTTGACCATCCTCTACGGCAATCTGGCGGAAGAGGGCGCTGTGGTTAAAAAAGCCGGTGTCTCCGCGCCGATGATGGAGTTTGAAGGTGAAGCGATTTGTTTCGATTCACAGGACGAAGCCTGCGACGGAATTCTGGCCGGCAAGGTACGATCAGGACATGTGGTGGTAATCCGCTACGAAGGTCCTAAAGGTGGACCGGGAATGCAGGAGATGTTGGCCCCCACCTCCTATATTATGGGTGCTGGCCTGGGTGATTCGGTAGCGTTGATAACCGACGGACGTTTTTCCGGCGGCACACGTGGTGCATGCATCGGACATATTTCGCCGGAAGCTGCCGAAGGCGGTTTGATCGGATTACTGCGTGATGGCGATAAGATCCGCATCAATCTCAACACCCACACACTGGAGGCTTTGATAGATAATGATGAAATTGAGCACCGTCGAGCAATCGCGCCGCAGTGGAAGCCACGTGCAATCGGCGGCTGGTTGCAACGCTATTCACTGGTGGTCAACAACGCCAGCACCGGTGCGTCGCTTATTCAGTAAGAGAGGCCGGACACTCTAACACTTTATTCGTTTGAGGATTTCATCGTGCCAGATAAATGGCGTGTGCGGGATGGAAGCTAAATCAAAACGATTCAAGACAGCCGCCAGCGAGAGTTCTTGACCCTGCCTCGCCCAGCCGCAGGAAGCCGCCAGCGTGCCGATAATGCGCTGCGGGGTTACCCCTGCCTCACGATAGCTGGCTACCCGCGTATCCCCATGCCTTTTGGCCAGACGGCGTCCATCCGGACCCACTACCAGCGGCAGGTGAAAATACTCAGGTAGCGGCAATCCCAGAGCCCGGTAGATCAGAATCTGACGCGGTGTGGCACTGAGCAGATCATCACCCCGCACTATCTGGTTGATTTCCATGGCATCGTCATCCATCACAACAGCCAGCATATAACCGGCGCCCTGCGCATGACGGGCCAGCACAAAATCGCCGGAGACTTCATACGGAACCTGCGAGTATTCGCCATGAAAGCCATCATTGAAGGTGACCTTTTCTCCCTCCGGCACACGGAAACGCCAGGCGGGGATACGGTTTTGTGGCATCGTACTGCGGGCGCTTTCAAAATCATTGAACTGTCCGCGACAGGTGCCGCTGTAGTACAGGCACTCATTACTGTGCGGTGCTGACAGACCCGCCTCGACATCACGCCGCGAGCAGGTGCATGGATAAACCAGCCCCGCACTTTTGAGTTTGCGCAGAGCCCGCGCATAGAGTTCCGTGCGGTTGCTCTGCACATATTCGGCATCGCTGTCGCCGCGACCATAACCCTCATCCCAGTCAAAACCGAGCCAGCGCAGATCATCAATCATGGCAGCGACCGCTCCAGGTTTGTTTTTGGGATGGTCAAGATCCTCAATGCGCATAACAATTCTGCCGCCCTTGCTACGAGCTAGCAACCAGGTTACCATGAAGGTGCGGATATTTCCGAGATGGAGTGCTCCGGTTGGACTCGGAGCCAGTCTACCTTTTATCTCAATCTGATTCACCTTCAGCTCTCAATTATAACTGCTTATGATAAACAACGCTACAGTGCCGGGGGGGCTACTCAAAGACCGGCAAGATTAAAGTTTTAAAGTTTGCGATTAGCTTCGAAAACCCTGTCCAGCATATAAGCGCGGCGGTTTTCAAAGGTGACGTTCCAATCTTTATCCTGCAGCGGCAGGTCGAAGACCCACATGGCGGAGAGTGGAATTTTATTGAACACAATTGCGTCGACAATCTCCATGAAGAGTTTCTGTTCCTCTGCGGCATTAACATTCTGCGATGCGCCGAATTCACCGATAAAGAGCGGTTTGCCATGTCGATCGGATAGCTGTTTCAGCAGATTGATTAGCGAGTGCAGGTTCTCGCAGCACCCCGAGTATTTATCCGCTTCTCTGGGATAAAGATGCACACTCATCACATCGTAGGGATCAGGATTATCTCTGACGAGAATCTGATCGAACTGGGCGGGAGTATCTTTTGTCCAGCTTTTTTCGTTGGTATTATGCCAGGCATGCGGACGTGGTATCGAATTGCCGGTGATGATCAGACGATGATCATCAAGTTCGCGTACCGCCTGGGCGAATGTCTGAAAGGCTGTCAGCATCATTGTAGAGGAAAGCTCATCACGCTCTGATCGGGCTGCAGCGGTTTTAAGCTTGGGCCAGACGGGTGGCCGGTGTGTGGAAGCATTGGGCAGATCAACATGCAGGTTGTACTCGTTGCCGAATTCCCAGGCCCAGATAGCAGGTGAATTTTTGTAGCGTCCAACCACTTCCCGGGTGTAGGTGCGGATAAACCCGGAGGTTTTGCTGTTTGGGTTGCCGAATTGATCCATCGGTTCTCCGACAAGATCGGGAAAGGTGGACATGTGCCAGAAAAGAGATGGTATCAGACCGATCTGATTCTGCTCGGCGCAAAGCACAATCTCATCCAGCAACTTGAAATAAGCTTGCTTATCTTTCTGATACAAATCCCAATCCACCGGCCAGAATCCGCAGGCCATGAAACGTACAAAGGGCACGCCGCTCTGAGCCAACCGTGCAAGATTGTGCTGAGTTGAATTATCCTCCCGGTTTTTAATCTTTCTCTGAAAAAGACTGAAGTAGTTGACACCCATACCGCGATAGGGCGTACCGCGCAGATGCAAGACCCCCTCTTTAACATGCAGCCCATGGCAGGCTTCACGTGTTTCCCGTTCGCTGAGTGTCAAATTGCCACATCCTACCTGCAGCAGCAGAACTGTTGTTATGATCAAACGCCCTGTTTCCATAGAAACCTCCAGTGATAACAATTATGTTGTTAGCTGTGTTATACGAAACTTTACCGATCGTATCAATGATTTTCTCGTCGGGCGAACTTTTGAAAAAGTATTATATTTGATTCTTGAGATAAACGGTGATAAATCACTATAATACTGATTTATTCACAAATCTCTGGAGGATTCGATATGGCACGCGTATATAATTTCAGCGCCGGTCCGGCGATTTTGCCGCTTGAGGCATTACAGGAAGCGCAACGAGAGCTTGTTGACTACAAGGGTTCCGGCATGTCCATTATGGAAATGTCACACCGGGGCAAGGAGTATGACGCTGTTCATCGTGAAGCCATAGCGAATGCCAAAGAGCTGCTGGGACTGGGCGACGACTACTCCGTGCTTTTTTTGCAGGGCGGTGCCAGTATGCAGTTTGCGATGATTCCTTTGAATTTTCTGGGGGAAAATCAAACTGCTGACTACATCAACGCCGGTTCATGGGGAGCCAAGGCGATCAAAGAGGCCCGTCTTATCGGCAATGTGAATGTCGCCGCTGACTGCCAGAAGGATATTCCCACCCGCATGCCTGAAGCGGATGAGTGCAGGTGGAGCGAAGGAGCTGCCTATGCGCACATTACCACCAACGAGACGATCTCGGGTGCCCAGATGAAAAACATACCTGAAGTTCAGGCACCTCTGATCGCGGATATGTCATCCGACATACTGTCACGTCCTTTGGATTACACAAAATTTGATCTTTTCTATGCTGGTGCCCAGAAGAATCTCGGTCCTTCCGGACTTGCCATGGTGGTGATCAACAATGAATTCGCGAGCCGGGGTAATGTGGCGCTGCCTTCGATGCTGCGTTATCAGATTCACATCGATAATGATTCTCTCTACAACACCCCCCCCTGCTTTGGCATTTATATGCTCTGTCTGACCACACGTTTGCTTAAAGCAAAAGGCATGGAGAAAGTTTTCGAGGAAAATCAGGCGAAAGCAAAAATGATCTACGATATTTTGGATGGGTCGGGTTTCTATCGCGGCACCGCCAAAGCGGAGTTTCGTTCCGATATGAATATCACCTTCCGTCTGCCCTCAGAGGAACTGGAGGCACTCTTCATTTCCCAGGCAGCTGAAAACGGCATGAAGCAACTCAAGGGGCATCGTTCAGTTGGTGGAATCCGCGCTTCGATCTACAACGCTTTTCCGGTTGAAGGTGTCAAGTGCCTGGTTGATTTCATGCGTGATTTTGAGCAGCGCAACGGTTGAGCGGTTCAAATCCACACAGTGCAAGCTGTGTCAGGGCTTGTTTCAGTTAGTTACCTGACTGTGCGTGTACGCACCTGTCTGCCTGACAGGCAGGCGTAGACAGGCGGCTCTGTTGTTTTAGCTATGATACAGAGTTATATAGACGCGGTTTTGCCGTGCTTATCTGCCTGGTATTGATTGATTTTCCATAAAATCGATATTGCGTATTACGCCCTGACTGAGCGCAGAGCGGCAACACTCCAGATCAGCGGGTAGAGCTCTTCGTCATACCAAAGGGCTGAAAAATAGAGTCCGAGCGCAGATGGTCTGACGGGAGAGTCTGTAAGCATAACGGCCAGTCGCTCTGCTCCGGCATATGCCGCACTCCGGACAACATCGGATGCGGAGCCACTAAGTGCCGCGACTGCCAGCGCGGTTTCCTCGATTGTGGCGGATTGCCCGGCACTCCAACCGCCGTCGCTCTTTTGAGTGTTGATCAGAAAATTTTCACCACGTTGCAGCATTGCGTAAGGCTGATTGTTCGTTCCCGGCTTGAGTGGTAGCGATGAGCTACACAGAGTATGCAGTCCGGCGACAACACGGGCGGTGCCGATCACTGGATTTATTTTTTGTGCACTACACTGATGGCCGAACCAAAGGGGCAGCCAAGAGCCGTCATCGCGCTGTTGTTTTCGAAGATAATCAATCATCCTCAACAGTGCTCCATTCAATCGCTGCCGCAATTTTTCATCGAAAAGATCAAAGCCGTGATCGTATTCATAGCCACGCCACAGGGTAATAGCCTCAATCACATGGGCGGTTATATCACAGCAACTGCGATCAAAAGGCAAATGCCCCCAGCCACGGCAGAAAGTCGGTATGCCACCATCGCTATTCTGCAGATTCAGAAGCCACTTGAAACCGGAGCGTAATGCTTCTAAAAATGTCGCAATGCTCTCCGCTGAGCTGCTGTTTTTGGTATAAGAATCACCCCCCGCAACTTCCATTTTTATACTCTCTGATCGTCTGTAAGTCATCTTATTGTGGGCGCAACTGTGTGGCTTTGCGAAATCGAATTTTTCTTTTAGCGCGAAAAGTGCGATCAGAGCGGCGGCGGAATCATCCGCATCCGGAACCCCGCCGGGCAAATCCGTCCAGGCCCAACCACCAGGACGCGCACCGGTATAGGGATGCACGGAGCGATGCTGAGCTTTGAGTATATACTCGCGTGTCTGATATAAATTTGTCGGTTGCATCTGTAATTCTGAACTCAGAGCACGTGCTGAAAGCGATGTTAGCCAGCAGCGCAGATTTGTATCGATTGGCCAGCTACCATCGCTACGCACGGTATTACGCAAAAAACTGCGTGCGGAGAGAGCCACCGGCGAATCACCGTAACCACAATTATCCAAGGCCATGGCCACGAAAGCACTGAGTGGCGCGGCATCAAGAAAACCGCCGTGTTCCGGTTGAATTGAGCGTAGTTTTCTGAGTAGCGGCCCGGCCAGCCGACGTGCCGCGACTCGTCTACCTGTGGCTTCGACAACACGTATATGTTGGCAAAGACCGACGGCAATCAGGGCTGGCAGAGCGTAACTGACAACCTCCAGTTTCAAAAAGCGGAAACACCAGCGCGGCAGCAGAGCCAGATAGAATGGAATTGGAGGAACATCGTGCCACTGCTCATCCTGATTGCTGCAGATCGCAAGATACATAAGAATCGGAACGGCAAATGTTTTGTCGGCACCGTAAATCTTTGCCAGCGTATGCGCCACCGTACCAACATCAAGTCCGCCGGTTTCAGCAAGAATCCAGGCACCGGAGGCTGCCAATGCGCCGCTGCTTCCCATGCACTGCGGGTGACAGGCAACGCAGGCACGTGCTATCAAGGAGGTCGTGATGTTAGAGGTACTTCGCGGGGTATCGCCCCAGCCTCCGTCGTTATTGATATGGTCAACCAGCCACTGAACGCCGCGTTTAGCCAACAACTTATCAGCAGGTTCGCCATTCCGCAGGGCGATCACTGCCAACGCGGTGCTCAACGCACTGGAAGAGAGCTTTCCGTTCCAGGCACCACTTGCAGGGTTGCGTTGTGACAGCAGCAATGCTTTAACCATCTCAAAAGCCGTTTCAGTTTTCATAAAATTTCTCTGAGTGCCGTCCGTTCATCAGAAACGGGAACAGACCCAATGAGTTGATCATCACAAAAAGCAGATGCCCTGCAAGACTGAGACACACCAAATCCTCTGTAACGTTGCCGAGCGCATTTGCAATCCAGAGTGCAACACCCTCGCGCACTCCCAGCCCGCCGATAGAGATTGGCAGTGCCGAAATAATACCGAACAGGGGAATTACGAACCAGATTGAGACGACGGGAAGATCGAGATGCAGAGCGCGGATGAGGAAGTAGTGGCAGCCGATCCGGCAGCTCTGTGAAAGCGCGGCAGCAACAAAGGCACCGAGGTAATTTGAGTGCTTGCGGAAAAGACACAGGCAGTGATGAATGACGAGAGCAAACTTGCCGCAACGATCTTTCTTATACCAGCAATGTGCGATTACAACAAATGCCGCTGCCAGCAACAGAGCAGATGAAATCAGCGCACCTGCCAGAAAGCCACGTTCAAGATACAGAGAGAGTGAAACCACACCGATTACTATCAGCAGAGAAAAGTTAATCACACGATCAACGATAATTGATGACACCGCATTGGAAAGCGCAATCTCATTGTTGCGTACCAGCAGCCACCCTTTAAAAAAATCGCCTCCGATACTTGAGGGCAGAAAGCTGTTGAAAAACATTCCGCTCCAATACGTCGCAACTATCCCGCGCAGTGGCACGGTGATGACGGAGGCACGTACCACAAAATACCATGAAAGTGAACCAGCCATTGCACCGGTTATGAGTACGGCGGCTGCAATCCAAGCGGGCAGCGGTTCAATAGCGATCAACGCATATTTAAATGTGGAGAGATCGACCCTGCTGATCACAATCATCAGAAAAAAGAGCGTCACGACAAATTTCAACGCACATGCTCTGATTTTACGGCCTGATCCCTCTGTTGCCATCGCGTGATCTCACCATAATTAGAGTTTAATCGTCCTTTTCAGGCACAAAAAGATTGACGAGTGTTCCAGGGCGGATACCGTAAAAATTGCACTGCATATTTTTCCCGAAACGTTCGGCTGCCAGATCGCCTTGACTGGCTGACGCCACGATAACAACCGGTTGCGCCGCCGCCGGAACCTGATTGATGTCGGTCCAGTAGCCTACCTGTGAATATTTGCGCAGATACCAAGGTAGCGGCCAGGTGTCGGATGTCGGCAGAGCAACCACAATAAAGGTATCGTACCCCTGCGCGGCAGCGGCGGCCTCTTCGATTTCTGCAACCAGATTCATAGCATCCCGTCCGGTATGCGCATATACATAGGGATTACGGGGATCGGCGGCATATTTGAAACAGGCTCTAATACTTTGCTGTGTGTGTAGCCCGGTTAACGCAACGCTCACCGCAACTAGCAGGAGGCCGCAGGACAGCCGTATGTAGCGCCGTGAGCAGTGTCGCGCAAAATCAAAGGCGTAACCTGCACCCACACCGCCCAGAATAATCCAGCCATGCAGAAATGAGAGTGCGCACCAGGGCGTTTTGTAAGGAATCAGTGCATAAAGAATGGTGAGTAGCAACGTATAAACAAACATAAAGCGAACAAAGCGTCCGTGTCCCGAAATCTCCTTTTCTCGATCGGCACGTCGTGTGAAAAAGGCGCAACCGAACGCCAGGGCAGCTGGCAGCAAGATGCCGGCTTCACTCCAGATCGGACCTCTGCCGTATTTGAACCAGAAGATTGTTTTCAGATAGAAATTCCAGGGGTGGTGATGCTCCGGCACTTTGGTGGCACGCACGGCGTAGGCCTCAACTGTTGCGAAGAGCGCATCATACAGCCCCTGAAAATAGGTAAAGAAGGAGGTGAAAAACAAAACTGCCACCGCAACAGCCGCACCGATAGCGATTAGCAGATCGCGGGTGCTCCAATAACAAAGCAATCGGCGCAAACCGAACACGCTCAACGCGGCCGCAAACATAGCTGCAAAGGAAAGTACTGTGGTCTCTTTGGTGGCCAGACACAAACCGGTAAAAACCCCGAAAAGTGCTGCCATTACAGCGGGATTATACAATCGGCGCCGTTTTGAGGCACTCTCTCGGAGTGCGCGGGCACGCACATAACCGCTGCCAGTCACAAACATACCGGTCAAAAAACATACCAGCATAGACTCCTGGATAAAAAAGCGGCTGTAGTAATTCATAGCCGGCGACAGTGCCGTGAAGAGCAGAGCGAAGAGCAAGCCCACGCGATTACAAAAAAGACCGCCAGCAGCTTTATCATGACCAAATCCAATCATTAAAACCAGAGTCAGAACGCTGAAGATAACGGTAACCAGACGGTAATTCCACTCATTGGTTCCGGCAAAGTTTTCAGCTGTGGCATGGCAGAAAGGCATAGCAGCAAAATACATCACGGGACCGTGATGATCGGTAGGGTCGTATTGATATACACCGGAATCCATAAGCATCCCGGCTCTAACAGCCTGGTTGGCTTCATCGCCGTGCATCGGTTTTCGATCAAGTCCGGGCACTCGCAGTGCCAGAGCGGCACCGATCACCACTAAAATTGCCATAAGGTAGATGTATTTTACTTGCACAACTGTCTGTACTCCTCCGCGCTCCAAGCGGGTTCATTTTGCATCAGTTCCCAAGCCGGACGGCTGGAATCTCAGGTGGATTCTGTTTAAACATCTGGCGTATGATCGGAATAGCCACCTTCTTAAGTTCAGGATTTTTTTCAATAACCTGCAATGCCTGTGACTGTCCGATCGAGACACCCTTCTGCAGCGCATACTGCATCTGCTGGGTCTGCCCTTTCCTGCGATAAATCTCCGCGATATTGATCCACGCTTGCCAATGGTTGGGTTTAAGTTTGAGAACACGCATCAGAAGTGAGATATACTGATCAGCAACATCTGCCTTTTTGTAAACATCAGCCAGTTTCAGCAGCATGTTAATGGAGTTGTCGGCTGAAATTTCGTTGATCAACGAATCGGCCATCCGTACAGCTTCCTTGTGCTGTTGCAGAGCAGAGAGGACAAAAGCGACATCCAGCCGCTGACTGAGAGCCAACCCGGCGCCCTTACTATCGGCTATCCGTTTCAGGTAGTGGGCCGCCGACTGATTCTGGCCGATCTCTTTGTATGACATCGCGAGTTCGAAGGCATGTTCAGGCGACAGTTTCTGCTGTTTCTTGCCAAGCTCCACCAGTTCCTTGATACGTTGCTGCTTTTTATGCACACGCGACACAAACTCCAGGAACTGTTTCGCCCTTTGGTTATTGGGGTCCCGTTCAACGAAGTAGGCCAGAATATCCTCTGCCTCGCTGTAGCGGGCCTGCGGCAACAAAAGCTCCTGCAGCATCCGGAAGCTGGCTTCGGGACTCAGCGGATAGAGCACACGGGCTTCCCGGTAGGCCTCTTCGCATTCGGTCAGCCGTCTGCGGTTGGAATAGAGTCCGGCGATGGCACTGCGCAGTTTTGAAAATGATTTCTGGGCTGGCAGATCGCGTCTGAAAGCGGGGTCACGGATAAGTTTTCTTGTGTACCAATCCCAGAAATCCATATCATTTTTGATCAACCGATCACTTAGTTTGGTTTGCTTCTGATTGATCTTCATTATCAGGCCGTGTGGTGTCAGATAGGGATACATCCAGCGAATCACATAACTTTCCTCGATGTAAAAATCGTGACGCGCCTTGTTCTTGGCAAAGATCATATCGCACAGGATACCATTGATCTCCATTACTCCCAGTGCGCCGCTCACCTGCACCCGCCCACCATCTATGGTCAGATCGGCGTTGGCCGTACGTTTTCCGGATTTAACCTCATCCACATAAATCTGGAAAGCTTTGGCACTGTCTTCAGGAGTCGGTATCCAGATTTCGTCACCATATAGATCACGCATGGTTGACATATAGGTATTATCAGCGAGAGCGTTCTGGGTGATCAAAAAAACGTCCGGGCGCACATCTGCCGAATAGATCATGTAGGTGGGCACGAAACGTCCCGGATCGGTACCGCCGAAAAAGATTGCGTTTGTTGTCATTTCAGCAGGATAGACAGGATTCGGCAGCGGTTCCTCATCGGCTTCCAGCTCTTCGGTGATTGCATCGGCACCGCGTAGCTGATAGTTGCCAAACTGCCAACCGAAGGTATGGCCATTCTGTTCAGCACCGCTCATCGCAAAAACAAGCTCATCATTGGTGTAGTTCTCGTAGATGGGTATCAGGGCGGAAAACATACCAAGGCAACAGAGTGCCACCCTGAGAGGCGGCAGAGCAACCTCTTTTAGATGACCGAGTTTAACTAGATATTTAAGCAGTCGGTTGGCAATCACCAATCCAAAAGCGAGGCCATAGCCGACCCAAATAACAAACAGACCGTGAGAGCTGATGAATTTGACCTTCTGAATAAAGTTATCCTGCAGATCACCCTTGATATTTGCCAGAGCCACAAGCACGACACTCATCACAAAGAATCCAGAGGCCACGGCCAGCATCCACTGCTGGGTCACATCATCCATATCAGGCCGGAAATCGAATTTTCTTTCGAGCACTCTGCGCACAAAACATAGAGTCGCCAAGATCAGCGACACCAGTACCAGAGCCAGCAGAAATGCGCCGATCTTCTGTGCGCCCGAGACCGGTAAAGATGAAACCTGTCCGGTTTGCGTATTGAAAGAGTGTGAAGCAAAACTGATAAATCCTTTCGTAACAAACAGAATAATGACCGCATAGAGAAAGGCAAAGGTTATTCCGGCAGTCACGCCCTCGGATAAATCACAATCTTTCCATTTAGTTAGCACAAAATTCTCAACCTGCCGCCACATGATTGTCATCAATCCCACCGCAAAGAGAAGCATCGTCAGAGCCACTATCAGCTTATCTAAACGCAGAGGCACCTCCACATCCGTCCCTACAAAATTAGATAGAGCCACCATAACGAAAGTTACAACATAAAGCACTGCGGCGATATAGATGACGCGAATACGTCTGTGTCCCTTTTTAAAACTCCAGAGAGTAAAGGGCAAGAAACCCAGCGGCGCAACCAGCATAGTGAACTGCACCCTCATATCGGCGAAATAGGTGCCGATCTGAAATAGGAATTTACGGGTGAATACATCCGACGGTGCCAATTTTTCATATTGTCCGCGTGTAATTGCGTGTTTAAATCCCTCCCAGGTGCGTGGATATCCCCAATTCATCGGCGGGTTGCGCAGGTCGGAAACCAGCGGCATATAGGCATAGAAGGAGACTCCCAATTCAGCAAAGAGCATGGTCAGAGAAACCGTTCTGCCGTGCGGCAGCAGTATATCCGCCATTGCCAGCAGAACAAAATTCCAGATAACCGGCCACCAGAACCACCAGGTGGTGGGATGGTGCAGGCCATTCATAGCCCCTTTGTTGAGCAGGGTGAAGAGTGCGATCTGAACCGCAGCCACCGGTAGCGCAAAGAAAAAACCGCGCTCGATAGTTGCCGCAATGACAAACAGAACCGCCAGTCCACCCACAAGAATTAGACGCGGTAGCGTCCAGTCAAACGGCACCCCCATATACTGCTGAGGTATCTGGGCCCCTTCCACCGCGGCCAGTCGAATCAGAAGCACCACCAACGAAACCAGTGCGGCCCCCAACCAGCCGACAGCCGCCCCTTTGCGATAGCTCCCCTTCCAGCTGCGGGCACCAGCCAGTGAAAAAACCAGTGTCGCCATCACAAGTGCCGCGACCGATGTGTAAACATTCGGTGGAAGCAACGGTGCATTGAGTGAATCAACCGGTAGCACCTTGTGGGAAATACAGGCTAGCAACGTCAGAAGTGCTCCTGATACCCCGATACCGACACCAATATAGGTGATTCGGACGGACGGCAAAGCGAACTTTGGCGAGCGTTCTGCTTTTTTTGCACAGTAATGCTCAATGAAATTATGTGCCAGAAATATGACTATTGCCACCATGAACAGTATGACCCCGCCCCATAGCATAAGTTGTGAGGGCAACGTCGTCTGCTGCAACGGAGTGAATTTAGCATAGGCCGTCGCCTGCCCGCCGGGAGCAGCCGGCAGCATAGATCCGATCTGTAGCGCATGACTGGTCAGCAGAACCGGAATACCGATCAGAAGAAAATCACGGAACAGAGCTATGTCGCGCAGAAAAATTACGATAATCAGCGGGAGTGCCGCTAGCAGAAGCACCTGATAGTTGGTTAATCCCAGACCGAAGACGAAGGCAGTCAGCCAAAGTATCTTCTGCGATGGCTGGCGCATCCAGCGGTAGGAAAGCAGGAAAATCCACATCAGAAAGAAAGCGTTGAGGGTATAAACTTCAACAATAGTCGATTGCGACCACATCACCGGACTGAATGCAAATATAAGCGCACCGGCCACACCGCCGACCCAGCAAAGCCAGTCATTCTCCAACTGTTTGAAATCAGGATCACCTTCATGTGCGTCGCGCAGCATATCCGAGACCGAGCGACTGATCAGCATTGCGGTCAAACCCGCCGCCAGGGCGGCGAAGACCGCCGACATCAGCGAGATACTCCACACCGGAGTCGGTTGCCCCCTGAAGGTGACGAAGCTGAAAACACGTGCAAACAGCCAGGCACACATGGTCCAGATCGGATAGCCGGGTGGATGCGGTACTCCCAGATGGTCACCCGCCACCGCCAGTTCACCCGAATCTTCCAGCGTCACCGAAGGGCCGAGCGTGAAGAAATAAACCAGAAACGCGATAACCGTTGCCGCCCAGAATGCGCTCCAATCGATTTTACGAAAAAAAGTGCCTGAATTTGCTCTACCGGGAAACCATTTGTCTGTCATTTAAAAATCCTAAAATGCAACCGTGTTCAAATTATCACAGTATACTTTTTTACGTTGCCTACCACAAGACAGAAAAAGGGGCACATCTCCCGTTTGGCAACTAAGCTGCCCAGAGTGATCTGATTTCACCATTTTGGTACCTTACTGCGATTTCCAGCAGAGCTTACGCTGTAAAGACGGGCTGAGCCTTTGATCCCCACATGTCTTTTTTTTTAGACGGTTTGCCTTCGGCATCTCCTGCTCCATTTTATCGACCTTTCTCTGCAGCTTCTTCTCAAGGCGCTTGCAGTAATCCCTGCGCATTTTTTGGCAAAGCCACAATTTTTCTGTAAAATTAAAAAGTGTATGATCAAAGCATCATTTCTTTCACATTCAAATAAACGTCTCCCGCTTCCCATTCGTCACT
>CAYOQJ010000050.1:0-20708 GCA_964406095.1 uncultured Lentisphaeraceae bacterium
AATGCGATACATTGGTAATATCCAGCGTGGTGTTGATACTCGTCACAACCTTGGAAACACTCGCCGGATTCAGCGACTCCGTGGTCACGGACGTATTTCAGTCCGCATCAACCGTAACCGATCTACTGTTGCATCCGAGTGTCAGCCCCGTAAGCTGCACCCTCTGAACCGATGTCGTCAGTGCCTCTTCGCCGGGTTTATAGGAAACCGTCGAGCTGTTTCTCCACCAGTTCCCCTCTGAGTTCTTCACAGGGGAATTGAGGACAGGCACTGTTTTTTTTTTGAGGACAGGCACTGTTTCTTTTCGGCCTGTTAGACGTGACCTTATATTTTAAACTTTACATCGGCAGGCTGTCGGGACTTCTGTTGCCTGAGGCGTTCCATTTGACCGGATTTCTTTAAAAACACTATGTTCTCATCGATCCAGTCGGATACAAAAGTATTGGGTGATCGGCTGTTTGCTATATCCTCAGGCACATCGAAAACGGGTAGTTCAGGTAAATCAATCATAAAGCCGCCTTTATTTTTGTATAAATTTCTTCCGGACCATATTTCAAGCAAATTTTGTTCAGTTCCCGGTCTTCAATTTCATTCGGTGAATTACGTAGAACTTCAACGATATCATTTAAATCTTTTAATTCCCGTTTTTTATTATTTTTCATCGCATGAAGCTTTAACATAATCATATGTGTAACGCAGGGAACTTTGAAGCTGGTGCGGCCGGAATTAAACGAGTGGCTTTCCGCCAGCATTCTCTGAAATGTATCCTGGTCAACCAACAATACATCTACATCAGGGTGATATATCGAGACTGATGCATAGCGTACAAAATTCTCTGTTCGACCAATCTCGGCATATCCCCCGGAGGTCAATACTTTTTGCAGCACACTTTCATTTTCAGCCGCAATCAGAAGATCAACATCTATCGTTTGACGCACAACATCAAATGCCGGCAGGGCCATACCGCCGATTAGTAAAAAAGGAACACTATGTTCCTCCATGCCTTCCGAAATAATCTCCTTTGTTGATCTCATAAGAGTAATATAATGCTCTCATTCGACACATACAAGTTCAATAGCTGGTAACTGCGTCTTATTAGTCGCCCAGTTAGCGAAAGTGTGATAAATTGCTCCCGATATGAATAAAAGATATTTACGATTTGAGAGCGTGGGCGGAGCCGCCGGAGATATGATTCTGGCGGCGTTGGCTGCAGTCGGAGCTGATCTGCAAGCGATTGAACGGCAGATAAACGCTTTTTTTCCTGCTGGAATCCGGATAACTGAAGAAGCCGCCACCGGTAGCGGACTCAACGGCATACGCATCCGGGTAAGTGCTCATCATCATCACAATACCGCGCACTGGCCGGATGCCGAACCGGATGCCCCCGACCGCATCGCAGATCATCATAACAACTCCTGCCACCACTCTCATCACCACCGCAATCTGAACGAAATACTGGCTTTGCTGAATGCTTCCAGTCTCACAGCAAAGAGTCGTACTCTGGCCGCTACTGTATTTCGCAAATTGGCAGAGGCTGAAGCAAAGATTCACGATAAAACCCCTGAGAGCGTTCACTTCCATGAGGTCGGTGCCTGGGATTCGTTAGCGGATATTGTGGGAGCCTGCCTTGCGCTGGAACAACTTGATATATCGGGTATCTCCTGCAGTGCGTTGCCGTGCGGCACCGGTACAATCAGATGTGCGCACGGGGAAATGCCCAATCCCGCCCCGGCAACTCAGTTGCTGCTACAGGGACTGCCGGTGATCCAGACCGACGAGAGTGCCGAACTTGTCACCCCGACCGGCGCGGCTCTGCTGGCAACCTGGCTTGAAGTTCTGGAAACCCCACCCTTCGAGACAGTTCCACGTGCCAGCGGGTTCGGCTTCGGTTCATCTCAGCTTGACCACCGACCCAATGTACTGCGGGCAACAATCCAGGAGTCGCCAGTGGGCAGGCACTTTACCACCATAACGACCAGCTACGGGGAACCCCAATCCGCAGACAACCATCTCGTTCTGGAATCCAATCTTGATGACTGCAACCCCGAATGGCTCGGAGCCGTGATCGATGAACTGCTGCAGGCAGAAGCGCTGGATGTCTGGCACACCCCGATTTTAATGAAAAAGGGACGTCCCGCCGTCAAACTCTCTGTGCTCGTCAATGCTGCGTCGGCCGACCGCTGCCGCGAAATAATTTTCCGCTCCACCACTACTTTCGGCATCCGCTCCTACGCAGTTAAAAAAACAGAATTGGAACGTGAAACGATTGAAGTTGAAACTCAGTGGGGCGCGATTCCAGTAAAATGCGGGCGATTCAACGGCAGAATCATCACCATCTCCCCCGAACATGAGTGTTGCGCAAAGGCGGCGGCCGCCAACAACCTCACTCTCAGAGAGGTAAGCGAAAGCGTTCGTTCAATCGCAAGTAAAGATAAACGGTAGCTGACCTCCTCGACGGAAGAACTGAAAATGCTCAAAAACTCTCGTGACACTCATGTTGCATACTGTTACTATAATCAATGTTGGTTACTGTTGTGGCACGGTTGCGGTTGTCGGCAGATCCTACATTGTAGCAATTGTAAACATATTTAACAATGCGATTGATTTCCATACTTGAGCTGTGTGCCATTGCCAGCTGGTCACTATGCGTGACCGGTATCGCTTGGTATTGCATGAATGTCGCCGGACAGATCACCTATGTCACCCTGGCCGACGGTCGACAACAGGAACGCTCGCTGCCGCTGATTTTCAGGCTGCTTCTGCCGTTCGCACCCAATCTGCACTCTTTTGTTACGCGCCCGGTCTTCCAGAAAACACGCGATCAGGCGGATAAGCAGCTTGTTTCAGCCGGTTTCGAAGGTCTGCTCTCAGGACGCGAATTTGTGGCAATCAAGATTGTGCTGCCGATTGTCTGCGGCATCTTATGGATTGCTACACTGAAGCTGACCGCAACAATGCTACCCAGTTCTTTGGTTGCGAAAAATCAGCTCTTTCTGGCAATACTGGGAGTGGGATTTTTCTATATTTATCCCATTATCTGGCTGCGGAGTTCCTTGAAGAGGCGCCATCGCCAAATTCAACGCGCCCTGCCCTTTGTTTTAGATTTGCTGACTCTTTCGGTGGAAGCCGGCATGGATTTCATGAGTGCGCTACAACGCAACTGCCAGCGCCGCAGACTGGATCCGCTTAATGAGGAACTGATCCGTATGACACGCGAGATTCAGGTGGGCATCCCCCGCAGAAAAGCACTTAAAAACATGGCAGAACGCGTAAATCTGCCAGAACTGCGCTCTGTATCGCATGCGCTGATTCAGGCTGATGAACTGGGAGTCGGCATCGCTCCTGTTCTGCGGATTCAATCCGATCAGATTCGGACACGCCGTTTCGAACGGGCCGAAAAATTGGCCAACGAAGCCCCGGTAAAGATGCTCGGCCCGCTGATGCTCTTTATTTTTCCTGCGGTTTTTATTATTTTGCTTGGTCCGATTCTACGTGAAACACTCACCCACCTGTTGTAAATATGAGCACAAAAAAATACACGCTGCAAATCACCTCCGGCATGCTGTTCGGCAAAGTTTTTCAGATCGACAAGGGGACTCTCAATCTGGGACGATCAAGCGCCTGCGATATCGCTATCAAGGATTTACAGCTCTCGCGAACACACTGCCGCTTTGAAATACGCGATTCAAAATTATTTGTGATCGATCTCGCAAGCGCTAACGAAACAGTTGTAAACGGTAAATCAATTGATGAGCAGGAACTCCACCACGATGACCTGATCGAAGTTGGATCAACCACTCTGCGCGTGCTCTGTGAAAATGCCGAAGCACTACCAAGCGAAACACACGGTGAACCGGATGACAACATCATGATCGATCTCGGTTTCAATAAATCCGATGAAGAATTGAGTGATAACAGAAAATCCAACCTGAAACCGGTGATATGGAGTGTCGCCGCTATTTTAATTCTGCTACTCGGGGCGACTTTCATCATGCGCCAGGAAAACAAAAACGAAGCTAAAATCACCACCGCGGAAGAGGAACGCAATGAGAATCTGCTGATCCGCTATGAAAAAATTGAAGCCGACACCAACAACATATTCCGCTACAGCCTGGCACTTTCTCCTGCGAGCTTGCTATCGGCGGAGATTGACGATATCGCCGGTGACCGACATATAAAAAAGGAACAGCAGCTTTCAGCTGAAATAATTCAGGACCTGACCCGAATCATCCGTAACAGCGGATTCTTCGGACTGGAAGAGAAATACACCGGATACGCATCGATGCCGAACACTTTGAATCAGTGGAGAATAACGCTAGCCCTCGGCAACCAGGTGCACTGCTGCACCGTGCGTGACAGACTTGAGCCGGAAATTTTCAGGTCACTGCGTGAGACACTTGAGACTTTCAGCAAGAATGAACTGGGTATCTGGGCGATCCAGTATTCCGCCGAAAAACTGGTTGAACTGGCCGTGGATGCCAAAACGGTCGGAGATAAAAAAGCGGCGGAGATGAATGTGCGGCACAGCAATCTGTTCGACGCCATCAAAAGCTATAAAACCGCGCTGTTTTATCTCGACACAGTCAACCCTAAACCGGATTTTTACGCCGCTCTGGCGGCTGCGACAGAAAAGTGCGAGATGGAACTTGAAAAGCGCTATACTGAACAGCGCTTCAAAGCCGACCGGGCTATCAATTTGCAGGAGTGGGCCAATGCGGCCAAAGAGCTCAAAATTCTGCGAGAAATGATACCGGATCAGAGTGATCCGCGCCACGGTGAAGCGGTGCGCAAACTTCTCGATGTGGAAGGTCGGTTGTAAAAAGGAATTTTGTCATGATACACAGCAGAGCATTCGGTATATCGACACTCACCATAATGTTGCTGGCAGTGGTTGCAACCGCCACGCCGCAGAAACCAACCACACTGATGACTGTCAGCTCCAACCCCGACAACGCCACGGTGATCATTAACCACAAAATGCGCGGAAACACACCACTGACCGTCACCGACCTGCCGCCGCAACGTTGCCTGATTCAGATTGTTAAAGAGGGCTTTAATGAGGTTTTCGAAACCGTGAACCTTGAAGCGGGTGTCCCCGTAGAACTCAAGTTTGATCTGCAACCTGTTTCCGGTTTGTTGCTAGTGGCATCAAATCCGTCCGGCGCCGAGGTAAGCCGAGAGGGTGTCGCGCTGGGCAGCACTCCACTGCTGGTAACCTCACTACCGCAAGGCACTCACAGACTCACCTTGGCACTGCCCGGCTATCAGAGTAAAGAGATTGACGTGCAGCTGGACGGACGCACTCCGCAACGTGAAACAGTCGAGCTGATGGCCGATTCCGGCACTGTCAACGTGAAATCCGAACCGTTTGGGGCCGAGGTGCTGGTCAACGGAATCGCCAGAGGAACTACTCCATGCACAATTGAACGTATTCCCGGCGGTCCGGTGACACTCGAACTTCAACATCCAGGCTATCTCTCTCACACCAGAGAGATATCGCTGGCTGCCGGCGAGGTGCAGAAAATCAATGTCGTCATGCAACCTATGCCCGGTACCCTCAAGGTTGTCTCTCTCCCTGAAGCGGCCCGTTGCTATCTGAACAACGAGTTCAAGGGAGAAACACCCCTGACTCTTGATAACCTTAAGCCCGGAAATTATCGAGTCAGAGTGGAAAAGGATGGCCACACGCCGATGGCACGCGATCTAGCTATTGCCAGAGGCTCCTCGGCAACCGAGGAGTTCCGCATGGAAAAAAACACCGGCACTTTAACGATACTGACCGCCCCGGCAGGCTGCACTATCATGATCGATGGCAGAAAGGCCGGCATAACCAGTGCCGAACAAGGTGAAAGCAGCGCGGTTTCCGATCCGCTTTCAATCAAAGATGTGCCCTCAGGTGCTCGCACAGTCGAGATTATACGCAAAGGATTTAAATCTGAAAAACGTAAAATCACTGTGATTCAGGATCAAACCGCCACTCTGCAGATAAAACTAACACGTCAGTTCATTCCAAACTATGAGATCACCACCCTTCGTTCCTACCATAAAGGAGTTCTCGAGTTCGCCAATGATGCGGAGATCCGCATTGAAACCGCTCCGGGAGTCACCACCTCAATTCCGATGAAGGACGTGATTAAACATGGAGTTCTAAAGGAAAAGTAGCTGAATTGCGCCAGTTCTAAAATGCGCGAGTTGGTTGCTGCGCTGTTTCTAAACAAAAAAGAAACAACACAATTGGCCCGAAAATCCCACGCAAAAGCGCAACTGACAAACTTACGGTTTAACCGCAGAATACCCATCAGTGCATATTCCACTTTTGCTCGCCCGAGAATTCCACTTTTGCTCGCCCGCCAACACGAAAAAAAACTGCAGAGTTGCTTCCGGCCGCCTGCTGAGGTAGAATGAAAAGCTATTAAATGAAAGGTACCGGAGTATGGACACGCTACTCGATCTACTACAAGAAAACGCCCGCGAATCATCGGACACTCTGGCCAAAGAGCTGGGAACCACGGTCTCAGATGTCGAAAATCGCATAAGGAACTATCAGGACGAAGGAGTGATCCGCGCCTTCAAAGCAATTATCAATGAAGATAAACTCGAAACCGACAATGTCAGGGCCGCAATTGAGCTACGCATTCAACCACGTAAGGATGGCGGTTTCGACAGCATCGCCTCGCGTATTACCCAATTTGAGGAGGTGGAATCACTCTTCCTTATGTCAGGGGGATATGACCTGCTGCTCTTTGTAAGCGGCAGCTCACTGCAGGCTGTTGCCGGATTTGTCAGCCGACGACTTGCAACCATCGACGGAGTACTTTCAACCGCAACTCATTTTATGCTGAAAACCTATAAGGACCAGGGTGTCCTCATGGAAAGTGACAACAATGACGAACGACTCCAGGTCAGCCCATAGTTTTGTGGCTCCACATGTGGCAGAACTGCCGAAATCAGGCATCCGTGATTTTTTCGACATAGTTGCGGGACGCAAAGATGTCATCTCGCTGGGTATCGGTGAACCGGACTTCAAAACACCCTGGCATATCAGAGCCAAAACGGTGGAATCAATCGAAGATGGTCACACCCGCTACACCTCTAATCTGGGAATGTTGGAGCTGCGCCGTGCAATAGCCGCTTATGTCAAAAACTCCTATGGCGGCAATTACAACCCGGAAAACGAAATTATGCTGACCGTTGGCGTGAGTGAAGCACTGGATGTGGCACTGCGGGCGATTGTACGCCCAGGCGATGAAGTACTCTATCATGAACCGGCATTTGTAGCCTATGCACCACTGATCAGCATGACTCACGGTGTTCCGGTTGCGGTCGAGACCTTCCGCAAGGATGAATTCCGCCTGACAGTAGAGGAACTTGAAAAGAAAGTCACATCAAAAACCCGTGCGCTATTACTTAATTTTCCCAACAATCCGACCGGCGCGGTGTTACGCGCGGAGGATGTGGAGGCCTTAGCTGATTTCGCCATACGTCATGATATCATTCTGATTGTGGACGAAGTTTACATTGAACTGACCTACAATGACGAACGGATATCTTTCGCATCCATTCCGCGCATCAGAGAGCGGCTTGTTCTGCTCAACGGATTTTCAAAAGCCTGGTCTATGACCGGCTTCCGGCTGGGTTATGTCTGCGCCCCCGTCCCACTGACCGATGCCATGATGAAGATTCATCAGTTCTGCATGATGTGCGCATCATCCATCAGTCAGGTGGCTGGCCTTGAAGCTCTGCGCAACGGTGCCTCCGAGGTGATAAAAATGCGTGAGTCATATAAACTGAGACGCAACTACATTGTCGCGTCGCTCAATGAAATCGGGCTGGACTGCTTCATGCCCCGCGGAGCCTTCTATGTTTTTCCCTGCATCACCTCAAGCAAACTCAGCTCGCATGAATTCGCGATGCGTTTGCTCGAAGAACAGAATGTGGCCTGTGTACCCGGCAGTGCCTTCGGTGCCTGCGGCGAAGGTTTTCTGCGCTGTTCATACGCTACCGGAATGGAACAACTGAAAAAAGCGATTGACAAGATGAATCTTTTCGTGAAAGGAATAAAAAAATGAAAAAAACGCACCTGATGATTGCAATTCTGACCAGCATATTTCTGACTGGTAGCTCCGCCGCAGTCGGGAAAACCAATATGCTCCTGATCATGGCGGATGATCTGGGCTACTCCGATCTAGGATGCTACGGCGGTGAGATCAAAACACCGCACCTCGACAACCTGGCCTACAACGGGTTGCGCTACACTCAGGCCTACAACACAGCCCGCTGCTGGCCAACCCGCTCCGCTCTGATGACCGGTTACTATCCGCAGCAGATCAATATCGACCCGCGCAAGAAACCCGGCATACCTAAGTGGGGCATCTGCCTGCCGCAACGATTGAAGACCACCAACTACCGATGTTACATCTCAGGTAAGTGGCATGTGACCGGTGTCAAACCGCAGGCGGGCGGAGGGTTTGACGAAACCTATGTACTCCACGATCACGATCATAATTTCTACCCCGGACACCACGAGTCCAATGATCAACCATTACCTCCAATCAGCAAAGACGAAGATTACTATGTTTCCACCGCCTTCGCCGACCACGCGATCAAATGTCTGCAGGAACACAGTGAAAATCATGCCGACCAACCCTTCTTCTCATATCTGGCCTTCACAGTTCCGCACTTTCCGCTGCAGGTTCCACAGGCCAGCATAACGCCCTACAGAGGACGTTATGATGCCGGATGGAATCAAATACGCGCTGAGCGAATCAGGCGCATCCGAGATTTGAAACTCTTCAACTGCAAACTCTCAGAGGTGGAACCCGAAGTAGGTCCGCCCTATCACTTCCCCGACGCATTTAAAGTTCTCGGCCCAAATGAGATCAACCGTCCAGTACTCTGGAATACGCTGACCGAAGATCAAAAGCGTTTTCAGGCAACCAAAATGGAGCTGCATGCCGCCATGGTCGCACAGATGGATGAACAGATCGGCAGGGTCATCAAGCAAATCAAATCAATGAACGCTTTTGACAACACCATTATCATTTTCCTATCAGACAACGGCTGCAGTGCTGAGATCATGGTGCGCGGCAACGGACACAACCCGGATGCGACACCCGGTTCAGCGGAGTCGTATCTCTGTCTGGGACCGGGATGGTCAAATGCCAGCAACACTCCCTTTAGAAAGCACAAGACCTGGGTACATGAGGGTGGTTGCTGCACACCGCTAATCGTGCATTGGCCCAACGGCATCAGAGAAAAAAATGCGCTGCGTGATGACCTTTTTCATGTAGTCGACATTGTACCGACACTGCTTGATATCGCCGGGGTCAAAGCCGAAGCAATTGGGGAAGCTCCGCCTCTGCCCGGGCGTAGCATTGTACCTTCATTCGCTAAAGCAAAGCAGATGGATCAACGTGAACCTATCTATTTTTCACACGAGGGCAACCGGGCCATCCGCATGGGTGACTGGAAGCTGGTTTCCGCTAAAACTCACGGCAATAACGAGTGGGAACTCTACAATCTGGCGGAAGACCGCAGTGAGTGCGAAAACCTGGCAGAAAAATATCCCGAACGGGTAAAAGATATGGCCGCAAAATGGAACGCTAAAAACAGTGAACTCTTTGCTGATGCCAAAAGCGGTGCTCAGCACCGCTAACAAGCTCTCGCACCCTTGGCGACACGGACAACTCTCTCTATACTGGATTGCTATGACAACTGAAGCGGAACTACACTTTTTCAGAATGGTTCTGGCGCTCTTCGCCACCTTTTTCGGCGCATGCGTCGGCAGCTTCCTGAATGTCTGCATCTATAGGATTCCCCGAGATGAATCGGTGGTCAGACCACGTTCGCACTGTCCCTGCTGCGGGATGATGATCCCCTGGTATCAAAACATACCGGTGGCAAGCTGGCTGGCACTGCGCGGCAGATGCGCCGGGTGTCATAAGCCAATCTCATTCCGTTATACCTTGGTGGAACTGCTGACAGCCATGCTTTTTCTGGCGGTTTTCATGCAATGGGCCGCACCTGCGCAACTGCACATGCAACCACTGACACACGCCGCGATTGTTCCGGTCTACTGGTTGGTGACAGGTGGATTCATTCTGGGAACTTTTGCTGATTTTGAACACTTCATCATTCCTGATTCAGTGACTGTCGGCGGCATGATCGCCGGAGCGTTTCTCAGCACTCTGTTACCGCAACTGCACGGCCAGAGTGTCTGGTGGCAGGGGCTGCTACACAGTGTAATCGGTCTGCTCTGCGGTTTCGGGCTGCTCTTTCTGATAGCGGAACTCGGCACGCGTATTTTTAAAAAAGAGGCCATGGGCTTCGGTGATGTAAAACTGATGGGCGCAATCGGTGCCTTCTTCGGCTGGCAGGCGGTACTTTTCACGGTGTTCGCATCATCTCTGCTCGGCAGCGTGGCCGGGGTGTTGCTGATTATCTTCGGCGGGGTAAAAATGCAGAGCCGCATACCTTTCGGTCCGTATCTCTGCGCCGGAGCAATGATCTGGATGTTCTGGGGCACTCAGATCATTGACGTTTATCTGGGGTTGATGATGCGCCCCTGACAAAAGTTTAAGCATGAGCATTGAAAAGAGATATCTCTCCGCCGAGGATTATCAACTGGACAGCTTCCGGCTGGCCAGCATGATTCTGCGTAGCGGCTGGCAGCCCGATGATATGATCGCCCTTTGGCGCGGCGGCGCACCGGTCGGTGTTGTCGTGCACGAATTCCTGCATTATCACGGATTGCGTCCGCGTCACCGGACTCTCAAATGCCAATCTTACACCGGCATAAAAAAACGTGCCAAAGAGGTTGTTTTTGAAAATGCCGATGAGATATTTCATTCCATCCGGTCGGGTTGCCGCATGCTGATCGTGGATGACATTTTTGATACCGGCAACACCGCACAAGCGGTGCTGAGCCGTCTGGAACCCTATCGACTGGATATACGTTTCGCAACTTTATACTGGAAACCCGATCAGAACCAGACCAATCTCAAACCGGACTTTTTTGTAAGACAAACCGATAAGTGGATTGTCTTCCCGCATGAGCTGGATGGATTGACACCGCAGGAAGTGGCAAAGAAACATCCTGTAATTTATGAACTGCTTGATATCAACCGGAGAACCCAACCATGAACGAAAGCTTGAATATAGATAGTTTTGATCCTCAGGAACGCAGAGCAGCTCTGCTTGCAATGGCGGCAGACCTGCCGCGCAAAGAGAGCTCTCCGCTTTTCAATATGCACTGTCACTCTTTCTTCTCCTACAACAGCGAGGGATGGTCACCGTCGCATATCGTGTATAACTTCGCAGCGGCGGCACTGCACTCCGCGGCTCTCTGCGATTTCGACGTACTTGACGGCATGCGTGAGTTCCTTGAGGCTGGCCGTATTATAGGCCTGCGCACCGCTGTGCATCTCGAAACCCGTGCCTATGTTCCTGAACTCAGTAATGTCGACATCAGCTCACCCGGTGAGCCGGGGGTCACCTACATCATGGGGTGTGGATTTACCACGCTGCCTGAACCCAAAAGCCCAGCTGGACAAACCCTCGCAGCGTTGCGCGCCGGTGCCCAGCGGCGTAATCTGGCATTGATCGAACGAATCAACGAACGACTACCAGCGATTGCGATCGACTATGAAAGCGATGTGACACCACTAACCCCCCGAGGCGTCGCCACCGAGCGCCACATTGTGCGGGCTTACCGTAAGTGTGCGGAACGCAACTTCACAGATAAGGCGCAACTGGCGGAGTTCTGGGCACCACTCCTAAAATGCACCCTTGCTGAATTCATGGTGCTGCGCAAAGATATTCCCAAGTTTGAGGATTTGATACGTAATGCGTTGGCCAAGCGCGGCGGCATCGGCTATATCCAACCCACCAGCGCAACCTTCCCTCCGGCATCTGATTTTGTTTGCTGGGTGCGGCAGTGCGGGGCAATACCTACAATCGCCTGGCTGGACGGTACAAGCGGAGGGGAAACCGATGCCGAAGCATTGCTTGATCTGATGTGCGGCATGGGTTGCGCGGCCCTCAACATTATTCCGGATCGCAACTGGAACTACAAGGACCCAGATGTTGCCGCTTTAAAACAGAAAAAACTCGATGAGATCATCGCAGGCGCAGTCAAACGTGATATGCCAATCAACATCGGAACCGAGATGAACAAGGGTGGGTTGCCCTTTGTGGATGATATCAGTGGAACAGTTCTGAGCAAATACAGGCAGGAATTCACCCGCGGAGCAAATATAATGGTGGGCCAAACGGTTCTAGCAGAGTTCGCCGATCTGCCTTACTGCGGCGATAAAACCGCCGAATTGTTCGCCAACACGAAGGAACGCAATGATTTCTTCGCAGCAGTCGGCGCACTGCCCGCCCTGACCACTGAAAAGGCCGCCCACTACTCCGAAATCGGAACCGCTAAAACACTCGAAGAATTGCAAAATACCACCGGTTTCTAAAGCAGAATTGCTTATCGCAAATAAACCTAAAAACGGCAGTTGCCATTTTGTCGTAGATGCAAGTCGCACGGTTTTCAGCTATAGTGACTATGCTGGAAGCCGTACAACGCCGCAGATGCGGTAAAACTGGCAACCCCTTGCGGTTTGAAATTCAGAAACTTCTTCACCCACTGGGTGAAGCTTATAAAATTAACAAATTCCTTATTAACAATCATTTAACTCAGTTTCTGAATTTCAAATGCCGTAAATAGGATTACGCATTGCGGTAATGGGAAAGGGCGAACATTTACGGATTACCATGACCGTGAGAGGTTTCTTTTGCATAAGTTATTCAAGGTTTTAGCTGAGGATGAAGCGTTGAAGAGAGCGGTTGAAAATATCTCAGAGAAGCTGGATAATGAACATCGGAAATAGCGCAGGAGCCTTATTTTTAAATTTTAGGTTTGACCCTGCTGACCCCTGCTTATTTTATCTCAGGGTTCTTAGAACAAATACGGTAGCGGCAGGTTTCTCTAACTGCGTTATTTCGAAGCCGCGCATGAGTTCCTCGCCGGTGCGGACTAGTTTGCCACCGTCGATATTTTCGATCTCGAAACGCTGCGTCGGATCAAGACCGCGCAGTTTAACTATGAGTGTGTCACTTGCGGCTTTGGATCGGCGGAATGCCTGCACCAAGCCTTCGCCCAGATCTGCGCGGTGGAACTGCCAGGCGATCCATGTATTCTTGTCAAGGCTGTGGGGCGTGAGAGGGTAGTAATCGCCGGTGTAGATCGGGCGGATTCTGAGATAGTAATCGAGGTGTTTGCGCAATGCAGCGACGGCATGCGGATCGCGATAGTTGATGGAGAAACCACCGCAAGCGCCCATGCCGCTACGCAGGGACAGATCGTCGATGGCGGCGGCGCCTAGACCATGAAGCGGCAGCCAGTGCGAGAGGCCATGAGTCATGGCCTGGACATTTTGAGGGAAACTTTCGTGACCCCAAGTGTTGTCGCTACGCCAAAGCACGATGCAGCGCCGCATCATCTCAAAATCGAGACGCCGGCCTCCCGCAGCGCAGTTGTCGAGAATCAGGTCGGGATGACGACGGGCCAGTTCGTCGAGAAATGCGTAGAGTCCGTTAATGTGGCGGATTTCGCGCAGACCGACTTCATCGTCCTTCTCATCGGTGTGCCAGAAATAGCTTGGATAAAGATTTAAATCCTGGCGGTAGAAACTCAGGCCATAGCGGGTGATTTCTTCCGAGATGGTTTCGATGGCCCACTGTCGCGCCTCGGGATTGCCGAGATCGAGAAGAAGAAAACCGTCACTCTCCTGATAGCGCAGTTGCTCTGGTGTTTGCGACGGTTTTAACAGCCATCCGGGATGCTCGCGCTCCAGCCAGGTGCCGCGCATGACACGCTCCGGTTCGAACCAGGCGAGGAAACGCATCCCCGTCCTGCGCACTGCGGCTCCAACGGGTGCAAGTCCGTTCGGGAAGCGGAGCGAATCGGCTTGAGGATTGCCCTGGCCTGTTGGAAAGCCTCCTTCGTTCCAGCCGGCATCAAGGTGATAACAGTCCAGCGGCAGCTTGAGAGCGGCGACATCGGCGGCGAGCTGAACGAGCTTTTCCTCGGAGGTCTCGTTAAAGGGAAATATCCCATGCACCCCGGCTTGCACCGGCATGAGAGTCATGGGCGGATGATTCCTCGGCGTGAAGTGCGCCAGCATGAGACGGCGGAACTGGTTCTGCCCATCGATCCAGTCGCCAACGTAGTTCATGGCGAGAATAGAGGGCAGCCGCACTTCCTCTCCGGACGCGAGACGGAAACGCGTGCTTTTCAGCCCGGCGACAACACGCACGCGGCCGTTGTTCTGAAGTGTTATAGATGCCTCCCAGTCCCCGGTCCAACCGATAGCAACGATTAGACCACCGCCCTCGCCAGCGAGATTGAAATAGGGCATCACGCCATCCGAGGAGCGTCCGCCAAATGAGCCGAGCACAAACTGCTTGCCCTTGACGAGCGGGCTTGTCTTCGGTTCAAAATCAACAGGCTCAGAGTGGCTGCCTCTGTTCCAGTGCAGCACCACCTTGGCATTGAAAGGAAAAGCGACCTCGAAATCAGCGGACTTCAAGTTTTCGTAAAGCGGAGACTCGCCTGCCTCGGGTGCCCGAAGGCGGAACTGCCATTCCGTGGCGGCGTGATTGGTATAGGTGTGTTTTTCGATACGCAGACCGGGAACGGTTTCGCGTAAAGGCGCATCGGGGCGCTCGATGCCATAGGCACAGGAGGAACTCCAGATAGCAACGAGCATTATGGCGGCAAATAAGAGCATTAGATGATTTTTTAGTTTCATAGCGATATTTCACAACAAAGATTCACTAGCATCCCATAGTTTGCTGAATTTCGATATTTTCCCGGTTATGGATGTCCCATAGATTTTTAGCATATCAAAAAGGTCAACTTTCATCCATACGGATGATTTGACAACACCGTGGAATCGCGAGAAACTCTGATTCTCTCTCGCTATACTCAACCGGAGAAAGTTCATAAACTTCTGCTGCATCAACTAAAGCTGACACTGCTGGATCAACCACCACCAATATTGCCCGTTAACAGCTATACTGGTTCAGCTTTTTTATGTGCCTTCGAGTCGCAGTGTTACGCAAGATAGTTGCGCTGGCGGTAGGCGGCAGGGCTGAGTCCGGTATGTGAACGGAAGTAGCGGGCAATATGCGCGGCATCAGGGAAGCCCAGCGAATCGGCGATATCCGCGACGCGCAAGGTCGGGTCGGCCAGTAATTTGATGATCAACCCGACGCGTTCCTGCCGGATCTGCTCGTAGATCGAACGGTTCAATACGTTCCGGAAGCGCTTCTCAAGCACCCGACGCGATAAGCCCACCGCCTGTGCGACATCCCCGACCTGAAGTGCGCGTCTGCTGTTGTCACGGATAAAGGTCAGCGCCCGCGCGACATGATCGTCCGCCACAGTGACGATGTCGGTCGAGGTACGCGTGACCACATGACTCGGCGAAATCTCAACCGCCGTGGCACCCCGCTTTTTCTCTCTCATCAAGCGGTCCAGCACTGCGGCGGCTTCGTAGCCGCCCTTCTCGGCGGTGATTGCCACGCTGGAGAGCGGAATGCTGGAGAGCATGCAGATCATCTCATCGTTATCGACTCCGAGGATCGCCACCTCATCCGGGATGCGCAGGGCGCTTTTTTTGCAGGCCTCCGCAACCTGCTGGCTGCGCTCATCCACACAGGAGAAGAGCCCCACGGGTTTGGGAAGTGCTTTCAACCACTCCATCATGAAAGGCAGTTCATGCTTCCAGTGCTGACGTATCTTTTTGGTCGGCCGGTAATCTGTCCATTCAAGACCGGCCTCCTTGATGCGCCGGGTGAAGCCCTCGCAGCGCTGGATTGACCAGAACAGTTCGGGATACCCGCAAAAGGCGAAATGGCGGAAGCCGCGTTCGAGCAGGTGCTCAGCCGCCATTCGCCCGATCGCGACATGGTCGCTGACGATGTTCGGAGCTCCCGCAATGCGCTCCGTGGCGTAGTTCGACACAATCGTCGGAATGCGCAGCTTAAGAATATTCTGCATAAAAGGACCTTCGCGCATGATGATCCCGTCTGCTGACTTCATCCGCTCCAGAAGATTCTGACGGGAGTGCCTCTCCCAGAAGGGACCTTCATGGAAAAAGACCCAGGGGCCATGCACCTGCGAATAACGGGCGATGCCCTTCAGCAGTGCGCGTTCGTAGGCGCGGGCAGAATCGATGAGCAGGAAAACCGTTGGTAAGGCTCTTCGCATAATGGTGAATAATAAACGCAAATTGGCGTTCACGTCAAGAGTGTTGTGTGTATCTATTTTGCCTTGAAAATGCTGGCATACTATAAACATGAATGTTCATGAGAAATATAGAGAAAATGCCGCATCTTTGGCATCCGAATAACGCGAACATCACGAATAAAAAAAGGGGAGGATAAATTCCAAACGACTCATTTTGTTTGATTTCACGCTTGTCGTCGATACGGAGAGTAGTATAAACTTGTTATATGGCAGTTGAAAATTTCAATTTCGAATCAAATCCTATTGATATCAGAAAGCAAGCACTCGCATTATGGGAAAGTAATCGACTGCAGTGCGGTTGGTTTATGAGGGATAATTTTATTCCGGAAACTCGGGATGATTTTTGTCGTTGTCTGGATCTGCTTGCGAAACAGGGGGATCGTGCAACGTACGTTCTCGCTAGGAAATTGATAAAATGCCTTTAACCGACTATCAACGACGCGTTTGCCGGCTTCTGGCGGCTGAGCGTGTAGCACAGGGCGAAAGCTATGTTGCAGGCGGTGCTGCGCTGAATGAATTGCTGAAGTTATCTCGTCTTTCCCATGATGTTGACCTCTTCCATGACACCCGGGATGCCGTGCTGACCTCTTGGGAGACAGACCGAAAATATCTCGAGAAGGACGGGCATACTGTCCGCCCTCTACGTGAGTTCCCTACCTTTGTGGAAGCCGAAGTCACCCGAGGGACAGAGGGTGTTATTTTGCAATGGGTGCAAGACAGTGCCTTTCGTTTTTTTCCTCTCATTGAGCATCCGGATTTTGGCCTTTCACTGCACCCTTTTGACTTGGCCACCAACAAAACTCTGGCATTGATCGGACGAGCCGAGGTGAGAGATTGGGTTGATATTATTTATTGTCATACCCAGTTGCAGCCATTTGGCGCTCTGGTTTGGGCTACATGTGGAAAAGATCCTGGCTTGAGTCCCCTGTTCATACTGGAGCAGGCCAGTCGCTCGACTCATTACACGAAGGAAGACTACGAAATGCTTGCCTTTGAAGGAATCGCACCCGATGCAACTGAACTTAGAGATGTGTGGCGTAGTATGTTGCGAGAAGCTCCTGAGATGATTGCGATTTTGCCGGAAGATCAAATTGGGAAGTGCATCACAACCCGCGACGGAACCATTTTTTTTGGGACAGCAACGGAGCTGAAGGCCGGCCTGCAATCCAATGACATCTGTTTTCACACAGGCTGCATTCGGGGAGCGTGGCCCAGTATTTCGGTTTAGTTTTTTTATCGGATGGCGGTAAGAGCGGGAAGCCGGTTGACGAGTACGGCACCCCGACCTTCGTGCTGCGCTGCTTCTCCCTGCGCTGCTTCCGCCTTCTGTTGTCCGGCGTGACATGACGGCTTGGCCTACGGCTACGGCGGACGATCCTGCAATACGCTCGCAAAGTGGTTGATAAACGCCGTTTGCATTCCCGTCAAGACGGATGTCATGGCCATGGCCTTCTAAATCTCACCGCAAAAACCGCAAAAAGATTGCGCGGCTATCTCATCCGCCTCACCCGTGGATACACGGACGGCGGAATGGATAGCGCATTGCGCGGATAAGTAATTGATTTTTGACGCACCCCATGGGATTTGATACACTGCCTCAAGAATATGTCAGTAAAACCGAAAGCACGGGATAAGCACGTAATAGAGAGGGTCGTTCAACGTAAACCCTTATATGCGCGTGCCGTGAAATCAGGTGGGGCCGGTCATAAGAAGCTTATGATCGCTGAACCCAGCGTTGCTTATAAGGTGCGCCCAAAGGAGTTGCTGTTGCCCTTCAATCCTGAGGAACTGGTGTCTCGACAAGTCTTGGATGCGGTATTGGGGATGGCATCTGCGAAAAGGAATCTTAACCGCGATTCAGTCTTTACGCGCCCCGAGGTTGTTGATTTCATCTTGGACCTAGTGGGTTACACGGAAGATAAGCCTCTTTGGACGCAGCCGATTTTGGAGCCCTCGTTCGGGGGTGGAGAGTTTTTGCAGGCCATCATCCGTCGCTTGCTGAGTGCATGGCGGGAGAAATATGGAACTCGGAAACGGCCGGATATCACACTTCTTGCGGGAGCCATTCGGGCGGTCGAACTGCATCAGGATACTTTTTCCAAGACTAAAGGTAGCGTGATTACTTGCTTAGAGGAAGAGGGATTTTCTGAGGCAGACGCGACCGGACTTGCTGCTCAATGGCTTGCCCAGGGCGATTTTCTGTTGACCCCATTCTCGGGTGTATTCGATTATGTGGTCGGAAACCCGCCTTATGTGCGCCAGGAGCTTATTCCTTCTGCACTGCAAGGGGAATATCGGTCTCGATTTTCCACATTCTATGACCGCGCAGATGTTTATGTGTTGTTCATTGAGCGGGCATTGACGCTTCTTAAGCCCGGGGGAGTCCTTGGCGTAATCTGTTCGGATCGGTGGATGAAAAATAAATACGGGGGGCCATTAAGAGAATTTATTGCCAAAGAATATCACTTGAAATTCCATATCGACATGGTGGATACCGACGCCTTCTGTTCCAAGGTGACAGCGTATCCGGCTATCACGGTTATTGCACGGGAAGCAGGGTGTATGACTCGTATTGCCGTGCGCCCGGAAATCACCCGGTCTGCGCTCCAGAAGATCACAACAGCCTTGCTGGCAAACAATGTTCCCTCCGATCAGCCGGTCTATGAGATAGGCAATGTGACGAACAGCGCTGCGCCGTGGGTGATCGACAGAGCTCATCGCGTGAGCTTGATCAATCGGCTTGAGCAGGATTATCCGCTTCTAGAAGAGGCCGGATGCAAGGTAGGGATTGGCGTGGCCACAGGCGCGGATAAGATTTTTATTGGATCGGATGAGGCGTTGGATGTTGAACCGGACTGCAAACTACCCTTGATCCTGCATGAAGATATTAAGACCGGAAAGATTGCCTGGTCTGGCCATTGGGTCATCAACCCGTTTACACCTGATGCAGGATTGGTCGATTTGAAAACGCGTCCGAGGCTCGCCGCCTACTTGCTGAAACATCAGGGCGTGCTCTGTGCGCGGCATTGCGCAAAGAAGGCGACGGATAAATGGTACCGCACCATTGATCGTATTTATCCGGAGCTTTTGAAGCAAAAGAAACTCTTGATTCCGGACATCAACGGCTCAATGCGCGTCGTTTATGACAAAGGCGAGTATTATCCGCATCACAACCTGTATTACATTACGTCTGGTGATTGGGATCTGCAGGCCCTTCAAGCGGTGCTTCAGTCGGATCTCTTTGCTTTTCTTATGCGCTCATTTTCGACGCAGATGCGTGGCGGATGTATCCGATTGCAGGCTCAATATTTGAGACGCCTGCACCTGCCCCTCTGGAAGGACGTGCCCAACACCCTCAAGAAAACGTTGCTTCAGGCAACAGCCAAACAGGACGTAGAGTACAGAAACGCAGCAGTGTCTGAACTCTACCACCTCTCCGAGGATGAGAGCAAAACGATTATGCTACTTGCAGCGTTATGATGTCCTCTGCCAGAAATTGATGCAAGCAAAGCTCTACACAGCTACCGCGCTACTGACTTCACCAAAAACCTCGGTAAAAACAGGAGCATACAGCGACCTCTCATCCATGACCAGCCTAAAGACCTTCCTTGCAACCTTTGCCGGTCATTGCCTTGCTACCTCCAGCCGACTTTTGTGAGTGTTTTGCCTAACGACACAAAGGAAAAGCCCGCCGCCAGCGGGTCTGGAATAAACGAGATACGTAACTTTTATCAACGAATTGGAATCACTAGCGTCCCACTGAAAACACCTTTATCCTTGGCAATATTGGCCAATCGAAACCAATGGGATGACTGAACAGATCAAATACGTTCTCGCGCAGAGGCGCAGAGACGCAGAGAGATTCTCTGTATTTTGTTAATATGTTGTTCATGAAGTACTTATAGCACAGCGTCTCTGCGCCTCTGCGCGAAAATAATCTACTGAATCTATGGGATGGTAGTGAATTGGAATTAGCTTAATTCGTTTAATTAGTTGAAAACTCTTAACGTTACAGGCAAGCCAAAACACAGCATTAAGAAGTTGATCTTTGCGATCTTTGTGTTCTATGCGGTTAAAACAAATCAAGTTGTAAGACTATGGCCGTTCGCAAAGTGGTTAATTAAAAACGCAAATTGGCGTTCACGTCAAGATTGTTGTGTGGTATTCTGATCCCATGATTTTGATGGGAAAGGGTTTCATGCAGCGGATGACATCACGCGAACGGGTTCTGGGCGCGTTTGAACGCAAAGGCTATGACCGCATCCCGGTTAAGCATGAGGGCACGCCGGAGATCAATCGGATGCTGATGGAGCATTTTGGCCTGACCATGATGGAGCAACTGCTTCGGGTGCTGGGCGATGACTTCCGTTACGTCGAGCCCGTCTATTGCGGCCCGGAGTTG
>CAYOQJ010000051.1:0-3540 GCA_964406095.1 uncultured Lentisphaeraceae bacterium
GCCGCAGAGCCTGACGGGAAAAGCGATCAGCTACACACTAAATCTCTGGAATGAACTGAATGTTTATGTGGAAAACGGCGAACAGGAGATCGACAACAACCTGGTTGAAAATATAATCCGCGTTCCCGCGCTGAGCAAGAAAAACTGGCTCTTCTTTGGCTCCAAAGATGCGGGAGTTCAGAGTGCCATCGTAATGACGGTGCTGCTTAACTGCAAAATGCACGGGATCAATCCGGAAGAATACCTCGAAGACGTGCTCAGCCGTCTGCCGCATATAACCAACGCTGAGGCCCGTGAATTAACGCCGGCCAAGTGGCTGGCAGCCAGGCAGACTGAATCCCAGAGCGCTTAACTGAAAACTGACGATTTTTCTGACTGGTCAAGTTTCGGACGCTTACGCTTGATTAACATCTTTTCCGGCGGAAAACAATCCAAGTATCACGAGTATTGCAATCAAAATTTTAGATTTCATGACTTTCCTTCTTTTGCTTTTGCCGAACAATTTATTGTACGAATGTTCATAATTTACGATTTCATTCAAGTCGTAAGTGTTTGCAATAGCATGATCACTAAACTTAATCAGCAAAGTGTCTGTGTCATTAAAGTACTTTGCTTGCATAGTAAATTTCCTCTCATTCAATTGCCTTGAAGGTGATTAACGTCACGGAGAACTCCGGAATTGCTGAAGGCGGAAAAAGGTGATCAAGTTCGAGTCGTGGCCACGCGGGGGTTTCCGACCGCCGAGGTCATAGGCCGTGCGCAGGGCGATCAGCAGGTCGTCGCCGTCGATGGCGAAGGCCGGATACTGAAAAGCCTCGTAGTCTACATTCGGGGACTGCAGCACGATGCGCTCCATGCGCCAGGTTCGCAGATCCTTCGAGGACAGCAACGCAAGGGTATTACGAACCAGCTCCGGCGGCCAGCCGCAGTTGGCGAACTCGGAAAGAACCGGGTTCGAGAGCGCGTAGAAGGTCGCGGTCGCGGGATCGTAGGTAGCTCCAAACTTCTTCTCTCCGCCGAGAAACCCAACCCAGTCCGCGTGTTTCGGGTTGCGTACTTCAGAAGGTTGATCGCCCACGCGGAGCAGCACGGTACAGGGATGTCCTTTGATCTTGGGTAGCAAAACAACGCCTGTGTGCGGGGCGGCCACGACTTGGGCCTCTGTTACGGTCAGCCCTTCACCCAGTGGGCCGTCCTTCATGTTCGCCGCTCGTGACAAGGTCCAAACCTCCGCCTGTAACAGGTCGGCCTCCACGGGAGCGGACATGACGCGATTCCCGCCCTGTGCCAGCCACAGGCGTCCGTCATGAACCGCCGGGATGCAAGGGGTGCCGCCGAACTTGCCTGCCCGGAGCAGGCCATTCCGGGCGTCGGTTGGCGTCGTCCATGTCTGGCCGCTGTCATGGGACTTGCGGATGACGATCGAGCCCGGAGCCGCCGTGTACCCCCAGATGTAGAGCACCCCATTGAGAACAAAGAGGCTGCCGCGTTTCATGCCGTGGAGGGTCGTCAGGAGGTGCCATGTAGCACCCCTGTCATTAGATCGGTGAATGAAGGTTGTTCCTGAGACGTTGGCATTAGATCCCCTTCCGAAGGGGTTTGAGCTGACCAGGTACTCACCCTTCGGTGAAACTACGATGGAGGGAGATGCCGTGTAAACCGCACGTCCCCGCGCACAATCCCACAGTGAAGGCACCGGTAAGCGGTGCACAATAGCCCCAGGCACGTCCTCGGGACTTCGAGCAAGCACATGTACCGCCGCCAGGAACATCACGACTCCGAGTCTGTTTCGCTGTCGCCGCAATGCGGCATGATATCTGTCAGATGTCGGGATCATTGCTTTGAATTCTCCTCCGCCGACAATTTGTGGTACGAGCGTTCGTAATTTACGATCGTACTTATTATAAAACAATGCAATTGTTACAATAATCATGGGTTTTGTCAAAACAATCTGGTGAAATTACGCCACGCCGCGTTGCAACACAGATATGCCACCTGTTTGCTAATGAACGGCGCAAATGTTCACTCCGCCGTGCACGCTTTTATGCATGAGACAGATGGATATATCTCTTTATCACAGGTATGCCGCCGCCAGTGAACGTTTTGGCAGTTTCGGTCTTTATGCCATTCGTGGCTCAGCATGAGTTTAGTCGCTATTATCTAAGTTCCCTCTTTCTTTGAGGGCAGGCAGCTCTTCGCCATTTTTTTGCAGTATATGCGATGCGGCGGCGGTGAAAACCACATCAGTCGAGCTGTTCAAGGCGGTTTCGGCTGAGTCTTGAATCACGCCGATGATAAAACCGATAGCGACAACCTGCATGGCGATTGTGTTGTCGATATTAAACAGACCGCACGCCAGCGGAATCAGTAGCAGAGAGCCGCCGGCAATTCCCGATGCTCCACAAGCCGATATTGCCGCGAGGATGCTGAGCAGAATGGCGGTAATAAGATTCACTTTGATCTCCAATGTATGCGCTGCCGCGAGAGTCAGAACTGTGATTGTAATTGCCGCGCCGGCCATGTTGATGGTAGCGCCGAGCGGAATTGAAACGGAGTAAACATCTTCATGCAACTCCAGCTTGCGGCAGAGTTCCAGGTTAACCGGTATGTTGGCGGCGGAGCTGCGTGTAAAAAACGCGGTTATTCCGGATTCCCGCAGACAGGTTAGAACCAGGGGATAGGGATTAGTACGGGTTGCCAGATAGACTATCAACGGATTTACTATAAGAGCGATTATCAGCATCGAGCCCAGCAGTACAAATAAAAGTCGGCTGAATTGGCCCAGTGCCGCAAAACCGGTGGTGGCGAGTGTATTGGCAACCAGACCGAAGATGCCGAGCGGTGCGAAGCGGATTACAATTTTAACGATAGCGGAAACGGCTTCAGAAAAATCATGGATGCCAGCTTTGGTGGTCGCGGAACTTTGTTTAAGTGCGAAGCCAATGCCAACACCCCAGGCCAGAATACCGATGAAATTACCGGTGAGCAGGGCGTTGACCGGATTGTCGACAATTTTGAACGCGAGGTTGGCCAGCACCTCTCGCAGTCCCTGCGGTGCACTGCTGGTGGCGGCATCAGCTAGATTGAGCGCAAGCTGTGTGGGGAAAATGAAGCTGAATATAACGGCGACAACCGCGGCGCTGAATGTTCCGATCAGATACAGGGCAATTACAAATTTCAAGTTAGCATTGCTGCCGTGGCGCTGGTTCGCAATGGCGGATGCCACCAGGAATAAGTGACAGTCATTATTTAATGGACAGGCTGGGAGATTTAGTATATAAAGGGATTGTTTTTGAAACATGGAGGTGAAGTATGAGGTTGAACAGGATCAAACTGGAGGAGGTGGCAACGTACCATGTGATGAGCCGAGTGATCGAACACCGGTTCATTTTTGGCGATGCAGAGAAGAGTTTTTTGCATACCCTGATGCGGCGGATGGAGGATTTTACCGGCTGCGAGGTAAGGACTTACGCGTTTATGGATAACCATTTTCATCTCCTGTTGCATGTTCCGGTGAAGCGGGAGCTTCCCGATGATGAG
>CAYOQJ010000052.1:0-51243 GCA_964406095.1 uncultured Lentisphaeraceae bacterium
TCACGTCCTGATATAAGTTGTCACCCTGACAGACCAAAAAGGAGGTCGAAATGGCAGACAACATCCAGTATAGTGAGGCATTCAAAAGACAGGTGGTTGATGAGTTGGCGAGAGGCAGACAACAATCAATAGAATCGGCGAGGCGCGCTTACGGCATAAAGGGTTCGATGACGGTAACCGGCTGGGTACGCAAATATGGCAGTGCTGATTTACTGCCGAACCTCATCAGGATAGAAACAAAAAAAGTGACAACTTTATATCAGGACGTGACCCTAAAGTTGGGAGAGTTTCCCGCAAAGGCGCCAAGACGCAAAGGGGGAGAGGTCGCAGTCAGCAGTGGCAGTCGGCAGAACAAGCTACAGGCTAGAGTGTGTGAGTTGAATGTGTGAAAAAAGTTAATGAAAGTACTACGCAGTTCCAACCATTTCAACGGAGATTTAAAAAATCCAAAATTCAACTTGTCAATTGCAACCAGGTATGCAAGAATAAGGGTCATGGAGAACCATAACAGAGTTTTTGATCTGCGACTTACCACGCTTTGGCTGAACTTCGGCCATGGGATGGGCGACTGGTAGACCTTACCAGGTTAAGTCGAATCAGAACTCCCGTGACCGCAGGAAGCGTGTTCGCGGGAGTTTTTGTTTTGAAGCGGCGCACGTTTTCGGGGTCACGGTTTAAAACCGGGAGAAAAGCATGAGTGAAAAAAGTGACATGCGAAGAATATACATTTTCGACACAACTTTGCGCGACGGTGAGCAGTCACCGGGTTGCACAATGAACCTGAAGGATAAGCTGCTGCTGGCCGAGCATCTCGAAGAGTTGCGTGTCGACATTATTGAAGGTGGTTTTGCAATTGCCTCCAAAGGCGATTTTGAATCGGTTAAGGCGATCTCCGGTGTGGTCAGGAATGCCAGTGTGGCCAGTTTGTGTCGTGCATTGGAGAAGGATATCGACTGTGCCTGGGAGGCAGTGCGCGGCGCGGCTTATCCGCGTATTCACACCTTTATTGCGACCTCGCCCATTCACATGGAGTACAAGCTCAAGATGCAGCCGGACGAGGTTTTTGCGCGCGCTGTTAAGATGGTTGAATATGCCCGCAATCTCTGTGGTGATGTGGAGTTTTCATTAGAGGACTGCTCGCGTAGCGAACGCGCCTTCATCTATCGTATGATTGAGGGAGTTATCAACGCCGGTGCTTCAACAGTCAACATTCCGGATACGGTCGGCTATGCAGTGCCCGAGCAGTTTGCGACATTGATAGCCGACATACGTGCCAACGTTCCGAACATTGATAAAGCCCGTATTGCGGTGCATTGTCACAACGACCTCGGACTGGCGGTGGCCAATTCGCTGGCGGCGATCAAGGCAGGTGCCGATCAGGTCGAGTGTACCGTGAATGGAATCGGCGAACGTGCCGGTAATACTGCGATGGAAGAGATTGTGATGGCACTCGAAACCCGCACTGATTTTTATCAGGCACGGACAAACATTGATACCACCAAGATATATCCGGCCAGTCGCTGTGTGGTTAATGTAACCGGTAGCAGGGTTCAGGCTAATAAAGCGATTGTCGGTGAAAATGCCTTTGCGCATGAGTCCGGCATTCATCAGCACGGAATGCTCTCCAATCCTTTGACCTATGAGATCATGACGCCTGAATCAATCGGGCTGCCGGCCAACAAAATGGTGCTGGGCAAGCACTCCGGCAGGCACGCCTTTGAAAGCAGACTCAAGGAGCTTGGGTTTAATCTGGATACTGAAAGGATTGGTGAACTTTTCGGGAAATTCAAAGATTTGTCTGATCGCAAGAAGTTTGTCAACGACGCCGACATCGAGGCGTTGGCTTACGATCTGCAGACCAAAGTGGTTGAGGGAGTCAAGTTGAACCGCTTCAATGCGATTGCGAGCAATGTTATCACGCCGGTCAGTACCGTGCGGCTGATGGTCAACGGACGACCATCCGAAGAGGTCGCGGTCGGTGATGGCCCGATCAGTGCTTCGTTTGCCGCAGTTAACAGCATACTCGGGATCGACGCGCAATTGGAGTCGTTCGACCTGGTGGCGGTGACCGGCGGACGCGATGCTCAGAGTGAAGCCACTGTGCGGGTTCGTGAGGGTGATCGCGCTTATCATGGACGCGGTGTTTCGACCGATGTGATCGAGGCCAGTATTCTGGCCTATATCCAAGCGGTCAATGTGCTGATAGCTGAAAAATAAGCTGATTCGCTAACTGGGTTCTGGGAATCTAAGTCTAAATCTGCTACCCTGCCGATCTTTATGCAATGGATCGGTGACGTTCAATAGATCGGAGAAGATATATTATGGTTGCAGATAATGAGATCAGATTAGCAGATTTTCTGGATGAGAGTTGCATTCTGTGCAATGTCGCGGCGTTGAACCGTGATGAACTTCTGGATCAGATGGTGGGAGCATTGTGCCGTAAGGTCGGCGGATTTGATCAGCGGGATGTTGTGCAGGCGGTGATCGAACGCGAGATGCAGGCTCCCACAGTCCTGACATCCGGTTTGGCCCTGCCGCATGCACGTCTTGCCGAGATAGATCGTCCCCATCTTGCGGTTGCGATCATTCCGAAAGGGATTGACTTTCAGGCTTTTGGAGAGGATCCGGTTTGTGTGGTTGTTATGATCTTGACACCAAAATCTGATCCGGGTTCATATCTGCGGTTAATGGCGTCGCTAAGCAAACTGCTGAACAGCAAACCAGTAATCAAGCGGCTTTGCGTGGCAGCCTCCGTCCGTGAGGTCTACGGTATCATCACAGAAGGTGCTGAGTATATAAATGTTAAACTCAATGCGGAAAGCGTGATGGACCGCAATCCGATTGTACTTGATGAAGGCCACACACTTTCGGATGCGATACACGCATTCTGTGCTCAGCGGGTTATGGATATACCCATTGTGGACGGCGAAGGTGATTTGCGTGGTGTGATCAGCATTGAAGATTTGCTGCGGCAGAGTCTGCCGCAGCATCTGCTCTGGATGGAGGATCTGTCGCCGATCGCCAATTTTGAACCGTTTGCCGAATTGCTGCGCAAAGATCAGGAGACCAAGGTGGCGGACTTTATGCATGACGAATTTATTGGTATCCATCCTGAGACACCAGCGATTCAGTTGGCCAAGATGTTTCTGATGAACAATGTCAGACAGATTCAGGTTGTTGACGGTAGAAAATTTCTCGGTGTTGTCAATTTACACACATTCAGCGCTCAGGTTTTCTGGGCGTAACGAAGATGGAGCTGATGAAAAATGCATGGTAATGAGAGCTCGGAAGTTTTAACTGGACGTCAATTAACCATACGGCTTGCGATTTTACTGAGTATAAGTTTTGCTCTCGGCGCGGGTGGACGCATGTTTGGTCTTACGTTGCAGCAGGCCACTGCGACAAGTGTATTTATCGCCATTATCATGGGCACGCTCTTTTTTTGGTCTTTTCGGCTTTCGATCGCCTTTCTGGGGTTGGGTGTGCTGGTTTTCACCAAATCGCTGAATATTCCGCACTTTGTGGAAGCTGCGGCTCTGCCGGTAATTCTTTTTCTGGTGGGTATGATGATAGTAGTCGGCGCTCTGCGTGACCTTGGTTTTTTCACCTGGGTTGTTCAGGCTCTGATTTCCATACCTAACATGACCGGACGCAAGTTCATAGCTGCCACAGCGGTTTCCTCGGCGCTGCTGGCTTGCGCCGTGGATGAGGTTACCTCGATCATTTTCATTGCCACTCTGATTTTTCAGGTTTGCGATCGTCTCAAACTCAACCCGGCGCCATATATCATCATCTGCGTGTTATGTACCAATATCGGCAGTGCCGGTACAATGATGGGAAACCCGGTTGGAATTTTTATCGGGACACAGGCCGGTTTGACCTTTGGAGACTTTGCCAAATGGGCTTTTCCGATTATGCTCGTCGCACTGGCATCATGTGTGGCAGTCACTATGTTCTGGTATCGCAGGGAGCTGACCATGTTTGATGAGTGTCTCAGAGAGCGGATGGAGCGACAGCTGAGTCTGGTGCCTACAGTTGTGGTGCCCTACAAGCGCGGCCTAGCGGTGCTGATTTTCACACTACTTTTTATTGCTTCGCATCATGCGCTTGAAGAGAGCTTCAATCTGGATAAAAATAGTATTCTGCTGGTTGCGCCGCTGGCCTGTGCCGGGTTGATTATGATATTCAAACGCAATCGGGCACGTTACTATGTCGAGCATGAAGTGGATTGGTGGACGCTACTGTTTTTCATGCTGCTCTTCGCGATTGCCGGAACTCTGGAGTACACCGGTGTGACCGAGATTATCGCGCATAATTTCATCAGGGTCTGCGGGAGAAATCCTGCGGTTCTGATCCCATCGATCATGGCTACAACCGCAATTGGTTCCGCCTTTGTTGACAATGTGATTTTTGTAGCGGCCTTTTCGCCGGTCATTACGGCTCTGAGTAAAACCATGTCAGCGATGCCGTTGTGGTGGGCTCTGCTTTTTGGCGCCTGTTTCGGGGGGAATATTACTCTGATTGGCAGCACCGCCAATATTGTCGCGCTGGGGATGCTTGAGAAGCAGTCGCACGTTCACATCCGCTTTGTTGACTGGCTTAAAATAGGGGCAATATCAGCTTTGATCGCCTGTTTGATCGCCTGGTTTATGTTGTGGGTTCTCTCGCCATTCATGCCGGATCAGATGGAAACGCCGCCAGCGGCGGTTGAAATAAGCTTATAGCACAAAAAAAGGGACGCGCTGGACGCGTCCCCTCTGCTTCAATCCGCTTGTGGAATTTGGCCGGTTAGATTTTCAGCCAGACATTACCCTGTTTGGATGAGTCGACAACCGCACGGATGAACTTCATGCCGCGTACTCCGGCTTCGATGCCGGGGAAATCACGTTCAAGTTCGGTTGTTTTGCGCCGCTCTTTCTGCGCCCTGATTGTGTCGGCAAAGTTGCAGTAGTTATTGGCGAATGCCTCGAGGAAAGCCTCGGGATGGCCGTTGGGGATGCGGGTGCAACGGGCGGCCGCCGCGGATTTGTCAGCAACATAAGGGTTGCCTCGTTTCCAGATTTCTTCAGGGGCGGTCTGGCTTATCACGTGCAGGAAATTGGGATTTTCCTGATGCCAGTGCAAGCCCTTGTTTTCGCCGTAAACCCAGATGGCGACGTTGTTCTCCTCTCCCACAGCAATCTGACTGGCATGCAACAGACCTTTAGCACCTTTGTTGAAACGCAGTAGAACACTGCCGTCATCATCCAGCTTACGCCCTTTGACGAAGGCGGTCAGGTCTGCAAGAACCTGGGTGATTTTCAGGCCGGTTACATATTCCGCCAAATTTGCGGCGTGTGTGCCGATGTCACCCATGCAGCCTGCGGCGCCTGAGGTCTTGGGATCGGTACGCCAGGAGGCCTGCATCTGTCCGGTCTTTTCGATCAGTTGATAGAGCCAGCCCTGCGGATACTGAACAACTACCTTGCGGATTTTGCCGAGGTCGCCCTGTTTGACCATATCTTTGGCCAGTTTTACCATCGGGTAGGCGGTGTAGTTGTGCATCAGGCCGAAGACCTTGCGTGATTTCCTCACAATCTGCTTCAGTTCGAGTGCCTCTTCAACCGTGAGTGTCATCGGTTTTTCACACATCACATTGAAGCCTGCCTGCAGAAAGGCGCTTGCGATGGGAAAGTGGGTGTGATTGGGGGTGCAGACCGCAACGAAATCGATACGTTCCTCCGGCGGCAGAGCCGACTCCTGTTCAATCATCTCGGTGTATGTTTTGTAGACCCGGCTAACATCCAGTCCAAGCAGCTTGCCCTGTTGGATGCTTTTTTTAGGATCAACATCAAAAGCTCCGGCAACCAGCTGGATACCTCCGTCCATGCGCGCCGCTTTGCGGTGCACTTCGCCGATGAAAGCACCGATGCCGCCGCCAACCATGCCCATTTTAAGAATCTGCATAATATCTCTCCTTGTTTACGAATGCACAAATATCAAAAACTGCGAATTTACAATTGGCATACATGTTACCGCTTTCACATTTCGGTGTGAAGTAAAAACAAAGTTTAATTTTGGCAATCTCTACAGTCGGCTGTCGAGCGGCACGAACATGCAGTTTGTATTATAGTACACAAGATTTACAACATATCATGCTATGTGTGTTGACACCCAGAATAAGATAGGATATTATGCAAGACGATTTTTGATCTCTTTACATATTAGACCGGAAGGATGTGCATTTGTGAGCTTTATACAGCCATTGCGGGATTTACAGGAAGTTGATGGGCGTATACGGGAGCTGGAACAGGAGATTCGTGATATTCCCGAACGTAAAAAACAAGAGAGTGCGCGGTTGAACAACCTGAAAAAAGAGCTTGAAATCGCTCAAAATCAGGTTACGGCTGTCCAGTCCAGAATCGACGCGGCTGAGCTTGAATCGCAGAGTTGTAAGGAGAAAATAAACGATCTGAAAAAAAATCAGGCGGTTCTTAAAACCAATAAAGAGTTTCAGATGTATAACCGCGAGATCAAAAAGATCGAAGATGATATCGCGAATTTTGACGCCCGAGAGCTGGCCGCCATGGATGATCTGATTCCTGCCAAGGCTAAATCAGCCGAGATTGAGGAACGGCTACACCGAGAGCAGGCGGTGGTGGATGAGTTTATCGTCGAGCTGGATCAGCGTCTGATTGAGGTTGAGCAGGTTCTTGAGGAGGCACGTAAGGAGCGGGCGGAAGTTGCCAAGTCGGTTGATTCCCGCAAGATGTTGTACTACGAACGTCTGCGAGCCAAGCGCTGGCCAGTGGTTGTCGAGTTGGTTGACGGTACAGTCTGCTCGGGGTGCAATCTGGTGCAGCCTCCCTCTGTTGCGCAGATGGTCAGACGTGATCAGGGTGTGGTGGTTTGCACCATGTGTGGACGTATTTTGTATATGGATTAAAAGGTTTTTACCGTTAATAGGATCCTGAACAAAGCGGCGGTGGTCTGTTGGTAACCGATCGCTTCCATTGCATGATGGTAAGAGGAAAGTCCGGACTCCGCAGAGCGGGAGATCCAGTTGTCAAAGCTGGAGAGACACTGCCATATCGGTGTCGACGGAAAGTGCCGCAGAAAAGATACCGCCGCAGACGTCTGTTTGCGGTAAGGGTGAAAAGGTGGTGTAAGAGACCACCGGACCGGTGTGAGAGCCTGGTCGCAGGGCAAACCCTCTCCGGAGCAAGATCAAATAGGGAATCCGAGATGCTGCTCGTATCGTTTCAGCCTGTCTGAAAAGGGTTCCGGGTAGATCGCTCAGATGAATGATTGGAGCCGTGCCCGGCACGGTGAACAGAATCCGGCTTATTTGCCGCAGACCGCCGCCGCTCTGTTCAGGGTTGCATGTATTGTCTCAGTTTTTCGTCGATATTTCGGCATCTTATCACAGTTCCATAAATGGAGTTTCCAATGGTTGAATTTTTCTTGCAGTTTTCGGTTTTCCCAGTTGCTTCGCTGCTGGGTGGTTTTTTTGAATCCAGTCTGGTTGGTAAGACAATTGTTTTTATACAGCTCGCAAGTTCAATTGTGGCGGCGGCGGTGATTATCGGCAAGTCGAAAGAGCTGGGCGGCATTGCCCGCAACAGTCGGCGCTTTATACGCGAGTTTCTGCTTGGACGCGATGTTTTGGACTATTATCTGCGCTCTAAGAAAAGTGCAAAAAGCAGTATGGGTTTGATTTATGAACGTACTTGCGAGCGTATGGTCAAACTTCTTGATCCCGATTCCCGTCGTTCAATCGGGATTCGTCAAAATACGGAGAGTGCGGCGCTCTCTGCCCGTGAAATCGAGTTGATTCGCAGTACCTGTGAACACACCCTGCATGAACAAGAGATTCGGGTTGAATATGGCATGGGATTGTTGGCTACGATTGTGACTGCCTCGCCCATGCTGGGGCTGTTGGGAACAGTCTGGGGAGTGATGGATGCCTTCGGAACGATGGGTGACAAGGGAACAGTGTTGCTGTCAGAGATTGCTCCGGCCATCTCTTCGGCGTTAATGACCACTGTGGTGGGATTGATGGTTGCGATTCCCTGCGCTATCTTCTATAACAGTCTTGCGGGCAGGGTGCGTCAGCTCTCCAATGACATGGAGGGTTTCGCGGATGAGTTGATGGGACGTATCGCCTGTGAATTTCAGGGGAGGGATATCTGATGGCACTGCGACGAAACCGTAAACGTTCAGCGCGGCAGATCAATGAGATCAATATGACCCCGCTGATCGATCTGACCTTTCTGCTGCTGATCACCTTTATCATAACGATGCCGGCGATGGAGCAGGGTATCTCAGTTAAACTGCCTCAGGGGCGTACCGATGTTCTGCCGAAAAAAGAGTCTAATGTGGTGACCATTGATGCCACCGGCAACATCTACTTCAACAATAAACCGGTCAATATCGATGATCTTGATCGCACTTTGGGCGGTATGGCGGTTGATAATCCGGATTTGGCGGTTTTGGTGCGCGGTGATGAGCGACTTGAATATGGTCAGATAATCAGTATTATGAAAATTCTCTACAAACACAAGATTACCCGCATGGCGCTTGTGACGCTGGCAGATTGATTGTAGCGCGGATTTGAACAACCAGGCCAGGCGGCAGAATGAAATATTGCGTTCATGATGAAAGACTCTCCAGTTAACCGGTTTTCGCTGAGGTGGTCGCTGATACTTCACGCAGTGCTGTTGTTGGTGTTGGCCGGATTTGCCCTGCGTCACCGTTTTTTTAAGAAAAAGATTCCTCCACCGGTGGAGTTTACGGTGGTGCTGCCGGAAACGGTGTCAGAACAGACGGTCAGCCCGGAAACTCAACCGACACCGGTTGTATCGGAGCCCGACCCTGTGATGCCTGAGAACCTGCCGCCCATCCGGGATGCGGTTGTGGTGAAAAAAAAACCACCGCGTAAAAAGCCGAAACCAAAATCCGAAAAAAAACCCGAACCCAAACCGGAGAGCAAACCAAAAAAGGTTGAGCGCACAACTCCGAAACCATTTAAAAAGGGCAAACGCGTTGTCAACCGACCCAAAGAGGATTTCACAAAGCTCAAAAGAGCGGCTGTGCCTGCGGTGCAGGATAAGCCGCTTTCCAGTACCGAAATTCGTAAAGCTCTGCAGGCTGGAGCCCGTCCCGGCACCAAAAACACACTGCCCGACAGCGAAGTTGGACGCTGCATTTCACTGGTACGTCGCGCTATGTATGACGCCTGGGTTCAACCCGGAAGCGCCGAATCCGGATCAAGACCGGTACAGCTTACAATCCGGCTTGACAGCGCCGGCCGGCTCGTAAGTTACCGGATACAGCAATCCTCGGGCAGCAGCTACTTCGATCAGAGCGTGCTGAAAGCCGCTGCCTCCGTGAGCCAGATTCGCGGTCTCTCTTCCGGATTTCTACGGCAGTATGAGACTTTGACTATCGAGTTTGTCTTGGATTGATCAACCCTTGACAAAATAGGCACTTAACATGTACCTTATTGCAAATTAAAGGGTAAATGGAGTCGACGGGCATTTGTGCGCTTCTCGGCCCGGAGGTGAAAATCAGTGCAATCAATTGAAACTATGCGTCACAGTGCGGCGCATATAATGGCGGCGGCGGTCTGCAATCTGTTTGAAAATGTCAAACTCGATATAGGGCCTGCGACTGAAGAGGGTTTCTATTATGACTTTGATATGGAGCATCGTCTGACTCCGGAAGACTTTGAAGATATTGAGAACGAGATCACGCGTCTGATTGAAGCTGATCTGCCTTTTGAGCGGCTCGAATTCTCGCGTGATGAGGCGGCTGATTTTTTCAGAGCTCAACCTTACAAATTGGAGCGTCTCGCCGACATTCCGCGGGGTGAGACAGTTTCGGTGTATCGTTGCGGGGAGTTTGCGGATTTGTGTCGCGGGCCGCATGTTGCGAAAAGCTCGGATATTGGTGCTGTGAAACTGATGTCGGTGGCCGGTTCTTACTATCGGGGAGATGAGAACAACCAGATGCTGCAGCGTCTGTATGGAGTGGCTGATGTTTCACGTGAAGCACTTGATCTGCAGTTGCAAAGGATTGAGGAGGCCAAGCAGCGTGATCACCGTAAGCTCGGCAGGGAGTTGGAGCTTTACAGCATCAGCGATGATGTTGGGCCAGGTCTTGCACACTGGCATCCCAAAGGGGCCCGTATCCGCGTGCTGATCGAAGATTTCTGGCGGCGAGAGCATTTCCGGGCCGGATATGAGATGATTTTTACGCCGCATGTCGGTAAGTCGCAACTCTGGGAGACCTCCGGCCATCTGGGGTTCTATAAAGATGGCATGTTTCCGCCGATGAAGGTTGCCGAGGGCGAGGGTAGCCACGGGCATGTGGATGAGTATTATGTGCGCCCGATGAACTGTCCCTTCCATATTCAGATTTATAAGGCCCGCCGCTATTCATATCGTGATCTGCCGTTGCGCTGGGCGGAATTAGGAACAGTTTACCGCTATGAGAAAGAGGGGGTGCGTCACGGTTTGTTGCGGGTGCGCGGTTTTACACAGGATGATGCCCATATCTTTTGTACACCTGACCAGATTGTTGATGAGATTCGCTTTACAGTCAATTTCGCGTTGCGGATTCTCGGACGTTTTGGGTTCAATGATGTCACTGCCTATCTCTCCACCCGTCCGGAAAAGGCCGTCGGATTGCCCGAACGTTGGGATCAGGCCATTCATTCACTGGAGAATGCCTTGCAGGCCGAAAAGATCAACTACGAGGTGGATGAGGGCGGTGGCGCCTTTTACGGGCCTAAAATTGATCTGAAGATCAAAGATGCCCTTGGACGCCCCTGGCAGCTTGGCACGGTTCAGTTTGATTTTAATCTGCCGGAACGTTTTAATCTAACCTACATCGGCGAGGATGGCCAAGAGCATCAGCCGTACATGGTGCATCGTGCTCTGCTGGGCAGTTTGGAACGTTTCTTCGGCATCCTGATAGAACATTATGCCGGTGCGTTTCCGCCCTGGCTGGCTCCGGAGCAGGTACGCATTCTGCCAGTTTCAAAGAAAGCTCTCGATTATGCCCGGGAGGTTGAAAAGACTTTACGGCTGGCCGATGTGCGTGTTAAGATAGACTCCGACGATGAGAAGCTCGGTGCCAAGGTGCGCAAGGCGCAACTCAGCAAAATCCCTTTTATGCTTGTGGTAGGAGCTCGTGACGCGCAGGCTGGAGTTGTTTCCGTGCGCAGTCGGGAACTGGGAGATGAAGGCACTATGAGTGCGCAGAGTTTCATCGAACGTCTCACGGCTGCGGTCAACGCCTGAGCGATTCGGTGGAGATGTTTTTTGCTCTGAACGGGTGTTCGGAGCTGTTTAGGAAAAACTAAATCGCTACGGCGATTAACATTGGAGGTGTTTTATCGCATCATTCACACGTGTAAACTTTAAAATCAGAGTTCCCAAAATAAGGGTTATCGATGAAAACGGTAACATGGTGGGGGTGGTGTCTACTAAAGACGCTTTGCGCCACGCTCAGAATCGGGGACTTGATCTGGTTGAAGTGTCGCCTAACGCTGATCCGCCGGTTTGTAAGGTTATGGACTACGGAAAGTTTCGTTACGATGAAAGCATTAAACGTAAAATGGCACGTAAGAACCAGAAGACTGTCACCGTCAAGGAGATCAAATTTCACGCCGGTGTGGAGGCGAATGATTTTAATACAAAATTGAAAAAAATTCGCACATTCCTTGATGCGGGACATAAAGTTAAGGTTACATTGCAATACCGCGGGCGCGAGAATGCGCACAAGGAGCTTGGTATGGAGGTGGTTAACTCTGTTATCGCGGAGTTGCATGAAGAGGCGGTCGTGGAACAGCCTCCCCGGATCATGGGGCGGCTTCTGGGATGCCTGCTTGCGCCCCGTCCGCAGATCAAGATCACCAAAAAGGGCGGAGTGAAAAAAGAATCAGCTTCTGATATCAAACCATCAGGTAAATCAAGTGCCACCAACAAATCTGAAGGTACTCGTTCCTCTTAAGATAAGAGCGATTGTAGAACGGCTTCAATCGGGAGTTGGGTGATCAACCGGATTAAAATCACCTGCACCGACCTGTTTGATTATGACACCGCTCAGTTTCAAAGAGCGGTGTTTTTAATTATGAAAAAAGTGGTTTTACATATTGATATGGACGCATTCTACGCCGCTGTCGAGCAGCGTGACAACCCCTCTCTGCGAGGACGTCCTGTGATAGTGGGTTCGCCGCCGGATCGTCGCGGTGTGGTGGCTACCTGCTCTTATGAGGCACGCATTTTCGGTGTCAGATCTGCCATGCCTTCACGCGAAGCTTATCAGCGTTGTCCGCAGGCGGTATTTGTTGCCCCTGATATGCGCCGTTATCAGTATGCTTCCGAGAAAGTCTTTGAAATTTTTTCTAGGTATTCACCTACCGTTGAACCGCTTTCAATTGATGAAGCCTTTATTGATGTCAGTGGTGTGCGACGGTTGCTTGGTTCGCCCCGGGATATAGCCTGCTCGATTCGCAGCACTATCCGTGATGAGCTTGGGCTGCCAGCCTCTGTGGGGATAGCTGGCAACAAATTTCTGGCCAAACTTGCGAGTGAAAAGGCGAAGCCGGACGGTTGTTTTGAAATGTCTGATGACAGAGAGGAGATCATCCGTTGGCTTGGTCGGCTCGAAGTCGGTGAGCTCTGGGGGGTGGGACGGGTCAGCCGCAAAACGCTCGAAAATGCTGGTTTGCGCAAAGTTGTCGATATTCAACGCTGCGACCGGCGGAAGCTGGCTGGATTATGCGGGCAACGCTTTGCCGATCATCTCGTCAACCTCTCGTTCGGCATCGATGCGCGTGAGGTTGAAACTACCGTCGCTGAAAAAAGTATATCCAAAGAGACAACCTTCAACAAGGATGTCAGTGACCGCCCGGGGCTGCTTGCAGTGCTGCTGAATTTGTGTGACGAGGTGGGCTCACGTTTGCGATCGCAGGGATACACGGCACAGCTTTGCCGTATCAAGCTGCGTTGGTCTGATTTTAAAACGATTACCCGTCAGCAGCACTTTCCGAGTGGGATATGTGATGACTTCTCGATCCGCGAACTGGCTGTTGAGCTCTTCAACCGCGAAAAGCTGGTTGCACCGGTTCGACTGATCGGTGTGGGGGTGGCCGCATTGAACCACCGCCACGAACAGCAGCAGCTGTTGCTGTTTGATGATCAGAAAGAGGAGATCAGAAAACGGGAGAGAATCAGTCGTGCGGTTGACAATATCCGCGCCGCTCTCGGTGATCAGGCGATTGCGAGAGCTAGCCGCTTCGCGGACCAGGGACAACCGGGCAACCCTTTGAGGATGGATGGCCAATGAATAATGTGCTGGATAACATACGAATAATTCTGGTGGGAACACTCTATTGCGGCAATCTTGGCCAGGTTTGCCGCGCTATGGCCAATATGGGCTTGCGTCATCTGGTTTTGGCTGCGCCCGCGCTGGATGGTAACTGGGAACAGGCGGAGATGTTCGCGGTTCATGCGCGTGACATCCTTGAACAGCGGCGCGAATATGCGACGCTGCGTGAAGCAGTGGCTGATTGCGCCTTTGTTGCCGGCACAACCGCACGCGGCGGCCTCTACCGTCAGCATGTCAAAACACCTGCGGAAATTGCGCCGCAACTCTTAACTCTGGCAAAGCAGAGCACTGTAGCCCTGGTTTTCGGACGTGAGGATAAAGGATTGAGTAATGCGGAAATCGCCTGCTGTACCCATTTGATACGCATACCGGTGGACCCCGGTTACGAATCATTGAATCTGGCTCAGGCTGTTCTGATTTGCGCTTACGAACTTTATTCTGCCACCGGACAATATCAGCCGCCGCTTGAAAAATCTGAACCGGCGCTTTCAGAGCGCAAGCTGCAGCTGACCGATATGTGGCGCGCGATGCTGCTTGAGGTGGGATTTATGAAAGAGGATAAGGCCGATCATATGATGCAGGGCATCCAGCGTATTTTTTCACGCGGCGTCTTCACCGATGATGATGTTTCGATCATGATGGGGGTCGCTCGCCAGGCCCGGTGGGCGGCGCACAATGGCTCTCCGCCGGAAAAAAGGTAGTTGCAGTGTTGCACAGCTAGCTGCCCGGCGGCTACCTTCCGCCGCTCAGCGCTTTGCGCAGTAGCTCCTCGGTGTCGCTGATGCCGCTCTCTTTCTCCAGCACGGCCTGGACCATTTTGGTAGCTTTTTCCTGAGCGAATCCCAGTGAAGTCAGTGCCATCACGGAATCACGCATAACAGTTGCTGTTTGTGTGCCGACCTTGTCAAGGCTTGCGAGCGCTTCAAAGGGATTGATCTTGTCACGTAGTTCAACCAGAATCCGCTCAGCCGTTTTTTTGCCGATGCCATGCACCGAACTGATCCGCTTTATATTGTTTTCAGAGATGCAGAGTGAGAGTTCGGCCACAGTCAGTCCGCTCAGAATGCTGAGCGCTGTGCGTGCGCCGATCCCGCTGATGCCCAGTAGCAGCTCGAACATCTCCTTCTCTCTGGCATCAATGAAACCGAAGAGTATCTGAGTGTCCTCACGGATATGATGGTAGGTCAGCAGCTTGCATTCCGAACCGCAAGGCGGCAGACGATCAAAGGTATTCAGAGATACAAAAATTTCATAACCCACGCCGCCCACATCCACGATCAGCAGCGATGGGCTCTTTTCAGCCAGAATACCTTTGATGTATGCGATCATTGATCAGCTCAAATTTTTAGAGTGAGGCATCCTCTTCCAGACGCGGTGCCTTGGTCAGAATGTAATTCTCCGCCTCGGTGGACCAGAGATTGTTATGCTTTTGGCAGATTACGTCTAGATCGGCAAAAAACCGGTCTTTCGCGCCAAGCCGGGCAAAATCGGCAATTGCAGTCATGGGCATGGTAACGTGGGTGTAAACCAGCTTCTTGCCGCCGGGGATTTCGGGAAGTTTGAGTACGGTATCCTCTACCGAGTCGATCCCACCCACATGTGTAATCATGACTGACGGGTTAATCAGCTCTTTGGCCGCATAGTTCATGGAGTCCTGCAAATCTTGAGTATTGCCGCCGGATGACCCCACAACATGATGTCCCATATAGTGAACATCATAGAAGTTGATCGACGCTTTGAAGTCCTGAGTGGAGGGACCAGCAAAGAAATTCATACATCCGGTGTAACCTAGCAGCGCGGAACCCTGTTCGACCAAAGCCGGAACCGGCGCGAAAATCATGACATCATCATAGCCCTCACCGTTGTTGGCCGCTTTGATAAATGCGACCGGATCGTCAACTCCTGCGGTTTTAAGGTAGTGTAGCTCGACTCCGCACTCTCTGGCATGTTCTACCGGGAATATCTCGGCGGCACGATCCAGCCGCGCCTGATCAATATCGGTGATTGCAAGCCGTGCCGGTTTATGTTCAGGTCCGTGCAGAGCCAGGTCTATGGCACTGAGTCCCATCGGTCCGGCCCCCGCCAGCACAACCATACTGCCGCCGTTTCGGATGCCCATCTGATGTATATATTCACCCGGTTTGAAATGATAGCTGCAGCGATAGGCACCCACAATACACGAAACCGGTTCGGCGATCGATGATTTGTAGTAGGTGTCGCCGTCGTATGAGAGCAGACAATCAAGCTCCAGAACTTCACGAGGTATCACAATCCGGGTTGCATAGCCGCCTATGTACGGGAAGGAATATCCCGGTGCCTCAAGTTCCCGTCCGGGGATGTTCATTTGAGGTTGCACCCCATATTTCTGACCCGGTTTGAACTTATGCTGCCAGTTTTTACCGACCTGCAACAGTTTGCCGCAGAACTCATGACCAAGAATGATCGGATTGTCGGCTACATCATCGGGAACGCGTTTGTGACTGCCTCCCTGCATTGCGGCTTTATAGTCCGACATGCAGATGCTGTTGGTCACAATGTCAGCCAATATCTCATCATCACCGATCTCATTCAGTTCAAAACGTTCAAGACGCAGATCTTTTTTGCCATATAATCGTAATGCCAGTGTTTCCATAGTCTCAGCTCTTCATGCTAAAGTTAATTATTTATACGCCCTTAAAGGGAACTCGAAATGAGCCATATATTATGGTTAAATAAACAGGATATACAAGCGCAAAAGTGTTATGCTATGATTCGAATAAATTTCAGGGAGGTTTTTTAATCTATGTATCTTTTGGCGATCAATCTGATTTTCGGTTTTTCAAGTGGATTCGCATTGTGGTACGGCGGCGCGGCTGCTGGCGGCTGGTCGGTTTTATGGGGAGTACTGGTATTTCTTGTCGCGCAGCTGCTTCTGGGTTTTTTGGTTCAACGCAAGGTGAAGTCGGAGATGGAAAAGGTGCAGAGTGTTCTGAACAACGGAAAAAACCATTTGCAGCAGAGGGTCAGTCAATGGCAGATAAAGCCGCCCGGTTCGGTAAAGGATGCGCGTAAAATCATTGAGAAGGAGCAGGCCGTCTTTATAAAAAAGGCACTCGATGCTTCTGCCGGATTGGAAAAATTCGATCGCTGGGCACCGTTGATGCGCAAACAGATCAACGCTCTGCGGCTACAGCTACACTGGATGAACAAGGATTTCAAAGCTGTCGACAAGCTGATGCCCACTGTCATGGTTCTCGATCCCATGATGGCCTGCATCAAAATGGCCCGCATGTATATGCGCGGTGATGCGGGCATTGAAAAGCTTTTCAAAAAACACTCTGGTCGGGTACGTACCGATCAGGGAGTTCTGATATACGCGCTCTACTCCTGGATTCTTGTTCAACGCGGCGAGATTGATCAAGCGCACAAAGTGTTGATTGACGGTTGTGAAAAGACAGAAAACGAATTTCTCAAACGCAACCGCGAGCACCTTGCCAACAACCGGATAAAACATTTTTCCAATGCTCCTTTCGGTGATGAATGGTACGCTCTGCACCTCGAAGAACCCAAGATGAAGGTGCAGCGCCAGCAGCGTTTTAACGGACGTCCCTTCTAGCAATTTGCCGGATTCAGGTGTGTAGTCAGGCAAGCGCTGCTTTTTCAGCTTTTCCGCAAAAAAAGTAGTTAAATATTTTATCTGAGAAGCCAACATGAAAAAACTGCCAACCAAAGCCTTTGTACTCGCGGCCGGTTTCGGCAACCGCCTGCGCCCGCTAACCGCCACTCTGCCCAAACCGCTGCTGCCGCTGTGGGGGCGTCCGCTGATCGATCGTGTGATTGATATGCTCAGAACCGCCGGTATCTCAGAAATTGTTGTTAATGCCCACTGGCAGGCTGACCGGCTTAAAGCGCACCTCGACGCAACAGATTACGGAGTTCATCTTCATTTCGTTCTCGAGGATGAAATCAGGGGAACCGGCGGAGCGTTGTCGCCGTGGCGGGATTTCTTCGCGCTGGAACCTTTCTGGGTTGTCAATGCTGATATTGCCGCTTCTATTGATCTGAAAGAGATTGCATCTGCCTATGACTCGTTGCCGCAGCTGCTCGGTGCCTGCTGGGTTACAGCCGGAAGAGGTCCGCGCACTGTTGAGCTTGATCGTGCCGGACGCATCACCTCTTATCGCAGTCCCTCGCCGGGTGTCGAGGGCACCTACACCTTCTGCGGTCTGCAGCTGCTCTCACCCCGGATATTTGATTTTATTCCGAGACAGGGATTCTCAACTCTGGTGGATGCCTATCAGAATGCCATGTGCTCCAATCTCTTCCTGAAGGGGGTCACGGTTCCCGGCAGTTACTGGAATGATGCCGGTACAATCGAGCGTTACCGTAAGATACATCTGGAGACCAAACGCCGTTTTCTTGCCAATGCTCCGGGTGCTGAGCTTTACGATATAACCTGTGATCGGCTCAGCGATAATCGCAGAACTTTTTTCTGTGTAAACAACCGCTTGCATATTGACGAAAGCGTGCGCGGCATAGATAGCGTTGTCTTCAGTAATACCGTACTGGGCAGTAATACCAACTTGAAAAACTCGATCGTGCAGGGGGGTGAGGTTGACGGACGGATAGAATGTGCCTGTTGTGTGCCGGGATATCTGATTGGCGAAAACTCTGTGATTAAAGCTGCTACGGCTCTCGGATGGCAGCCGGAAATCTGTACCTTTGATTTTATCGGCCAGCGCGGTTCCAATCGTCTCTTCTGGCGTGGTTTCTACGGAAAAGATAGAGCTGTGTTTATTGTGGACAATGGTGGACGTGCCGAAAATAAACGTTATGCCGATCATACCTGTCTGCTTGCCGCAGCCGGAGTGTCGGTGCCTCAATTACTCTATAGATCAGAAGATAAAAATACCATTGTACTGGAGGATGCTGGTACCATGTCGCTGGCCGACAAAATTGCAGCGACACCCGGTAAGGTTCAGGAGATTTACAGTACGCTTCTCGTGAAAGTGGCGGATTTCCATCGTATTGCAACTGCGGCGGTTATGAAGAGTGACGCCGAGCTTGAGCCCTCTTTCGATCTAGCACTCTATCAGTGGGAACATGCCCTTTTTGCGAATCACCTGCTCTGTGACAGATTGGGATATGAAAAGATTCCTGAAAAAGTTGAGTGTGAGCTACGCGATATCGCCGTTGAACTCTGCGGTGGCAGCCGTTGCGTCATCCATCGCGATCTGCAATCCAGCAACATACTTTTTGACAGACGCCGCTGTCGTTTCATCGACTATCAGGGTATGCGTTTCGGTTCGCCGACTTACGACGTGGCTGCGCTACTGTATGATCCCTATGTCAGAGTTGATGCCGCCCTGCGTTGCAGGCTTGCAGCGCAATACGCTGCTCTGATGCCTGAGTATGCCGATTTCATTGCTCTGTTTTTCAAAGGGGCGGTGCAGCGTCTGGTGCAGTGCCTCGGTGCTTTCGGACGTCTGGTCGGAGATGGCCACTGCGAATTTGCCGTGCATATTTTGCCAGCTCTTGAAAATCTTCTTGAGGCTGCTGATGCCGCTGACCTCAATGCCGTCGGCGAACTCGCTGAAGAGCTGATTGCCCGCGAGCAGCTACGCCGCGCGGCTGACAAACAGGAAATAGCGTGATGCATGCGGTAAAACAATTCATTCAGCGGGTTATCAAAGATGCCAGACCTAAAGAAAATGATGTTTCTTTCCGGGTCTTAGGCCGCACACACATTTTTTGCGGCTTTGATTGGGGCAGCGACACCTTCATTTTCGAAAAAAACACATTAAAAAATATTGAACGGCGCGCTCCTTTGCTAGTGGTAAAAAAATCAGACCTCGCACGCGGGGCTCATGGTTATGTTCTAACTTTGACCAGCGGCAATCACAATGTTGCTTCGGTTCCTCTGCTGACCGGCGCATTCTGGAATCTTGGCACCGTCAGGTCGCAACGCCGCTCGGCAGTTATTACAAACAACTTTATCTGTGGCAATGTTGTGAACGGTGTAATTGAGATATCACAGCGCGAGGTGCATACTGCGCGCATCATCAATGCCGATCAGTGGTTGCAGAGTCTGGGATTTTGCCTGAATGAAATTATATTTGCCGACAGGAATCTATTTGTTCTGGAGAGCTATCGCGCACTTGGTCAGGAGTGGCGCATCAAGCCGCTAGCCTGGACGCGGGCCGAAATGATAGCAGCACTTAATTCAAGTCGTACCACCATTCATTCACCTTTGCACTATTATCACAGCTCGGGCGGTGTTCACTTTCTGTCATATAGTGAATTTCACGAGTTGATCAAACTGATCGAAAACGATCGCGACATGTTTGTTGTGGCTCTGCATGAAATGGTTGGTGTTTTTAAAGGACAGCTACACTCCAATATGCGTGCTGTTAAAATTAACAACCATCATGAAATCGAAATTTTCGGCTTGCGGATGGGCACGGCAGAGACCTTTGTGATCCCTGAATTGGAAACACTGCTGACCGATATCGAGCATGGTTCGCTCACCGCTAAAATGATTAAAGTCCGTTTGATTGAAATCTGCTACATCATAAAGCAGTGCCTTGAAAGTCCGGAACTGGCCGATGAAACGAGTAATGAATTCATTGAGACCATGTATATGCATCTTTCCGGTGAGATATATCAGATTGACGCGATCAACCTCAGCGCTGCTTTCGACGCTAGACGCACCGCTCTGCCAGGTGCTACTTTCCGTAATAGCCGACCCGATTTCCATCCCGGGGTCGACCACCGTACCAAGGTTCTGATTTATAATATTCAACAGATGCTGAGTGCCGGTGAAATTATAGAGGACGTCAATGTGTATGAACTGCGCGACCGCTATCAAAAAGCCCGCGCGGAAGTCCGTACCCGCGAGATCGTCTTTAAAACCAATCGCCGCCCGTTGCGCTCGAGTATGATTGAGAAAGGCCTGGCACAACGCAAGGTCGGCTATGGTGACTATCTGCTTGCCAGAGTGCATGCCTTCAGAGCTCTGGGTGTCGATATAGGTGAGTATCGCCTGCTCAACCGTCTTGACAGCAAAGGTGTGCATCACATGAAATATTTTCTTCGCCAGCGTTGCGCCGGTGAACCGCTGGATATTATCTGCCCGGAAGATTTATCGCAACGTCTGCGAGGGAGCTTTGTTAAAAACTATGGTCAGGAAAGCAATTTTATTCTGGCCCTTATCTCTTTGCTTGGTAACGCCGCGGCTCAAAATATTGTCATGAAAAAATATATACCCGCATCAGATAGTTGTCGTTTTGGCGAAGGCAAGGAAATCTTCGAGATCGGCTATGATGTTAAGAGCGGCAGAGAACTGCCTGTCAAGGTCATGATCTGTTCGTTACGGGGTGTGCTAGGTTGGCCTGATACAAATTTTACGGAAGACAATATGGCCGCTGTTTATGATTTTTATCTTGATCAATTCGCGCAGGTGTTGGTCAGTTTTGTAACTGAGTACCGCGACATTGTTTCTTTCAGCGAGTGCGCCGACCTCTTTTTCAGCGGCTTTGAGTGCAAAAGCCGCGAGATGTACTGGCGCTACGCTTCCAATCGTGATGCCTTTGATAATTTCAATCCCCGTCTGCCGGGCACTTTCTCTTTCAGCAGACGCTGGAACTTTGTGTTGTGGTCGCTCGAACAGCAGCGTGATGATCTGGAAATGATGCGCAAACTCTTTATCTCCAAGGTTACAGAATCTTTTAAAAAAAGCAAAGAGCGTAATGCCCGTAAGATTTGACGGAGGCCGGTGTCCGCTCAAATTTTCAGTCACAACTCAGAGGCGACGGATTAGTCATTAAAAAACATCGTGTACGTCAATGCCCCGTTTAGTTATAATAACTTCACTATGGATGAGTTTTTACCAGGAGTCAGAGAGTCAGTTTTGACCGAAAAAAACATATCGATGCTTTATGTCGATGTGACTGGACCGGCTCGTGCGCTTGAGCACAGCCATCTGTGCGGACCCTGCGCAGGAATGGTTCAAGCACAGGCGCTGGCTTGCGTGGCATTGATCGGTGCGGAGTTGAGCAAACCAAAAGAAACGGTGACTTTGCGTTTCCGGGTATCGGGCCCGGTTGCGGGGATACTGGTTGAGAATATCGCCGGCGGGGGTTTACGCGGTTACACCAATAACAAGGTTCTCAACAATCTGGATTCACTTGAGAGTTATGACATTCGCGATATTCTCGGCAAAATAGGCGAACTCAGTGTGGTACGTTCTGTTCCAGGCAAAACACTCTCCAGTGCTATCGTCAATGTCGATCCGGCTTCTCTGCAGGATGGCTTGACTGAGTATTTCACTAAATCGCTACAGCGTAACGTGATCCTGAGACTCAATACACTTGCTTCGCGCTCGGGGCTGACTCATTCAAAAGCCGTTCTGCTGGAGTGTATGCCCGATGGCGATAAAAGAATCTTTAATAAATTGGCGCGTAGTATCGCCGATGGCAAGTTAGATGAGGTGCTTGCACATGACGGCACCTTCAAAGACATTTGTGTTGCGCTTGGCATAAAAGAGTTGCGCGGCAAACACTCCGAAGCGCTAGAGTTCAAATGCCGTTGCTCTTTCGACCGGGTTGCACGAATGGTCAGCGGACTGTCCGATGCTGATCTGAAAGATATGATTCACGGTGAACAGCCGACGCGGATCATCTGCCATATGTGTGGTACAGGTTATCAGGTCAGCAAAGAGTTACTTTGGAGTATCCTTGAGAAACGTGGTCATGATCTTGATCTCGGTGAGGAATTTGATTATGATTGAAAGCGTTGATGATATTGAGGTTGTCCTGAGACGGTCGATGTAAAAAGGAACTGATATGCAATACAGAACATTGGGAACAAGTGACATCAGAATTTCGGTTGTGGGTATGGGTACCTGGGCTATCGGGGGAGGGCCCTGGTGGGGTGAAACCGATGACAGCGAGTCGATCCGTACAATTCATGCCGCTCTTGATCACGGTATAAATCTGATTGATACCGCTCCGGTTTACGGTTTTGGACGCAGCGAGACGGTTGTTGGCGATGCTCTGCATGATCGCCGCGATAAAGCGGTGATTGCGACAAAATGCGGCTTGTGGTGGGATAGCAGAACCGGTTCGCATCATTTTGATTACGACGGCAGATCGGTCTACCGTTCTCTTTCTCCCAATACACTGAAGATCGAAATTGAACGTTCACTGAAACGTCTGCGCGTTGACTGTATCGATTTGCTTCAAACACACTGGCAGAGTGTTGAACCGGTTAAAACCCCGATAGAAGATACAATGGCTTTTCTGATGCAAATGCGTGATGCCGGCAAAATTCGGGCGATCGGCGTTTCAAACGCAAACTGTGAGCAGATGGATGAATACTGCGCTGCCGGTATCATCTGTTCCAATCAACCGCGTTACAGCATGCTCGACCGCAGAATCGAGGATGACCTGCTGCCCTATTGTCTGCAACACAATATTGCCGTATTGGCTTATTCACCGCTGGAACAGGGTCTGTTAACCGGTAAAATCGGTATGGATTATAAACTTACTGAAAATGCGGTGCGCAATCGCATTGCCTGGTTCAAACCGCGTAACCGCGCTCGCCTGATAGAATGTGTGCGTGCCTGGCAGCCACTGGCCGACAAATACAATTGTTCGATCGCCCAGTTGGTGATAGCCTGGACAGTCGCTCAGCCCGGTTTAACCTGTGCGTTGTGCGGCGCCCGGCACACTGAGAATATCATTGAAAATGCCGGTGCTGGCTCCCTGCTGCCTGATACTGTTGATATGCGTAAAATGCGTGATGATGTTGAGGCCCTGGGTGTGCCTGAGTAAACCGCACAAAGTTGAGCCGCAATCCACGCGATGAGTCTCGGGAAAAGAATTTACTACAAATCCGATACCAAAAAGGTCAAGTACTTGACCCTCTGGTTTACAATCTTTGATTCAATCCTGATTGCGAGTTTTGATGATTCCTCTGCGATTGATAAGGGTGGTCACGCAATTACGGCGTGATCTGTGCTGTGTTCATCCGTTGGTATATGCATCGGTGGCACTGTTGGCAGGCGTGAAGTATGGTTTTAGCACTGTAGCCCAACCACGATTATGGTTGATTGCGTTCGCACTCTTTTCAGGGTTGCTTGTGTTTACCCTGAAATGCCGAGTTGCCGGGTTACGTGTGCCGCTGTTGATCTGCTTGTTTTTTGCCGCCGGGGCGTTGCGTTCCTCCTGTGATGTTTTTAGGTCAGAGGGTGATCTCAACTTCGCGCACGATCATGATCAGGCAGTGGAAATCAAATGCCGCATTAAGCGAGTGCTATCTTGCAAAGTGCTCAAAGGACGCGCCGCACGCTATCGTATCGCTGTCAGAGATGTGCGGTGTATGCGGGATAGTCGCCGCTTCTTTGTGCCTGTCACCGTTAACTGGTATGGTAACGCGGAGGCGATGGCAAATGAAGAGGCACCGGCGACAGGTGAACTGTGGTGTTTCAAAGGACGTATATATCCATCACGGTTTACGCGTGACGGCGCGGCACTGATTTTCAACAGCGGCGAACATAGTTCACGCAGGGTGCAACCGGCACGGTTTGCCGGTTTTAGTTATCGGCTGAGAGCGTTGCGCAAAGACTTCGCCCGGCGCGTTACTATCGGCATCAACGAGTGGCGGGATGTGGCCGATATCAACCGGGCAGTGCTGCTCGGCATGCGTGAAAATCTGTCACCCGCCTTAAAACGCATTTTCGTATCTTCAGGCACCGTGCATGTGTTCGCTATTTCCGGTTTGCATATCGCTCTGATCGCGGCTGTATTCGCGGCACTAGTATCCTATTGTGGAGTTCCCCTCTACTACTGGCTTTTTGCAGTTGTTCCTTTGCTGGCGGTTTATACGATGCTCACCGGAATGCGACCAAGTGCCCTGCGTGCCGCGTTGATGGCATTACTGTTTTTCTGCGCTCCCTTCTTTCGCAGACGCTTCAGCACTCTTACGGCACTGGCCGGTGCGGCGATTATTGTGCATTTGTATTGTCCCGCGTTTATCAGCGACATCGGTTCAATTCTCTCGTTCAGCGTGATGCTTGGATTGGCAACACTCTATCAACCGCTCAATAAGCTGTTCTTAAAAGCAATGCGTGTTGATTTTTTGCGCCGTGAGGTTGCTCTGCTGCGTGCTGCCAATGAACGGGCGCGAGCGAATCTTCTGCAGAGTCTGGCGCAGGCGGGTATCTTTATTTCAGGTCTTTGTGCGGTGACGATTGCAGCCTGGCTGACCGCCCTGCCGCTGAGCGCATATTTTTTTGAACGAATTGCACCGGGAGGAATTGTGGCCAATCTTGTGATTTCCCCGTGTGTTTTCATGCTGGTGGTTGCGGGAGTTTTAGGCTTTGTAGCCAGTTTTTTTAGCGCCACTCTGGCTGCTATATTCAACAATGCAGCCGGTCTGTTTACTGCTATCATGATAAGAACTGCCGATTCAGTTTCAAACTGTCCCGGTTCAAATTTTATGTTTAGAGATTTCCCTGTCTGGCTGGTTTGGCTCTGGTTTGCCACGTTGCTTTCCGCTGGATGGATACTACGCAGGCGGCTTGAGAAGCGTGCTGACGGGCTTGAATGGATGGGGGATGGTTGATATAAATGGATACAAGAAAAATTGGTTGTCTGACTGTGTGTTGCAGGCAGACAGGCCAGCGATTGAAAGCAACGTTAGAAAGGTATTGATATGTTTACACATGATTTGATTGTGATTGGATTGGGCCCCGCCGGTATGGCGGTATCCATTATGGGTTCTGAAATGGGATTGAATATCTGTGCGATTGAAAAGCATAAGATCGGGGGAGAGTGCATGAATGTAGGCTGCATCCCAAGTAAGTCTTTGCTGCGTATGGCCCAGATCAGACATAGTGTCAGTTTGGCGCCAGAGATGGGGCTGGGAGAGACACCACCGCCCAACGTAGGGGACATCTTCGGTAAAATTCAATCATTCATCGAGTATATCAACAACACCAAGACCACCAAGATGTTTGACAAGGTCGATCTGGTGATAGGCAAGGGCGAGGCCGTTTTTGTGGATGAACATACCGTTGCGGTCGGTGGAAAGAACTACCAGGCCAAGTACATCTTCATCTGCACCGGTTCCCGTCCGGCAATTCCACCGGTGCCCGGTATGAATTCGGTGGATATTCTGACCAATGAAAATGTTTTCACCCAGAATAGCATTCCCGGGAGCCTGACGATTCTGGGAGGTGGTGCGATCGGCTGTGAGATGGCCCAGGCCTTTGCGCGTCTGGGTACACGCCAGGTCCAGATAGTGCATATGGATGCCAATCTTCTGCCGGTTGGTGATGCCGAAAACGGACTTTTTCTGGAGGAGATATTCAAACGCGAGGGGATCAAGGTTTATAATGGGCGGAAACTGACGAGGGTAGCCCAGGAGGATACAGAGATTGCCGTATATACAGATCAGGATGAACGCCTGGTCTCCGAACGTTTACTGGTGGCAGCAGGTCGCAGGTGGGATTTAACAGGGCTGCAGCTTGAGAATGCCGGCATTGAATACAGCTCCAGGGGAATTGCAGTTGACCGTCATTTGCGCACCACATGCCGCTCTGTCTATGCGCCCGGGGATGGTAATGGCAATGTGCTGCTTTCGCATGCCGCAATGCACCAAGGTATGCTGGCCCTGATGAACTGCATGATGCCGCGACCCTTAGGATTCAACTATCGAAATTATGTGGTGCCTTCAACCGTTTTTACGGAACCGCCGGTTTCGGTGGTAGGTATGTGCGAGGCCGACTTGCAGAAAGCGGGGCGACGTTATGAGGTGGTCAGGAGTAACTATGAAGATTACGGGGCCGCGATTGCCGAGGGCATCGGTGAGGGGTGGGTCAAGGCCTTTATCCACCCGGTTACGGGGCGCATTTACGGTGCCAGTATTGTGGGGGCGGGTTCCGGTGAAATGATTGGTGAATGGGCCTTGGCCATTCAGAAAAAAATTCGGATATGGGATATCATGTTTCTGCAACACTCCTTCCCAACCATGTCGTTTCTAACCAAGCGCGTTGCCGAAATCTGGATGATGAACCGCATGCCTGGGTTGCGGGGGTTCTTTCGGCGCATCTTCGGCAGTGTGGCTGGCAAATCATAGATGGAGGTGTCAGGGGCGCGGCAAATATCACGATCGTATCTGGCGATAAGCTTCGTAGGCTGCGATGGATACGGCATTGGCGAGATTGATGCTGCGGGCGTGCTCTCCCGGCATGGGTATTCGATAGAGTGACTCAAGGTATTCAGTGTACAACTCCGGCGGCAAACCGTGACTTTCGTTGCCGAAGACCAACGTGTCGCCTCTCAGAAAGCGGCATTGATATAGGTCCCGGTCTCCTTTGGTGCTCATAAAACAGAGTGTTTGAGGCTGTTCAGAGTGTATAAATTCTGCCCAGTTGTTGTGAACTTTAAGATCGAGATGCTCCCAGTAATCGAGTCCGGCACGTTGAAGATATTGGTCGGAAAGGTGAAAACCGAGCGGACGGATCAGATGTAGAGGGCATCCGAGTCCCACGCACAATCTTCCGATTGCTCCGGTGTTGTGAGGTATTTCTGGTTTCAGCAGAACTATATTAAACAATGGTTGCATATCTATAGCTCGTTTAGAACTTGCTCTTCCAGGGATCGTCCGCGTTCGATTGAAATGATGCCGGTTGATTTTAACAGAGCTGGAATAAGCGTGGCGTTGATCTGTTCGGCACTTACCCTAGTTTTGTCGAAACTGCAGCTCAGCTGACTTTGATGGTCGGAGAGTGTCAGCGTACACTCCGGCAGCAGCTCAGACAAGTCAGCTGTCGAGAGCGGAGCGCTTGTCAAATTGTAAACCAGTATCGCGGTTTTGTCGGTCAGCTCTGCGATGGTGGCGGTACGTGTGGTTTTGCCTTTTTTTACAAAAACAATATAGTCACAGAGCAATTCAAGATCATAGAGATTGTGCGAGCTGATCACGATGGTTTGGCCGGGTGACTTGGCACTTATGAAGTTGCGCATGTTGGCCACTTCGCGCGGGTCCAGTCCGCTCAGTGGCTCATCCAACAGAATCAGCTCCGGTTTGCCGATAAAACACTGGGCAATCATAACTCTTTTACGCATGCCGTGTGAAAGGGTTCTGATCGGGTTATTCATACGGTCGGCCAGATGCACCGCGGTAAGTACACTGCGTGCGGATTGATCGGCATCAACCTTCGAGAGCCCCTGCAAGCGTCCATAGTGAACGAGTGTTTCAAGCGGATAGCTTTCACAGGGCAACTCGGAATCCTGCGGCAGGATACTTACACGGCCGCGGTGCAGTGCGGGATTGAAGGGACCGCCGCCCAGCAGATTGACGGAACCGGATTGAATGCGTAGAAATCCCGCGACCGCCATCATCCAGGTGGTTTTGCCAGCACCGTTGGCTCCGATCAGACCGGTTATCGAGGCAGATGGTATGGACGCAGTCATGCCGTTGAGTGCGATTTTTGAACCGTACCTTTTAACGATGCTGTTGGTTATCAGAGCGGCTTTCATCTTTACATGTCGCGGTATTTGAAAATAAGGTGCCCCGGAATGAGATAGCAGAGTGAGAGGGTGATCATCCAGAGCGTGCCGATTGCCAGCGAGAGCGGTGTGCTTCGCCACAGAAAAAACTTGTGAGCTGCCGGTGTAAACACTCCGGCGTAATTGAAGAGAGCCTTCCAGTCGTTTGCATTGCGAAAAACAACGGCGAGGGCTTCGATCAGAAAACAGAGTGCCAGTGTCATGATGGCGAAAATTGTGGCTTTGCTGCCGGAACGCGTCAGATGTGAAAGACCCAGTGAAAGTCCGAGAAAGGGCAAGGCGTATATCAGCGAACGTATCGACCATCCTGTTATGGCAATCAGCAGTGGCCAGCCGGCTTCGTGCATGCGGATAGAGGCCATTAACCAGGCACCTATGCCGCTCAACATCAGCGCGATCGCGATAATCGCGGCCTGACCGAAATATTTACCAGCTGACCAGAGTGAACGCGAACAGCGGAAAGCCACATATCGGCAGGCGCCGGAACCGAGTTCATCGGCAATACGATTGGCTGAAACCAATACCACCAGCAGGGGAGTGTAGAAAAAAACCAACCAGGCGTACATCAGTTCAACAGGGTGCCTGCCTACCAGATCGTTATAAACATCCTTGTTGTATACGATATGACGCATCATGCGACGGAAGGGCTTGGACTGCCAGAGGGTTTTTGAAACAACACCGACCTGCTCTGTTTCAGGCAAATCCAGAACTTTGGTGAGCTCCTGTTCCATCTTCTGGAGCGCGTTGATGCAGAAGTTCATTGTGCAAACCGATGCGGCCATGAAAAGTAGCACCACAACAACCGCACGTCGGCTGCGCATGGCAGTGAACCATTCGTAACAGGTGATCCGCCATAATTGAAAGAGAGATGTCATTATTGATAATCCGATTGAGTGTACAGTGTGAGGCAGGTCATGCGCGCGCTAATTGCGGTTTAAAGTTTGTCACGAACATCAACCAGAGGTTCGAAGGCCATTGGATCGATAAAATCCTGCATTTCCATCGTTTCCAGTTCGGGTCGGCGATCCGGGGATACAACCAGATCAAGCTGATCGTATGTTTCAACCAGTGTTGTGGTGACCTCGTTTACGACACGCAAACCGGCCTCATGGGTCATTTCACTGCCGGATTTCAACTCGTCGGCGACGATCTGCATGGTCAGGTAGAGCCTCTCGTTCATTTCAGCGAAGGCGTTGTCAAAGAGTTCGCTCTGGGCTTCATCCAGTTCAAGTTTAGCAAGCCACTGTGAACGGGCCATTGCTACTCTGGTCTTCCAAAGCTCCTTGGCTTCCTCTAGTTCCGCTTCAAAATTATTTGATCTCGGATTGGGCATGAGTCTGCGCCGCCGATGTCGTCCGCTGGCATCTGCCGTTTCAGCGGTGGCCTTAGCAGTCAGATTGGTCTGTGCGTTTGCGGTATTCTCAGCGATCGGTTCACCATCTTCAGTGAGATTATCGGGTTGCGGTGATGAAGCGTGTGAGTTGCGTCCAGAGCGGGTACCGTCAGGAATTTTCATTATGCTGTTCAGCGCGGCCAATTTGCCGGTTTTGCCTGAGGATTCAAGCTCTTTTTTAAGTTGCCGGTTTGCGAGGCGTAGCTCGGTCAATTCACTGCGCGGCGCCCATGAGCCAGCGGTCAGACCCAGCAAAACGGCAAAAGGGATAAACACAAGATATTTCATAATTCAACCGATCTGAAAAGGCTTTTTATCAGAAAAAGAGGTCACGTTCACCGGCGCAGATACGATCATAGTGCTCTTTGACAGTCGGGTAGAACTTGGGAAGATTTGCACGGATTCCTTCAAGTTCTTTTTGGAGCACCGGTTCACAAATCTGTTTTGTCTTCTCCGAGGCGAAATCGTCGAGCCATTCACGGAAGGTCAGCACCGCATTGATTTTACAGAATTTTCCCTCTTTACCGGTTTTTAACGCATCCATGATACACCCGCCGGTGCGTCCGCAACGGTAGCCGGCTGTGCAGAATGAAGTTATGATGCCCCGATCGGCCAGATAGGCTATCATCTCTTCGAGCGAGCGGGTGTCTGAAAGCATAAACTGCTGGCGATCCTCTTCCTGGCTACTTTTACGGGCGTACTCGCTGTAGCCGCCCAGAGCTATGTTGCTGCCGGCATCCATTTGCGTGATACCATAATTTATGCAGGTGTTGCGTGATTCCGGTGTTTCGCGGCAGGTGACAATCATACCGGTGTAGGGTACGGAGAGCCGGGTGATCATGACGATGCGCAGGAAGGTGTCGTCATCAATCAGATAGGGTGATGTTGCAGGCAGATCCGTGCCGCTGGCCGGTTCGAGTCGAGGGAAGGAGATGGTGTGTGGCCCGACCTTGAATTTGTCTTCGAGTTCACGGGCATGATAAACGGAGCCCATCATCTCGAATTTCCAGTCATAAAGGCCGAACAAAACACCCATGCCAACATCATCGACTCCAGCCTCCATGGCCCGATGAAACGCAGTTGTGCGCCAGTCATAATCACCCTTGACTGTGCCGTGTGGATGCAGTTTTTCGTAAGTCGGACGATGGTAGGTCTCCTGAAAAACCTGAAATGTACCGATACCGACCTCTTTGAGTACACGCAGGTCATCGATTGGCAAAGGGGCGGCATTCACATTGACCCGACGAATCCCGACTGGTGCACCATTGTGGGCTCTGACATCCATTTTATAGGTGGTGCGGATGGTTTCAGCGATGTATTCGGTCGAGGTTGTCGGGTGTTCACCGTAAACAGCAATCAGACGTTTATGGCCGATCTTACCCGCCAGTATCTTGATCTCGTCCTCAACCTCAGCCATTGAGAGCATACGGCGACGCTGCCCGATGTTGCTGGATTTAAAACCGCAGTACTCACAGTTATTGACACAAAGATTGCTCAAATAAAGCGGAGCAAACATCACCACCCGATTGTCATATACTGCTTTTTTGATCGCCAATGCGGTTTCAGCCATTTCCGCCAGGAGCTGCGGATCGGTGACGTACATCAGAACGGCAACCTCCTCTGGAAGGAGCGTCTCAATTTGTTTTGATTTCGCCAGAATCTCGCGCAACCGTATCGGATCGTTGGGATCGCGTGCCGCTGCCGCCCGGGCGAGTTGCTTGTTGATCAGAGCTTCATTGATAAAGTGTCCTGAGCTAAGATAGGGATCAACCTCATCGCGGATGATGAAGTTGCGTGTGTAGTCGGACGCGCTGTTGAATTTTCGTATATTCGGTGCTTCTGATATAACAGCTTCCATAGCTCAGTTCCTCCTTGAGTTTGCTTGTTTCTCAGGCGGAAGATGGAATGCGCACACTACGTAAAAGATCAAAGTTGTGGATTCAACCAGCTCTTTCCTCGGGTCAGAAAAATCCTCCGCCTCAGAACACATATGAACCCCTTACGATATACTTTTTGCACCGCTTTCACAAGTGGCAATTTTGTGTTTTGAAATAGGCGATGGCGTTTGTCATGCCCTCCTGCAACGGCACTGCCGGTTTCCAGCCGAGCAGTTCGTTGGCCAGCGTGATGTCGGGCTTGCGGCGTCGGGGGTCATCTTTCGGCAGGGGTTGATATATGATCGAACTTTTACTTTCCGGTATCTGTCTGAGGGTTTCGTCAGCCAGCTGTCTGATGGTGAACTCTTCGGGGTTGCCGACATTCAGGATCGGGATATCCATGCCTCTGGAATTGAAGAACTCCATCACGGTGCTTTTTTCAATATCCATAAATGTCATCATCGCTTTGATCAGATCGGTTACATACTGAAAGCTGCGGGTTTGAGAGCCATCGCCATAGATGGTTAGATCACGGTTCTGGAGGGCCTGCATGATGAAATTGCTGATCACGCGTCCATCTTTGGGGTGCATGTTGGGACCGTAGGTGTTGAAGATTCGGATCATGCGTACATCAACATTGTATTCGCGCAGATAGTCGGCGCAAAGTGTCTCAGCTGCCCGTTTACCCTCATCGTAACAACTGCGTGTGCCAATGGTATTCACATTGCCCCGGTAACTCTCAGGCTGCGGATGGACTTCAGGGTCACCGTATATCTCGGAGGTTGATGTGTGAAAGACCCGCGCTTTGGTTTTAAGGGCCAAATCCAGCACATTCATCATTCCCAGTAGCGAGGTTTTAATGGTTTCCACCGGATTGCGCTGATAGTGAATCGGTGAAGCCGGGCAGGCCAGATTGTAGATGAGATCAAACTGACCCCAGAAGGGTTGCGTCACATCGTGCAGGATAAATGTGAAACGGTGATTGTCGAGCATCTCATAAATATTGGTCTTGGTGCCAGTGAAGAGATTGTCCATCACCGTAACCTCGTATTCTTTTGCAAGCAGCATCCTAGCCAGATGGGAGCCGATGAAACCAGCGCCACCTGTTATCAGAACCTTTTTTGTCATGCTTCTCCTTTGTTATTCAATCGGTTTGTAATCACTGTGAAAATTATTTTTCAATGACACCCGCTGAGAGTTGATCAACTCTTCTTTATCGCGGAATACTAACATAAAAAGGGTTAAAGGTAAAGTGCTTCCTCTGGGCCGTTTGAACCGGCTGGATAGAAATGGAGTGGATATCTGTCCGGATGCTCACGCCAGGCTTGTAGGATGGGGGTGAAAAGTCGCCAGCTTTCGATGATGGTTTCGCTGCGTACAAAAAGGGTGTGATCATGTAGCATTGCGTCCAGTAGCAGACGAGCGTAGGCATCCGGGGCACTTGGGTTGTCACTCTGTTCCTCGTACACAGCGTCGCAGTGCAGATTGCCGATCGCCAGTTTAGGACCACTGTGTTTGGCTTGCAGTGTGAGCTGCACTCCTTCGTCTGGGCGAATGCGCAGCACGAGAGTGTTCGGCATAAGCGTTTTCGACAGGCGTTCACTGAAAATCGAATATGGTGAATGTTTAAAGACAACCGCAATTTCACTGTCGAGTGTTGCCATCCGCTTGCCAGCCTGTATATAAAAGGGTACGCCCTGCCAGCGTTCGTTGTCGATTAACATCTTCATGCGCACAAAACTTTCTGTCATCGAATCTGCGGCAATACCCTCTTCCTCACGGTAGCCGGGCAGACCGTTGCCTGCTGTGTACTGCGCCCGGATGATATGCGTGGCAATACTGTCAGGATTGTAAGGCATGATCGCATTGATCAGTTCCAGCTTGGCTTTGTGGATTGCGGAGGCTTCAAATGACTGCGGCGGTTCCATGGCAATCAGCATCAGAATTTCCATCAGATGATTCTGAAACATATCGCGCAAAAGACCGGATTTGTCAAAGTAGGCGGTACGACCTTCAAGACCGACGGTTTCAGATGTTTTAATACTGATATGATCGATTGCGCGTCTGTCCCAAATTGTTTCAAAGATACGGTTGGCGAAGCGGGTGATCAGAATATTCTGAACCGTCTCTTTGGCGAGGTAGTGGTCGATACGAAAAATCTGATGTTCATCAATGCGTTCGTGCAGAAAGTTGTCCAGATCGAGTGAACTCGCCAAATCCTCGCCGAATGGTTTTTCAATTACCAGGTGTCTCCAGCCGCCACCATCTGTCGCGTGCATCAGTTTGGCCTGATGCATTGCTTCCACTGTGGCTTTAAAAGAAGAGGGTGGTATGGCAAGATAGTAAAGGTGGTTGAGCGGGAAATCGGAACCGTCCATCTCTTTCAAATGTTCGGCCAAATTTTTGAATGACAACGGATCATTCGCATCGGCGCGGATATAGCTGATTTTGTTCAGAAAACAGTTTTTATCTCTTTGACGCACACAGTCCGGAATATGGGGAGCGATAGACTCACGGAAAGATTGTGCCGTATGTTCACTACGACCGCAGGCGATAATTGTGCTGCTTTTATGCAGAAGATGATTTGTGAAGAGTGTGCAAATCGACGGCATTATTTTTCTGCGGCTCAGATCGCCGGTTGCCCCGAATATGACGATCACGCATGGTTCCGGTATGACCTCTATCGAGAATGTGTTGTGCATATCAATTCCTTAGAAGCCCATTGTCGCAACTTTTCCATCAAATGACAAGAGTCGAGACAGAGCTAGGATTTTTCGCTGTATCCCTTCTCTAAGAAAGTTAAATGCGATCTTTTTACACAATTTAATTTTTTTGACAGGATTACATGATTAACAATTTTATTTCATTATCATCCCATAGATGCGGAGTGTCCCGAAGAGGTCAAGTCTCATCCAGACGGCCGATTTGACGACACCGTATAACCTTGAAAAACTTAGTTTCCACTTTATTTGACGCAACGGGCGATCGTATTGATCAACTTTGTGTTTAACAATTCTTTTGACAATTTGAGCATTTATATACGAGTTATTCAGCCCATTCCCAATATTGATCACCAGAAACTTTAAGTTTGTAGTACTCAATCTGTTTTCGAGTGGGATAGTTGCCTTGATCAACCCATTCCTGCAACACCCTTTTTTCCCGCTCATAAACAGTCTCAATCCCGGTTTTCACCGGCTCATCCTTACTCGAATCAGCATTTTCAGAAGTTGAATCGAATCGTATCAGGGCAATTACATCTTCGAACAACCCGGCAATTTTTTCATGCTTAAACAGTGATGCAATCATTATGCCTCCTGTGATAAGCAACAAAACAACGGCCACTATCAGAACCTTCTTTATTTTGAACCCTTGATTTTCAATCGGTCCTGAAACCAGGCTAAGCTTCAAAAACTCCAGATAAGAGTCAATCAGTTCCTCAACCGTTTCAGAGCCTTCTTTTTCCCTGTTCTGTAGCCAGTAATTGAACTGACGCCAGAGTTGTTCTGAAGGCATTCCCCAATACTCTTTACATTTGTGCTCCCAGACAGGAGATTGTGTATTTAAAACCAAAGGATGCAGTTCGCCATTGTTCTCGTGAAAAAATTCATCACCGTAGGTTACAACCTCTTCAACTGGGATAACAGCATCACAGCTCAAGCACCTTCTTCTTAAACACCAATTTGGAGATGCTTCGGCCAGACGTCTCTCAAAATAAGACTTGTTCAAATCTTTTATAATCGGTTTCATCACAATTGACTGTCATCCGATGAGCGGCGATTGCGTCGCTTGGCTGGTATGGATTGGCTGTTTAAACATCGATATTGATGATTCTACGGATGAAGAACCACCCTGTTGTGATCAGCAACGCGGTTATACCGACAGCCATAAATCCCTGAGCTGACTTAAAGAAAGGAATCATCAGGTCGGGCTTGACGGCGGTCATGGCGGTGCCAAGCAGAACCGGCATACAGGCTACAATTATGCCCTGTAGCCGTCCTTGGGCGGTTAGCGTGCGTACACGGCGTTCGATGCGCATACGTTCGCGGATTGTCAGACTGATCTTATCAAATATTTCGGTCAGATTGCCGCCGGTCCGGCGAGCGATGTCGATCGCTGTGACCACCAGAGTCAAATCGTCGCTGCCCACACGTTTGTCGAGACTCTGTAGCGCGTCATAGAAGTTCATGCCGACGCGCATCTGCTGCAACATAACACCGAACTCCTGTGCGATTGGTTTTTCGTTATTCTGCACAACAGTTTCAAATGCCTGGTTGATACTGAAGCCAGCCCGCAACGCATTGCTCATTCCGCCCAGAGCGTCAACCAGTTGAATGTTGAATTTGTTGCGGCGTCGATCTTTGAGGATATCCAGCGCCTTGCGGGGTGCCATGAAGGCCGCAGCTCCTAAGAGTGTACCTAGCAACAAACCTGATATGGTAGAAACCGGATTGCTGATATCAAACAAAGGTACAGCAAATATCAGAAAGCAGAGTGTTGCGACGGACCAGCCGATCTCAGCTATGCGTCGCGGCGGTATGAAAAGAAACATATCTTCAAACTCTCGCGAGGTCTCCTGCGAGATGTTGCTGGCGTAATCTCCCGCGCCGGAGCTGAAGGCACGCAGAAAGTTCCATGCGAAGCCCACAAAGGCCAGCCCCATTAGAGCTGCTCCGCTCCACTTGACACTCTCATTTGTGAGATCGATCATAGTTCAATTCTAAGTTCAGTTTGTCGCAGTTATTCGTCGTCGCGGTCAGGATCGAAAACCTGCGGGTCAATCTCAAGTCCGCGACTGGCCAGATGTTCGAAGAAGGTGGGCATGGCTCCAGTAGGTTTGAAACGTCCGATGACTCTGCCACCCTCACCGATGCCGGTTTGCTGAAATTCAAAGAGGTCTTGCATCACCACCTGCTGTCCTTCCAAACCGACCACCTCGGTGATATATGTCACCTTGCGTGAGCCGTCACTCAATCGTGATTCATGCACGATGATATCGACTGCCGAGGCGATCTGTTCACGGATCGCCCGCGAGGGCAAATCCATGCCGGACATTAGCACCATGGTCTCAAGACGGGAGATCACATCACGGGGCGAGTTGGCATGTACGGTGGTCAGTGAGCCGTCATGACCGGTGTTCATCGCCTGTAGCATATCCAGTGCTTCGCCACCGCGGCATTCACCGACAATTATGCGGTCGGGGCGCATACGCAGTGAGTTGCGCACCAGATCGCGAATCGGTATGGCACCGCGCCCTTCTATGTTGGGGGGGCGGGCTTCGAGACGAATCACATGCGGTTGCACCAAGCGCAGTTCCGCGGCATCCTCAATGGTCACGATTCGGTCTGTTGCCGGAATAAATCCGCTTAAAACATTCAGCAGGGTAGTTTTGCCGGAACCGGTTCCGCCAGCAACGATGATATTTTTGCGCATCAATACACAGATATCCAAAAATTTCGCGGCATTGGAGCTCCAGGTGCCGAAGTTGATTAGATCTCTGACTTTAAAGGCCTTGCGTGAAAATTTACGGATAGTTATACAGGGTCCAATCAGCGAGAGTGGTGCTATGATGGCGTTGACACGCGAACCATCCGGCAGACGGGCATCAACATAGGGCTGACTTTCATCTATGCGGCGTCCGATCGGAGCGACTATTCTTTCGATGACTCCCAGCACCGATTCATCATCCATAAAGCTCTGATCGCTCAGTTCGAGGCGTCCGTTGCGTTCCACAAAAACCTGTCGCGGGCCATTGACCATAATTTCCGTGATGGAGTCATCGGCCAGAAATTCTTCGAGCGGGCCGAGGCGCATGGCTTCATCATAGATTTCACGTTCGAGTATCTGCGGGTTCACTTGTGCCGGCAGCCGCTGTTTGCGCCGGACTTCGCTGATGATTGTACGGATTGTACTTTTGACCTTGCTTTCCAGCTCTTCCGAGCTGGTGTTAGAGGCCGTCATTCGTTTCAGATCGAGGCGTTCAACAAGCTCTTTGTGAATCTGAGTTTTGATCTGCCGAGTGATTGCGAGCATCGGGTCGGGGGGTGTGCCAAGATTCTTTTCTTTGCCGGAGAGAGGTGCCGATAACGGCTCGGGTGTAGTTGCGTTCGATGCACCATGATTTCCATGGGCGGGCTGCACTGGTGGCATTTCGGCAGCGGAGGGGCTATCGGTATGCGATAGTGTTGCAACTGGGGATGATGATACCCGCAGCAAACAGGGGCCGATTGCTATGACAGAATCATCGTTGAGTGTTTTGGCGGAATCAAGCGCAACTCCGTTAACCAGTACTCCGTTGCTGGAATGCAGATCTTCGATGACAGCACGTCCGTTCCGCAGAGTTAGCAAAGCGTGACGTTCACTGATTTCGGGGTAGCGTAACGTTATTTTACAGGCATCACTGCGACCGATAGTGAAACTGCCCTCAGGCAGTTCGATCGCCTGAACCGGCTTGCCCGGGCAGGCTATGTTGAGATTGTGGTGCATATACGTCTCTTTCAACTAACCGGAACGTTTGCGCAACAGTTTGTTCTGACGGAATTCATTGAGAGTTTCAATTTCATTCTGAATCTTCTGGAAGTCAACGCGCGGCAGCTCTTTCTCGTAGTAAACATCTTCAGGATTGCGTAGTGCCAGAGCAAGTCTGCCTTTGATCTGTTCCGCGAATACAAGCATCTCTGCCTCACGCGGGGTTACTTCCAGTGTGACCATATTGTATGATGTCTGTGTAGAGTGAGTGGCACTGATCACGGATTTAGAGGTTTCGCGACCAGTTGCGAGTACCAGAACATCCTGCAGGATTGTCATTGTGACCAACTCCATTTCGCCTTCGATCTCTTTGGAGGGGAAGGAAAATGTTCCGATGACATCGATGTGATCGTTGGGGTTCACCATGCCGCTGACAGAGGCTGCCCCGCTAACATTGATTGATATCGCACGCATATTCTGTTTGATATCACCAGCCAGTCCGCCGGAGCCGGGTTGACCGCCTTCGATATCCGACCAATAAATCACAGAGTTAGCCTCCAAGGCACGCACCGTTTTGCGTCCGATCAATTTGAGGGAATCAGCTGCTTTGACAGCATGGGATCGCACCGCTCTTTCGATTTCAGCAACTGCCCCAAGATCCTCGATTCGCAAAACAGTTCCGGAGGGTACGGCACGTTTGATCACCATTACGTCGATTTTGCGATTGCTACGGTTGAACTGGTTGATGCGTGCCTGTACCTCACGGTCTTTGGCGTTGAGGTATGAACGTGTTATCAGAGCTGCCAGTAAACCTATTACGACCGATGCGATTAAGATGAATTTCTGCTTCATAAATATCCTTGAACTCCGAGTGATGAAGATATTTTTTGACGACGGGTTCAGTTTACTCTCTGCTGCCTGTTCTCTGCAAGATGTTAATGGTTATATCTCCTGAAGCGGAGTTTTCTGAGGCGAAAACAACACACACTCTCTGCTTTTTAGTCATCATCTTAAAATCGGCAGAGGATGGAAAAGTTGCGCGCCACCCTTCGGTTGCCAGGGCATTGACGGCCTGATCTATTGCTGCCGATGGCGTGCGACATGCCGAAACTGCCGATAAAAAGCTGGTGTTAGTTTGATGACACTCTGCCGTAAAACCCGGTGTTGCATTGAAAATCGGGATGCTCTCTGGCCACTCCGGCACACTTTTTCCCGGTTGCAGGGATTCGGCGTTCTGTTCGAGCACAGTCACCAATGTGCTGGCGGACGATTGCGGTGTCCGCATCACCAGATAACGGCTAAGAAGTTTGCCGCGGGTGGCAGTCAGCAGTGCGCTCGAGCTGCGCGGCGGTTTGATTTTAAGCATATGGGCGATCCGGGATACGATCAGCTCGGAAGGTTGATCAAACACAAAGGTTCTCAGTGAACCTGCGCTACCGTTGACGGTTATCGGGGTGTGATATATCTGTGAGCCGCCCAGTTCGCGCAGCAGTTTTTCCGCCGTGGGTACCGTACGCATAAAGAATTCGGCCTGCAGCAGCAGAGGCGACAGAATCAGCAATAGCGTTGAAATTGATCTTGTGAGCATCAATAAAGCCCTCCCATCAACGGTATCCAGACCTCCTCTTCAATGGGAACTTCATCTTTATCATAGACGAGCTCTCTGATAACCGCTTCAACGGGAACATAAAGCCGCTCTTTCCGGTGTTTCATTTCAATCGCCGTACTTAGGATCGGTTGATCGTGCAGTCTGACCATTGAGGTCGGCAACTGTGTTCTGTCGGAAATATACTGCCAGTCGACGGGTGCGGAAGCGCTGTGATTGATCAGAGCAAGCAGGGTGGCAGAGAGATTTCCGCTATCTCTGATTGGACGGTCATCGGCGGTATGACGCATCCCGTCGGGCCCCGCTTTCCAGTCGGAGATGTAATCTGCGGCATCTCCCAGAGCACCGGCGTTCATCGCGTCGCAACCGGCTTCTCCGCGTAACACGGAGTGGAGAAAAAGCGATGTTCGTGCCAGCCGGTTGATGTGTAGCATACCGCTGACGATAATAAGCATCAGCACAATCGCCACCGCCAGTTCGATGCTGGCCTGGCCCCTCTCAGATTCTCTAATGTTTTTACTCTTCACTCTTCACTCTTCTTATCCTGTCAGTGTCCGCGCCGGGTGCCGCCGCCGCGCCGATTACCGCCACCAGAGGAACGTCGGCAGGTACCGCTGTAAAGTTCGAGCCACTCGATGCCCTCCTGCCGGAATGCCGCTACCTCCCAGAGAGCGAGAATCGAGCAGTAGCGGCAGGATGTCTCGGATTGCGGACCGATTTCAACATAGCTGTAAACGTGATCGCGGATATGACGCACCCACTGAATGTCGGCCGTGCTGTTGTTGGAGCCCGAAGCGGAATCAACCGGTATCAGACGCACATTCCTGAATGCCGGCAGTACGAAACCGGCGGCGGCGGTCGGCAAGTCTGCCACGCCGTCGAGATCGAGGTAGCCTAAGGGCTTCGCGGCGGCGGTCCAGGCTACGCTGTCAGGTGCGTCGCCGCCGATTCCAGGTGTCATGCGTTCAACTGTTGCGTTAACGCGTACAACAGCATCCGCTCCAGCATAGTTATATTGCTCGCGTACCGGACCGGTGATCGGAAAATAACCCTCGCCAGCGGGCTGAATTAAAAGCCATTCATCCCATTTGCCGCTGTCATAGAAGAACCAGTTTTCGACGGAATCCATCACATTGGTAGTGTTAAGCATCGCATAGGGAATGTCACTGTAACCAGCTGTGTGTAGCAAGGTATCGAGTTGCTCGGCGTTAAAATAGTTCTTTATCACGGTAGCTACGGGCTGTACGCTCAGCGCGTAGAACTCGCAGTCGTTATAGCGTCGGATATCGGGTTCAGGCAGTGGTGCCCAATCCTGATAACTGTTATAACTGTGAAGCAAATTGCCGGCGTAGAGATGAAACCAGCACCAGTTGCGACTCTCTACCGCATCATAAAAGGCCTTGTTAAGAAGAGGGTGCGACTCTGAAGGTTCATTGAAAAACATGGCATTGTCGGGCCCGGCGGCAACACCAGCGGCGGCCACCTGATCCAGCATGTCGGCATATTCATGCCAGGCACCGGGCCAGGGCTCCGGATAGAACATGACTCCGTTGAAAAGCATTGAGTATTGATTTCGTACGGTGTCGGCATGTTCGTTGATAAGTTCAGTCATGTCGCGGTCGACATACATATTGTTGTTTTTAGCGGCCACCTGACTGGCGAACAGCGCGGTCAGCGGCCCGGTGAAGCAGAGCCTTTTCTGCATGTTGGTAATGCCATTCACAGCCGCATCATCATATTCGGCAAGTGCTAGAATGTGCATCAGATTGAGCTCACCGATCAGATTGAGGGTTGAACCCTGCCAGCGTGCAGCCGCCAGTGCGGCGGCGTCACCGGCATTCTGACTCTGGTTCTTACGGCGGATAATCTGATGCAGATCGACAATAAACAGCAGAAAAAAGGCAAGGGTGGTCAGAGCCAGCAGAATATAGACAACCGCCTGGCCGGAAGTCTCGAATTTTAAATGGCTGTAGAGTGGTTGCCTCACCAGTTGGCATCCTCAATATAAAGGGGATAGTGGTTTTCGATCCGATAGTAGCCTTTGACAGCGAAATCCTCATCGATGTTGACATCGCGTAACTCTCCGTCGATCAGAGCGCGCAGTGAAATCAGCAGGGGGTGCCGCATCCTGACGTTGACGTCGATCTCCGCAGGAGTCATTCCGTCCAAACTCAGCGATTCATCAAGCTCGACTGCGAGTGTATCCCATAATTCGTAGTCCAGCAGCTGATCGGCAGTGGGGTTGTTGATCGTATTCATGTATTCCGGTACGCGTCCGCGTTCAAGCATCGCCCCCGGCGAGCGGGTGTTGCCGCGCAAAGCCATCTCCCAGATATCGCCAACCCGGTTCTGCTGCAACGCGGTTGAGATCGCCGGATCAATCCCACCGCCTGGCGGCATAAGCCGCCTGCCAGCCGCGGGAATTGATGCGACCCGCGCACTTTTCAGCACCATCCACTGATTGAAACCCACTGTGCGAGCACGTGCCGCTCTGGCCGCCGCGTGGGTCAGAATCAGTTTGGCCGAAAAAAGCTGCGCATACTGAAACATCGCCAGAAACACCAGAGAGGTCAGAATTATGACAAAAACCGACTCGATCATAGCCTGACCGTTGCTGGAATCCCTGTCTGTAAATCTAATTTGGCACAATGTTTTACCAAAATCGCGCGGCGGAAACTCAGTTGAAGGTGCCATCTGCATTCAGATCACGGACCTTGCTTTCATCAATATCTTCAGCCAGCGATTCGGCTTCGGAACCGGCATCGGCATCAAGGGCAGAGGTCGCGCCCGCGATTTTACGTCCGGTTGCTTTGCTCAGGCGTGAGAAAAGTACCAGCAGAGTTATCGCGATCAGAACCACAATGATAATATACTCGACCATGGTCTGACCGTTGCGTTTTTTGAAACGTTTCTTCATACTTTCTTCCTTGGCTGTCCCAGGATGAATTATCCCGGAATCCGGTTAGGGATACTCAGAGGCAACAAGGTCAAGAGCTCTGTTTGACTGCTGCCTTACCGCGTAAAGACAGAGCGCAAAGATTGTCACAACCGCCAGCATACAGACAAAAACGACAACGTATTCGACCATAACCTGTCCGCTGCGCCCTGCCGTTGCCGATGTGTGTTTTGCGTTGCTCTCGCTCTCAACACCATTTAACATTGTGATTATGATACCGCTCGGTTAACCGATCCGCAATATAATTCTGTAATCATGTCAGAAAAAATGGTAGGAGGCGCTGCTGATAATCAGTTTGACAAAAGTAGCCGCGCACCATGCAGCGTCAGCTTTGAGTGACAATTTATCCGGGTTTAACGCTACCGTCCATACCGGAGCGCAGTTCTTTCACTTTGTCACTGATTCGAGCGGGCAGTGTTCGGCTGTCTGTTGACTCAGCCACAATTCTGATCAGCGCTGAACCGACCACCAGACCGTCTGCCATTGGTGCGAGCCGTGCGGTGTCGGCAGCCGTGCTTATGCCGAAACCGAGACAGATCGGTAAAGTGCAGACCTTCCGGGCATCCGCAGTCTCCTTTTCAACCTGCGTGTAATCCAATCCGCCGGTACCTGTTACACCGGTACGTGTTATCAGGTAGAGGAATCCGCCAGCGCCTGCGGTGAGCATACGCAGGCGTTCGGGTGTTGTGGTGGGTGCCGCCAAACGGATGATGTGGATGTTTTTGCCCTTGAGAACTGCTTGTAGGTCATGCGCCTCTTCGGGTGGAAGATCAACCACCAGCACGCCGTCAATACCGCTCGTCTCAAGTTTTTCCGCAGCCCTTTGTAGCCCGTATTTAAAAAGCAGGTTATAGTAGCTGAACAGCACAATCGGAGTCTGGGTGAAGCTTCTCAGTTTTGCCGCCAGTTCAAAAGAGCGACCGAGAGACATGCCGCCCTGCAACGCCCTTTCAGAGGCTGCCTGTATAACAGGACCGTCAGAAGTGGGATCGGAGAAGGGAATTCCCAGTTCAATGATATCCACACCTGATTCACAGGCAGCTTTCAAAACTTCTAAACTGGTGTCAAAATCAGGATCGCCAGCGGTCAGAAAGCCAATCAGTGCGGTTTTATTCTGTACTTTTAGATCAGCGAATGTTCTGTCTATTCTGTTCATAATTCAACCTTTGTTTGTTTCGGCCAGGTATCTCATGATATGTTCCAGGTCTTTATCACCACGTCCTGAGAGGCAAACCAGCAGGGCATCATCGCGTGTTCTGGTTTGTGCCTCTTTTATGGCGAAAGCCAGCGCGTGCGAACTCTCCAGGGCGGGAATTATGCCTTCGTATCTACAGAGCATCTTAAAGGCATCGACCGCTTCGTTGTCGGTTATGCCTTCGTAACGTACTCTTTTGAGATCATGTAGCAGGGCGTGCTCTGGACCTACGCCGGGATAATCGAGACCGGCGGAGATTGACCAAGCTTCATGAATCTGTCCGTCATTATTCTGCAGCAAATAGGTCATGGCACCGTGCAGTGCTCCGGGAGAACCGCCACAGATTGAGGCGGCATGCTGTGAAGTGTGCAGCCCGTGACCGGCCGCTTCAACGCCGACCATTGCGCATGAATCATCAAGAAAGGGATAGAAAAGTCCCATGGCATTGCTTCCTCCGCCCACGCAGGCAATCAGCATTTCAGGCAGACGTCCGAGCTGCTCCTGAATCTGAACTCTGGCTTCATCACCGATCACCCTCTGCAGGTCACGCACCATGGCGGGATAGGGGTGAGGTCCTGAAACCGTGCCGATCACGTAAAAGGTGTCTCTAACCTCAGCTACCCAGTAGCGCAGAGCCTCACTCATGGCATCCTTGAGGGTGCTGGTGCCGGTTGTGACTGGTATCACTTCAGTGCCCAGTAACTTCATTCGCTGCACGTTGGGGGCCTGCCGGTGGATGTCTTCGGCACCCATAAAAACCTTGCACTCCATGCCGAAGCGTGCTGCGATGGTGGCGGTTGCTACACCATGCTGACCTGCTCCGGTTTCGGCGATCACCTTTGTCTTGCCCATATATTTTGCCAGCAGTCCCTGACCGACAACATTGTTTATCTTGTGTGCCCCGGTGTGGGCGCAGTCCTCTCTTTTGAGATAAATACGTGCGCCGCCGAGTTGTTCCGAGAGTCTTTGCGCATAATAAAGCGGGGTCGGTCGGGCAGCGTAGTTGCGTAGCATGTCCTTGAATTCCTGCATGAATCCTTTGTCGTGACAAGCCTGGTTCCAGGCCTCTTCCAGCTCGGTCAGTGCGGTGATCAGCGTTTCACCGACATAACGTCCGCCGAATTTTCCAAAATGGCCGTGCGAGTCGGGATATGCGCCCAGGATTTTCTCTCTCTTGTTGCTCATTATCTGTCCTCTGAATTTCAATCTGCCGCTGCAACGGCTTCTTTGTATCTGCAATGCATCTCCCGCATGATATCAGCGGTGGTTTCCCAGTCGATGCAGGGGTCGGTCACCGAGACTCCCGGATGAAGTTCGCCGTTTTTTCCGTTCATCCGCTGACTGCCCCATTCGAGATTGCTTTCGAGCATCAAACCGCGGATTGATCGGTTGCCGTTTTCAATTTGGCGCATCAACTCGCGTGCCACATTGCACTGGCGTTCCGGTTGTTTGCAAGAGTTACCGTGGCTACAGTCAACTACGATCTGAACAGGCACACGCGCCTGATTCAGAGCCTCCTCTGCAGCCCGGATACTCTCTTCCGTGTAGTTTGGTTGCCTGCCGCCACGTAACACAAGATGCGGATAGGGGTTGCCGGTTGTACTGAATATCGCTGGCAGGCCCTGATCGGTTACGCCCAGAAAGTGATGCGGTTCCATGGCGGTCTGAATACCGTTGATCGCCGATTTAAGTGATCCATCGGTCGCGTTTTTCAAACCGACCGGCGTGGATATTCCGCTGGCGATCTCCCGATGGGTCTGCGACTCAACGGTGCGGGCGCCAATAGCCGACCATGAGATCAGATCACCGATGTACTGCGGCATGAGAGGATCAAGTACCTCCGTGGCTGCTGGCAACCCGGTTTCAGCGACAAACTTCAGGAACTGCCGCGCCATGCGTATGCCCTCTTCAATGTGAAAGGTGTCATTCATATAGGGATCGTTGATCAACCCCTTCCAGCCCAGTACTGTACGCGGTTTTTCAAAATATACCCGCATGATCACGCAGATACTCTCCGCAATCTCATCGCGTAATTTTTTGAGACGTCCGGCATACTCTCTGGCGGCAGTGAGATTGTGAATTGAGCATGGACCGATGATGGCGATCAGACGCCGATCCTCGCCGTCCAGAATCTGTTCGATCTCCTGCCTGAAACTCTGAATTCTTGAAATCAGGGTGTGGGTCAGAGGTATATCCTGTCGCAACTCCCTGGGTGAGGCCAGCAGCGTGGTGGAGGCAATATTAGCATTTTGAAGTTTGGTAGCGGGCATTTCCAATTATCTCCAGAAAATTCTGTTGATGTTTAATTCAGCTGCCCTGCGGCACAGCTGTTTAATTCTGACGGGTTCTTTAATTCCAGGACGGCTCTCAACTGCGGAACTCAGATCAAAGGCTGCGGCACCGGAGAACCGCTGCGCCTGCGCCAAATTGTCAGCGGTCAATCCGCCGGCCAGTGCAAATTCGCAGATGCCACTTAAAATTGAGGCTTCCGACCAGTTCCACTGCGTTCCATTGCCGCCCGGCAATTTACCATGCGAGGATTCTACCATAATTCCGGTTCCGGTGGGTAGGTCGCTTGCATCTTTTAACAACTCCGCGCCGCGTCTTTTAAGCACTTTGATCACGCGGTAGCCAGCTGCCTGCAAACTCATAATCTCTGCGTTGCTCTCATTGCCATGCAACTGCACCGTGGTAAGCGCGGCTTTGCCAGCTGTCTGCAACAGCTCGTCGAGTGGCATGTCCACAAATACCCCAACCCGGGCGACATCTTCCGGCAGCGCGGCTGAAATCCTGCGGGCTTTGTCTGCACTGACATTGCGAGGACTCTTTTCAAAGAAAACCATACCGACCGCACCGACGCCCTGTTCCGCACAGAACCGGGCGGTTTCAGGGTCGCTTATACCACAGATTTTTAATCCGTTAATTCTCATAATTTCATCATCGGCTTGAGTTGGTTATTGGCAATCACATTGTTGAGCTGCAATCAACTTTTTAAGAGATTCCCTGTTGCGTCCACTCCCGTAGCACAGCGGCAGAATCGTGGTGTTTTACAAGGGCCTCACCTATCAGAAAACGACGTATGCCATGGTGTAGATTTTTCTGAATATCAGCACACTGGTGAATGCCGCTGGCGGCCACCAGTGCGGTTTGAGCTGGAAAATGTGCAGCCAGCCTGACGGTTTGCTCAAGATCGGTTGTAAAGCGGGCTAGATCGCGATTATTGATTCCGATCAGATCAGCTTTAAGCTCGCCCGCACGACGAGCGTCATCTTCATCGAAGACTTCGGTCATAACGTCAAGTCCTATGCGGCGGGCAAGCGTGTGCAGAGAGTGGAGCGTTTCGTCATCCAGAATGCGCACAATCAGCAGAATGGCATCAGCTCCCATGGCAACACTTTCGTAAATTTGGTAGGGGTCAATAATGAAATCTTTGCGCAACACCGGCAACGTTGCGACACCGCGTGCCGCATTCAGATCGTTTTCAGAGCCTTTGAAGAACGCCGGTTCCGTAAGAACAGAGATGGCCGCCGCACCGCCACGCTCATACAGGCGGGCCAAATGGGCCGGATCGAGCCGAGGATTGATATCTCCCTTTGAGGGCGAGGCGCGTTTGATCTCCGCGATGATCCTGACACCAGGAGTGTCGAGTGCCTGCGCAAAGCCTCTGAAATCCGAACGCTGCGCCGCAAGATGTTGAATTTCCGCGCTGGAGATGCGCTCTTTGCAAACAGCGATGTCTCGTCGCCTGGATTTCAAAATTTTGTCTAGAAATGAACTCATAATAATTGCTATTGCTGTGAATACTCGATCAGTTTAATAAGCTTTTCATATGCCGCACCGCTGTTAATCGACTCTGCCGAAACTCCGATGCCCTCTTCCAAATTCGCGACAAGATCAGCGGCCAGCAGTGAGGCAGCGGAATTAAGTAGGACTATGTCGCGTCTGGCACCCTTCATTTCGCCTTTGAGGATTGAACGGGTTATTTCGGCATTCTCTTCAGGCAGACCGCCCGCGAGTTGTGCGAGGGTGCACAGATCATCGAAGTAATTCAGAGGATCGATGTCATAGGTTTTAATCACGCCGTTGTTCAGTTCACTGCAGCGGGTGGTGGTGGTTAAGGTGATTTCGTCCATACCATCATGCCCGTGTACAACTATAACACGTCTGGAACCGAGTTTACCAACTACACGGGCGAAGGTTTCAGTCAATTCCGGCGCATAAACTCCGATCAGTTGACGGGTGGCACCTGCCGGATTGGTTAGAGGTCCGAGCATGTTGAAAATGGTACGTACACCCATCTCCCGACGCACCGGGGCGCAGTGACGCATCGCACGGTGAAATGAAGGAGCAAAGAGAAAGCAGATGCCGATCTCGTTGAGGGCCTCTTCCATGATTTCGGGATCGACTTGCAGATTGAAGCCTAGTTTTTCGAGACAGTCGGCGGAACCGCTGATACCCGAACTGGCGCGGTTGCCATGTTTGGCGACCACCGCTCCGGCACCGGCCGCCACAAATGCGACGGTGGTGGAGATGTTGAAGGTTTTGCCGCCATCACCGCCGGTTCCCACTGTATCCAGAGTCTCGTTGGCTAGAGACTGTATGCGGGTGGCGGCCTTGCGCATCGCGCTCGCGCCGCCGGTGATCTCGCTGACGCTCTCTCCCTTGGCGGCCAGCGCTGCGAGAGCGGCACCGATCTGTCCATCTGACAAGCCGCCCTCCAGCATCGCGGCAACCAGATCATAGCTCTCATTTTCGCTTAGATCACTGCCTGCAATCACCTTTTTCAAATTTTTTGAGAATTCCATAATCTTCTTTTCCTTATTATGTCCATGTCGTGCTACCTGGTTATACCGCTCGCATCTCTTCTTTGCCTTATGCGCTTTTTACGCATTACAGAGTTTTGACGGCGATTTTTAGAAAATTACGCAGAATCCGCTTGCCGACAGGGGTCATGATTGATTCAGGGTGGAATTGAATGCCGAAGACGGGTAGCTCCTTGTGACGAACACCCATTATTTCGCCGTCATCAACGGTTTCTGCGGTGATCAACAGCTCCTGCGGCAGAGAGTCGCGTTCAATCGCCAGAGAGTGATAACGCATTGCTTTCAAGGGCCGGGCATCAAGATTCTTGAAAATGTATCCACCGTCACATTTGATCTCCGAGGTTTTGCCGTGCATCAGTTTTTTGGCATGTACGATTCTGGCCCCGTAGCACAGGCCGATAGCCTGATGACCAAGGCAAACTCCGAGAATCGGAACCTTGTCGGCGAAATGTTCGATCACCGCAATCGATATGCCGGCATCTTCAGGGCGTCCCGGTCCCGGTGAAATCACAATCGCCTCCGGCTGCCTGGCCGCCATCTCATCAACGCTGATCATATCGTTGCGATGTACCTCAACCTCACTGTGCATCTCTCGCAAATACTGCACTAGGTTGTAGGTGAAAGAATCATAGTTGTCGATCATTAAAATCATTTTGTTCCTCCGTTGCGCCGCTGAATGTGTTGTGCGTCGCTCGCATTCGTGCCTTATAAAAACTCACCGGCTTCCTGCAGTTGTTTGAGCATCTCGATTGAACGCGCAATAACACCGGCTTTGTTGATGGTTTCACGACACTCGAAATCCGGATCGGAATCAGCAACGATACCGGCTCCGGCACGAATGGTAAGTCTGCCGTGTCGCGCTTCAGCCGTTCGGATACAGATGGCAAAATCCATGTTGCCGTCGAATGAGAAATAACCAACCGCTCCGCCATAGGGACCACGCGGTTTGTTTTCAAACTCGGCTATCAGTTCCATCGCTTTGATTTTAGGCGCTCCGCTGAGGGTTCCGGCAGGAAATGAATATTTGAAAAGATCGAAAGCGTCATACTGTTCCTCCACCTCTGAGGTGATGTTAGAAACCAGATGCATCACATGTGAATAGCGTTCCACTATCATCAGATCGGTTACCTGTACACTCCCCGGTATCGAAACCCGTCCGAGTTCATTGCGTCCGAGATCCACCAGCATCAGATGCTCGGCCCGTTCTTTTTCATCCTGCAGGAGTTCATCCGCCAGTCTGCGGTCTTCCTGTTCGGTTGCACCACGATGGCGTGTGCCCGCTATCGGACGCAGACAGGCGGTGCGACGGTTGAGACGGATCATTGTCTCGGGTGAAGAGCCGATCAACGTGCAGCCATGTACTTTCAGAAAATAAAGATAGGGTGATGGATTGATGTAACGCTGTGCACGGTAAAGCGAGACCAGATCGTCCGGTGCCGGCCCCACAAAACTCTGCGAAAGAACACACTGAATAACATCACCATCGTATATGTGCTGTTTGACCCTTTGAACCATCTCCTTGTATTTCTCCGGCGGGGTCACCGGTAGCGGCATCGAAAGCGGTCTCCGATTTATGATCCCCATATTCGGATTCACCGTCAGGATTTTTTGGAGTACCTCTTCCGCCCGTGCAATAGCTGCAGCGTAACGCGCATCGGTGCTCAGAGAACCAGCGTATGAGAGTGCGATTATATCAAGTGTGTGCGCTATGTTGTCAAAAACCAACAGGGTTTCCGGAATGATGAACTCCGCCATCGGCTCATCGGGAGGCAGCGTGTTGGGAACACGTGACTCAATGAAGTTGATGCTCTCGTAGGCAAAATAGCCGACAAGTCCTCCGCAGAAGGGCGGCAGCCCGGGCATCTGTGCCAGTTTGTAAGGTGCGATAATCGAACGTAACACCGAAAAAGGATCGTTGTTGTGCGCTATGCGTTGCTCTTCAATGCCCTGACGAATCAAAACATCCCGACTGAAAACCGTGACCGTGGCGTGCGCGGCAATTCCCAGAAAACTGTAACGCCCCCAGCGTTCACCGCCCTCAGCACTCTCCAGTAAAAAAAGGTTGGACGAACTCTGCGCAAAACGTGACAGTATCGATACCGGTGTTTCCTTGTCGGCCAATATCTTAATGCCTACCGGCACAACACTGCCTTCGGTGACCATTACGTCAAATTCCTCCCGAGTGGGATATTTTTTCAATAACATGCTTTTCTCCAGATATGCGATTCCGGTTTGGCTTACGGCGTTTCTTTATATAGAAACATAGTGGTCAAGTCAACGCTATTTTTAAATTTTTTTTGATTTCCTTTTCCTGTCGCGTCGGGGTCAAACCTAAATTGCGCCAAACTAAATCCATAGCAAGGGAATAAGGAGATGAGGTAAATCGAATTTGAAACTTTTTGTTGAAACCTACTCAGTGAAAGCTGAGACGGTAAATAAAAGAGCGTAAAGCCCAAGCCAAAGGCGAAGGGAGCTGTCATTAGGGATGCGGCGTATCGGAGTATAGAACCGCAACCGGGAAACATGTTGGAGTCAACAGCACTTCATGGAAATGTACACTGAACAGGAACGGATATGGTGTAAATGGTTAAGGCGGCGGACAAGAGGAAATAGAGGGATGACTTGGCCTCGTTTTGAGGTCTTGGAATCAACAGTATTTACTTTGAGAGAACCACGAATTACGCACTCTTATACGTAGCGAATCTATGCTTTGAGGAACCGAATGCGGTAGTTCCGCACGTCCGGGTCTGTGGGGATGCAAGCCGTTAATTTGTAACGGCTTGCATTACCCGGCATTTAAAAATAAGGATGCTGCGTCATTTTCAACGTTCATTATCCAGCTTGTCTGAGATATTTTCAAATGCCGTAAATAGGGTAAATGTTCGCCTTTTCCCATTACCGCGATGCGTAATATGATAGATAGCACCGGGAAACGCAACTCTCAATTTTCTAGCCATGATAAAAGAATATCAGAAAGCAAAAACACCCGTTAATTG
>CAYOQJ010000053.1:0-22230 GCA_964406095.1 uncultured Lentisphaeraceae bacterium
ACAAAGTCTCACTGTCGGTCGAGGGTGATCTACTCAAAGTGAGCGGTGAACGGCGTGAATTCGGGCAGGAGGAGAACGTAAAATTTGAACGGACTCTTAGGGTTCCCGATGATCTGGATCCGTCCAGGATGGAAGCTAATCTCAAGAACGGTTTGCTTAGTGTACGGATTCCAAAGATAAAGAAACTGGAACCCAAACGTATTGATATAAGCGTTAAGTAAAACAAAGCAAGAGGGTTAAGGTGGCGGACTCGGTCCAAGCTGGGTTCGCCTTTTTTTACGGTAGCACGACAATATCTTATTAAGTGCGGCTATGTTTGGTTTTGACTTTCCGGCCCGAAGGGACGAACGATTATAATCAGACGCGGCAGCAGTGTCAGAGCTCCGATCAGGGCCACAACCATAGCCACGCAGCTCAGAACGCCAAAAAGGATACTTGGCACGAAATTGGAGAACACCAGAAGTATGAAACCGGCCACTATGGTAACCGATGTATAGAACATGGCACTACCGACACCCTGATGGGATGAGCGCATAGCCTGAACATAATTGCCGCAGTGTAGAAACTCTTTACGGAAGCGGTGGATATAGTGGATGGTATCGTCAACTGCGATGCCGATACTGATAGAGGCGATGGTGATCGTCATGATATCCAACGGGATATTGAAAGCTCCCAGTATACCAAGCACTGTAAGTGCTGAAACAAGATTGGGAAAGAGGGCGATCAGTGCCAGAGATACCGATTGGAACAAAATCATAAACATTACTAGCAACACCAGAAAAACCACACCCAGAGTGAGTATTTGCGACCTGAACAGGCTTTGCAGCACACTGTTATAAAGTACTAACGTTCCGTTGACAATCACCGATCCCTCGGGCAGATCGAGTCCTTCTTTCAACTCTTTTTTGAGTCGCTTCAAGAAGGGAGCTCGGCGCAATTCGGGCAAGGAATCGTACACTCTGGCGTTGATTCTGAACTGACTCTCTTCGATACTGACAAAGGGAGTAACCAGTAGCTCACGGGCATAATCCGGCAGTTTTCCAGCCATTATGGCAAGGTCAAATGCATCGAGCGGCTGGCCGTCATTAAGCACATCGGTTACTCGCAACAGGGTTGTCAGTGACCAGACCTTACCTATCTCGGGTTGCCGCTCGACGATTGCATGTGCTTTGCGCACCACTGCCAACTTGGCGGGTGTATACCAGTAATGCGCTGCGGAAGCGGAAGAATCGAACTCATCGAACTCATCGAACTCATCAAACTCATCGACAATCGTCTCTTGTTCTATTTGGGCGGTGGCGAGGCTAGCGGTTTTTTCAGTCGTATGGCCGGTTGATTTACCGTCTGCCAGCGACACGGTGATATCAAGTGGTGTCGTTCCGCCCAGTTGTTTATCGATAAAAACCATTCCTTTGTAGATATCGGTGGTTTTTCTGAAATGATTGACAAAGCTATTTTCAACTGTAATGCGGCTGATGCCGTAAACAATAAACACGATAACCGTTACTGTAACCGCTAAGATCCAGGGGCCGCGTTTTTCCGCAACTCCGGCACTCCAGCGCACTACCGACGCACCCACCAATCTACCGGAGAGATGGTTCTCTTTACGGAAGAGCATAAGCAGCGAAGGAAAAATAAGAAAAGAGACACCCAACGAAACCACCAACGCGACACTCATCATCAATCCGAAATCTTTAACCGGCTTAATGTCACAGAGAACTAGGGAGCTGAAGCCTGCGATGGAGGTCAAGGTTGTAAACAGACAGGGAATCCATTTATATTCAACGGTTTTGAGAAGAAGTTCATTAAGCTCCAATTGCGCATGTTGTGTTCGCAACTCACGATACTGGACTACGAGGTGGATAACCAGCGACATATTCATAATCAGCAGCAACGAAATGAAGTTTGACGAAATCACCGTAACGGGCCACTGGAAAAGACCAAGCAATCCTGTCATAACAACCGTTGAATAAGCGCAGCAGATCACCGCTGCCAGCACCCAGCGTTTACGTTTGAAAAACCAGGTTAGGATTGCCGTGATACAGATAAAAATGGCTACTCCGAAGGTTTGCAGGTCATGTCGGATAAAGCGCAGCATATCGTTGGCGACCATAATTTCGCCACCAATATGGATTTCGCCCAATTCGCGGAACGGCACAAGCATTTTACGCAGTTCGCGCAGCATAATATCCCGCTCGCGATTAAACATTTGCTGCAATTCACGCAGTTGGTTCGTTAGACGATCATAGGCGGCGCGGTTTTTTTCAACATCTTCTCCGCGGTCAATTGCCAGCTGGAGGGCCGTCCGCTGATCGCGGAGACTCTCTAATTCGGAGTTAGACTTGATATAAACCGCAATCAAGGCGGTTTTCCCATCTGTGCTGATCAGCTGCTGTTTATAGGCTTCGCTGGAAAGCAGCTCCTCTCGGGCCAATTGGATGTCGACATCCGGATGATCGAGTGTCTTGACATTATCGGTCACCTGAGCCATTGGCACGGGTGGGTTACGAAAGAGCGGAACATCCAGCAGAGTTACAACCTGGCTGACCTTGGGCAGTTTTCGAAGTTCCGTACGCAACGAACGCAGACGTGCCAACCCGTTTTTCGTGAATATTTGACCGTCATGTGGCGTAAAGGTAACCGCCAGCAGAGAATCCTGGGTATCATAGCGGGCATTTATTTTACGAAATTCCACCAGTTCAGGATCGCTTGCGAGCATCAGAGACTCACTCGACGCATCGAGAAAAAAGTGACGCGATTGTACGAGAAAGAAGACTCCGATCAGTGACATTGCCAACAGGGTTCTGCGCGGCGCGTTTATCACCGCTCTGCGATAAATATCATGTAGACGCACCTCAGCATCCTCCTTTGTTACTGCTGCTGCACAGCCTCAGCCTCAAACCTTCTGTTATTGTTCTGCAGTTCACTTAAAAGTGCTGACGCCGAACTGTTCTTGATGAAGTCGGCAAACTGCGATCGATAGGATGCGATCAGGCTGATACCCTCGACCTCTATATCATAGATAGCCCAGTTCTTACCACGCAGAGCGAACTTGTAATCCACCTTGAAACCATCTCCGGTGTTTTTCATCACGGTTCTGATCGTTCTGCGGGTATCACTGAGTTTAATATTGTCCAGATAATCCACTGCGAAGTGTGACACATCAACCTGGCTCAACTTATTGTAGTAGCTACGGGTGATGACACCCAGAAATGCTTTAACGAACTCATCACGCTGCTTTTTATCGAGGGTCATCCATCCCGCCCGCCCCAAAGAGAGCATTGCCATCAGTTCCGTATGGCAGTTCTGTAACAACAGGGTATCAAACGCTTTCAGTTTATCCTGATCGCAGATTGCTTTATCTTTAAGGATAGCGACGCCCTTATCTATTGTTCTTTCCAGGGCCAGTCGAGTATCCTCATCGGCACCTCCGCGACAAAATTGTGCTGTCAGACATAGCGCAACACCAAGTGCAATCAGTTTTCTCATCTCACCTTACTCCTTTATTTTCTGCAACCTGTTTTGTTCATAAGCGTCCTGAAGGAATCTATACACGTCCAGTTGTTCCTCTTTGATTCCTTCATAAAAACCGATATTCAGTGAGGTGTAATTAACACGTTCACCGCCTCTAATGGCCATCCGTGCGCCCCATGAGTCGATATACATCACTGGATCCAGAAACATATCAGGCAGTTTGCCGAGGGTATCACGCAAATTGGAAGGTCCGAGTAGCGGCAGATGTACCGTCATCCAGGGATCGGCACCATAGCTAGCCATAGTCTGTCCGAAATCCTCATTACGGTCATTCCAACCGTAATGATTTTTGGTGACATTAAAAAAGCCCAGGCAACCGGCCGTGGAATTGAATGTAAAATTACGCAACTCTTCGGCAGCTCCTCGGAACTTAAGTTGAAGCAGGTTGTTCGCCAGTCGTTTAGGGAAAGCCAGATTCTCAAAGAAATTATACACAGACTCACGCACCGGTTGCGGAGTTACATATTTGTATCCGCCTGCCACCGGTTTAAGCAGATAAAAGTAAAGTTTGTCGTTGAACCACCAGATGCCGCGATTGATCTGTTCCAGTGGATCGGCCACATCAACAGCATCCACCTGCTGACGGATCTCGTTCTCAAACTGCTCGAAATCATCAAACTCATCAGCACCCCATGCTGTCCAAATCACGGCTGTCGCCATAGATACCGCAATCGAAACGGATATTTTCATAGCGTCCCCTACTCAATAGTTGTTGCGTAAAGTTTACACTTTCCCGAAATGGCATACAAGGCCCTAAAGAGACAAACCTGCACACGTTCTGCGGCCCTGTGGACACTTTAACGTTCCGGTGTGAATTTGCCGATCAAATCCTTATCCGAGCTATAGTGGTAGATGAAGACCTCTGAACTGTCGGTATAAGTCATAAGAGGCAGAGTTCCTGCGGAGCCGGAGTGTCGCGGCAGATAATCCACAGCGCAGGCGCGCACCGGACGCTCCTGAGCATCGGTTGTCAGCACGCGGTGTCCGGCAAAGGTGAAACGATCGTTTCGATCCCCGAGCTTACGATACCAGCCACGCAATTTACCGGCATCATTATAAACAAAGAGGTCTTTCCATGGTTTAAGCACTGCCAGGGCAGGATCAGAGTAGTGCTTGTCAGGATTGTTGTAATCGATAGAAACAACGCGGCCTTCGTTGTAAAGGCGCTGTTCGGCGGGATCGCAGTAAACCGAAACGATTGAAGGGGCGGAACAGTATTTTTCACCTTTGAGAAAGCAGCCTATATCCACTCGGCTGCTCATCAGCCGGGCGGGCGTTCCGTCAGCATCCAGGGGGCGGTACCAGCCATGCCAGGCTATGGTAAGCTCAACACGGGAACCTTGCGCGTCCAACTCTTTAATCTGCACTTTGGAAGGGTTGCCTTGCAGCAGAACCCATTTATAGGTCGCTTCTCCGGCAATGGGGGCCTGCGCTTCAATCCGCATCCGGCGCTTATAAGCCCGGCTGCGGAACATACGCGCAATGCAGACCGGTGTATTAAAAAGTGTTTCCGGCAACTGGTCGAAGTAATCAACACCGGCAACTGCCTGATCTTCTCTGACAACCTGAAGTGCTACTGGAGGCAGCGTATCTTCAACACGCAGAGCATGTGCCATCTCTACCAGATTGGTGACATTGATATCCTCCGCCGAAAAAACAACCGGATGTGCTGCGCCGGAGAGGTATTGTGAAGGCTCCCTGTTACGGAGTGAGCTGTAACGCAGCAGCATCTGCAGATTCGGCGCAAGAATTCGTTTTCTGATCAACATTTTTTTCGTTTCGGGCGGCAGGGCTGCCATAGCGGCGACAAATGCTCTCACAAGGGGTTGATCGGCGAATGATGAACCTTGTGCAACGGTGAAGAAAGGCGCGTTGACCGGGAAAAGATCGCCCTTTTCGGCATCATAATCATTGTGTTCCGGGTAGACCCACATCTGATTCAGCAGGTACAGGCGACATTGAGTTATCGCGGCGAACTGATCGACCATGGCTGCCCGCGGCAGACTGCGCCAGAAGACACCTTGAGTCATTGCCATAGAGCAGTTGCCGATCAGCGGATAATCAAAGATGGTATTGGGTAGATTGTGATCAACGTCGGCATCGACAGCATCCTGGCAATATCTGACCGGTGTCATCAAAGGGAAATCCGTTGTCTGAAGCATTGAATGGCCGCGATCCCGGTTCATATAGAGGTCGCCGCCATTGCCTGATGCTTCGCCCTTTTTCAACCAGTCACGTATTTTTCCCATGACTGGACCGTTGTAGGTGTTACTTCGGGCGTCAGCCTGCGAGGGCTGCATCAGATTGAAGTGACTTTGAAAACATCCTGCGTCCATATTCCAAACGGTATTCGACGGATTGATTTCAACGGGCAGCCCCATCACTATCGTAGGGGGCTTCAACTCTGGCACTCCGGGCACTGGTTTATCATGCATATTCCGTGCTTTTTGAAGCAGCTCGTCAAACCGTATTTCACCCTTGAGCTGTTTAAGGTCGCTATCCTGTTCGATCGCCTCAGCATTTCTGAAACCGAGTTCGATGGCCCTCTCGAGCGTATCCAGCGCCTTGCTTTTATCGGCACGATGGGCCAGTGCACAGGCCAGGTTATAGCGCCAGGTGGCATCATCCGGCATCACCTCAACCGCCTTGCGACAGATCGCCTCCATCTTTTCGATATCACCTAACTGGATGGCCTGCATCATATTCAACAGAAGCATCTTGTGCTGGCGGAAGGTCCGCGGCTTTTCAAACAAGGGTTCTGCCGCTGTCGACAGAGCTACAGCGCAGCACAGTAAAATTTCTGCCCAGCATTTCAAGTATCTCATAAATTTCTCCGTACCGTAACTTTACACTGAAAACCTAAGTGGAGTATTTGCAGTGGTGTTTCGTTTGGCAGTTATCTGGCCCAGAATTTCCAGAACGGCGGCTTTTTATATCGGGTTTGTTGGAGCATCCAGGTCACCATCTCCTTGTCGGAATATGCACGATCCCAGCAGTTGTGTGCCACTCCCGGATATTCCGTATAGCGAAGTTTACGGCAACCGGCTGCACGCATGGCCGCAACCATACGACGTGAGCATTCGACACTCACATTGGTATCTTTATCGCCGTGAAAAACCCAGACCGGAAGATTCTTAAGGGATTTTACCGCATGAATGTCGCCGCCTGCGCAGATCGGAACGGCGGCGGCGAAGTTGTTAGGATAGCGCTGAACTGCATCCCATGTGCCGAAACCTCCCAGAGAAAGTCCGGTTATATAGACACGGTCGGAATCCACTGGATACTCTGCTGTAACATGCTTGATGAGTTCTATCAGCGCCTCCATCGCTACGGTCGGACTCCCATCCATACGGTAATCATCCGACATGGCAAGTCGTTTAACCCACCAATTACCTTGCTGGCATTGCGGAGCAAGCACTATTGCTTCGTGGTTGAGCAGGCGCAGAGTATGCAGTAGACGTGGCAGACCGATCCTGATATGGCGTTTATTGTCGGTACCGCACTCACCTGAGCCATGCAGAAATACGATCAAAGGATATTTACGTCCCGCAGCCGGATAGCGTGGTGAGCTCATCCGCCACTGAAAAAATTCCCCCACCGCATTGGTATATGAACAGAAACGCATCTGTTCATCAGGTGAAAACTGGGCTAAGGCTGAAAACGCGCATAAAACAAAAAGTACACTCAACTTCATACTTTCACATAATAGCATAACATTACAGGTATTGCACATAAAATGCTGAACAGGTATTTTTTGCGTGTTGCACGGGAAATCGGGCGATCTGGAAGCTTGCACGGCCTTGTTTCCTTTTGATAAGTTATTTGTAATGGCGTATCCAATTAAAAGCAGTATCGCACTGATCACTGGTGCTTCGCAGCGGCTGGGACGTGCGCTCGCGATTGCTATTGCCGACGTGAGCGACGGTGTTGTTGTGCACTACAACAATTCACGCGGTGCTGCTGAAGATACGGCACGCTTCATCCAAGATCGTGGCGGACGTGCTTGGATTGTGCAGGCGGATTTGGCTGAACCTGGTCAGGCGGCTACGCTCTTTGCCGCCGCACGTTTGGCAGCCGGAACTGACATCAGCATTCTAATCAACAACGCCAGCATTTTTGAGCAGGGGCGTCCTGAATCTCTGACCGCTGCAGAGTTCAACCTCAACATGAACATCCACGTTCTCGCTCCTTTGCTGCTATCGCAGTGCATGGCCGCACAGAAATGCGGCGGCAACATCATCAATATGCTCGACACGCGTATTTTGGAGTGTGACAACGAGCATGCCGCCTATCACATATCTAAGCGCACCCTTTTCACTCTGACGCGCATGCTGGCCCGTGAACTGGCACCTGCAATTCGTGTCAACGGTGTGGCGCCGGGGCTGGTGCTGCCGCCTGCGGGTGAAGATAACGAGTATCTGCGTTCACGCTGTCATTCGCTGCCGTTGCAGTGCTACGGCAGAGCTGAACAGGTCTGCGACGCTGTCCTTTTTTTATTGCGCAACACCTTTATCACCGGACAGATCATCTATGTTGACGGAGGACGTCATCTCAGAGGAAGTAGTTATGAAGCCTGATTATTACGATAAAATACACATCAAGGACCTACTCCTACGCTGCATCATAGGCATACGTGAATGGGAACGCAAAGCGCCGCAGAATGTGATCATTAACATCACCCTGCACACCGATTTTTCAAAAGCATGTCACAGTGACAGTATTGAAGACACAGTTGACTATGTATCCATCAAAAAACATGTAATCGAAAAAGTGGAAAACTCATCATTCATGCTAGTGGAGCGGTTGGCACATTTGATTGCTCAGATCTGTCTCGAAGATGAAAAAGTAATGCGGGTGGATGTATCTCTCAGTAAACCCGGAGCTTTGCGTTTCGCCCGTACCGTAGAGGTGGAGATTTCCCGCAGTCGTGAATAAAACCGCTTATATCGGGGTTGGCTCGAACATCTCAGCTGAACGCAACATCAAGCGGGCACTTGAATTGTTGTGCGGCTTTGTAGTAATTGACGCTATCTCCAACTGTTACTATAGCGAGGCTCTCGAACGTCCTGATCAGAATCGTTATATCAACTGCGTCTGGAAGATTGTTACCTCTCTCGCTCCTCTCAGCCTCAAGCGTGATGTTTTAAGCCGGATTGAAAAGCAGCTCGGAAGGGTGAGAACCGGTGACAGCTACGCCGCCAGAACGATTGATCTCGATCTCATCCTTTACGGAGAGGAGATCATCAGGCAGGAGGGTCTGATCATCCCAGATCCTGAGATCACGAGGCGTAATTTTATTGCTGTACCTCTCTTAGAGACGGCGGCTCAACTGAAAATCCCGGGAATGCGGGCGATGCTGACCGAACTGGCGATTTCGCATGACCACACGGGACTTGAATATTCAGAGTGTTTCTCAACAGAACTGCAATTGGTTGTGGCAGGAAGAAATTCGAGTTAAAATTCTGTATGTTTTAAAGAAGGAAGGAAAGACCGATGAACATTGAAAAAGTACAAAGGCTGATACATGAACTGCTAATCGAAATCGGCGAGGATCCGCAACGTGAAGGCTTACAGGACACTCCTATGCGGGCGGCCAAGGCCTGGCAGTTTCTCACGAAGGGTTACACATCGGACCCGAAAGATGTTATCAACAACGCCCTGTTTGAGTCGGCATCCAACAACATGATTATCGCACGGGACATTGAAGTTTATTCGCTCTGTGAACACCATATGCTACCTTTCTACGGTAAATGTCACATCGGTTACATTGCTCAGGAAAAAGTGGTGGGGGTAAGCAAGCTTGCTCGTATTGTCGAGGTATACGCCCGTCGTCTGCAGATTCAGGAACGGCTGACGGAACAGATTGCCCGTACGATTATGGACACAACCGGTGCCGAAGGGGTGGGTGTGGTGATGGAGTGCAAGCATCTCTGCATGATGATGCGCGGTGTTGAAAAACAGAACAGTGTAATGACCACCTCATCGGTGCTGGGCAGTTTTCACAATGAGCAAGCCACCCGCGCCGAGTTCATGAGCTTGGCTCTGCGCAACCAATGACTCGGTAAATTTTTGTTCCAAAATATATTTTCAGTGATTTTAACCGGGTTTTAGAATCGCAAAAAGGTGTCACCGATGCGGGGCAGGCTGTTACAGAGCGTTAATGTTCAACATCAACCACCTTGCCACCCAGGATGCTGAGTGCATCACCGAGATGCGGGTCGTCGTGCAGATTTTTAACTTCGGTGTCGATCTCTTCACGGGTCAACTTCTTTTTAGCCGGTTCTTGTTTTACTGGTTCCGCAATCTGCTTACGTGCTATCCCGGCTTTTTTCTGGGTTGCGTCAGCCGACTTATCGTCCGAATTCTTTTCAACCGAGGGTGGAACGATGGGCTTAAAACTCGGCACCGCAGTTGGGGAAGCCGCGCTCTGATCCGTTTTTTGTGGCTTCGGCGACACTTTGTCCGTTGGCGGCTTCGCAGGCGATCTGTTGTCAGAGGCATCAACCTCTCCGGCGTAGCGCACCTCATTGAGTCGGCGTAGCACAGCTTCAAGCGACACGGCTTGCACCAGTCGGGCGCAGCGGATCAGTGAGAGTTCAATCAGCGTTCGAACCGAAAGCGCATAACGCAGGCGTCCTTCCATCTCACCCAGCATATCGGTGATCTGCAGCACCTTGTCGGCATCCGCAAGTTTCTTTTGTTCAGCATAAACACCGGTCTGCTCAAGTGTAGCTCCCAGACCCGCCAGTTCGTCACCCACATGATGATACAGCAACAGCCCGCGAAAATGTTCCATCAACTCGAAAACAAGACGGCTCATATCCTTCCCGGCACTGTCAAACTTATTGATCATTTCAAGAATTTCAGGTATATCCCCTTGGAGGATTGCGGCCGAGAGTGCTTCCAGCGAGGCTCGTGAGACCAAGCCGAAAACGGCCAGCACATCATCCTCGGTCAGCTGTTCGCCCTTAAAAGAGATAAGTTGATCAAGTGCCGAAAGCGCGTCACGCATACCACCTTCCGCGCCACGCGCAATTGCCAATAGCGCGTCTTCGGTGATCTCAATCTTTTCCTGGTCACAAATATAGGCTAACCGACTCACAATCGCTGGTGTCTGAATACGGCGCAGATCAAAACGTTGACAACGCGAAACTATTGTGGGCAGTAGCTTATGGCCTTCGGTGGTGGCAAAGATAAACTTCACATGCGGCGGCGGTTCCTCGAGGGTTTTCAGCAGCGCATTGAATGCGGCGGGCGAAAGCATGTGTACTTCGTCTATTATAATGATTTTATAGAGTCCGTTGGCTGGTGCGAACTGCACCTGCTCGCGCAGATCGCGCACCTGGTCGACTCCGTTATTCGAAGCACCGTCGATTTCAAGCACATCCAGTGAGGTACCCGCCATAATCTCTTTACAGATAGAGCACTGGTCACAAGGTGTGACGGTAGGTCCTTTTTTACAGTTGAGTGCTCTGGCGAAGATGCGTGCCAGCGAGGTTTTACCGATACCCCGGGGGCCGACAAAGATATAGGCGTGCGCAACGCGATTGTGAATTATCGCGTTTTTTAGAGTACGGGTAACATGCTCCTGCCCGACAACATCATCGAAGCCGGTCGGACGCCACTTGCGTGCTAATACTTCATATGCCATAATGTGTCTGATTGTACCTTTATCCCTTAAATTTGGCAAAAGAAAAAGGGCGTATCCGCGACTTGGGAGAAATGTTGGAATCACAGATCACGGTTGTGGTTGTGGTGTTGATTGGCGGATTGCCCAAGCAAAAGACCGGCCACGACACTGCGCGAGCCGGCCTTCCGTCCTAAATGGGGGAGTTGTTTATTGCTCAGCCTCCGTAGAGAGCCTCATCGCCCAGCATCTCTTCGATACGCAGTAATTGATTGTACTTGCAGATACGATCGGTGCGGCTGAGAGAACCGGTTTTGATTTGGCCGGCATTTACCGCCACCGAGATATCGGCAATGGCGGTGTCTTCGGTCTCACCGGAGCGATGACTCACAACCGCCGTGAATCCGGCTTTATGCGCCATTTCGATCGCATCCAGTGTTTCGGTTAAAGTTCCGATCTGATTAACCTTGATCAGGATTGAATTGCCGCAACCTTCATCAATACCGCGTTTGAGAAACTTGACATTGGTGACAAAAAGATCATCGCCGACCAGCTGACACTTGTCGCCGATTTTATCAGTTAGAACTTTCCAGCCATCCCAGTCATTCTCATCGCAGCCATCCTCGATGGAATCGATCGGATACTTGGTAATCAGCTCAGCCAGGTAATCGGCCTGTTCGGCACTACTGCGTTTGGCACCGGAATCACCTTCAAATTTGGCATAGTCGTAGATGCCGTCGCTGTAGAACTCGGAGGCGGCGCAATCCAGTGCGATCGAGACATCGCCGCCGTCGCACTTACGGCCGGGCTTGTATCCGGCCAGCTCAATGGCTTTTATAATCGAATCGAGAGCGTCCTCGGTGCCTTCCAGAGTTGGAGCAAATCCGCCTTCATCGCCCACGGCGGTACTCAGACCGCGATCATGCAGCACCTTCTTGAGGCTGTGGAAGACCTCCGCACCCATACGCAACCCCTCACGGAAAGAGGGAGCACCGACCGGACGGATCATAAACTCCTGAAAGGCGATTGGAGCGTCTGAGTGCGAGCCACCATTGATGATATTCATCATCGGCACCGGCAATACTTTGGAGTTTGTTCCACCGATATAGCGGAAAAGTGGTAGCCCCAGCTCCTTAGCAGCGGCATCGGCACAGGCCAGCGAAACAGAGAGAATCGCATTCGCTCCCAGCTTGCTCTTCGTTTCGGTACCGTCGATATCCATCATCAGACGGTCTATCGCCACCTGATCGGTCACTTCATACCCAATCAACTCGGGTGCGATAACTTCATTGACATTTTTAACCGCTTTCAATGTGCCTTTACCGAGGTAGCGGCTCTTATCGTCGTCGCGCAGTTCGACCGCCTCATTTTCGCCGGTTGATGCGCCGGAGGGCACAGCGGCGCGTCCCACCAGACCGAATTCAAGGTAAACTTCGGTTTCAACGGTAGGATTGCCACGTGAATCCAGAATCTCTCTGGAATTTATTTCAATAATTTTTGACATATATTTTTCCTAATCTTTTTGGGGTTTGCTTATCCAAACACCACTCTGCCGGCAACCATGCGGAGAGTGCAGAGGTTGAACTCATACAAGGTTGTGCATAATATGCGGAAAACTGCTCTTTTTCAAGTCAAAACTCAACATCCGCTTCTCAAATTTGTGGACAAATCCATTGATAACAGAGCCGATTTTATGTATAAGTGTGGTCTAAAGCAGCCCTGCTAAGCAGCATCGCCTATCTGCGCCTGCCTGTCAGGCAGACAGGTGCATGCACGCACAGTCAGGGCAGGTAACCAAACTGAGGCGGAATTTGAGTTTATAGCGAGTAATGGTGCTCTTGGCAGACTATATATATTGATGTTGGCAATGTGCGGGCAAAAAAGCACCCGGTTACGGCTTGAGTGTACGGGGTCTGATTTTATGAACTGGCAGATTTTTATTAGCACCTTTCTCCTGATTTTTTTGGCGGAACTAGGTGACAAAACTCAGTTGGCGGTGATGGCGCAGTCCGCAGGTTCATCCAGCCGCTGGATGGTTTTTGCGGCCGGTTCGCTGGCTCTGATTTTATCTACGGCAGTGGGTGTTCTGGCGGGAGGTCTGCTACGCAGATGGATGCCGGATGTGAGCACGATCCGCATATGCGGCGGGTTGATGTTTTTGCTTTTCGGTGTGGCGATGCTTACCGATGTGGTACGTAAAAAGAGGAAAGAGACGCAGAGCGTAGCGATTAGCGCGCCGGATAACTGGATGTCGCGTCATGTCATTCAGCACGCTATGATGTTTGAAGCGGCCGCCGCTGAAAAATATACAGAACTTGCCGCCCGTGAAAAAGATGTCGCCCGACAGGCACTTTACAACTGGCTGGCCGAAGAGGAACGGGCACACATGAAAGCGATGAAGGCCGGACTGCTGATTGCCGATGAGGAGCATCACATTCAGATGACCTCGGCAATGGTTGGTGATCTGCCACCGCGGGAGAGCCTGCTTATGCTTGCCGGTGCTACCGGACGCGACTACCGCACTGAGTTAAGCGAAGCTATTGAAGGGGAAGAGGCACAGGTGAAATTTTACGAGGCCTTAGCGACACACTGTAAAATACCGCGGCTCAAGGATACCTTTCAGATGCTGGCCAGAGCTGAAGACATCCACGCCTCCAAATTACGTGCTATTCTGAACGGGGAGAGTTATGAAAGACTGGATTGACATACACAAAGACTCACGGCATATAGCCCGAGAACGTGCCAAAGCGCGTACGTTGCGCGGGAGTGCCTGGTGGCGTTGCCAGCTGGACAAAGGGGTGTGTCACTACTGTGGCAGAGATGTGGGTTCGGATGCTTTAACGCTCGATCATGTTGTGCCGGTGGCGCGCGGCGGCTGTAGCAATCGGGGCAATGTGGTGCCAGCCTGTAAAGACTGCAATCAGAAAAAACGTTGCAGAACACCGGCAGAGCAGATACTGGAGGAGCTGGAAAAGGGTGGCAAGTTGTGACGTAAAGCGGATAATCGTTGTCGAGCCGCACGGTTTCTGCTCGGGGGTGGCCCGGGCTGTGGCGATCGCGCATAAAATTCTGGACAGCCACAAGCAGCAGCCGGTGTACTGCCTCAACCAGATTGTTCATAACCGTCAGGTTGTGAATGAATTATGCAAAAGCGGCATGCGGTTTGTAAGTGAAATTGAGGCAGTTCCACCGGGCTCGGTACTGTTGTTGTCGGCACACGGAGTTTCCCCTGAGATCAGGCGCCGCGCAGCTGAGCGCAATCTAGCAGTTGTGGATGCTGTATGCCCTTTTGTATCCAAAGTGCACGCCGAGGTGCGTGCGTTTGTCAGCCGCGGCATGAAAGTTATCTGCATCGGTCATCGCACGCATGAGGAGGTCATTGGAGTTGCGGGCGAGGCTCCGGATGCGGTTCTGGTGGTGGAGAATGAGGCCGAGGCCGCTGCACTTGAACTGCCGCGGGACAAACCGTTCGGGCTGGTTACACAAACGACACTGGGCGCAGCACAGGTTGATGGAGTTCAAGTTATTTTGAAAGAGCGTTTACCCGGGTTGCAAATGCCGGAGAGGATCGATGTATGCTACGCAACACGTAATCGTCAATCTGCCGTGCGCAAACTCGCGCTATACACCCAGCGTGTGCTGGTGCTGGGTTCGGAAAACAGTTCCAACAGCCGCAGGCTGGTGGAGTGTTCGCGGGCGCAGGGCACCGCGACTTTGCTTATAAGCCAGCTTGAGGATTTGGCGCATTCAGAGTGGAATCAGGTTAGGTGTATCGGCATCACCAGCGGAGCTTCAACGCCCGAAGTTTTCCTCAACGAGGTGGTGCATACTCTTCGTAGCAACTACGGTTTCAATGCACCGGAGCACCTGATTGCCGTGCGGGAAAAGGCACTAAATTTCACCCTTCCCGCATTCAGCGTTGTTGATAAAACAGAACCAGCCCGATGATAAAGAATATCACATTGGGCAGCCACGCTCCCAATGTGGCTGGTATCAGGCAGTTCTTCGCCAGAACCATACAACCCATATTGGCGGCGTAAAATCCGAGAAACATTGCAATCGCAGTAATAACTCCCTTGAAAACACTCTGTCTGCTTGTGGCGACACCGGCAGGAATGGCGAAAAGGGTTATGATCAGACAGGAAAAGGGAATGGCCATACGTGATTGAATATCGTAACGCAGCCCGACTACATCCCGTTCATTGAGATTGGGGCTGTTCGCAAGCAGACGCCGCAGATTGCGTATGTTATAGTATTGCGCTGATCTGTTCATCAGCATGATGTCCTCGGGGCTTTCATCCAACTCAGGCAGTGCCCGCACAGCCAGTGAAGCGAGTTCCGGTTTAGGATTTTCAATCGGCAGGTTAAGTTCATCAAAATATTGATATTGTGGATAGAAAATCCACCACATACCATCCAGATACTCCGCTCTGCGACCGGTGATATCGAGCCGCTTGCTACCGTCTAGGCGATCAAACGAGATACGCACACCCTCCACTACCTCCGGGTGACGGGCATCCATACGGTTGATTCTCCATGAGCGCATCCCGTCGTGGTTGATATAGGGAACATTTTCACGTATATCTGATCTAACCTCCTGAAAATCGGCGTCTTTGAAAGCCTGAGCTTTTTCCGAGGCAGTCGGCGCATAGTATTCGTTGATCAGTGCCACCAGTGCCATCATAGCCAGCGCGACCGCAAAAAGCGGACTCACAATCACACCGAATCCTGTTCCGCTGGCCCGCATGGCAGTAATTTCCGAGTGACGGCAGAAGTTCCACAGCGTATACAAAGTGGCCAGCAACAGAGCTGCGGGAATGATCCATTGCAGATAGGGCGATATGTAACCGGTGAAAAACTGGATCAGCAGCAACGGGTCGGTATTGTTGGTCGCTATATGATTGAATGAATCGAAAAGCTCGAAGATGACATAAATTCCCAGAAACCCGGTCAGGCAGTAAAAGAGCGGCTTTAAAAACTCACGTAGAACATATTTGAAAAGAATAGTCATATAACAGCGTGATTATAGAGAATACGCCCATCGAAATCAAATACCAACTAAAGTTGCTTTCAACCGGGGGCAACGTTTCATTCCGGGCACAGATTGGGAATCACCACCGCATCCTGATAATACTCCGTGAACTTCGCCGTCCGGTTAAGGTGAACGACATGCGGCTGGTCAATCAGCAGCCGATAATCATCGGCGAGCTGACGGTTAAGTAGAAGTGCGATTGCGCCTGCCAGTGAACCGTTGCCGATAATCTCATAACGATCTATTCCGAGAGTCGGCAGTAATCCAATCTCAAAGGCGTTGTTTAAGTTTATGTAGGATGCGAAACCGCCCGCCAGAATAACGACCTCCAGATCATGCACGGTTCGGGTGGCTTCAGTAAGCAGTGTTTTGATTCCGCTGTATATTGCGGCTTTAGCCTTGAGAATCTCGGCGATATCGCGTTCTGTGATCACTATATCGGCTGTTTCGTCTGAATCTTGTGTGCGGTGTATCACACAGGCATGCGCACCGTTCACCGAGGTGTAACGACCATGCGCACGCAACAATTCGATATCGAAACGGCCCATCATATTGATCAAGCCGCAGCGGAAACCGGCGGCGATAAAATCTATGACTGCTGAACCGCATAGCCCGATCGGCTCACCCAGACCGATCACAGAGAGCTTGAAGTCCAGCGACCCCTCGAAATCAATGGTGTCAATAGCACCGCTGACCGCCCGGGTGCCGCACATGATACCGGCACCCTCAAATGCGGGACCAGCTGCAGTAGCGCAGGCTGTTATCTGTGATCCGTCCCAAAAAGCAATCTCGCCATTTGTGCCGATGTCAACCAGCAGTGCGCAACCCCGGCGTTTCGTCAAGCCGGAGAGTTGCATGTCGGCGGTGATGTCGCCACCGATATAACCGGAGACGGCCGGTACCGCTTCAACCGGAGCGGAGGGTTTGATGGCAATCCCAAGTTTTTCCGCAGTACTCTCAAAGCAGCGTTGCAACGGAGTAAAGGGCAGAACACCGATACTGACTGGAGAAAGAGCGTAGAATATGTGCAGCATCACCGTATTGCCGGCCACACAGAGATGGACAATCTCATGCGGTTCGACCGCGCCATCCGCACAGAGCTGGCTGATCAGCGGATTCAAGGTATGATCAATTACAAGTTGCTGCAGAGTTTTCAACCCCGCCGGTTCAGAGCAGAGGCTGATTCTGGAAATCACATCATCCGCTTTGAGAATTTGTTGGTTGTACATTGACTTACAGCTGAGAATCTCACCGCTGTCGAGTCGAACAAGCACCGCCACTACGGTTGTGGTTCCGATGTCAACCGCTACCCCGTAACCTGTGGCAAAGCGCGGTTGACGATCAAAGCGCGGCAGTTGAAAACTTTCCGAAATGCGGCTGCTCTCGGTAGAGATCAGTGAGCGTTGAAGAATATGAATTTCGGCCTCAGCACCCAGTACGAAGCTCTGGCAGGCCAAAGCTTCACGCCGCTGTCGGGGCGGAACTTCAACTATTTCTCCGCAGACACGATACCGTCCAGCTCCCAGAACAACCATGCAACTTCCGCAGGCACCCTGTCCGCCGCACCTAGCTTCGATATGCACCCCCGCCTCCTGGGCAAGTTGCAATAGGTTGCAGCCGGAGCGGTTGTCGGTCTGCAATGACCCTGCCTCATAATGAAAAGTAATTGCCATAAAACCGGCCTATCTTAGCCCCTGACCATTTTACCGGGCCACATCAGGATGCCGCCATCCATAACTTTTACATCCCTGAAGCCGGCTTTATTAAGAATCAGTGCTGCTTCATAGCCCCTCAATGAGACCTTACAGAATGCGATAATCGGTTTGTTTTTATCCAGTTCAGTCAACCGTTTCCGCAGTGCCCCCAAGGGAATATGCACACTGCCCTCAATGCGCATCATCTCGAGTTCCGCTGGCGAGCGAACATCCAGCAGGGTCAGATCGTCCCCTTTGTCAAGCAACTCCAGAACCTGTGCCGGAGTGATGCCCTCCATCAATCCGTCCATCTTGTTACGCAGGGTGTTGGCGGCAGCAATGATATTGTCGATAGCTGGCGAATAAGGTGGAGCATATGACAAATCGGCGTTAGCCAGCTGATCAACGGTCATGTCGGCCATCAGTGCCATCGCCACAATATCGATGCGCCTATCGGCATTGCCTGCTCCGGCAGCCTGCGCCCCAAGCAGGCGGCGACTCTTACGATCGGCAATAAGCTTGAGATAAAGCAGCTTGGCACTGGGCATAAAATGCGGTTTATCCGGTGCCGGTGCCAGGCAGGTAACCACATCGTAACCGGCCTCGACCGCCTCTTTTTCACTGAGTCCGGTGCGCCCGACATTGTAGTCGAAAACTTTACAGATGGCACTGCCTAGAATGCCGGGAAATTTATCACTATGTCCGCAGATGGAATTGGCGGCTACACGGCCCTCCTTGTTGGCGGTCGAACCCAGCGGAACATAAGCTGGCTTGCCGGTGATCATGTTGAGCTTCTCGGCACAGTCACCAACCGCGTAAATATCCGGATCAGAGCTCTGCATCTGATTATTGACCGCGATAGCCCGCGTCGGACCGATTGTCAGGTCGGCATCCACTGCCAGTTTGGTAGCCGGACGAACACCGACTGCCATAATCACTATATCCGCCGACAGTTCACCGCGATCGGTGATCACTTTTTCAACCTGTGTCCCGCCCGTAAACTCCGTTACGCGTGTACCAGTCATCACCTTGACCCCTTTGGCCTCAAAGTGATTCTTTACCAGCAGTGCCATTTCCGGATCCAGTATGCCAAGCACCTGCGGCAGAAATTCGACAATCGTGATGCGGCAGCCCATTTTATGAAAGGCCTCCGCCACTTCGACACCAATCAGCCCGCCCCCCACAATCACAGCATTGAGAGCCTGATGCTCGGCGAGTTTGGCTTTGATCCGGTCAGCGTCGTGAATATCCTTCAGACTGTATATATTGCCAAGCTTCACCCCGGGAATCGGAGCTATGGTCGAATCGGCACCGGTGGCCAGAACAAGTTTATCGTAAGGCAGTTCCTGTTCTTCACCATCGCGTGTACGAACCTTGACAACTTTTCTCGCACGGTCAATTGCCGTGGCCTCGGTGTGATTAAGCACCCTGGTATTTTTCACATTCTTAAAAAATTCGGTATCGCGCACTGTTCCGACCGGAGTGGACATCAGTTCTTTAGAGTCCTTGACCGTACCCGAAATATAATATGGCAAACCACAGCCGGCATAGGAGAGAAATTCGCCCTTTTCAACAACAGTCACCTCGGCATCGTCACACAGCCGGTTGATACGTGAAGCGGTTTTAGGTCCGGCGGCCACGCCGCCTATTACAACAACTTTCATCTTTCATCCCTTTTTGATTAACGTCCTCTTCGTGATAGCTACTGCAGATACACTCGAGCAGATTGAACACGTGGGGGTCTTTGATACGGTAAATCACCTTGCGCCCGGTTCGTTCGGCGGTCAACAGATTCATACGCTTCATCTGGTTGAGATGCTGCGAGACGGAAGACTGCGGAATAGTGATTTCATTGACAATGCCGGTCACGTCCACAGCTCCTTCGCGCTTGAGCAACTCGATGATCCTCAGGCGATGAGGATGGGCCAGCATCTTCAGCATCTCAGCCGCCCGGGCCAGAAATTCCGCGCTGACAACCCTGTCGTCAATAAATCTTTCTGCTCCCTTCATGGCACACAATATATTGAATTATTCTAATATGTCAATCTGTAAAAGCAGAATTTTTCAAATTTTGAAAAGGCACCCTCTGCTTTGCTTGTAAACAAATGATGTCGAAGTATTTTTCAATCATAGGCGCGGTCCCAGTCTTTCATGACCGGATCAAAGCCTATACTGGCAATAGCGCGGGCGACCTCCGCGAGCGGGCGTTTATCGGCCACATCAAACTGCGCTTCCGCCTCGGTTTCCACCGAGTATCCTCCCGGCGTTGTTTTGGCACCGGCTGAAATTTTTGTCACCGCGATGCGCACCATTTTTTCCCTGAATCCGGGCACTTCACGGGTAGAGAGAATCATAATCGCATCGGGCAGATTTACGCGCAGCGCGCAGATCAGGTGCACAAAATCGCGGTCGGAAACCGGATACGGTGCCGGAGCACTGCCGAAAGCGGGACGCATACGCGGGAACGAGATTGAAACGCAGCTTCGCCAGTAGTGTTTCTGAATATAGTCGGCATGCAAACCGAGGTAAAAGCACTCATCACGCCAGTTACTGAGGCCCAGCAGCGCACCGAGCCCCACAAAGGTCATCCCGGCGCCGGCAGCCCGCTCAACCGCATCAATACGGTTATCAAAATCACGTTTGGGCCCATAGGCATGGACATCGGCGTAGATCGAGCGGTTATAGCTCTCCTGAAACATAGTTACGCCGTCGATTCCGTTTTGTGCCAGCAGATTATATTCTTTGCTACTAAGCGCATAAATCTCAATCTGGATCGAGGCGAAATGATGCCGGATTCGCCCGGCCAGTTCCGCGAAGTATTCCGGAGGTGTGTTTTTTCGATCCTCGCCGGAGACCAGCAAAATATTTTTAAAGCCCTGCTGTGCCAGGTACTCCGCCTCCGCCACCGCCTGATCGACCGTAAGCGCATTACGCACACACTCTTTGGTTGCTGTGTTGAAGCCACAATAGCGACAGCCGTTGATACAGAAGTTGGAAACATAGAGCGGTGCGAAAAACTGCACCGCCCGGCCAAACCGCTGACGCGTCCAGTGCTCTGAGAGTTCAGCCAGCTGTTCAAGAAAGCCGTCGGCTGCAGGTGAAAGCAGAGCCGCCAGATTCTGTGGTGACATCCCTCCGGTACTCCTCAGTGCCTGCTCAACATCATGTGCGGATGCTGAGCTTATCAGTTCCCGAACTCTTGCGGGGGGCCATTGATTGAGTATATCGATAAAGTTATTATTACAGGACATTTATTACGCAACATTACTAAAGGTTAAGCGGGTTCAAAGTGCGGGCAGATATCGGTTGCATCGGTCTCACGATTGGTAAGTCCGCAGCGTTGGGAGAACGGATTGACCACGAAGTGCTTGCACCAGCTGCAGCATCGTCGCCGTTCGTCATCATCGAAAATCGAGATGACCTCTGGTTTGTCTTCTTCTCTGAAAAGAGCGGGACGATCCGGTTTATTTACAAAGGGTGTCTCGGTTTCCGTTGGATACATCTCACCGCATTCGGTGCATATGTAACTCGTAGCGGTTTTTTTAAATCCTTCGTAAACCGGTTCCGGCCTGGCAATTGCGACTCTGCCGCATTTCCTGCATTTTATCTCCATCGACCGCATTCTCTGAAATCCTCCGCCTGTCAAAAAAAGCACCCTGTAGTTTGCTACTTGAATAGCCGGTTGGCAAGTCCAAAGTGTTGTCGGTTTTGTCGGGGTCAAACCTGAAAACAGAAAATAAGGACGGGTGTTCGGCTTTGCAATTGTGTACGACTGCGTAGCGAGCCGCGCAACGACTCGCTTCCTGCTGTGCCACGACGCAGTCCCGCATGCGGGACGAAGCCCGGGTGTTATAATTTGTCGAGTAGTCATAATATAATTTCCCTCTTTTCATGAGAAGCGAAATGCAATGCCCCTCATAGAACCGGCAGGGATATTTCATCTGGAATATATATAGCAACCCAAAACCGCCATGGCGGATTAATTGCCAAATATCAATTTTCTCGACCAGGATTTACAGCTTCTCTCTTTTGTTTTACCTTGAGCCAGTGTGATTCTCAAGCGGTGCGTTACCGCCGCACAAGCTAGCACAAATGTCTGGCTGTGCTGCATGCCGTGCCCCCGACATGTCCTTTTTAACTGCCTGAAACCTTCAAAAAGATCTCCAAGCGCTAACGCTCGAAGTGAACATGAACCAGCCGATCCATTTTTCACGCGCTTTCAAGTTCAACGCAACGGCAATAAACCTAGAAAAATCAATTAAACCACGAAAATCACGAAAGGCACGAATTTAAGTGTCTTATATATAACCACGTATGAGAAAAAGATGAAAAAACCATATTCA